>NZ_JBGAGA010000114.1:0-11745 GCF_044226965.1 Aquabacterium sp. | reverse complement strand
TGGACGAAGGCGCGCGGCGCGGGTTCGCCGGCCGCGCCACCGGCCAGGTACAGCGTGTCCTGGTGGCCCAGCAGCTGCACCTGCTCCAGCTGCAGCCGGTCGGCGTTCTCGGCCTTCAGCGCCAGCGCCTGGTGCTGGCCGGTGGACTGTCGCCGCGCGCCGCCGCGGCGTTGGTCGTAGCCGTTGGCAATGGTCAGCTTGCGCAGCTGCGTGCCGGCACGCCGAGTCCACAGCACCGCCGTGCAGGCGGTGCCGAGGGTCGGGCCGCGCGCGCAGCTGCGGGCCATCGCGGCGATGTCGGGATGCAGGGAGGGCGACGCGAACACCGCCGCATGCTGGGCCGCGTAGTCCGCCGCGGGCACGCCGGCATCGAGCGTGGCCTCGATGCGCACGGCCGCGGCATCGGCCCCCTCGCCCCACAGCGTGATCGGCACCGCGCCAGCGGGCAGGTAGACCAGCTCCGGGTAGTGGCCGGGGGCGATGCCGATGACCAGCCGCGGCGCCGGCGCCCGGCCCGCCAGCGCATCGGCATGCGCGCGGTTCACCGCGGCCTGCACGGTGGCGAACACCCGCTGGCCATCGGCCTGCGCCGGATCGACGCGGTAGTGGAAGGCCGGCGCCCGGCCGGCGACGAAGTCCGCGTCGGCCAGCGGGTCCCAGCCGGCCAGCACCTGCACGCGGCCGAAGGCCTGGGCCTGGGCATCGCTCAGCTGCGGCCGGTCGGGATTGACGCTCACTTCAGGCGTCATCGACATGCAGCCAGCGAACCCTGCAGCGATGGTCAGCAGCCAGCTCCCGGCTGCGCGCCGCGCCAGACACGTCGCAAGGCTCGGACCGATGCGAGCAGGCGCCGCGGAGCCGGCTTCGCCGGGCCGCTGGCGACGCCCCCTGGGGGGAGGCGCCGAAGGCGCTGCGGGGGGGGTCATACCTCCACCAGGAACAGGCCCGGCTCGCCGGCCTTGTCGCAGCTGAACAGCACCTGCCGCTCGTCCGGCGTGAACGAGGGGTGCGGATGGGTCACCTGCCGGTCGCCCTTGTAGACGCCCCAGCTGCTGTCGTGCCGCGCCAACTTGCGCTCGGTGCCCGCCTTCAGGTCGAACAGGTGCAGGTAGGGGTCGGGCTCGATCGTGTAGCCGGCCTGGTCGTCGACGTCGGCCGGGCTGGCGCAGCCGTCGCCGACGATCAGCGTGCCGTCGCGGTTGCTCATCAGGTGCGAGCACGGCGGCATCTTCACGAGCGGCCGGTCCTGCAGCGTGACGGGGTCGAGCGAGCGGATCCAGCGCTCGGGCTGGCCCTTCAGGTACGAGACATAGACCATCGCCGAGCCGTCGGGCACCCAGAACTCGTGGGTGCAGCTCTCGCCGGGCGCATGGCGCTTGCCGCAGCGCAGGTTCGAGCCGTCCTCGTCGATGAACCACATGCGCGCATCCACCAGGTCGTGCGGGCCCTCGTGGCAGAAGGTGGATGGTCTCGCGCGCGCCGGTGGCCAGGTCGATGCGGATCAGCCGGCAGCGCGGCTTCGCGAAGAACATGTCGCGGAACTTCTGCCAGTCCGACAGCGGGAACCAGTCGCTGGCCAGGATCTCGATGCCGACCATCTGCGTGCAGGCCGAATTCGCCACCCAGGTGCCGTAGCCGACCCAGCCCTCGGGCACGACATAGGCCACCTCTTCCTGCAGCGTGGCCATGTCCAGCCGCACCAGCTGGCGCTTGGCGCGCACGAAGTACAGGAGGCGGTCGTCCGGGCTCAGGAAGCCGCCGAAGGTGTTCTCCTGCGGCTGGTCGGTGAGCTGCAGGCATGCGCCGCTGCGCAGGTCCAGCCAGTGGTAATGCCAGTCGTCGCCGGGCCCGAATTCGCCGGCGAACAGCAGCTTCGTGCCGTCGTTGCTGAAGCACTTCTGGTAGAAGTAGTTGCGGTGGCAGGTGACGTCGATCGGCGTCAGCCGCGTGACCCGCGCGCCGGTGTCGGGATCGGCGCTGACATCGAAAGTGAGCGTGCGGACGGTGTGCTTGCCGGTGGCCATCACTTGATCCTGGAAAGAAGGGCATTGCCGTCGTCCAGCAGGCGCTGGGCCGCCTGCCGGGCGTCGAGCTTGCCGTAGGAAATGCGTTCGAAGATCTCGCGCATGAACTTGCGGAAGCGGGCGTCCTCGAACTTCGGGGACGGCAGCTCGATGCGGCCGGCATCGCGCTGCGCCTTGATCTGCCGGTAGGCCGCCAGCTCCAGCGGCGGCAGCATCTTGGCTTCGTCCAGCGCGCGGAAGGCGCTGGCCGCCGAGGGCACGCCGCGCGACAGCGCCAGCGTGCGCGCTGCCTCGGCATCGGTGAGCAGGTAGTTGATGAAGCGAGCGGCCATCTCGGGATGCGCGCTGCGCTTGCTGACCGCATAAAGCATCGCCGGGCGGCCGAACATGCCGCTGTTCTTCGCGCCGGGCAGCGTCAGGAACTCGCCGATGGCCAGGCGCTGTTTCGCGTCCAGCGTGCTCTGGCGCAGGCGCAGTGCGGTGTCCCAGGTGTAGTTGCCGGCCCAGTTGCCCACCACCCAGTCGGGCTGCTGCTCCAGCGGCTTCTCGGCGCCACCCAGGCTGGCGCGGTAGCGCAGCGGCGTGGCGACGTGGGTATCGACCAGGCGCTGGTACACGTCCACCCATTCACGCAAGGCCTCGGGGCTCATCGCCACCCGCGCGCCCGAGGCATGCACATACGGCGTGCCGTATTTCTGGAACACGTAGGCCTGCGCCAGCAGCAGCATGTCGTAGGGCTCGCCGTCGATCGGGTAGGCCTGCTCGCCGAGCCTGGCGCGGAACACCGGGCCGGCGGCGAACAGCTCGTCCCAGCTGCGCGGCAGCGCGAGGCCGGCGCGCGCGAAGCTGGCCTCGTTCCAGACGAACACGCGCGCCGAGTACGACGGTGGCAGGCCGTTCAACTTGCCCTGCACCAGGCCCATGCGGATTTCCTCGTCCGCGAATTGGTCCAGCGACAGCTGCGCGCGTTGCTGGTTCAGGTCCAGGAAGCCATCGCCATGCCGGCTGAACATGGCTAGCCAGGCCCAGTTGATCTGCATGATGTCGGGCTCGGTGCCGCCCACCATCTGCATCGTCAGCTTCTCGAGGTAGCCGGTGGTGCCCATGTACTCGGGCTTGATCTTCACGCCGGGGTGCCGCGCCTCGAACGCGGCAATGGCCTTCAGCGTGCGCTGGTGGCGCTCGCCGCCGCCCCACCAGGTGAAGCGCAGCGTGATCGGCTCTGCAGCATGCACGGCCGGCGCGGCCAGGCCGGCAGCCAGGGTCGCGAGCGCACGGCGGCGTTGCATCGTCGGGGCCGTCACAGCAGCAGGTTCACGCCGCTGGCCGCGTCGAAGGCATGGCAGGCGCTCATCTGCAGGTGGAACACATGCGCGTCGCCGCGCTGCTTGCCGGCCAGCTCGCCCAGCGCCTCGGGCGCCACACGACCAATGAAGGGCAGGCCACCGAGCTCGGCATGCACGAAGACCTCGTTGCCCATGTGCTCCAGGAAGCGCAGCGTGCCGGGTACGGGCAGCGCGCCGGGCGCCCCGGGCTGCGCGGCGAGGTGCTCGGGGCGCAGGCCGAGCTTGACCGGACTGTCGCCGCGCGCGCGCAGCCGCTGCGCCTTGGCCGCCGGCAGCGGCAGTCGCAGCCCGGCCCAGGCGAAGGCAGCGCCATCGTCGGCCAGCTGCAGCTGCACGTCGTGCAGGTTCATCTCCGGCGAGCCGATGAAGCCGGCCACGAAGGCATTGGCCGGCCGCTCGTACAGCGCGGTCGGCGTGTCCACCTGCTGGATCGTGCCGTCCTTCAGCACGCAGATGCGCTCGCCCATCGTCATCGCCTCGACCTGGTCGTGGGTGACGTAGATCACCGTGGCGGGTCGGCCCTGGGCGCGCAGCGCCTGGTGCAGCTCGGTCAGGCGCACGCGCATCGCGGCGCGCAGCTTGGCGTCCAGGTTCGACAGCGGCTCGTCGAACAGGAACACCTCGGGCCGCTTGACGATGGCGCGGCCCACCGCCACGCGCTGCGCCTGGCCGCCCGAGAGCTGCTTGGGGTAGCGGTCGAGCAGGTGCTCCATTTCCAGCAGGCGCGCAGCTTCCTTCACGCGGGCGTCGATCTCGGCCTTCGGCGTGCCGGCCAGCTTCAGGCCGAACGCGAGGTTGTCGTACACCTTCATGTGCGGGTACAGCGCATAGTTCTGGAACACCATCGCGATGCCGCGCTGTTTGGCCGGTAGCGTATTGACGAGCTGGTTGCCGATCAGCATCTCGCCGCCGCTGATCGATTCCAGCCCCGCCACCATGCGCAGCAACGTGCTCTTGGCGCAGCCGGAGGGGCCGACGAAGACCATGAACTCGCCGTCGCGCACCTCCAGGTCAACACCGTGCACGGCCTTGAAGCCGTTGGGGTAGACCTTCTCGATCTTCTTCAGACGCAAGCCAGCCACGGCGTCAACCCTTTATTCCGCTGGACGCGGCGCTGTCGATGAAATGCTTCTGCGCGGCGAAGAACACCGCCACCGAGGGCAGCAGCGCGACGACCGAGATCGCGATCGCGCTGGCCCATTCCACTTCCTCGGTGGCGCCGATGGTCATCTTCAGCGCCAGCGAGACCGGGTACTTCTCCACCGAGCTCAGGTAGATCAGCGGCCCCATGAAGTCGTTCATGGTCCAGATGAACTGGAACACGATGACCGAGACGATGGCGGGTTTGAGCAGCGGCACGATGACGTACAGCAGCAGCTGCAGCGGGTTGCAGCCGTCGATGGTGGCGGCCTCTTCCATGTCGCGCGGGATGCCGCGCAGGAACTGCACCAGCATGAAGACGAAGAAGGTGTCGGTGGCAAAGGCCGAGGGCACGATCAGCGGCAGGTAGCCGTCGAGCCAGCCGAACTGCTTGAACATCAGGTACTGCGGAATGCGCAGGATGATGTGCGGCAGCATCAGCGTCGTCACCATCACCGAGAACAGGATCTTCTTGCCCCAGAACTCGAAGCGCGCAAAGGCGTAGGCCACCAGCACGCAGGAGATCACCGTGACCACGATGCGCGGCACGACGATCAGGAACGAGTTCAGGAAGTAGGTGGCGAAGGTGTATTCGCTGCTGGTCTTCCAGCCCTTGGCATAGGCCGAGAAGTCCAGGTGCGAGGGCAGCAGCCCGATCTGGCCGAAGATCTCGGCATTGCTCTTGAACGAGGCACCCACCAGCCACAGGATGGGGTACAGCATCACCAGCCCGACGAGGCCCAGCGCCCCATAGCGCAGCGCGAGGCCCAGGCGTTCGCGCAGCGTCAGTGGCGGTGACAGGTCGGTCGCCGTGGCGCTCATCGGCGGCTCTCCTTCTCGCCGGCGTAGAAGACCCAGTACTTCGAGGTCCAGAACGAGACCGCGCTCAAGCCCGCCACCAGCGCGAACAGCACCCACGACAGCGCCGCGCCATAGCCGAGGTTGAAGTACTTGAAGCACTCCTCGTAGATGTAGAGGCTGAGCACGTAGGTCGAATGCAGCGGCCCGCCCTCGGTCACCATGTAGGGCCCGTTGAACTCCTGGAAGCCCTGCACCAGCTGCATGACCAGGTTGAAGAAGATCACCGGCGTGATCAGCGGCACCGTGATGCGGGTGAACTGCTGCCACTTGTTGGCGCCATCGATCTCGGCCGCCTCGTACAGCGACTGCGGCACGTTCTGCAGCGCGGCCAGGAAGATCACCATCGACGAGCCGAACTGCCAGGTGAACAGCGTGACCACGGTCCAGATCGACCAGCGCTCGTCGGCCAGCCACAGGATGGGCTCGATGCCGATCTTGGCCAGCACCAGGTTCACCAGCCCGCGCTGCGAGAAGATGAATCGCCACAGCACTGCCACCGCGATAGAGCCACCCAGGATCGACGGCAGGTAGAACGCCGAGCGGAAGAAGTTGATGCCGCGCAGCTTGAAGTTCAGCACGTGCGCGATGAACAGCGCGAAGCCCACGCGCAGCGGCACCGCCAGGCCGACGAACAGCAGCGTGACGCCCAGCGACTGGCGAAAGACCTGGTCCTTCGCGACGATCTCGACGTAGTTGGCCAGCCCGACGAATTGCGGCGGCGAAAACACGTCGTACTCGGTGAGGCTGAGCGCGAGGCTCATCACGAAGGGGAACAGCTTGAAGCCGAGCACGCCCAGCACGAAGGGCAGCACGAACAGGAAGCCGATCCGCTTGTTCTCGTACATCGTGTCTCCGGTGCTTACCCTCTGGCTCGGCCTGGTGCTCTTGATACCTGCGATCAGTGGCGCGACAAAGTCGCGGGCCGGCAGGCCGCAGCGCGCGCCTCCGGCGGTCGGCCCTGCGGGCCGACTTCCCGTCCTGTCACGGCCCGGGGGCGCGCGGTTCCACCTCCGCTGCGCGGAACACGGATCCCGCGAGTCAGTTGTGGATGCGTGCCCTGTGGGCACGCCGCCCCCCGAACCGCGCCAGGTCGGCGCCTACCACGCGCGCCGCAGCCTGCCGGCCTGCGACTTTGCGGACCAGCGGTGCACGGGCACGAATCGCATGCGCGCCGTTCGGCAAGGTCGGCTGGGCCGGCGCGCAGCGGGACCGTGGGAGGCGGCGAGGATCGCAGGACTGGGGGCGGCGCGCGCAGCGCGCTTCGTAGACTGACTCGCGGGATCTGTGCGCAGTCCGCGCAGCGGACGCAGCTAAATAGACCGCGCGCCCCCAGGCCGAGAACCGCAGCGCAGTCAGCCCGCAGGGCTGACCGCCGGAGTCGGCCCGCTGCGCCAGCAGCCCAAGCCGACCGGGCGCGCCACGCATGGCAGACTGACCCAGCACAAGTTTCACCGCGCCAACCATCCGCCATCCACGGCGACGGTATAGCCATTGACGTAGTCGGATGCAGAAGAGGCCAAAAACACCACAGGCCCTGCCAGGTCGTCCGGCACACCCCAGCGCCCCGCCGGAATGCGTTCGAGGATCGATGCGTTCCTGCTCTCATCGGCCCGCAAGGCGGCGGTGTTGTTGGTCGCCATGTAGCCCGGCGCGATGGCGTTGACGTTGATGCGGTAGCCAGCCCACTCGTTGGCCATCAGCCGGGTGATGCCCACCACGCCGCTCTTGGATGCGGTGTACGAAGGCACCCGCACGCCGCCCTGGAACGACAGCATCGAGGCCACGTTGACGATCTTGCCGCCGCTCTTCTGCGCGATGAACTGGCGTGCCACCGCCTGCGAGAAGAAGAACACCGACTTCAGGTTGATGTTCATCACATCGTCCCAGTCCTTCTCGCCGAACTTGATGGCATCTTCGCGGCGGATGATGCCGGCGTTGTTGACCAGGATGTCGACGCGGCCGCGCCAGGGCACGGCCTGGCGCATCAGGCCGTCGATGCAGCCGCTGTCGCCGAGGTTGGCGCGCAGGTCGAGGAAGCTNAGCGGAAGAAGTTGATGCCGCGCAGCTTGAAGTTCAGCACGTGCGCGATGAACAGCGCGAAGCCCACGCGCAGCGGCACCGCCAGGCCGACGAACAGCAGCGTGACGCCCAGCGACTGGCGAAAGACCTGGTCCTTCGCGGCGATCTCGACGTAGTTGGCCAGGCCGACGACCTTTGGCGGCGAGAACACGTCGTACTCGGTGAGGCTGAGCGCCAGGCTCATCACGAACGGGAACAGCTTGAAGCCGAGCACGCCCAGCACGAAGGGCAGCACGAACAGGAAGCCGATCCGCTTGTTCTCGTACATCGTGTCTCCGTTGGCCCGCCCTCTGTGGAGCCGGGTCCACCTTGTTCGCTAGCGCGCCAACCAGCCGCCGTCGACGGCGACGGTGTAGCCGTTGACGTAGTCCGACGCGGCGGACGAGAGAAAGACCACCGGCCCTGCCAGGTCGTCCGGCACGCCCCAGCGCCCCGCCGGGATGCGTTCCAGGATCGACGCGTTGCGCGACTCATCGGCCCGCAACGCTGCGGTGTTGTTGGTCGCCATGTAGCCCGGCGCAATGGCGTTCACGTTGATCCGGTAGCCGGCCCATTCATTGGCCATCAGCCGGGTGATGCCCATCACGCCGCTCTTCGAGGCGGTGTAGGAAGGCACCCGCACGCCGCCCTGGAACGACAGCATCGAGGCCACGTTGACGATCTTGCCGCCGCTCTTCTGCGCGATGAACTGGCGCGCCACCGCCTGCGAGAAGAAGAACACCGACTTCAGGTTGATGTTCATCACATCGTCCCAGTCCTTCTCGCTGAACTTGATGGCATCTTCGCGGCGGATGATGCCGGCGTTGTTGACCAGGATGTCGACGCGGCCGCGCCAGGGCACGGCCTGGCGCATCAGGCCGTCGATGCAGCCGCTGTCGCCGAGGTTGGCGCGCAGGTCCAGGAAGCTGCGGCCCAGTGCCTGCACCTGGTCCATGGTCTCGCGCGCGGCCGACTGGTTGACGCCGACGATGTCGGCCCCCGCCTGCGCCAATGCGCGCGCCATGCCCTGGCCGAGGCCGGTGTTGCAGCCGGTGACGATGGCCACCTTGCCCTGCAGGCTGAATTGCTCGAGCACCATGCTCACGCGTCTTTCGTGAATTAGCGCAGCGTGGTCATGGGCACGTGGTCCATGTCCTTGAAGACCTGGTTCTCGCCCACCATGCCCCAGATGAAGGTGTAGGCCTGCGTGCCGACGCCCGAGTGGATGCTCCAGCTCGGGCTGATCACCGCCTGCTCGTTGCGCACGACGATGTGGCGCGTCTCGGTCGGCTCGCCCAGCATGTGGAACACCACGCCGTTGTCCGGCATGTCGAAGTAGAAGTAGACCTCCATGCGCCGGTCGTGCGTGTGGCAGGGCATGGTGTTCCACAGGCTGCCGGGTTCGAGCTGGGTCATGCCCATCAGCAGCTGGCAGGTGGGCAGCACGTCGGGCACGATGAACTTGTGGATGGTGCGGCGGTTGCTCGACTTGGCGTCGCCCAGCGTCTCGGGCGAGGCCTCGGACAGCGTGATCTTCTTGTTCGGGTAGTGGGTGTGGGCCGGCGCGCTGTTGAAGTACAGCTTGGCCGGCTGGGCGGCGTCCACGCTGCTGAAGGCGAGGTCCTTCGCGCCCTGGCCGATGTACAGCGCCTCGCGCGGGCCGATCTCGTAGCGCTTGCCATCGGCCTCCACCAGCGCGGCGCCGCCGATGTTGATCAGGCCCAGCTCGCGCCGCTGCAGGAAGTAGTCGGTGCCGGTGTGCTTGCCGAGCTCGGGTGCGAAGCGCACCGGCTGGCTCACCGGGTGGATGCCGCCGACGATGATGCGGTCGATCTGGCTGTAGGTCAGCGTCACCTGCTCGGGCTGGAACAGGTCTTCGACCAGGAAATGGCGGCGCAGGCCGGCGGTGTCGAGCGTGCGGGCATGCTCGCTGTGCACGGGTTGGCGGATCTGCATCAGGACTCCTTGGGACTTTCCCGGAAACAGCGTTCTTGTTTGTTGAACCGCTGTTTCAAAATTGAATTCGTGGGGCTATAGTACCTGCAATTCGCTGTTTCGCAAGGCCTTCGGGCCCCGGGAAAGCCCCACACGGCAGGTGCCGCACGAGGAGAGAGATGAGCACGTTCTTCCTGCAGGACGACCAGCCCTGGACCGAGCTGGGCGAGGGCATCCGCCGCAAGATCGTCGGCCACACGCCCGAGCTGATGTCGGTGCTGGTGCAGTTCGACAAGGGCGCCGTCGGCACGCCGCATGCGCACGATGCGCATGACCAGATCGCCTACGTGGTGTCCGGCGCGTTCGAGGCCACGGTGAACGGCACCACGCGCGTGCTGCGCGCCGGCGACGCGTTCATCGCCCCCCGCCTGCAGACGCATGGCGTGGTGGCGCTCGAAGCCGGCAGCACGCTGCTGGACCAGTTTTCCCCTCGCCGCGAGGACTATCTGTAGCAGGGGCGCGAGGCCTCTGGCACACGTGGCGCCGCGGGCACTGCAGCCCGCCGCGCCCGGTTCCCTGAAACGGCGCCCTGCGAGCGCCGCGTGACCTTCGCACGACACCTGGACTGGTGAAGTGCCCCTGCCTTGCCGCAGGGGCACCGGCCAAGCGCATGCCTGCCGCCGGGTGGACGCCCTTTTCGTACGTTATCAGGAGACAAAGCCATGAACAGGCGCCCTACCCTTCGTCCCAGCCCGCTGACGCTGGCCGTGCTGGCCCTTGCCGCCACGCAGGCCGCCGCCCCGGCCGCAGCCCAGGAAGCCAAGCCCGCCGCCAAGGACAACCCCGAGACGGTGGTCGTCACCGGTTTCCGCGCGTCGCTGGAATCGGCGCTGAACAAGAAGCGCGAGGACTTCGGCATCGTCGACGTCATCAAGGCCGAGGACATCGCCAAGTTCCCGGACACCAACCTGGCCGAATCGCTGCAGCGCATTCCCGGCGTGGTGATCGACCGTGATGCCGGCGAAGGCCGCAACATCACCGTGCGCGGCCTGGGGCTGGACTTCACCCGCGTGCGCATCAACGGCATCGAGGCGCTGGCCACCACCGGCGGCACCGATTCGTCCGGCGGCAACAACCGCTCGCGCGGCTTCGACTTCAACGTGTTCGCCGCCGAGCTGTTCAACTCGATCACCGTGCGCAAGAGCGCCTCGGCCGATGTCGACGAAGGCTCGCTGGGCGCGACGGTCGACCTGGAAGTCTCGCGCCCCTTCGACTTCAAGGGCTTCAAGGCCAGCGCCTCGCTGCAGGGTCGCTACAACGACCTGGCGCAGAAGACCAACCCGCGCGCAGCCTTCCTCGTGTCCAACACCAACGAGAACCGCAGCTTCGGCGTGCTGGTGTCGGGCGCGTACTCCAAGCGCAACCTGTACGAGGAAGGCTTCAGCACCGTGCGCTGGGACAACGGCGCCTCCTCCGGCGGCTGGTGCGCCCCCACCGGCGTGACCAACAACCCCAGCAATTCCACCGCCACCACCTGCGGACCGGCCGCGCAAGGCGTGGGCCGCCTGACCGGCACGCCGGACACCATCGCGGCCTACAACGCGGCCAGCAACGCGGCCAACTTCCACCCGCGGCTGCCGCGCTACGGCCGCCTGACGCACGAGCAGGAACGCATCGGCCTGACCACCTCGGTGCAGTTGAAGCCCCGCGAAGGCACGCTGCTGACGCTGGACGTGATGTACGCGAAGCTGGACGCGACGCGGCAGGAAGACTTCCTCGAAGCCATCTCGTTCAGCCGCACCGCGGGCCAGGGGGGCAAGCCGCAGACCAGCGTGGTCGACACCGCCTACGGCCCCAACGGCGCGCTGCTGTACGGCGTGTACAACGGCGTGGACATCCGCGCCGAGTCGCGCTTCGACAAGCTGACCACCACCTTCACCGAGCCGGCGCTCTCGCTGGAACAGGACATCGGCGACACGCTGAAGCTCAAGGCCAAGCTCGGCCGCGCCGATTCGAAGTTCCGCAACCCGATCCAGACTACCACCACGCTCGATGCGTTGAACGTCAACGGCTACGCGATCGACTTCCGCGACAACGACCGGCTGCCGAAGATCAGCTACCCGTTCGACCCGGCGCAGGCGGGCGGTGCGCTCACGCTGGTGGGCGTGCCGCAGGTGGCCAGCGGCACGCAGCCGTCCACCGTGGCCAACACCACGACCAGCGAGATCCGCATCCGCCCGCAGGGCTCGGACAACCGCATCGACGTGGCCAACATGGACCTCACCTGGGACGCCATACCCGACAAACTGAGCGTCCGCGGCGGCATCGACTACAAGAAGTACGGCTTCTCGACCTACGAGTTCCGCCGCGTCAACCAGAAC
>NZ_JBGAGA010000010.1:0-115716 GCF_044226965.1 Aquabacterium sp. | reverse complement strand
CATTGGTGTAGCCGACCAGCGAGACACGGAAGGTCCCGCTCTTCTCGCGCGCACGACGCTGCGTGCCGCGCTGCCGCTTGACCTTGTCCAGCCGCGCCTTCACCGACTTGATGCGCTCGCCGATCATGCGGCGGTCCAACTCGATCTGGGCCTCGCCCGGGCCGCCGCGATGGCCCACGCCGCCGCGCTGTCGCTCCAGGTGGGACCAGCGGCGCACCAGCCGTGTGGCCAGGTACTGCAGCCGCGCCAACTCGACCTGGAGCTTGCCCTCGTGGCTCTTGGCACGCTGGGCGAAGATTTCCAGGATCAACGCCGTGCGGTCGGCCACCGGCACCCCAATATGGCGCTCCAGGTTGCGCTGTTGCGCCGGGGACAGCGCCTGGTCGAAGATCACGCCGTCGGCCCGATGGACCAACACCAGTTCCTTGATCTCGTCGGCCTTCCCGGAACCGATGAACAGCGCCGGATCGGGCGCCTTGCGGCGTGCGATCACTCGCGCAACGGTGTCGTCGCCGGCCGATTCCGCCAGCAGGGCCAGCTCATCGAGCGTTGGGTCGAACGAGTGGCCGCTGCCGAGATCAACGCCGACCAGCACGGCACGCGCCGGCCCGTCGCCGGGCGGCGCTGCATCGTCCCTCGCGTCGAGGTTCAAGGCGGATGAGGAGGCTTCGCGCCCGAGTCAGGCGATCAAGCGGGGTCGGCTTGGTCGTTGGCGTGGAAGTTGACGGGACGGCCCGGCACGACCGTCGAAATGGCGTGCTTGTAGACCATCTGCGTCACGGTATTGCGCAGGAGAACGACGTACTGGTCAAAAGACTCGATGTGCCCCTGCAGCTTGATGCCGTTGACGAGGTAGATCGAGACCGGTACATGCTCCTTGCGCAGCAGGTTCAGGAAGGGGTCTTGTAGGAGTTGCCCTTTGTTTGACACGATATGCTCCGTGTTGAGAGTTCGAGATGGCTCACCTTAACACATGATCCCAAGCAAAGGGGGCGTGCAAGAGGGGATGCCCGTAGTCAGCCGTTCTTGTCGTCGTCGAACGGATTGCGCGACGATTTCATCTCGATGCGCAGCGGCGTGCCCACCAGCTTGAAGTGTTCGCGGAAGCGACCTTCGAGGTAGCGCTTGTACGCATCGGTGACGTGCTCCAGCGCATTGCCGTGCACGACCACGATGGGTGGGTTCATGCCGCCCTGATGCGCGTAGCGCAGCTTGGGTCGAAACATGCCCGCCCGCTTGGGCGCCTGGTGTTGCACGGCTTCATGCAGCAGGCGGGTCAGCACGGGTGTGGGCATCTTGGCGATTGCCGAGGCGTGCGCTTCGGCGATCGCCTTCCACAGGGGCCCCAGGCCCTGCCGCTTCAGCGCAGAGATGTGCAGCACCGGGGCGTAACGCAGGAACGCCAGGCGCTGTTCAACCGAGCGCTCGAACATCTCGCGCTGGTAGCCGTCGACCGCGTCCCACTTGTTGACCGCGATCACCACCGCACGTCCGGCCTCCAGGATGTAGCCGGCGATGTGGGCATCCTGGTCGCTGACACCCTGCGTCGCATCCAGCAGCAACAGCACGACATTCGCATCGGCGATCGCCTGCAGCGTCTTGACCACCGAGAACTTCTCGATCGCCTCGAACACCTTGCCCTTGCGGCGCAGTCCTGCGGTATCGATGAGCTCGAACTTGCGTCCGCCCCGCTCGAAGGGCACGCTGATCGCATCGCGCGTGGTGCCCGGCTGGTCGAATGCCACCAGCCGCTCCTCGCCGAGCCAGGTATTGATCAAGGTGGACTTGCCGACGTTCGGCCGGCCGGCCACTGCCAACCGTATCGGAGCGTCCGCGTCCGGCTCCGATTCCCCGTCCTCTTCGTCCTCGGGAAAGTCGGCCAGCGCGGCTTCCACCAGACTGCGCACGCCCTGACCATGAGCGGCCGAGACGGGATGCGGCTCGCCGATGCCCAGCTCGTGGAACTCGGCCAGCAGCGGCGATTCGGTCAGGCCCTCGGCCTTGTTGACGGCCAGCACCACGCGCTTGTTGGCGCCGCGCAGGTACCGTGCAATGTCGTGGTCCTGACCTGCGACGCCGGTGCGGGCATCGACCACGAAGATGACCGCATCGGCCTCGGCCACCGCAGCCTGGGTCTGGCGCGCCATCATCGCGACGATGCCGGTGGGCTTCTCGGGCTCGAAGCCGCCGGTGTCGATGACGATGAACTCGCGCCCGCCCTGCTTGCCGTCGCCATAGTGGCGATCGCGCGTCAGCCCGGCGAAGTCGGCAACGATCGCATCGCGGCTCTTCGTGAGCCGATTGAACAGCGTCGACTTGCCAACATTGGGTCGACCCACCAGCGCGATCACGGGCTTCATGCGCAGACCCTGAGGCTCAATCGGTGCGGAACGCGTACAGCCCGCCGCTGCGCGTAGCCACCAGCACCGTGCCGGCACTGGCCACCGGCTGGGCGACCACTGCCGATCCGTCGGTGGGCAGCCGCAGCAAGGTCTTGCCGTCTTCGCGCGACAGGAAGTGCACCTGGCCCTCGATGTCTCCGAACACCACCGCCTTGCCCACGCTCAGCGGTGCGGACAGGCCACGGTACAGCAATCGCTCGTTGGTCCACGCCGTATCGCCGTTGCTGGCGCGCCAGGCAGTGATGCGATCGGACGCATCGGCGCCGAACACCAGTTCGGCATCGCCGCCCAGCGCCTGCTGGCCGGCATTCAGGCGGCTCCAGCGCAGCGTATGGGTGTTGGCCGCGATGCAGCCGACGGCGGTCTGGAACGCACGGGCGCAGACGGTGTCGCCGACACGCAGCGCCGGGCCGACCAGGTCGTTCAGACGCTCGACTTCGTTGGTGCCGCGCGGCGAGGTGACGGCCACGTCCCAGCTTTGCGCACCCTTCAGCGGCTCGACCCCGACCAGCGAGGCGCCCTGCCCCACCAGCAGCGTGTTCTTGTATGCGGCCAGCACGGCCGGCTGCGCCAAGGTCAACGGCTCCCCGCTGCGCTTGTAGGTCCACAAACGCCGCCCATCGAGGGCATCGAAGGCGTGCACGAGGCGGTCGACACCGACGACGAACACGCGCTCACCTGCCACGAGCGGCGCAGTCGTCGTGCGGGACTGCAACGGGGTGCTCCAGATGCGATTGCCGCGATCCAGCACGACCAGCTCGTTGTCGACCGTGACGACCGCCGCGTAGCGCCCGTCGCTGCCGACACCGGCCGACAGCTTGCGACCCGCCTGACCGCGCCACTGCTCGCGACCGGTCGCCGCCTCCAGCGAGACGACTGAACCGTCGCCGCCGGCGACAATGAAGTTGCCGTCGCGCACGGTGACGGCCAGCGGGAACTGGATGGCGTCGACCCTGGCACTCCAGACCAAGTGGCCGCTGATTTGAGGCGTTATCACCTCCAGCGCGGTCGGCTTCGGCTTCTCGGTGCTGGAGCATGCGGCGAGCGCCACCGTGGCGACCAGCGCCAGGCAGTTGACCAGGCGGCTCATCGGCTGGCTCCCGAGGCCGCCGACGCGGCCGGCGCGGCGCCCATGGCGGTGAGCTTGGCCTCGACCAGGTTGCGGTAGCCGGTCTTCTCGTCCAGCCCCTTGTAAGCCGCTTCGTAAGCGGCCTTGGCCTCGTCCTTCTTGCCCTGGGCCATCAGGACGTCGCCGCGCCGATCGGCCACCAGCGCTGCGAACTCGGGGGCCGTGGCACCCGCCAGCTGCTTCAAGGCATCGTCGTACTGCTTGGCATCGAGCAGCAGCGCAGCCAGGCGCAGGCGCGCAATGCTGCGGTACTCGTCCTCAGCGGCGTTGTCGGCCACCCAGGCAAGGCTGGCCCGGGCCGCGTCGGCCTGGCCCTTGTCCAGTTGCAGCTTGGCGGCCAGCAGGCCGGCCTGCTGGGCATAGGCCGTGCGGCCGAAATGCTCCTTCATGTCGCCAAAGACCTGCGTGCCGCGGGCGGCGTCGCCTGCCTGTGCCGCCTTGTCGAGCTCGTCAAACAACGCCGCGGCCTTCTCGGCCTGGCTGCGCTGCCAGATGTTCCAGCCATTCCAGCCTGCGAAGGCCAGCAGCGCCAGCGTCAGAACCCAGGTGATCAGGTTGCCATGCTGCTTCCAGAATGCCTTCAGTTCGTCGAGTTGTTCCTGCTCCTGCAGGTCGAGTTGGTTCGCCATGGCGCCAGTCGGAGGTCGAAGGGAGGGATTATGGCTTGCGCAATTCGTGCGCCCAGCCGGCCACGTCGGCCAGCGGCTTCAGGGTTTGCGTGGCGGCGGCGTCGCGCAAGGGCTTCAGCGCCACCATGCCCTGCGCCAGTTCGTCAGCGCCGAACACCAGCGCGTAGCGCGCGCCGCTGGCATCGGCCTTTTTGAACTGCGACTTCATGCTGCCGCCGCCTGCGTGCATCTGCACCGCGACGCCGGCTGCACGCAGCGATTCCAGGGCCAGCATCGCCTGCGGCAGCGCCGCAGCGTCGCCGATCACCGCGTAGGCCGCGGGCGCACTGTCCGGCACCGGCAGACCGAGCTCCTGGATCAGCAGCAGCAGGCGCTCGATGCCCAGTCCGAAGCCCACCGCCGGCGCGGGCTTGCCGCCGAGCTGCTCGAACAGCCCGTCGTAGCGGCCGCCCCCGCACACCGTGCCTTGCGAGCCGAGCTGGTCGGTGACCCACTCGAACACCGTGAGGTTGTAGTAATCCATGCCACGCACCAGGCGCGGGTTGACGCGGTAGGCCAGGCCGGCCGCGTCGAGCACCGCGCGCACGCCGTCGAAATGCGCCAGCGTCTCGGGCCCCAGGAAATCCATCAGCTGCGGCGCGCCTTCCACCAGCGCCTGCATCGCCGGGTTCTTGGTGTCGAGGATGCGCAGCGGATTGCTGTGGAGCCGGCGCCGCGCGTCTTCGTCGAGCTGGTCGGCGTGGGCCTCGAAGTAGGCGATCAGCGCGGCACGGTGGGCCTGGCGCTCGGCCGGCTGGCCCAGGCTGTTGAGTTCCAGTCGCACATGCTGCCCTTCGACCAGGCCCAGTTCCCGCCACAGGCTGCGCACCATGAGGATCAGCTCGGCGTCGACATCCGGCCCGGCAAAGCCCAGCGCCTCGACGTCGAGCTGGTTGAACTGCCGGTAGCGGCCCTTCTGCGGCCGCTCGTGGCGGAACATCGGGCCCAGGGTCCACAGGCGCAGCGGCCCGTTGTACAGCGCGTTGTGCTCGACCATCGCACGCACGATGCCGGCGGTGGCCTCGGGACGCAGCGTGAGCTGGTCCCCGTTCATCGAGTCGGTGAAGGAGTACATCTCCTTCTCGACGATGTCGGTCACCTCGCCCAGGCCGCGCACGAACAGCGCTGTGGATTCGACGATCGGCGTCAGCAGGTACTGGTAGCCGTAGCGGCCGAGCACCGACCGCACGGTGGTCTCGAACCATTGCCACAGCGCGCTGTCGGGCAGCTTGTCCTTGCGGGGCACGCTGCCCGGCAGGATGTCGTTCATGCCCTTGATGGCCTTGAGGACGTTGCTCATGAGAGATGAAACCTGGAGGGCGCCGCCGCTGGCGGCGCTGGAGCGAAAGGAAGCAGGGCCGCAGGGCGCGGCCAGCGGGTGATAGCGGCCGAAAGGAGCGTCAATGCGCCGCGGTGGCGGCGCCAAAGCGGCGCTCGATGTAGCCCTCGACGATGCGGTGGAATTCCTGCGCGATGCCTTCGCCGCGCAAGGTCATGGCCTTCTGGCCGTCGATGAACACCGGCGCTGCCGGCGCCTCGCCGGTCCCAGGCAGGCTGATGCCGATGTCGGCATGCTTGCTCTCGCCAGGGCCGTTGACGATGCAGCCCATCACTGCGACCTTCAGGTTCTCGACACCGGGATAACGCGCGCGCCACACCGGCATCATCGCGCGCAGGTGGTCGTCGATCTGCTTGGCCAGTTCCTGGAAGGTGGTGCTGGTGGTCCGGCCACAGCCCGGACAGGCGGTGACGCTGGGATTGAAATGGCGCAGGCCCAGCGCCTGCAGGATCTCGAGCGCAACCACCACTTCCTGCGTGCGCGCCTCGCCGGGTTGCGGTGTCAGCGAGACGCGGATGGTGTCGCCGATGCCCTGCTGCAGCAGCACGCCCAGCGCCACCGACGAGGCCACCGTGCCCTTGGTGGCCATGCCGGCTTCGGTCAGGCCCAGGTGCAGCGCGTAGTCGCAGCGCCGCGCCAGGGCCTGATAGACGGTGATCAGGTCCTGCACGCCGCTGACCTTGCAGCTGATGATGATCTGGTTGGGGTCGAGCCCGAGTTCGCGCGCCCAGTCGGCCGACTGCAGCGCCGATTGCACCAGTGCCTGGTACATCACCTGCTTCGCGTCCCAGGGCGCGGCGCGGCGCGCGTTTTCGTCCATCATCGAGGCCAGCAGTTCCTGGTCCAGGCTGCCCCAGTTGACGCCAATGCGCACCACCTTGTCGTGCCGGCACGCCGCTTCGATCATCTGCGCGAACTGGCGGTCGCGCTTCTGGCCCTTGCCGACGTTGCCCGGGTTGATGCGGTACTTCGACAGCGCCGCCGCGCAGTCGGGATACTCGGTCAGCAGCGTGTGGCCGTTGTAGTGAAAGTCGCCGATCAAGGGCACGTCGATGCCCATGCGGTCGAGCTGCTCGCGGATCGCGGGCACGGCCTTGGCCGCCTCGGGTGTGTTGACGGTGATGCGCACCAGCTCCGAACCCGCGATCGCCAGCTCCTTGACCTGGATCGCGGTCTCGATCACGTCCACCGTATCGGTGTTGGTCATCGACTGCACGCGCACCGGCGCGTCGCCGCCAATCGTCACGATGCGGCTGCCCCAGGCCACGCGGGCCTGGCGCGAACGGCGCGCGGCCGGCAGCGCCGGGGTGATCAGCGGCAGGTCGGGGCTGGCGGAATCGCTCATGGTCGGAGACAAGGTCTGCGCAATGCGGTCGCCATCATGGCAGCTCGACGTTGGCCACGTTGTTCTGGGCCCTTGCGGACAGATCAACGGTCTGGCCCCGGTGCAGCAGCACCGTGCCCTTCACATTGCCGATGCGCAGGCGCAGCGGACGCGCACCCTCCAGGTCCACCGTCTCGCCGGCCTGCAAGGTGCGGTTGACCAGCACCTGGCCGCGGGCGTCGGTCGCCTGCACCCAGGTGGCCTGGGCCGCCTGGATGCGCGTGGCCGAAGCGGGGGCGGCCGTGGCGGCTGAGGCAAGCGGCGCAGGTCCGCTGGCCTGGGCTGCCGGTGCCACGGCGGCGGCCGCGGGCGCCGATGCCGCCGAAGCCGACACCACCGCCGAAGCGGCCTCGACCACCGCCTGGGTGACGGTTTCGACCACGCTGGCGGGCCGTGCGGCAGGTGGCATGGCCGGGGCCGGCGCCGTCGGTGCCGCGGACTCGTCGGCCGGCGTGCCGGCCGGCAACCAGCGCTGCACCCAGTGCCCCGGCACCAGGACGAAGGCCGCCGCACCGGCCAGCAGCAAGGCCGCCAGCCACAACATGGGGTGACGCAGCAGCACCGATTCGACCGGATCGCTGCTGCGACCAGGCCGCTCGCGGAAGGGCGTGTTGAGGCCGGCGTCGACCTTTTCCAGCGCTGCCGCCCGGCTGGAGGGCAGTTGCGACAACACCGGCTGGGCGTCGATCTTCAATACCCGGCAGACGCTCTGCGCGAGGGCTCGCGTGAAGGTGGCGTCCGGCAGCTCGTCATAGCGGCCGGCTTCCAGCGCCTCGAGTTTGGCCGGCGCCACCTTGATCGACGCGGCCAGCGCCGCGATGTGCAGCCCCTGCTTCTGCCGCGCGGCGCGCAGCAGCTCGCCGGCCGCGTTGCCCGCGGGCTCACGTGGCGAGACGGCGGGCTCAGTCATCGAAGCGCCCTGCATCGAGCAGCCTGACTTCCGGTGCGTCCGGGAATCGGCTGCGCATCTGCTCGCCGAGATCACGCGCGCCGCCGCGGTTCCCGAGCTTGTATTCGATGCGTGCCGCCAACCACAGCGACTGCGCGTTCGTCGTCGCCGGATCGGCATTGACGCGCCCGATGTAGAAGCGCGCGCGAGTGAACTCACCGCGGCGCAGGAGCACATCGCTGAGGTTGACGGCAGTGCTGGGATTGGCCGGGTCGAGCTCGTACGAGCGCATCATCGAGGTTTCAGCCTCGGCCAGTTGACCTGCCCGCGCCTGGCAGATGCCACGGGCCAGCCAGGTGCGCGAGGCGTCCCGGTACTGCGGCGTGGCCAGCGCCTGCTGGAACTGCGCAGCAGCATCCGCGTAGCGCTGGCGCTGGCACAGGTACCAGCCGTAGTTGTGCATCGCGTCCGCATCGCTGCGGTTGATCTGCAGCGCGCGGCGGAAGTTGTCCTCGGCCAGTGCGTCGTCACCCAGGCTCGCGTAGATCAGGCCGCGCAGGCTGTAGGCGGCGCTCTGGTTGGGACTGGCTGCGAGCGACAGCTTCACTTCGTCGAGCGCGGTGTCGTACTGGCCCCGCGCGAAATAAGCCCCCGCCAGCTCCAGCCGCACGCGGGCGCGTCGATCGGCATCGGTCTGGTCGGACTCGGTGCTGCGCTCCTTCAGCTCGCCCGACGCCGCGCCCTGGGACGCACAGCCTGGCAGCACCAGCACCGCACTCGCCACCAACAGCGGCCAAGCCAGTGACTGAAGGCAGCGCAGCGCCGGAGCAAGGGTCATGTCAGATCCTGGGTGGATGGCTCGATGCGGATGACAGGGCGCGTCATGCGCTTGTGGACGCGGGTGCGGTCCTGCACCTCGCCAGCCAGCTGGCCGCAGGCCGCATCGATGTCGTCGCCACGGGTCTTGCGCACCGTGGTCACGATGCCGGCCTCCTGCAGCTGGCGGGCGAAGGCCATGACGCGCTCGCGCGGCGAACGCCTCAGGCCCGAGGCCGGGAACGGATTGAACGGGATCAGATTGAGCTTGCAGGGCACCCGTTGCTCGGCGCGCGGGCCGTGCACCAGCGCGATCAACTCGCGGGCCTGCTCGGGACCGTCGTTGACGCCGTCGAGCATGCAATATTCGAAGGTGATGAAGTCGCGCGGCGCGGATGCCAGGTAGCGGCGGCAGGCCTGCAGCAATTCGGCCAGCGGATACTTGCGGTTCAAGGGCACCAGCTGGTCGCGCAAAGCGTCGTTGGGTGCGTGCAGTGACACGGCCAGCGCCACCGGGCAATCCTCGCGCAGGCGGTCGATCATCGGCACCACGCCGGAGGTCGATACCGTCACGCGCCGGCGCGACAGTCCGTAACCATGGTCGTCCAGCATCGTGCGCAGCGCGGGCACCAGCGCCGCGTAGTTCTGCAGCGGCTCGCCCATGCCCATCATCACGACATTGCTGATGGCGCGTTCGCCCGCCGCCAGGCCCAGGCGTTGGCGCAGGTGGTGCTCGGCAAACCACAGTTGCGCAACGATCTCGCCCGTGCTCAGGTTGCGGCTGAAGCCCTGGTGGCCGGTGGAGCAGAAGCGGCAACCGACCGCGCAACCGGCCTGCGAGGAAACGCACAGGGTGCCACGGTCGTCCTCGGGGATGAAGACGGTCTCGACCGCGTCGCCGTTGCCGACGTCGAACAGCCACTTGATCGTGCCGTCGGTCGAGGCCTGTTCGCTCAGCAGTGCCAACGGCCTGATCACCGCACTGCCGGCGAGCTTGTCGCGCAGCGACTTGGCCAGATCGGACATCTGCCCGAAATCAGCCGCGCCCTTCTGGTGGATCCAGCGGAAGAGCTGGACGGCGCGGAAGCGCTTCTCGCCCAGGGTTTGGCAATGGGCGGCCAGTCCGTCGAGATCGAAATCGAGCAGATTGACGGGGCTCACGACCGCTGCCGCCCTCTTTGGAAGTTAGCGGCTGTAGACGTTCATGCCGGGGAAGAAGAACGCCACTTCGACAGCGGCGGTTTCCGGCGCGTCCGAGCCATGGACGGCGTTGGCGTCGATCGAATCGGCGAAGTCGGCGCGGATCGTGCCCTTTTCTGCCTTCTTCGGATCGGTGGCACCCATCAGTTCGCGGTTCTTGGCGATCGCGCCTTCCCCTTCGAGCACCTGGATCATCACCGGGCCGCTGATCATGAAGTTGACCAGGTCGTTGAAGAACGGCCGTGCCTTGTGAACGGCGTAGAAGGCTTCGGCTTCACCACGGGACAGGTGGGCCATCTTCGCGGCCACGACCTTCAGCCCAGCGCCTTCGAAGCGTGCGTAGATCTGGCCGATCACGTTCTTTGCCACGGCGTCGGGCTTGATGATCGAGAGCGTGCGTTCGATGGCCATAAAGTTCTCCTGAATCAAAGACTTAACGAGTAAACCCAATATTCTAGCTTGGCTTCGTGTCGAGCCCGGGACGGCTCGGCGAGCTCAGCGGCCGCCGCGGCGCCGGCCGCCGCGGCCTCCACCGCCACCGCCGCCGCCGCTGTTCTGGAACTTTCGCACGAAGGCATCGGCGCCGATGTAGCCCACCGATGTCTTCATCGGATCGGGCTGTCCCCCACCACCCTGGTCACCGCGATTGCGACCGCCGCCACCGCCGCCGAAGCCCCGCTGCTTCTGCACGAAGCGCTTGTCGTAGGTCTGCTCCAGCGGGTTCGGGATCGGTCCATCCTCGGAGAACTCGCGCTTGGGCTGGCGTGCCTCTCGGATGGCACGTTTGTCGAAGGTCTGCATCAACGGGTTCGGGATCGGGCCCCCTTCGCCCGGCTCGCGACGTTCCGGGCTGCGCGGGTTGCTGCCACCGCGCTCTTC
Organism: Aquabacterium sp.; assembly: GCF_044226965.1. Lineage (GTDB taxonomy): Bacteria > Pseudomonadota > Gammaproteobacteria > Burkholderiales > Burkholderiaceae_C > Pseudaquabacterium. The sequence continues at coordinate 105,010 of NZ_JBGAGA010000010.1, read as the reverse complement.
GCGCTCGGCCCCCCGGCCGCGCCGGTTGCGGCGGTTCTTGCCACCGCCCTCCTGGCCCTGCTGCTGACGAGGCCCCTGTCCGCCGCCTTGCTGCGGCGCCGGGCGCGGCCCCTCGCGGTTGTCGCGGCCGCCGGCCAGGCGACGCAGTTCGCGCACCTCGGCCTCGTTCAGGTCGACGTAGACGCCGCGCTTCAATCCCCGCGGCAATACCACGCAGCCATAGCGGATCCGGATCAGACGACTCACCGCCAGATCCACGCTGTCGAAGAGCTTGCGCACCTCGCGATTGCGGCCTTCGCTGATCACCACGCGGTACCAGTGATTGGCCCCTTCGCCGCCACCGTCCGCGATGGACTTGAACGCGGCGCGCTGGCCGTCGATCGCGACGCCTTCGAGCAGGCTCTCACGGCTGTCCTCGTCCAGCGTGCCGAGCACGCGCACCGCGTACTCGCGCTCGACGCCGAAGCGCGGATGCATCAGCTGGTTCGCCAGTTCGCCGGAATTCGTGAACAGCAGCAGCCCTTCGGTATTGATGTCCAGCCGACCAACGGACTGCCACTTGCCCTGCGGCAAGCGCGGCAGGCGCCGAAAAACGGTCGGGCGATGCTGCGGATCATCGTGGGTGACGACCTCGCCCACCGGCTTGTGGTAAGCCAGCACGCGCGGCAGCGGCGGCGCGATGCGGACCTTGACCGGCTTGCCCGCGATGCGGATCTGGTCACCGAACGAAATGCGCTGGCCCGTGTGAGCGACCTGGCCATTGACGGTGACCTGGCCATCGGCGATGAGCTGCTCCATGTCGCGGCGCGAGCCGATACCGGCCTGGGCCAGCACCTTGTGCAGCTTCGGCGCGTCGGGTTCGGCAGCCAGCACGCGGCGCTCGGGCACGGTGTCGATGTCGACAGCGGGCACCGCGTCATACGCACCGGACAGGACGTCGGCAAAGGTCTCGCCGGCATCGACCGCCGGCAGGGGGGCGGTCGCCGCGTTCGGCTCAGCGGCGACGGCGCCTTCGGCTTCTTCGTCTTCGTCGTCGCGGATGTCGGCCGGATTGACCACCACGACGCGGACGGCTTCACCGCCCTCGTCCCCTTCGTTCCCTTCGGCTGCCTGCACCTTGTCGCCACTGCCGCGACGGCCGCGGCGGCGATTGCGGTTGCGGCGGCGCCCACCCTCGCCCTCCGGCCCCGCCTCGTCGCCCTCGGCCGCAGGCGGGGCACCATCATCGCGTTCGCCAGAAGACGGCGCAACGGCCTCGACCGGCGGAGCGGGAACGACCGCAGGCGCCGGCACCACCACAGCCTCGGCCACGGGCGCCGGCGCTGACGGCAACGGCGTTGCCTCGGCCCCGGCAGCCGCATCGGCCAGCTCGGCAGCCGGCGCGGCCTTGCGACGCGTGCGCTTGGGCTTGGCTGGTGCGGCCTCTTCGGCCATCGCCGCCGCAGGCGTTGAGTCGGTCGCCACGGGGCCAGCCGGCTCCGCGATGCCTGGCGCTTCGGCGGCCGCGGCCGCCACGCTGCGTCGCCGCCGCGGCTTGGGCGCCGTGGCGGGTGCTTCATCAACCGGGGATTCGGAGACGGGCTTGTCGGTGTCTTGCGGGTTCATGTCGGCACGTCGGGGGTTGACGCTTCGGGCGGGCCGCTTTCGGCGGCGGGTTCGGGACTCGGCTCAGGGGCCGCCTCGTCCAGGGGCAATTGCGATTGGCCGTCTGCCCCTTCGGGCAACAGCGATGGTTGGACCTCGGCAACGGCTTCGAGGGCTGCGGCCGTCGGGGCGCCATCAATGGCGGGCAGTTGGTCGAGACTGTGCAGCCCGAGATCGTCGAGAAACTGCCGCGTGGTCGCAAACAGGGCCGGCCGGCCAGGCGCTTCACGGTAGCCGATGGCTTCGATCCAGCCGCGGTCTTCGAGCTGCTTGATGATCTGGCTGCTCACCATCACGCCGCGGATGTCTTCGATGTCGCCGCGCGTCACCGGCTGGCGATAGGCAATGATGGCCAGCGTTTCCATCGTCGCGCGCGAGTAGCGGGGCGGCTTTTCGGGATGCAGCCGATCGAGGTACTGGCGCATCTCGGGCCGGCTCTGGAAGCGCCATCCGGTGGCCAGGGCGACGAGCTCGACGCCACGGCCTTCCCAATCGCGCACCAATTCGTCCAGCAGGGTGCGCAGGGTGTCGGGACCGACCTGGTCGTCGAACAGGCTGCGCATGTCACGCAGTGGCATCGGCTGCTGCGCGCAGATCAAGGCGGTCTCGAGGACGCGCTTGGCCTCCAGGGTGTTCATGAACCTCTGTTCATCGGGCCGCCTTGGCACAACGGCGGCTGCATCGCTTCAGGCTGGACGAATCGGGTGCAGCCCCTGCAGGGCAGTGCACGGCTTTAGAGCTTCTCGCTTGCGTATCGGGTGGCCGCTTCGCGGGAGACCCGGTGGCCCGCCGCCGATCTGGCGCTGTCGGGCGGCCTGGCATTCTTCGCGGGGGTCTTGAACCCCGACCCGAAGAGGCCGGCTTGCGCAAAGATTGTAGCCCGAGGCGCGGGTGTCCCGTCAGATCGCAGTCACCTGTTGCCAGGCCGCCGCAAGATCTGGCGGCAACGGCGACTCGAACACCAGCGCCTGGCCATCGATCGGATGAGCGAAGGCCAGTTCGGCCGCGTGCAGCGCCTGGCGCGTCAGCCCGAGGGCGGGCTTGCCACCGTACACCGCGTCGGCCACCAGCGGATGGCCTTCGTGCGCCAGGTGCACGCGGATCTGGTGCGTGCGGCCGGTATGCAGCTTGCAGCGCAGGGCACTGAATCCCTCATGGGACGCAAGCCACTCGACATCGGTGCGCGCGGGCTTGCCGCCCGCCACCACGGCCATCCGGATGCGTGACACCGGGTCGCGGCCGATCGGCGCCTCGATGCACAGCTGACGCCAGCGCGGCACGCCGTGCGCCAGCGCCAGGTAGTGGCGCCGCACCTCGCGCGCGGCGATGCTGCGCACGAGAGCCGTCATCGCCGGCAGCGTCTTGGCCACCACCATCAGCCCCGATGTGTCCTTGTCGAGCCGGTGCACGATGCCGGCCCGCGGCAAGGTCGCAGCTTGGGCATGGTGCGCCAGCAGGCCATTGAGCAGGGTGCCTGACCAGTTGCCCGCGGCCGGATGCACGACCAGCCCTGCGGGCTTGTCGACCACCAGCAGGTGCTCGTCCTCGAAGACGATGGCCAGCGCGATAGCCTCGGGTCGGAAGGCCTGGCTGGCGGCCGTTGGCACCAGCTCAAGCCGCACCCGCTGGCCCACGCGCAACTTGCGTGCGGACACCCGCTGAGCACTGCCGTCCACCTGCGCGTGACCGGCCTCGATCAGGCCCTGCAGGTGGCTGCGCGAAAACTCCGGCGCCAGGCCCACCAGCCAGCGATCCAGGCGCTGGCCGTGGCCATCGGGATCGACCATCCGCTCGCGCGTCTCGACCGCGCCCTCTTCATCCGGCTCCGCCGCATCGCCCGGCAAGTCAGGCTGCGGCAACGGTGTTGCCACGGAATCGTCCTCGGGACGGGCCATTAGAATCTCGCGTTCTGCATTGATGCCGCTGCCACCTCGATGAGCCTGCTGTCCAAGCCCGCGCGCCTGCTGGCGCTGTTCGTGCCCCTGCTGTTGGCGCTGCTCGCCGGTTGCGGCTCGGATCCGAAGATCGACGACAAGGCCGACGTCGAGAAATTGTATGCAGACGCCAAGGACGACATGAACGCCGGCAGCTACGAGCGGGCGATCAAGACCCTGGAACGCATCGAAGGCCGTGCCGCCGGTACGCTGCTGGCACAGCAGGCGCTGCTGGACATGGCCTATGCGCAGTGGCGCACGGCCGAACGGGTGCAGGCCATTGCCACGCTCGATCGCTTCATCAAGGTCCACCCGTCGAGTCCGGCGATGGATTACGCCCTGTACCTCAAGGGCGTGATCAACTTCATCGACAACGTCGGATTCCTCAGCAGCATCGCGCGCCAGAACGTGTCCGAGCGCGACCAGCAGGCTTCCCGCGACGCCTACCAGGCCTTCCGCCAACTCGTCGAGCAGTTCCCGAACTCGAAGTACGCGCCCGATGCGCGGCTGCGCATGGACTACATCGTCAACTCGCTGGCCGAGTACGAAGTGCATGTGGCGCGCTACTACTACCGGCGTGGCGCCTACCTGGCCGCTGCGAACCGCGCCCAGCAGGCGGTGCACGACTACCAGCAGACGCCGGCCACCGAGGAGGCCCTGTACATCCTGGCCGTCAGCTACGACAAGCTCGGGCTGAAGGAACTGGCGACCGACGCCGACCGCGTCCTGAAGAAGAACTTCCCCAACAGCCGCTACCTGCGCGACGGGGTTCGCCTGCCCGATCGGGCGTGGTGGCAGTTCTGGTGATCGGCCTGCGGTCGTCAGCCGACGTGCGCTGAGGCCAGTTCATCCAGCCAGGCCAGCGCATCGGCTTCTGTGTCGAGCGCGCCCATCGGCGGCAGGGCCTGCCGCAGCTTGCGCCCGTAGGGCATCTGCCGCAGCCGCGGGTCGGTGATCACCAGCAGACCGCGATCGCTTTCACTGCGGATCAGTCGGCCCGCGCCCTGCTTCAGCGAGATCGCGGCCTCGGCCAGGTAGTAGTCGTTGAACGGATCGCGACCCAGGCGCTCGAGTTCGCGCGACCGGGCCTGCACCAGGGGATCGTTCGGCGGCGGGAATGGCAGCTTGTCGATGATCACGCACTGCAGGGCGTCGCCCGGCACGTCGATGCCTTCCCAGAAGCTCTGCGAGCCGACCAGCACGCTGCGCGGCGTGTCGAGGAAGCGCTGCAGCAGCGTGCGCTTCGGATGGCTGCCCTGCACCAGCACCTGCAGACCATCGCCGGCCGCGGCACTGGCTTCGTTCAGCGCCTCGGCGATCACGGGCAGCACGCGCAAGGTGGTGGTCAGCACGAAGGTGCGGCCTCCCAGCCGGCCCGCCAGCCGTGCGGCGAGCGCACCCACCGCGGCGGGATGGCCGGCCTCGTTCGGCTTCGGAAAGCGTGGCGGCACCCAGGTGCGGGCGTGGGCCGCGTAGTCGAACGGACTGCCCACGCGCAGCTTGCGCGCGTCCTCCATCGCGGCGGCCTCGCAGAACCAGCTCAGCTCGTCATCGGTGCCCAGCGTCGCGGAGGTGAAGATCCACGCGCGCTGGGCTGCCTCGCGCTGCTCGGCGAACAGGTCGCGGATGTGCAGCGGGGACTCGATCAGGCGGGCGTCTCGCGGACCGAGGTCGATCCAGCGCACGCGCGCCTCCGCGGCTGCCTCGACAAAGCTGCCGGACAACGCGGAAAGTGAGCGTGCCCGCTCGATCAGCCGGGTGAAGTCCGGCGCCGCCGCTTCCACAGCGATCAAGCCCTGGACCAAGGCCTGTGCCGCGCTCGACAGGGCCTGCAGCGCGGCAATGAACTCCGGGCGCGCCGCCCGCTCGTCCCAGCGCAGCTTGACGATGCCGCGCAGGTCGCGCAACGGGCCGGCACAGGCCAGCCGCAGGTCGCGCGCGGCGTGGTCCAGCGCGCCGGCCAGGTCCTGCCAGGGCGCGAGGCCGCGCGCATGGGCCAGGCCCGCGGCCACCACGTCGCGCGCGAGGTCCAGCACCTGCGTCGTGCCCAGCGAGGTGCCGAGGAACTGCAGGCCGGTCTCGACCAGCTGGTGCGCCTCGTCGAACACCGCGGCGTCCACCGTCGGCAGCAGTTCGGCCACGCCGCTGTCGCGCAACGAAAGGTCGGCGAAGAACAGGTGATGGTTCACCACCACCAGGTCGGCCACCATCGCGTCGCGCCGCGCGCGCGCGACGTGGCAGCTGCCATGCTGCGGGCATTCGGTGCCCAGGCAGTTGTCGCGCGTGGAGGTCACCAGCGGGATGACCGGCGAGCGATCGTCCAGGCCTTCGATCTCTGCCAGGTCGCCCGTTGCGGTGGCGGTGGCCCAGTGCTCGATGCGTGCCAGCGCACGCACCGCGAACCGGTCCGGCAGGGTGGCCGTCTCGCGCGCCTGCTGCAGCCGGTGCAGGCACAGATAGCTCGATCGCCCCTTCAGCAGCGCGATGCGTGCCGGCACGCGCAGCGCATCGCGCAGCCGAGGCAGGTCGCGCAGGAACAGCTGGTCCTGCAGGCTCTTGGTGGCGGTGCTCACCAGGGCCCGGCGACCCGACAGCAGCAGCGGCACCAGGTACGCAAAGGTCTTGCCGACGCCGGTGCCAGCCTCGGCCACCAGTGCGGCCCGGTCCTCGATCGCCTGCGCCATCGCGCTGGCCAGGCGCTGCTGCATCTCGCGCTCGATGAATCCCGGATCGGCCTGCGACAGCGCACCGCCTCGGGCCAGCGCGTCGTGCGTGGCTGCGGCCAGCGGCGAGGCCGGCGCCTGGTGTCCGGCCGTCATGCCGGTTCGGGCGGATCGAGTTCGGCCTCGAGCCTGGCAATCTGGTCGCGCAGCAGCAGGCGCCGCTTCTTCAGGCGGCGCAGGGCCAGCTCGTCGACCGGTGACTGCTCGGCGGCCCCATCGATCAGGCTGTCCAGATCGGCGTGCTCGATGCGCAACTCGATGATCCGCCGCTGCGGCGAATGCAGGTTGTCGTCCTTCGGCAGGTCTGGCGGCATGATCGCTTGAGTTTATAGTCTGGCCGCATGAGCGCGCCCACTCCCCAGCCCCATCGGCTGCTCGCCGCCACCGCCTTGCACCGGGGCGATCGCGCCTACCAGCAGGACCAGGTCGAGATCCTCACGCACGCCAAGGTGCCGGGCTGTGTCCTGGCGGTGCTGGCCGACGGCATGGGCGGCAAGAGTGGCGGCCGCAAGGCCAGCGACCAGGTGGTGATGACAGCCCGCCAGATCTTCGAGCGCTACCTGCCGGCCAAGGACGACCCGGCCGAGACGCTGAAGCAGCTGGTGATGGAATCGCACCTGATGATCAAGCTGACCGCCATCACCGCCGAAGAAGAGCCGCACAGCACGGTGGCGGCGTTCCTGCTCGGCCCCGCGCGCGACTGCTCGGTGGCCCATGCAGGCGATTCGCGCGTGTACCACTTCCGCGGCGCCGAGATGCTCAGCCGCACCACCGACCATTCCTACGTCCAGCGCCTCATTGACGAAGGCAAGCTCAACGAGGAGCAAGCCAACTCGCATCCGCAGGCCAACCTGCTGACCGGCTGTCTCGGCACGCAGGCCGACCCGCCGCTGACCATCACCCACATCGACAAGGTCGAACCCGGCGACACGCTGCTGGCCTGCAGCGACGGCTTGTGGCACTACTTCTCGCCGCGTGAGCTGGGCGCCATCGTGCAGGGGCTGCCGCCGCGCGAGGCCAGCGAGATGCTGGTCAGCAAGGCGCGCCAGCGCGCCCGCGGCGGTGGCGACAACCTGTCGCTGGCGTTGGTGCGGGTCGAAACCATCGTCTGACCCGCACGCGGCGGGCGCGCCCCCGGGCTCAGCGTCCGCCGGCACCGGGTGCCGAGGGCAGCGGCAGCGGTGCGGCCGGCGGCTTCTTCGCGTCGCGCTCGGCATTGCGCTTCTGCACGGCATCGCGGTGTTCACGCGCCTCCTTGGCGCGTTCAGCCTGTTCCCGGCGGCGTTGTTCGGCCTGCTGCGGGGTATCCCCCATGCGCGGCTCTACCTGCACGGGTGCCGGCGTGCGCGAGGCCTGGGCGGCCGCAGGCGCGGGCGCGCGCTGAAGGCGGCGCAATGGCGGCGGGGCGTTGGCCTTGTCATCGGCCTGGCGCGCCTTCTCCTGGATGCCACGCAAGCGTTCGGCCGCGCGCTGGCGGCGCTGCGCATCATCGAGCACGGCCTGCTCGCTGGCCAAGCGGTCCAGCACGCGGCGGCGCTCGCTGCGGGCGTCATCGAGACAGGTGGTGACGGCGAAGCGCCGCTCGCAATCCTTCTTCGCCGCGTTGAAGCGCTCTTCGGCATCTCTCCGCTCGGCGGCGATGCGCGCGCGCTGCCGCGAGCGATCGTCGGCAGCCTGTGCTGACGACAGCAGCAGCCCGCAGGCCAGGGACGACAACACGAATCGAAGCAGGCGCATCAGGGCACCATTGTGATCATGTGATGCGGGTGTCGACCTCGCGCCGGTCCAGCGCCAGGTAGGCGGCCGACTGCATCTCCTGCAGACGCGACACGGTGCGCGGGAACTCGTGCGCCAGCGGCCCCTCGGTGTACAGCTGCTCGGCAGGCACCGCAGCCGAGAGGATCAGCTTCACGCGCCGGTCGTACAGCACATCCACCAGCAGCGTGAAGCGTCGCGCCTCGCTGGCCAGGCGCGGCGGCATTTGCGGCACGTCCGAGAGGATCACGGTGTGGAACTGCTGCGCGATCTCGAGGTAATCGTTCTGCGAACGCGGGCCACCGCAGAGGGTGCGGAAGTCGAACCACACCACGCCGCCGGCGCGGCGCCGGGCCCGCAGCTCGCGGTGTTCGATATGCAGCACCGGATCTTCGTCGCGCGCCTCCGCCAGATCATCGAAGGCCCGCTGCAGCGCGGCATCGGCCTCGGGCCCGAGGGGCGCGTGGTACAGCTGCACATGCTCCAGTGCACGCTGGCGGTAGTCGGTGCCGTTGTCGACGTTGATGACCTCGAGCTTCTGCTTCAGCAGCTCGATGGCCGGCAGGATGCGGTCACGGTGCAGCCCGTTCGGGTACAGCTCGTCGGGATGGAAGTTCGAGGTGGTGACGATCGAGACCCGGTTGGCGAACATCGCCTCAAGCAACCGGTGCAGGATCATCGCGTCGGTGACATCGGCGACGTGGAACTCGTCGAAGCAGATCAACCGGAAGCGTCGCGCGATGCGCTTGCCAAGTTCATCCAGCGGGTTCTGCACCCCCTTGAGCTCCTGCAGCTCGCGGTGCACTTCGCGCATGAACTCGTGGAAATGCAGGCGGGTCTTGCGCGTCAGCGGCACGGCCTGGAAGAAGCAGTCCATCAGGAAGCTCTTGCCGCGGCCGACACCGCCGTGCATGTACACGCCGCGCGGAATCGGCGGGCGCACCAGCATCTTGGTCAGCGCATTGCTGCGCCGCGCCTTGTAGTCCGCCCACTCGTTCTCGCAGCGTTCGAGCGCGGCGATCGCGCGCAGCTGCGCCGGGTCGGCCTGGTAGCCGCGCTCGGCGAGCGTCGCTGCGTAGAGTTGGCGGACCGGCACGCGCGCTGCGTCAGAAGTTCAGCGTGCGCTTGTCGACCGCGAGCGCGGCTTCCTTCGTGGCTTCGCTCAAGGACGGATGCGCATGGCAGATGCGCGCGATGTCCTCGGCCGATGCCTTGAACTCCATCGCCACCACGGCTTCGGCGATCAGTTCGGACGCGAACGGTCCGACGATGTGCACGCCGAGGATCTCGTCGGTCTTCGCATCGGCGATGAACTTCACGAAGCCGGTGGTGTCGCCCAGTGCCCGCGCACGGCCATTGGCCATGAACGGGAAGCTGCCGGTCTTGTAGGCACGACCCTCTGCCTTGAGCTGCGCCTCGGTCTGGCCGACCCAGGCGATCTCGGGCGAGGTGTAGATCACCCACGGCACGGTGTTGAAGTTCACGTGGCCGTGCTGACCCGCAATGCGCTCGGCCACCGCAACGCCCTCTTCCTCGGCCTTGTGCGCCAGCATCGGGCCGCGCACGACGTCGCCCACCGCCCAGACCTTGGGCAGGTTGGTGCGGCACTCGCCATCGACGACGATCGCGCCGCGCTCGTCGAGCTTCAGGCCCACGGCCTCGGGGTTCAGGCCGACCGTGTTGGGCACGCGACCGATCGAGACGATCAAGCGCTCGACCGACAGCGACGCCGCTTCGCCCTTGGCATTGGTGTAGGCCACCGTGACGCCGTCCTTCGCGGTCTTCACCTCGGTGATCTTGACGCCGAACTCGAACTTCAGGCCCTGCTTGACGAAGGCCTTCTGCGCCTCCTTGGCCACCTGCTCGTCGGCCGCGCCGAGGAAGCCCGGCAGTGCCTCGAGGATGGTGACCTGAGCGCCGAGGCGCCGCCACACCGAACCCATCTCCAGGCCGATGACGCCGGAGCCGATCACGCCCAGGGTCTTGGGCACGGTCGGGATGCGCAGCGCCCCGTCGTTCGACAGCACGCGGTCTTCGTCGAAGGCCGCCCCAGGCAGCTGGCGCGGATTCGAGCCGGTGGCGACGATCACGTGACTGGCCATCAGCGTTTCCGGCGCCGCGCCGGCCACCGCGATCTCGTAGCCGCCCTCGCCTGCCTTCACGAACGAGCCACGCCCATGGAAGAACGAGACCTTGTTCTTCTTGAACAGGTAGAGGATGCCGTCGTTGTTCTGCTTGACCACCTGGTCCTTGCGCTTGAGCATCTGCGCCACGTCGATCTTCAGATCGGCCAGCGAGATGCCGTGCTCGGCGAAATGGTGACCCGCATGGTCGAAGTGCTCGGACGACTGCAGCAGCGCCTTGCTCGGGATGCAGCCGACGTTGGTGCAGGTGCCGCCCGGTGCCGGGCCGCCCTTGTCGTTCTTCCACTCGTCGATGCAGGCGACGTTGAAGCCCAGCTGCGCGGCACGGATCGCCGCGATGTAGCCGCCGGGGCCGCCGCCGATCACGACGACGTCGAATGACTTGCTCATCGTGTCGCCTCGCTCAGATGTCGAACAACAGGCGTGCCGGATCTTCCAGCGCGTCCTTCATCGCCACCAGGCCCAGCACGGCCTCGCGACCATCGATGATGCGGTGGTCGTAGCTCATCGCGAGGTAGTTGATCGGGCGCACCACGACCTGGCCGTTCTCGACCACCGCGCGGTCCTTGGTGGCATGCACGCCCAGGATGGCCGATTGCGGCGGGTTGATGATCGGCGTCGACAGCATCGAGCCGAACACGCCGCCATTGCTGATCGAGAAGGTGCCGCCGGTCAGCTCCTCGATGCCGAGCTTGCCGTCCTTGGCCTTCTGGCCGTACTCGCCGATCTTCTTCTCGATCTCGGCGAAGGTCATCTGGTCGGCGTTGCGCAGGATCGGCACCACCAGGCCGCGCGGCGAACCCACCGCGATGCCGATGTCGAAGTAGCCGTGGTAGACGATGTCGTTGCCATCGACGCTCGCATTGAGCACCGGATACCGCTTGAGGGCAGCGACCGCGGCCTTCACGAAGAAGCTCATGAAGCCGAGCTTGATGCCGTGCTCCTTCTCGAACTTGTCCTGGAAGCGCTTGCGCATCTCCATCACCGGGGCCATGTTGACCTCGTTGAAGGTGGTGAGGATGGCATTGGTGGCCTGCGACTGGAGCAGGCGCTCGGCCACTCGGGCGCGCAGGCGAGACATCGGCACGCGCTGCTCGGGGCGGTCGCCGAGGTTCGGCGCCACCGGCGCGGCCACGGCGGGCAAGGCCCGCGCCGCGGCAGGTGCCGGCGCGGGCGGCGGCGGCGCCACCGGCTTCGCTGCAGCACCGGCCAGCGCGCCCAGCACATCGCCCTTGGTGACGCGGCCGTCCTTGCCGGTGCCCGGCACCGAGCCGGCCGCCAGGCTGTTGTCGGCCATCAGCTTGGCAGCCGCGGGCATCGCGACATCGCTCTTGCTGGCGGCGGGCGCCGCTGCGGCCGGCACGGCAGCGACCGTCGCTGCAGGCGCCGGCGCGGCGGCAGGCACGGCACCCGCTGTCGCGGTGGTGTCGATCTTGGCGATCAGCTGGTCGCTGACCACGGTGCCACCGTTGCCGACCACCAGCTCGGTCAGCACGCCGGCGGAAGGCGCCGGGACTTCGAGCACGACCTTGTCGGTCTCGATCTCGATCAGGATCTCATCGATGGCCACGGCTTCGCCGGGCTGCTTCTTCCACTGCAGCAGCGTGGCTTCGGCCACGGATTCGGACAGCTGCGGGACTTTGACTTCTACGATTGCCATGTTGGTCTCTATCAATTCAAGTGAGCGGCGCCGAGGCGGCCGCGTCGACCGTCAACACAGGTGCACGGTCGAACGCGGCGCGCCGGGCCGGCGCCAACGGCGTCCGGTCTGACACTACTTCGTCAGCACGAAGCCCTTGAGCTTTCCGAAAGCCTGGTCGAGCAGCGCCTTCTGCTGCTCCTGGTGCAGGTGGGCGTAGCCCACCGCCGGCGAGGCCGACGCCGGACGACCGGCGTAACCCAGCTTCTGCCCGTCGGCCATGTTCTCGTGGATGTAGTGCTGCACGAAGAACCAGGCGCCCTGGTTCTGCGGTTCGTCCTGGCACCACACCACCTCGGTGGCATTGGGGTAGCGCTTGATCTCGGCGGCGAACGCCTTGTGCGGGAACGGATAGAGCTGCTCGACGCGCACGATGGCCACGTCGCCGGCCTTCTTCTCGTCACGCTTCTTGACCAGGTCGTAGTAGACCTTGCCCGAGCAGGCAATGATGCGCTTGACCTTCTCGGCCGAGATGTCGGCGCTCTGCTCCGGGATGACCGTCTTGAATTCACCCTTTGTGAACTCGGACAGCGGCGAGGTGGCGTCCTTGTTCCGCAGCAGCGACTTCGGCGTCATGATGACCAGCGGCTTGCGGAACATGCGGACCATCTGCCGGCGCAGCACATGGAAGATCTGGCTGGCCGAGGTCGGCTGCACGATCTGCATGTTGTTGTCGGCCGCCAGTTGCATGAAGCGCTCCAGGCGAGCCGAGCTGTGCTCGGGGCCCTGACCTTCATAACCGTGCGGCAGCATCAGCACGATGCCGTTGGCGCGGCCCCACTTCACTTCGCCCGAAGCGATGAACTGGTCGATGACCACCTGCGCGCCATTGACGAAGTCGCCGAACTGCGCTTCCCAGATCGTCAGCGTGTTCGGCTCGGCGCTGGCATAGCCGTACTCGAAGCCCAGCACCGCCTCTTCAGACAGGATCGAGTCGATGACGACGAACGGCGCCTGGTTGTCGGCGACGTGTTCCAGCGGCGTGTAGGTGCCGACGTCCCACTTCTCGCGGTTCTGATCGTGCAGCACGGCATGGCGGTGCACGAAGGTGCCGCGGCCGCAGTCTTCGCCCGACAGCCGCACCGCGTAGCCCGAGGCCACCAGCGACGCGAACGCCAGGTGCTCACCCATGCCCCAGTCGACGTTGAGTTCGCCACGGCCCATCGCGGCGCGATCGGCCAGCACCTTCTCGACCAGCGGATGGACCTTGAAGTTCGGCGGAATGGTGGTCAGGCGCTCGGCCAGGCGCTTGACCTCGGCCAGCGGCAGCGCGGTGTCGGCCGCGTCGGTCCACTTCTTGCCGAGGAACGGCGCCCAGTCGACCGCGTACTTGCTCTTGAAGTTGGTGAGCACCGGGTCGACGGTGTGACGCCCTTCGTCGAACGCCGCGCGCAGGTTCTTCACCATCTGGTCCGGGCCGTCGGCCGGCAGCAGGCCCTGGGCCACCAGCTTGTCGCCGTACAGCTTGCGGGTGCCCGGGTGCTTGGCGATCACCTTGTACATCAGCGGCTGCGTCAGGCTCGGCGTATCTTGCTCGTTATGGCCCAGCTTGCGGAAGCAGATGATGTCGACGACGACGTCCTTCTTGAACTGCTGCCGGTAGTCGAGCGCGATCTGCGTGCACAGCACCACCGCCTCAGGGTCGTCGCCATTCACGTGCAGCACCGGCGCCTCGATCATCTTGACGACGTCGGAGCAGTACAACGTGGAGCGCGAATCGCGCGGGTCGCTGGTGGTGAAACCGATCTGGTTGTTGATGACGATGTGCACCGTGCCGCCGGTGTAGTAGCCGCGGGTCTGCGCCAGCGCCAACGTCTCCATCACCACGCCCTGGCCGGCGAAGGCCGCGTCGCCGTGCACCAGCACCGGCAGCACCTGCTCGCCGGTCTTGTCGCCACGGCGGTCCATCCGGGCCTTGACCGAACCCTCGACCACCGGGTTGACGATCTCGAGGTGGGACGGGTTGAAGGCCAGGCTCAGGTGGACCGGGCCGCCGGGGGTGGAGATGTCGCTCGAGAAGCCCTGGTGGTACTTCACGTCGCCGGCCGGCAGGTTCTCGGGCGCGGTGTGCTCGAACTCAGCGAACAGGTCGCCCGGCATCTTGCCCAGCGTGTTCACCAGCACGTTCAGGCGGCCACGGTGGGCCATGCCGATCACGATTTCCTGCACGCCCTTCGCGCCGGCGCGCTGCACCAGTTCGTCCATCGACGCAATGAAGCTCTCGCCGCCCTCCAGCGAGAAGCGCTTCTGTCCGACGTACTTGGTGTGCAGGTAGCGCTCGAGGCCTTCGGCCGCGGTGAGGCTCTGCAGGATGTCCTTCTTCTGGTCGGCCGTGAAGCTGGGCTTGCTGCGGATCGACTCCAGCCGTTCCTGCCACCAACGCTTCTCGGTGGGGTCGGTGACGTGCATGAACTCGGGGCCGATGGTGCCGCAGTAGGTTTCACGCAAGGCCTGCAGGATCTCCCGCAGGGTCATGTTCTCGGCCTTGGTGAAATAGGTGTTCGCGGCACTGAAAGTGATGTCCATGTCACTTTCGGTGAGGTCGTAGAACGCCGGCTCCAGCTCGGGAATCTTGGGGCGTTCGGTGCGCTTGAGCGGATCGAGGTCGGCCCAGCGCGACCCCAGGAAGCGGTAAGCCGCGATGATCGACTGCACGTGCACCTGCTTGCGCGCGACCGCGAGGTCGGCGGAGCTGGTCTTCAGTGCGAAGGCATTGGCCTTGGCGCGCTGCGCGAAGGATTCGACGACCGGCGCATGCGCGACGTCGCGCGATTCCGTGCCGTCGGCGGCGGGCACGTTCTGCAGGTTGTCGAAATAGGCGCGCCAGTTGTCCGGCACACTGCCGGGATTGTCGAGATAGGCCTCGTAGAGCTCCTCGACATAGGGCGCATTGCCCCCGAACAGGTACGAGTTCGTCCTGTACTGCTGCATCATCGCTCGCTCACCTTTCGCCCCGGTTTCCAGGACTATGATGGGTTGAAAACCTTCCGCGTTCCCGGCTCGACCGGTTGGCGGATTGCGACCCGCCTTGACTGGAAAACACCAGCAAGGGGACGGGAAGGACCATGGGATCTCCGGGCGCGACTGTACCACCGCCGCCCTGACCAGGATCACCGAATTGGCTCGACCGCACCACACCGTGATCCTGTTGCACACCGAGGGCCCGGCCAAGCCCGTGTCGGGTGCGCCCTGCAACGGCTGCGGCGTGTGCTGTGCCTGGCAGCCCTGTCCGCTGGGGATGATCGTCAGCGGGCGGCGCCACGGCAGCTGCACCGCGCTGCTGTGGCACGCGCAGACGCGCCAGTACCGCTGCGGCATGCTGCTCGAGCCTGCCAGGCACCTGCCGCATGGGCTGCGCTGGCTGGCGCCGCTCGTCGCGCGACTGGCGCGGCGCTGGATTGCTGCCGGCAAAGGTTGCGACAGCGACCTGCAGGCCGGACCCGCCGAAGCCCCCGGCAAGCCCTGAGGCGTTCGGCCGCAGCCGATCAGCGCGTGGGCAATCCCAAGCGCTGGCGGGCGATGTCGTATTCGCGCCTGAACCGGGCGATCAGTTCGGCCGCCGGCAGCACGCGGTCGATCGCGCCGATGCCCTGGCCGCAACCCCAGATGTCCTTCCAGGCCTTCTTCGCGCCGATCTCGCCGTCCTTGCCGGCGCCAAAGCTCATCTTGCTGGGATCGCTGACCGGCAGATTCTCGGGGTCGAGACCGGCATTGACGATCGAGCCGCGCAGGTAGTTGCCGTGCACGCCGGTGAACAGGTTGCTGTAGACGATGTCATCGCTGGAGGAGCCGACGATCATCTGCTTGTACGCCTCGGCCGCACGCGCCTCCTCGGTGGCGATGAAGGCCGAGCCGATGTAGGCGAAGTCGGCGCCCATCGCCTGCGCCGCCAGGACGGCCGCGCCCGAGGCAATGCTGCCGGACAAGGCCAGCGGCCCGTCGAACCACTGGCGGATTTCCTGCACCAGCGCGAAGGGGCTGCGGGTGCCGGCATGGCCACCGGCGCCGGCGGCCACCGCAATCAGACCATCGGCGCCCTTCTCGATGGCCTTGCGCGCAAAGGTGTTGTTGATGACGTCGTGCAGCACCACGCCACCCCAGCCGTGCACGGCATCGTTGATGTCGGTGCGCGCGCCGAGGCTGGTGATGATGATCGGCACCTTGTACCTGGCGCAGGCGGCCATGTCATGCTCGAGCCGGTCATTGGTCTTGTGCACGATCTGGTTGATCGCGAAGGGCGCGGCCTTCTGTTCGGGATGGTCTCGGTCCCAGGCGGCCAGTGTTTCGGTGATCTCGGCCAGCCATTCGTCCACCTGCGAAGCCGGGCGCGCATTCAGTGCCGGCATCGAGCCGACGACGCCGGCCTTGCACTGCTCGATCACGAGCTTGGGATTGCTGATGATGAACAGCGGTGAACCGATGATCGGCAGCGGCAGGTTGGCAAGCACGGGCGGCAGGGGCACGGGCAACTCCGTCGGGACAAGGTGAGAAGGGCTGGGCTCAGAAGGCTTCGAGGGCCATCGAGGTAACCGCCTCGGCGCCCTCGACAATGCTGTCGCGCAGGCCCGGCGCCTTGCTGAGGATATGGTCGCCATAGAAGCGCGCGGTGGCGATCTTGGCTTGCATGAAGTCGGCATCCTCGCCGGCGGCCAGGCGGTCTTCGGCCACCATGAGCGCACGCGCCATCTGCCAGCCGGCCACCACATTGCCGGCCAGCATCAGGTAGGGCACGCTGCCGGCGAACACGGCGTTCGGGCTGGCCTTGGTCTGGCCGGCCACGAAATTCACCGCGTCGACGAAGGCCTGGCGACCGGCAGCCAAACGCTTGTGCATCGCGCGGCAGGCTGCGCTGCTGCGCTGGGCCAGCTGGCCTTCCGTGTGCTCGATCTGCGCCGCGATGGCCTTGGCCACGGCGCCGCCATCGCGCGCGGTCTTGCGGCCCACGAGGTCATTGGCCTGGATGGCGGTCGTGCCTTCGTAGATGGTCAGGATCTTCGCGTCACGGTAGTGCTGCGCGGCACCGGTCTCCTCGATGAAGCCCATGCCACCGTGCACCTGCACGCCCAGCGAGGTGACCTCGAGGCTCATCTCGGTGGAGTAACCCTTGATCAACGGCACCAGGAACTCGTAGAAGGCCTGGTTCTGATGCCGCACCTCGCGATCGGGGTGGGCATGCGACGCATCGTAGGCAGCAGCACCCACCAGCGCCATCGCGCGGCAGCCTTCGACGTAGGCACGCATCGTCATCAGCATGCGGCGCACGTCGGGGTGGTGGATGATGGCCGCGGCGCCCGGCAGCGAGCCATCGACCGGGCGGCTCTGCACCCGGTCGCGCGCGTACTGCACCGCCTGCTGGTAGGCCCGCTCGGCCACCGCAATGCCCTGAACGCCAACCGCGTAACGCGCGGCGTTCATCATCACGAACATGTATTCGAGGCCACGGTTCTCCTGGCCGATCAGCGTGCCGATCGCGCCGCCATGGTCGCCGTACTGCAGCACCGCGGTCGGACTGGCCTTGATGCCGAGCTTGTGCTCGATGGACACGCAATGCACGTCGTTGCGAGCGCCCAGGCTGCCGTCGGCATTGAGCAGGAACTTCGGCACGAGAAACAGCGAGATGCCCTTCACGCCCTCGGGAGCACCGGTCACGCGCGCCAGCACCAAGTGCACGATGTTCTCGGCCATGTCGTGCTCGCCGTAGGTGATGAAGATCTTGGTGCCGAAGATCTTGTAGGTGCCGTCAGGCTGCGGCTCGGCCCGCGTGCGCACCAGCGAGAGGTCGGAGCCCGCCTGCGGCTCGGTGAGGTTCATCGTGCCGGTCCAGCGTCCCTCGATCATGTTCGGGATGAACGCAGCCTTCTGCTCGTCGCTGCCCGCTGTCAGCAGCGCCTCGATCGCACCGTCCGTCAGTAGCGGGCACAGCGCAAAGCTCAGGTTTGCGCTGTTGACCATCTCGATGCAGGCTGCGTGGATCAGCTTGGGCAGGCCCTGGCCACCGAGTTCGGTGGGATGGTGAAGCCCCTGCCAGCCACCGTCGGCAAACTGCCGGAACGCATTCTTGAAACCCGGTGTCGTACTGACCGCGCCGTTGCTGAAGCTCGAAGGCTGCAGGTCCCCATCGCGGTTCAGCGGCGCCACCACGCCTTCGTTGAGCTTTGCGCATTCCTCGAGCACCGCGGCTGCGGTGTCGTAGCCGGCCTCCTCGTTGCCGGGCAGGGCCGCCACGGCATCGATGCCGGCCAGCTCCTTCATCACGAACAACATGTCCTTGACGGGGGCGCGGTAAGTCATGGTCTGTCTCCGGGAAGCCAAAAAAAGGGCGCCATCGGGGCGCCCTGTGTGTCGTCAGACGATCAGAGAGAGTTGATCAACTCGGGCACGGCACTGAACAGGTCCGCCTCCAGCCCGTAGTCGGCAACGCTGAAGATCGGCGCCTCGGGATCCTTGTTGATCGCGACGATGACCTTCGAGTCCTTCATGCCGGCCAGGTGCTGGATCGCGCCCGAGATGCCGCAGGCGATGTACAGCTGCGGCGCGACGATCTTGCCGGTCTGACCCACCTGCCAGTCGTTCGGGGCATAACCCGCGTCGACAGCGGCCCGGCTGGCGCCCAGCGCGGCGCCGAGCTTGTCGGCCAGCGGGGTCAACACTTCGTTGAACTTCTCGCTCGAGCCCATCGCCCGGCCGCCGGAAACGATGATCTTGGCCGCCGTCAGCTCGGGTCGGTCGCTCTTGGCGATCTCCGAGCCGACGAAGCTGGAGCTGCCCGAATCGGCCACGGCCGCCAGGCTCTCGACCGCCGCACTGCCGCCGCTGGCCGCAGCGCCGTCGAAGGCGGTGGTGCGCACGGTGATCACCTTGGTGGCATCGGCGCTCTGCACCGTGGCAATCGCGTTGCCGGCGTAGATCGGCCGCTCGAACGTATCGGGCGAAACAACCTTGGTGATGTCGCTGATCTGCGCCACATCGAGCGTCGCCGCGACGCGCGGCGCGACGTTCTTGCCCGAAGCAGTGGCCGGGAACAGGATGTGGCTGTAGCCCGCAGCGATGGCCAGCACCTGCGCCGCCACGTTCTCGGCCAGGCCATGTTCGAAGCCGGCGGCATCGGCATGCAACACCTTGGCGACGCCGGCCACCTGGGCCGCGGCCTGAGCCGCACCCGCAGCATTGTGGCCGGCGACCAGCACGTGCACCTCGCCGCCCAGTTGAGCCGCGGCAGTCACCGCATTCAGCGTCGCGGGGCGCACGCTGGCGTTGTCGTGTTCGGCAATGACAAGAGCAGCCATCAGATCACCTTCGCTTCGTTCTTCAGCTTGGCCACCAGCGTGGCGACATCGGGCACCTTGACACCGGCGCCGCGCTTGGGCGGCTCGCTGACCTTCAGCGTCTTCAGCCGCGGCGTCACGTCGACGCCCAGATCAGCAGGCTTCACGGTTTCCAGCGGCTTCTTCTTGGCCTTCATGATGTTGGGCAGCGTCACGTAGCGCGGCTCGTTCAGGCGCAGGTCGGTGGTGACCACCGCCGGCATCGACAGCGACAGCGTTTCGAGGCCGCCATCGACTTCGCGCGTTACCCTCGCCTTGCCGTCGGCAATCTCGACCTTGCTGGCCGAGGTGGCCTGCGGCAGCTTGGCCAATGCCGCGAGCATCTGGCCGGTCTGGTTGCAGTCGTCGTCGATCGCCTGCTTGCCCAGGATCACCAGCCCCGGCTGCTCCTTGTCGACCAGCGCCTTCAACAACTTGGCCACCGCCAGCGGCTGCAACTCGACGTCGGTCTCGACCAGGATCGCGCGGTCGGCGCCAATCGCCATCGCGGTGCGCAGGGTCTCCTGGCACTGCGTCACGCCGCAGGACACAGCCACCACTTCGGTGACCACGCCCTTCTCCTTCAGTCGCACGGCCTCTTCGACAGCGATCTCGTCGAAGGGGTTCATGCTCATCTTGACGTTGGCGATGTCCACCCCCGTGCCGTCGGACTTCACGCGAACCTTCACGTTGTAGTCGACGACGCGTTTCACGGGCACCAATACCTTCATGTCGCGTGGCTCCTGACTGGTTGAATTGACGTTGACGTAAACCGATGAATTCTAGTCGGCGCACTCCGCCGGCAGGCCAAGGCTGGAAAAACGAACGATCGTGCTATTTTAGGTGCGCCAAGCCAGTCGTCTGTCATCCAGGTGACCGTTTGCACCTCGATAGACTCCTGCCCCGATGCAGCTCAGCGCCATCCCACCGCCGCATGTCGGCATCTTCGATTCCGGCATCGGCGGCCTCTCGGTGCTGCGCAGCCTGCGCCAGCGGCTGCCGGGATGTGCGCTCAGCTACCTGGCGGACAACCGGTACCTGCCCTACGGCGACAAGTCGGCAGACTGGTTGACCGCGCGAGCCCTGCAACTCACCGAGTACCTGCTCGCCCAGGGCGCGGGCCTGATTCTGGTGGCCTGCAACACCGCCACCATGCACACCATAGGGGCCCTGCGGGCCCGATGGCCGACCGTGCCGTTCGTCGGCGTGGAGCCAGGCATCAAGCCTGCTGTGCTGCGCAGCCGCGCCGGCCGCATCGCCGTGATGGCCACGCCAGCCACCTTGCGCAGCGCACGGCTGCAGCGGCTGATCGACCTGCACGCAGGCGACTGTGCCGTGCGGCTGCTGCCATGCACCGACCTCGCGCAAGCGATCGAGCAGGCAGACGACGCCCGGCTTTCCTGTGCCGTGGAGTCGGCTTGCGCACAGGCGCGCGCGGAAGCGGTGGATGTGGTGGTGCTTGGCTGTACCCACTACCCTCTGGTAGCTGACCGCCTGGCTGCCGCGCTGGGCCCGGGGGTTTACTTGCTCGACACCGGCGAAGCGGTCGCCAGCCGCGTCCAATCAGTGTTAGGTACCGCTGCCACGTCAGGCAAGGCACCAGGAGTACTAACAGCCATTGCCACCGGGGACACCCGGCCACTCGATCTGGCGCTGAGGCGATGGCTTCACGAGCCCCTTCGCGCAACACACCGCGACTGCTGACGCGCAAGTCACGACGCACGTCTGCGACTGGTGCCCGGAGCGGGGATCGAACCCGCATATTCCGTTTCGGGAATGGCGGATTTTAAGTCCGCTGCGTCTGCCTGTTTCGCCATCCGGGCGCTGGAAAGCGGGCGCATTATCGGCGCCAAAAAAGCAATGAGCCCCGCTGGGGGCGGGGCTCATTGGCAGCTACAGCATTTGGAGGCGCGACCCGGAGTCGAACCGGGCTCTACGGATTTGCAATCCGGTGCATAACCGCTTTGCTATCGCGCCGTCGTCGGATGCCTTGGCGAAATCGCCCTGGCGATTCTGACAAAAAAGGGAAGCACTGGGCTTCCCTTCGAGATTTGGAGCGGGAGACGAGTCTCGAACTCGCGACCTCAACCTTGGCAAGGTTGCGCTCTACCAACTGAGCTACTCCCGCATGACTTTTCAGTCTTGCTTCGCATCACATTGCTGTTCAGCGAAGCTCGCAGTATATACCGAAAAAATCATTGACCGCAAGCCTGCTGAAGCTCATCAGTGCGGCAACGCGTCCGAAGCACCCGCAGCCGCCGGCTTGGCGACCTCAGGCTTCGCAGCTTCGGACTTGATGGCCGGATCTTCTTCGGGCAGCTCCTGCGGCATGGTCTCGAGCGCACGCTCGAGCACCCGCTCGATCCAGCGCACCGGAACAATCTCGAGGTTGTTCTTGACGTTCTCCGGGATGTCCTGAAGGTCCTTGACGTTGTCTTCCGGGATCAGCACCGTCTTGATGCCGCCACGGTGCGCCGCCAGGAGCTTTTCCTTCAGGCCACCGATCGCCGTGACTTCACCGCGCAGCGTGATTTCACCGGTCATCGCGACATCGGCCTTCACCGGTATGCCGGTCAGCGCCGACACGAACGCCGTGGTCATGGCAATGC
This sequence comes from Aquabacterium sp., assembly GCF_044226965.1. Lineage (GTDB taxonomy): Bacteria > Pseudomonadota > Gammaproteobacteria > Burkholderiales > Burkholderiaceae_C > Pseudaquabacterium. The sequence continues at coordinate 83,198 of NZ_JBGAGA010000010.1, read as the reverse complement.
CCGCGCTCGGGCCGTCCTTCGGCGTGGCGCCATCAGGCACGTGGATGTGAATGTCGCGCTTCTCGAACAACTCGTCCTTGATGCCCAGGCGGCGGGCACGGCTGCGCACCACCGAGCGCGCGGCCTCGACCGACTCCTTCATCACGTCGCCCAGCGAACCCGTGCGGATGGTGCCGCCCTTGCCTGGCATCGTGGCCGCCTCGATCGTCAACAGGTCGCCGCCCACCTCGGTCCATGCCAAGCCGACGACCTGACCAACCTGGTTCTTCTTCTCGGCACGGCCGAAGTCGAACTTGCGCACGCCGAGGAAGTCGTGCAGGTTCTCTTCGGTGACGACGACCTTGCCTTCAACCTGCTTGAGTTGAATGCTCTTGACGGTCTTGCGGCAGATCTTCGAGATCTCGCGCTCGAGCGAACGGACGCCAGCTTCGCGGGTGTAGTAGCGGATGATGCCGCGCACGGCAGACTCGGTGACTTCCATCTCCTCGTCCTTGACGCCGTTGTTCTTGGCCTGCTTCGGCAACAGGTAGCGCTGCGCGATGCTGACTTTCTCGTCCTCGGTGTAACCCGACAGGCGGATGACCTCCATCCGGTCCAGCAGCGCCGGCGGGATGTTCATCGAGTTCGAGGTCGCCACGAACATCACGTCCGAGAGGTCGAAGTCGACCTCGACGTAGTGGTCGCTGAACGTATGGTTCTGCTCCGGGTCGAGCACCTCGAGCAGTGCCGACGACGGGTCGCCGCGGAAATCCATGCCCAGCTTGTCGATCTCGTCGAGCAGGAACAGCGGGTTGCGCACGCCGACCTTGGTCAGGCTCTGCAGCACCTTGCCCGGCATCGAGCCGATGTAGGTGCGGCGATGGCCGCGGATCTCGGCTTCGTCGCGCACACCGCCCAGCGCCATGCGCACGAACTTGCGGCCGGTGGCGCGCGCAACGCTCTGGCCGAGCGAAGTCTTGCCCACGCCCGGAGGCCCCACCAGGCACAGGATCGGCGCCTTGACCTTGTCGACGCGCTGCTGCACCGCGAGGTACTCAAGGATGCGTTCCTTGACCTTGTCGAGGCCGTAATGGTCTTCGTTGAGCACCTTCTCGGCCAGCGGCAGGTCGTGCTTGATCTTGCTCTTCTTGCTCCAGGGCAGCGCGACCAGCGTATCGATGAAGTTGCGCACCACCGTGGCTTCGGCCGACATCGGCGACATCAGCTTGAGCTTCTTCAGCTCGTTCTCGGCCTTCTTGCGCGCTTCCTTGCTCATGCGCGCGGCGGTGATCTTCTTCTCGAGTTCCTCGAGGTCGGCACCTTCCTCGCCGTCGCCCAGTTCCTTCTGGATCGCCTTGACCTGCTCGTTCAGGTAGTACTCGCGCTGGCTCTTCTCCATCTGGCGCTTGACGCGGCCGCGGATGCGCTTTTCGACCTGCAGGATGTCGACCTCGTGCTCGAGCAGTTCGAGCAGCTTCTCGAGCCGCTTGGCGACCTCGAACAGATCGAGCACCGACTGCTTGGCTTCGAGCTTCAGCGGCAGATGGGCGGCGATCGTGTCGGCCAGGCGACCCGGATCGTCGATGCCGGCGATCGAGGTCAGGATCTCCGGCGGGATCTTCTTGTTAAGCTTGACGTACTGGTCGAACTGCTGCGTGACGGCACGTCGCAGCGCTTCGACCTCGGGCGAGGTGCTGCCTTCGGGCTGCACCGGCGCGACCTCGGCGGTGAAGTGTTCACCGTTGTCGTGGATCTCGCGGGTCTCGGCGCGCTGCACGCCTTCGACCAGCACCTTCACGGTGCCGTCGGGCAGCTTCAGCATCTGCAGGATGCTCGAGACGCAACCGATCTCGAACATGTCCTCGGGCTTGGGCTCATCCTTGCCGGCGGCCTTCTGCGCCACCAGCATGATCTGGCGACCCGCTTCCATCGCGGCCTCGAGGGACTTGATCGACTTGGGACGGCCAACGAACAACGGAATGACCATGTGCGGGAAAACGACCACGTCGCGCAGCGGCAGCAGCGGCAGCGTGATCGGATCCGGCGGAAGAACGGGATGTCCAGACATGGGGGAGACCTCTCTTTCTCAGGCCGACATGAGGCCCGAGCGGACGAATGCAAGGGGCTCGGGCGGACAGGCCTCGATGGTCCAGCGCTTCAGGCGCTGGCCTTCTGTTCCCGATAGACGAGGAGGGGCTTGGCGCCCTCTTCGATGATGTGATCGTCGATCACGACCTTGGCCACACCATCGAGCGTGGGCAGGTCGAACATCGTGTCGATCAGCGCATGTTCCATGATCGAACGCAGGCCGCGGGCGCCAGTCTTGCGCTGCAGGGCCTTGCGGGCGATGGCCGACAGCGCAGAGGGGCGCACTTCCAGCTCAACGCCATCCATGCCGAACAGCTTCTGGTACTGCTTGACCAACGCATTGCGCGGCTCGGTGAGGATGCGCACCATCGCCTCCTCGGTGAGCTCGCCCAGCGTCGCCACGACAGGCAGGCGACCCACCAGTTCCGGAATCAGGCCGAACTTGATCAGGTCCTCCGGCTCGGCCTCGCGGAAAAGGTCGGCCGCACGCTTCTCGGTCTTGCTGTGCACAGAGGCGGCAAAGCCGATGCCGGACTTCTCGGTGCGGTTCTGGATCACCTTCTCCAGGCCGTCGAAGGCACCGCCACAGATGAACAGGATGTTGGTCGTATCGATCTGCAGGAAGTCCTGGTTCGGATGCTTGCGGCCGCCCTGTGGCGGCACCGAGGCCATCGTGCCTTCGACCAGCTTCAGCAGGGCCTGCTGCACGCCCTCGCCCGACACATCGCGGGTGATCGAAGGGTTGTCGGCCTTGCGGCTGATCTTGTCGATCTCGTCGATGTAGACGATGCCGCGCTGCGCGCGATCGACGTCGTAGTTGCAGTTCTGCAGCAGCTTCTGGATGATGTTCTCGACGTCCTCGCCGACGTAGCCTGCCTCGGTCAGCGTCGTTGCGTCGGCGATCACGAAGGGCACGTTCAGCAGCTTGGCAAGGGTCTGCGCCAGCAGCGTCTTGCCGGAACCGGTCGGGCCGATCAACAAGATGTTGCTCTTGGTGAGCTCGACCTCTTCCTTGCCGCCGGCGCCCATGTGCTTCAGGCGCTTGTAGTGGTTGTAGACGGCCACGGCCAGCGTGCGCTTGGCAGTGTCCTGCCCGATCACGTACTGGTCGAGGATGCTCTTGATCTCTGCCGGGGCCGGCAGTTCGGAGCGAGTGGTCTTCTCCGCCCCCCCATCCGCCGGGGCTTCGTCGCGGATGATGTCGTTGCAGAGCTCGATGCACTCATCGCAGATGAACACCGAGGGACCGGCAATGAGTTTCTTCACCTCATGCTGGCTCTTGCCGCAGAAGCTGCAGTACAGGACTTTCTCGCCAGAGGCGCCCTTCTTGTCGGCCATGGGTGTGCTTTGTCAGTGCGCGGAATGCAAAAAGTGTCGGTTCAATGATAGACCAAGCAGCCCGGCCCGCTTCGCCCGAATAGGCAGGGGTTTGACACCCAGGCGGGCCGTTGGCAGGCCTTACGCGCGCTTTTCCAGGACCTGGTCGATCAGACCATAGGCCTTGGCCTCGTCGGGCGACATGTAGAAGTCGCGCTCCATGTCGGCTGCGATCTTGTCCAGGGTCTGGCCGGTGCGCTCGGCGTAGATGCGATTGAGCTGCTCGCGGGTCTTGAGGATTTCGCGGGCATGGATCTCGATGTCGGTGGCCTGGCCCTGCGCGCCGCCCGACGGCTGGTGGATCATGATCTTCGAGTTCGGCAATGCCAGGCGCTTGCCCTTGGCGCCTGCCATCAGCAGGAACGAGCCCATGCTGGCCGCCATGCCCATGCACATGGTGGACACGTCGGGCTTGATGAACTGCATGGTGTCGTAGATCGACAGGCCCGCGCTGACGCTGCCGCCCGGCGAGTTGATGTACAGGAAGATGTCCTTGTCCGGGTTTTCGCTTTCCAGGAACAGCAACTGAGCCACGACCAGATTGGCCGTTGCGTCATTGACCGGACCGACCAGGAAGACGATGCGTTCGCGCAGCAGCCGGCTGTAGATGTCGTAGGCCCGCTCGCCGCGGCCCGATTGTTCGATGACGATGGGCACCATGCCCAGCGCCTGCGTCTCCGATGCGCTCATGAAGATCCTTGGAAAGAAGGGTTCGGCCGATTATGTCCCGGCGCCCAAGGCCACACAGCGCATGAAAAAGGGCGTCGCAAGACGCCCTTTTCTGCGGTGCAGCAGCAGCTTCGATCAGGCGGTCATCAGCTCGTCGAAGGGCAACGCCTTGTCGCTGACCTTGGCCTTCTCGAGCACGAACTGGGTCACGTTGTTCTCGATCACCACCGCCTCGACCTCGGCCATGCGCTGGCGGTCGGACAGGTACCAGCGCATCACTTCGGCCGGGCGCTCGTAGCTCTGCGACAGTTCTTCGATGTGGGCCTGCAATTGCTCGGGCTTGGCCTGGAGGTTGTTGGCACGCACCAGTTCGGCCACGACCAGGCCCAGGCGCACGCGACGCTCGGCCTGCGGACGGAACAGCTGCAGCATGTCCGGCGTGAGCGGCATCTTGTCGGCATCCTTGACGCCGCGCTGCTTCATGTCTTCGCGCGCGGCTTCGCCCATGCGCTCGACCTCGGTATCGACCAGGGCCTTCGGCACGTCGAGCTCGGCCACCTTGATCAGCGCGTCCATCGCGGCGCCCTTGTTGCGGGCCAGCACGCGGAACTTCACTTCGCGCTCGAGGTTCTTCTTCACGTCGGCGCGCATGGCCTCGATCGTGCCGTCGGCAATGCCGAGCGACTTGACGAACGCCTCGTCGACCTCCGGCAGGTGCTGGGCTTCGACCTTCTTCATCGTGACCATGAAGTCGGCTTCCTTGCCGGCCACGTCCTTCCCGTGATAGTCGGCCGGGAATTGCAGCGGAAAGGTCTTCGACTCGCCGACCTTCATGCCGCGCACGGCCTTGTCGAACTGTTCCAGCATCTGGCCTTCGCCGATCAGGAACTGGAAGGCCTCGGCCTTGCCACCGGAGAACGGCTCGCCGTCGATCTTGCCTTCGAAATCGATCGTCACGCGGTCGCCTTCTGCCGCGCCTTCGGCCGCAGGGCGCTGCGCGAAGGTGCGGCGCTGCTTGCGCAGGATCTCGACGGTGCGGTCGATCGCGGCATCGGTCACCTCGCTCGTGACGCGCTCGACCTCGGCGGTGGACAGGTCACCGAGCTTCACCTCCGGATAGACCTCGAAGGTGGCATCGAAGGCCAGCTGGCCCTCGGGCGCCTCTTCCTTCTGGGTGATCTTGGGCACGCCAGCCACGCGCAGCTGCGCTTCGTTCGCGGCGCTGCTGAAGGCCTGACCGACCTTGTCGTTCATCACCTCGTATTGCACCGAGTAGCCGTAGCGCTGGGCCACCACCGACATCGGCACCTTGCCGGGGCGGAAGCCGTCGGCCTTGACGGTGCGCGAGAGCTTCTTCAAGCGGCTCTCGACTTCGGAGGTGATGTCGCTGGCCGCAATGGTCAGGACGATGCGGCGTTCGAGCTTTTCGAGGGTTTCAACAGTCACGGCCATGATGGAACTCGTCTAAGAAGGGATCTGGTGCGCGGGGCGGGACTCGAACCCGCACGCCCGTGAAGGCGTCAGGACCTAAACCTGGTGCGTCTACCAATTTCGCCACCCGCGCCACGCATTCGTCTGCTCAAAATGGCTTGGGGGAGCCAGACCTCCGGCTCCCCCACGGCGATCCGGTAAACCGGCGATTCTAGCTGCCCGCGAGACGCGAATCACCCGGCATGGGCCGGCGAACACGGAACCATGCCGCATACATGGCCGGCAAGGCCAGCAGCGTCAGCGCCGTCGCGACGATCAGTCCGCCCATGATGGCGACGGCCATCGGCCCCCAGAACACGCTGCGCGACAGCGGGATCATTGCCAGCACGGCCGCCGCGGCCGTCAGCACGATCGGGCGGAACCGGCGCACAGCGGCCTCGACGATGGCGTCCCAGGCCGGCAGGCCGCGGGCGCGGTCCTGCTCGATCTGATCGATGAGGATCACCGAGTTGCGCATGATCATGCCCATCAGCGCGATCACGCCGAGCAGCGCCACGAACCCGAAGGGCCGGTTCAGCAGCAGCAGCGCGGCGGCAATGCCGGCCAGGCCCAGCGGGCCGGTCAGGAACACGAGCATCGCCCGCGAGAAGCTCTGCAGCTGCAGCATCAGCAGCGTGAAGATGATGAACAGCATCACTGGCACGCCGGCGGCAATGGACCCCTGGCCCTTGCTGCTCTCCTCGACCGCACCTGCGATCTGGATCGTGTATTCAGGCGGCATGCGCTTGCGCAACTCGTCGAGCTGAGGCCAGACCTGCCTGGTCACCGTCGGCCCCTGCATGCCCTCGGCCACGTCACCCTGCACCGTCACCGCGTACTTGCGGCCTTCGCGCCACAGCACGCCGGGCTCCCAGGCCAGGCCGACCTTGGCGATCTGCATCAGCGGAATCGCCTTGCCGCTGGCGGTGGGCAGGTAGGCGTTGCCGATGTCCGTGATCACGTTGCGCTCTTCCAGGGGCTGGCGCAGCACGATGTCGACCAGCTTGTCATCCTCGCGGTACTGGCCCACGGTGATGCCCGACAGCATGGTCCGCGACGACTGCGCGATCGCCTGGCTGGTCACGCCCAAGGCTCGCGCCTTGTCCTGGTCCACCTCCAGCCGCAGCGCCTTGACCTGCTCGTTCCAGTTGTCGTTGACGCCGCGCATGTTCGGGTTCGCACGCAGGATGTCCTTGGCCTGGTCAGCCCATTGACGCACCGTGGCGGCATCGGTTCCAACGACGCGGAACTGCACCGGATAGGGCACCGGCGGGCCGTTCGGCAGCAGCTTCACGCGGGTGCGCACTTCCGGAAACTCCGCGGCCAGCAAGGCCGGCAGTTCCTTGCGGATGCGTTCGCGTCCCGCCAGATCCTTGGGCAGCAGGATGGCCTGGCTGACGTTGCTCTGCGGAAAGATCTGGTCCAGCGGCAGGTAGAAGCGCGGCACGCCGCTACCAACCCAGGTGCTCACCGACTCGATGCCCGGCTCCTTCATCATGCGGGCTTCGAAGCGCTTGGCGATGAGCTCTGTCTCGCGCAAGGTCGACCCCTCCGGCAGCCACAGGTCGACCAGGATCTCCGGCCGGCTCGAGTCCGGGAAGAACTGCTGCTGCACCTTGCCCATGCCCACCAGCCCCAGGCCGAACAGCCCGACCGTCAATGAAATGGTCACCCAGCGGTGCTGCACGCACCAGTGGACCAGGTGACGGAAACGGTTGTAGAAGGGCGTGTCGAACAGCTCGTGCGCTTCGCCATCGACCTTGCTGCGCGTGTGCAGCAGCCAGGCACCCAGATAGGGCACGAAGTACACGGAGACAAGCCACGAGATGACCAGCGCCGCCGAGGTCACGGCGAAGATTGCGAAGGTGTACTCGCCGGTGACCGACTTCGCCAGGCCGATCGGCAGGAAGCCCGCCGCGGTGATCAATGTGCCCGTCAGCATCGGCATCGACGTCACGTCATACGCGAAGGTCGCGGCGCGCATCTTGTCGTAGCCCTCCTCGAGCTTGCGCACCATCATCTCGACCGCGATGATCGCGTCGTCCACCAGCAGGCCCAGCGCGATGATCAACGACCCCAGCGAAATCTTGTGCAGGCCCACGCCCCAGTAGTACATCGTCACGAAGGTGATCGCGAGCACCAGCGGAATCGTGATCGCCACCACCAGGCCGGGCCAGACGTCGATGCGGAACGGCTTGGTGTGCAGACCCAGGCTGATGAAGCTGACCGCCAGCACGACGATCACCGCCTCCATCAGCACCCGCACGAATTCGCCGACCGAGCGCGACACCGCCTGCGGCTGGTCCTGGATCTGGTACAGCGAGATGCCGGCCGGCACCTCCTGCTTGATGGTGTCGATCCTGGCGTGCAGCGCCTTGCCCAGCGCGATGATGTCGCCGCCTTTGGCCATCGAGATGCCCAGCGCAATGACCTGCTTGCCCTGGTAGCGCACCTTGGTGGTCGGTGGATCGGCGTAGCCGCGGCGAATCTCGGCGATGTCGGACAGCTGGATCGTGCCCGCGGTGCCGGCGCTGGCATTCACGCCGCGGATCGGGAAGCGCTTGAGGTCGTCGATCGACCTGAACGCGCCGGCCACGCGGATCTGCAGGTTCTGGCTGCCGGCATCGAGCACGCCCGCGCCTTCCACGGCGTTCTGGGCCGCGAGCTGGCCCAGCACCTGGTTCATGTCCAGGCCCAGCTGCGCCAGGCGCTTCTGCGAGATCTCGACGAACACCTTTTCGGGCTGGGCGCCGAAGACATCGACCTTCGCAACGTCCGGCACGCGCAGCAGCTGCGAGCGGATGTGCTCGGCGAACACGCGCAGCTCCTCGTCGCTGAACCCTTCGGCCGACAACGCATAGATCGAGCCGTAGACATCGCCGAAATCATCATTGAACACCGGCCCGATCACGCCGGCCGGCAGGGTGCTGCGCATGTCGCCGACCCGCTTGCGCACCTGGTACCAGACGTTGCTCACCTCCTTGGGCGGCGAGCTGTCCTTGATCTGCAGGATGGTCAGCGATTCGCCGGGCTTGGTGTAGCTGCGGATGACATCGGAATACGGCACCTCCTGCAGCGTGCGCTCGATCTTGTCGGTGACCTGGTCGGCCATCTGCTGCGCGCTGGCACCGGGCCAGAAGGCCTGGACCACCATGGCGCGGAAGGTGAACGGCGGATCTTCGTCCTGCCCCAGCTGGAAGTAGGCGGCGACGCCCAGGATCAGCAGAACGATCATCAGGTAACGCGTTAGCGCCGGATGCTCGAGCGCCCAACGCGAGACGTTGAAGCGCGACTCGGTGACGCCCGCGTTCGGGGTGGCATTCATCGTGGCAGTCTCCAGGGCTTTCAGCGTCCGTCGGCGCGGGCCGTCGAGGCCGCGCCCGGTAACGCAACCGACGCAGCCATTGCCGCGGCCGCACTGCCGGGCTCGACGTACTGCCGCACCTTCTGCCCCGGTGTCAGGGCATGGACGCCGGCCGCGACCACCACCTGGCCGGCCTGCAGGCCGCCGCCGACCACCACCTCGTTGCCATCGGCCCCCGCCACCTGGATGGCACGCGGCTGAACGGTCATCGTCGACCGGTCAAGCAGCCAGACCTGGGACTTCCCCTGCAGCTCGAACACAGCCGCCAGGGGCAGTCGGACCACATTGGCCATGGCCGGGGCGTCCACCAGCACGGCGGCTGTCTGACCCAGGCGAACCGCTGCGCTGCCGACGTCGGCCTTCACCTGGAAGGTCCGCGTCACCGGATCGGCCGCGGCAGCCACTTCGCGGACCGTGGCGGGCAGCACCTTGTCGTCGCCCCACAGCCGCATGTGCAGGGCGTCCTTCCTGCCCAGCAGCGCACGCACCGCGGCGACCCGGTCCTCCGGCACGCTGAACACGGCGTCTCGCGGGCCGTCATGCGCCAGGCGCAGCACCGGGGTACCAGCCGACACCACGGCGCCGGGCTCGGCATCGACGCCGGTGATGACCCCGGCAGCATCGGCAGTCAGGACCGCATAGCTGGCCTGGTTGCCTTGCACGCCGGCCTGGGCGCGGGCCTGCGCCACCTGCGCCCTGGCCGCCTTCAGCGTGGCTTCGCGCCGATCCAGTTCCATGCCGCTGATGAATCCCTGGTCCCTCAGCTCCTTGTATCGCTTGAACTCGGCCTCGCTCACTTCGAGGTTCACCTGGGCCGACGCAAGCGCGGCCTGCGCGGCCTGTTGCCCGAGCTGAAGGTCCTGGGGATCGATCTGCGCCAGGGGCTGACCCGCCTTCACCGCCTGGCCGCTGTCGACCAGGCGCCTGACCAGCTTGCCACCCACCCGAAAGGCCAGCCGCGACTCGGTGCGCGCGCGTATCTCGGCCGCATACTCATGCTGGCCGTTGACGGTGGCGCCGGCCACGGTCAGTGTTCGCACCGAGCGCACCGGCTCCTCGGCAGGCGGCGTCTTCGAGCAGGCCGCCAGCAGCGCGACGGCAAGGAGTGGGAGAGCGAATTGGCGCATGGCTGAGCGGCTTCGGTTGGCGTGGCACCGTTCGCGGTCACAACCGCGCCCGTGTTTTACTGACTGACCGGTCAGTAATATAGGGGGCGACCCTGAGTCTTGTCAATCGCGGCACTGTGACGGCAGCCGCGGGCCCACGCGCCGGCTGGTGACAATGGCGACGGTGAGCGTCGACCACTACGAGAACTTCCCCGTTGCATCCGTCCTGTGCCCGCCGGCACTTCGACCCGCGGTGCAGGCGATCTACCACTTTGCCCGCACGGCCGATGACCTGGCCGATGAGGGCGATGCCGCTCCAACCGAGCGCATCGCGGCGCTGCGCCGCTACAGGGCCGCACTGCACGCCAGCATGGCGGGCCAGGCATCGACGGACTGGCCGGGCGTTTTCGTGCCGCTGGCACGATGCGTCGCGCACCACGGGCTGTCGGTGAGCCTGCTCGATGATCTGATCGACGCCTTTGTTCAGGACTGCGGCAATCCGCGCTATGCCGATCGTGCGCAACTGCTCGACTATTGCCGCCGCTCGGCCAACCCGATCGGTCGCCTGCTGCTGCAGCTCTACCGCATCGATGACGCACTTTCAGTGCGCCAGTCCGATGCGATCTGCAGTGCACTGCAACTGATCAACTTCTGGCAAGACCCGAGCGTGGACCTCCCGCGCGGCCGGCTGTACGTGCCGGCCGATGCAGCACAGCGTCATGGCCTGACCCAGGACCAGCTGCTGCAGCAGCGCACCGACACCCCGGCCACCCGCGCGCTGCTGCGCGAGCTGTGCGGTGACGCTCGGGCGCTGATGCTCGAAGGGGCTCCACTCGCCTGCCGACTGCCTGGCCGAATGGGTTGGGAACTCAGGCTGGTGGTGCAAGGTGGGCTGCGCATCCTTGAGAGAATCGAGCGTATGAACCACGGCACCCTCACCCGACGGCCGACCGTGCGCGGTCGCGACCTGCCCGTGATGCTGTGGCGCGCGCTGCGCATGCCGGGCCGCACGACGGCCGCCGCGCGCCCATGACGACGACTCCACAGCGCTACGTGCAGGAGAAGGCAGCCGCCAGCGGTTCGTCCTTCTACTACGCCTTCCTGTTCCTGCCCCCCGCGGAACGTGCCGCCATCACGGCGTTCTACGCCTTCTGCCGCGAGGTGGACGATGTGGTCGACGAAACGCGCGATGCGGGCGTCGCGGCGACCAAGTTGGCCTGGTGGCGACAGGAGGTACTCGCCAGCTTCGGCGGCCATCCCAGCCATCCGGTGACGCAGGCCCTGATGCCGCTGGCACCACGCTTCTCGATCACCCAGGCGCACCTGCTGTCGGTGATTGAAGGCTGCCAGATGGACCTGGACCAGACCCGCCACCTGGACTACGCGTCACTCAGGCGTTATTGCCACCTGGTGGCCGGCGTGGTCGGCGAGGTGGCGGCCACGATCTTCGGCCGCACCCAGGAGCAGACCATCGCCTATGCCCACCAGCTTGGGCTGGCGCTGCAGCTGACCAACATCATCCGCGACGTCGGCGACGACGCGCGCCGGGGTCGGATCTACCTGCCGATCTCGGAACTGCAACAGTTCGATGTCAAGGCCCACGAACTGTTGAAACGCAGCGCGCCCTGGGGCTACAGCGATCGATTCACAGCGCTCATGCGGTTCCAGGCCGAACGCGCGCACCGCGCCTACGACGAGGCCCTGGCCTTGCTGCCCGAGGACGATCGGCTCAAGCAGAAGCCCGGGCTGATGATGGCCAACATCTACCGCACGCTGCTGCGCGAGATCGAAGCCGACGGCTTCCAGGTGCTGCACCAGCGCACCTCGCTGACGCCGATGCGCAAGCTCTGGATCGCGCTGCGCACCCATTGGCGCGGCCGTTGAAGGTGGCCGCCATCGGGCGCGTTGCGGTGGTCGGGGCCGGCTGGGCGGGTCTCGCGGCTGCGGTGCGCGCCACCCAGGCCGGGCACCCTGTCACCGTGTTCGAGATGGCGCCACAGGTCGGCGGCCGGGCCCGCAGTGTGGACACCCGGGCCGGCACGGTCGACAACGGCCAGCACATCCTGATCGGTGCCTACGCCCGCGCCCTGGCCCTGATGCGCGACGTGGGTGCGAGCCCCGACGAGCAGCTGCTGCGCCTGCCCTTGAAGCTGCGCTACCCCGACGGTCGTGGGCTGGCCCTGCCACCCGGCGCGCCCCTGCTGTCCTTCGCCCGCGGCGTGCTCGCGGCACACGGCTGGCGGTGGCGCGACCGACTGGCCTTGCTGGCAACCGCCGGAGGCTGGCTGGCCACGGGCTTTCGATGCGCGCCGGAAGCCACGGTCGACCAACTGTGCATGACGCTGCCGGCCGCCGTGCGCCGCGATCTGATCGAGCCGCTGTGTGTGGCGGCGCTGAACACGCCGATGGCGCAGGCCAGCGGCACCGTGTTCCTGCGCGTGCTGAAGGACGCGCTCTTTGGTGGCGCCGGCAGTGCAGACCTGCTGCTGCCACGGCGGCCGCTGTCGCAACTGCTGCCCGACCCCTCCATGCGCTGGTTGCAGCAGCGCGGCGCCGTGCTGCGACGGACGCGGCGCGTCATCGCGCTGCAGTCGTCCGATGGCGGCTGGCAGGTCGACGGCGAATCGTTCGAGGCGGTCGTGCTGGCCTGCAGCGCATCGGAGGCCAGCCGACTGACGGCCCCGCTGGCGCCGGCCTGGAGCCAAGCGGCAGCGGCGCTGCGCTACGAGCCCATCCTCACGGTCTACCTGCATGCGCCGGCCGTTCGCTTCACGGTGCCCATGATGGCCCTCGCCGCGGACGCCCTGCGCCCGGCACAGTACGCTTTCGATCTGGGTGCCCTGGGCATGGCACCCGGCCTGTTTGCCTTCGTGATCAGCGGCGCGCGCGACTGGGTTGAACGCGGTCTGCCGGCCGCTGGGCAGGCGGTCCTGCGGCAAGCCCGCGAAGCGTTCGGACCCGGCTTCGATCCGACCGATCCCGGCTGCTTGCGCCACCTGGCCGCAGAAAAGCACGCCACCTTCGCCTGCACGCCAGGCCTGCGCCGTCCGCCGGCCCGTATTGCCTCCGGCCTCTATGCCGCCGGCGACTACGTGGAGGGGCCCTATCCCGCAACGCTCGAGGGCGCGGTGCGGGCCGGTGAACGTGCGGCCGAACTGCTGACTTCGGACTGATCTCAGGGCGCTTCGCGAAAACCGGTTTCGCCATGCAAAATAGCGGCAACCTCGGGATTCCACCATGTCCACACGCAAGGAAAGCCAACAGCCCGCCATCCAGGTGATGGAGCGCATGTTCTCGCTGCTCGACGCGCTGGCCGCGCATCAGGACCCCGTTTCGCTGAAGGAATTGAGCGAGCGCACCGGCCTGCACCCTTCCACCGCCCACCGCATCCTCAACGATCTGGCGATCGGCCGCTTCGTCGACCGGCCCGAAGCCGGCAGCTACCGACTGGGCATGCGCCTGCTCGAACTCGGCAACCTGGTGAAGGCACGGCTCGACGTGCGCGATGCCGCCCTGGCACCGATGCGCGAACTGCACAAGCTCACGCATCAGCCGGTGAACCTGTCGGTGCGGCAAGGCGACGAGATCGTCTACATCGAGCGCACGTACAGCGAACGCTCGGGCATGCAGGTGGTGCGGGCTGTCGGCGGCCGCGCGCCGCTGCACCTCACCTCGGTGGGCAAGCTCTTCCTGGCACACGACGATCCGCAACGCGTACGGGCCTATGCCACGCGCACCGGCCTGTCGGGACACACCCGCAACAGCATCACGGACCTGCCTCGGCTCGAGCGGGAGCTCGCTCAGGTGCGCCAGTCGGCCATTGCGCGAGACGACGAAGAGCTCGAACTGGGGGTGCGCTGCATGGCCGCCGGGATCTTCGACGACCAGGGCAAACTGGTGGCAGGCCTTTCGATCTCGGCGCCGGCCGACCGGCTGGAAGAGTCGTGGGTCGGGCGTGTCCGCTCGACGGCCGCACAAATTTCGGCAGCGCTAGGCCACCGCCCTTGATCAGGTCGTCGGCCGCGCGGCCGGAGCAGTGGCTGTGGTGTGGTTCAGCCACTTGCGGATGCGCTCGGCATCGCCGATGCGCGAGTACTTGCCGGCCGAATCCAGCAACACCATGATGAGCTTGCGGCCTGCCAACTGCGCCTGCATCACCAGGCATCGCCCGGCCTCGGAGATGTAGCCGGTCTTCTGCAGGCCGATGTCCCACGAAGGATTGCGCACCAACCCATTGGTATTGCGGAACTGCATCATCCGCTTGCCCACGGCGACCTGGGCCTCCTGCGAGGTGGACAGCTCGCGCAACAGGGGCTGCTGGTGAGCTTCCTTCACGAGCAGCGCCAAGTCATGGGCGCTCGACTGGTTCTTGCTCGACAGCCCGGTCGGCTCGACATAGTGCGTGTCCGCCATGCCGAGCGCCGCAGCCTTGCGGTTCATCGCCTGCACGAAGGCTTCCAGACCGCCCGGGTAGTAGCGGCCGAGTGCATGCGCCGCACGGTTCTCGGACGACATCAGCGCCAGGTGCATCATCTCGCCGCGCGTCAGCTGCGTGCCCACGGCCAGACGCGAGTGACTGCCCTTCTCGGTGTCGACGTCTTCCTGCGTGATCGTGAGGACGTCGTCGAGGGACTGCTTGGCCTCCGTCACCACCAACCCCGTCATCAGCTTCGTGATCGACGCGATGGGCAACACGGCCTCCGGGTTCTTGCTGAACAGCACCTCGTTGGTGTCTTGATCGACCACCAACGCCACTGCGGATTTCAGCTCCAGCGGATCTGCTTCGGCATGCAGGCCCTGGGCCTGACCGAAGGAGGGTCGCGCCGGTTCGGCACGCACCGCAGTCTTGCGCACCGACGACACCCGGACCGACGCCGACTTGCGCACCACCTTGCTGCTCTGGGCCGCGGCGGCCTTGCGCAGGTGCGGCTTGCGCGCCGCGCCATCGGCCGCATAGGCCGGCAGCACCAAGGCACCCGAGATGCAGAGCCCCAACAACAAGGCGGTACAGCTTTTGATCTTTGTCATCTCGGGCATTCGGGCAGGCAACGGCGGCAAGTTTAGGACCAACGAAAAACACGCGCAAGATCAAAAACTTGCGCGTGTTTCCTCAAGTGCACTGCGATGAGTTCGGGTTAGCCCTGAGCGGCAACCCGCTCCAGGTTCGCATGCAGCTTGTTCAACGCCGCGAGGTAGGCCTTGGCCGACGCGACGACGATGTCCGGGTCCGAGCCCACGCCGTTGACCACGCGCCCGCCATGTTGCAGACGCACGGTCACCTCGCCCTGGGATTCTGTGCTGCCGCTGGTGATGGCATTGACCGAATACAGCAGCAGTTCGGCGCCACTTTGGACCTTCGACTCGATTGCCTTCAGGCTGGCGTCGACCGGGCCGTTGCCATCGCTTTCCGCGCTGAGTTCGGTGTCGCCAGCAGCAAACACCACCGCGGCCTGCGGGCGCTCGCCGGTTTCGCTGTGCTGGCGCAGCGAGACCAGGCGATAGTGCTCGCGCTCGCTGGTGACGCTTTCGTCGCTGACCAGCGCCAGGATGTCTTCGTCGAAGATCTCGCTCTTGCGGTCGGCCAGGTCTTTGAACCGTGCAAACGCGGCGTTGATCTCGCCCTCGGATTCGAGTTCGATGCCCAGCTCCTGCAAGCGTTGCTTGAAGGCATTTCGGCCCGAGAGCTTGCCCAGCACGATCTTGTTGGCCGTCCAGCCCACGTCCTCGGCCCGCATGATCTCGTAGGTGTCGCGCGCCTTCAGCACGCCGTCCTGGTGGATGCCCGAGGCATGCGCAAAGGCATTGGCACCAACCACCGCCTTGTTCGGCTGCACGACGAAGCCGGTGGTCTGGCTGACCATGCGCGACGCACTGACGATCTGCGTGGTGTCGATGCCAAGTTCCAGGCCGAAGTAGTCGCGCCGCGTGCGCACGGCCATCACCACCTCCTCGAGCGAGCAATTGCCGGCGCGCTCGCCCAGCCCGTTGATCGTGCACTCGATCTGGCGTGCCCCGCCGAGCTTGACGCCGGCCAGCGAGTTGGCCACCGCCATGCCCAGGTCGTTGTGGCAGTGCACCGACCAGACCGCCTTGTCGGAGTTCGGGATGCGCTCGCGCAGCGTGCGGATGAAGTTGCCGTACAGCTCGGGGATCGCGTAGCCCACGGTGTCCGGGATGTTCAGCGTGGTGGCGCCCTCCTTGATCACCGCCTCGAGCACGCGGCACAGGAAGTCGACGTCGGAGCGGTAACCGTCCTCGGGCGAAAACTCGATGTCGTCGCACAGATTGCGCGCAAAGCGCACGGCCAGCTTGGCCTGCTCGAACACCTGGTCCGGCGTCATGCGCAGCTTCTTCTCCATGTGCAGCGCACTGGTGGCGATGAAGGTGTGGATGCGCGAGCGCGCCGCGCCCTTCAGGGCCTCGGCCGCGCGCGAGATGTCGCGATCGTTCGCACGGGCCAGCGAACAGACGGTCGATTCCTTGATGTGACCAGCGATCGACTTCACGGCCTCGAAATCGCCGTTGCTCGATGCGGCGAAGCCGGCTTCGATGACATCGACCCGTAGGCGCTCGAGTTGCCGCGCGATGCGCAGCTTCTCGTCCCGCGTCATCGAGGCCCCGGGCGATTGCTCACCATCGCGCAAGGTGGTGTCGAAAATGATCAGCTTGTCGGCCATGGTGAGACTCTCCTCTTGTGTGATGGGCGCGCGGCGTCAGACCGCCGCGGCGGCCCTCTCGGCCAGCACCACGCTGCAGCGCTGCAGACCGGACAGGACCGCCTTGATCGACGCGGTGACGATGTTGGCATCGATGCCGACACCGAACAGCGTGCGAGTGTCGCCGATGCGCAGCTCGAGGTAGGCCGCGGCGCGGGCCTGCGCGCCCGCGCCGATGGCATGCTCGTGGTAGTCGAGCACGCTGATCGGGCAGCCCACCGCGCGCTGCAGCCCGTCGACGAAGGCCTCGACCGGGCCCGTGCCCTCGCCTGCGATGGGCAGCACCAATTCGCCGCTGCGCACCATCGCGCGCAAGGCGACGCCGCCCTCGGACCGCTCGTTGATCGTCAGGTGATCGACTGCGGCCCCTCCGGCGCCCAGGCGGTATTCCTGTTCGAAGATGGACCAGATGTCGCCGGCGCTGAGCTCCCGGCCCTGGTCGTCCATCACCGCCTGCACGGCCGCCGAGAACTCGATCTGCAGGCGCCGGGGCAATTCCAGCCCGTACTCGTTCTCCAGCAGGTAGGAGATGCCGCCCTTGCCCGACTGGCTGTTGACGCGAATCACCGCGTCGTAGCTGCGGCCCAGGTCCTTCGGGTCGATCGGCAGGTAGGGCATCTCCCAGATGTCGCCCTCGCGGCGCGCGGCAAATGCCTTCTTGATCGCATCCTGGTGCGAGCCGGAGAACGAGGTGTAGACCAGGTCGCCGACATACGGGTGGCGCGGGTGAACCGGCAGTTGGTTGCAATGCTCGACGACCCGACGGATTTCGTCGATGTCGGAGAAGTCCAGTTGCGGGCTCACGCCCTGCGTGTAGAGGTTCAACGCGATGTTCACCAGGTCGACGTTGCCGGTGCGTTCGCCATTGCCGAACAGACAACCCTCGACACGGTCGGCGCCGGCCATCAGCGCGAACTCGCCGGCAGCGGTGCCGGTGCCGCGGTCGTTGTGCGGATGGACCGACAGCACGATCGAATCGCGCCGCGCGATATGCCGGTGCGTCCATTCGATCATGTCGGCAAAGACGTTGGGCGTCGAATGCTCGACCGTGGATGGCAGGTTGATGATGCACTTGCGCTCGGGCGTCGGTTGCCACACCTCGGTCACCGCATCGATCACGCGCATGCTGAAGTCCAGTTCGGTCCCCGAATACATCTCGGGCGAGTACTGGAAGGTCCACCGCGTCTGCGGCTGTCGTGCAGCCAGGTCGCGAATCATGCGGGCATGCGTCGCGGCCAGCGCGACGATGCCGTCCTGGTCCAGGCCCAGCACCACGCGCCGCATCACCGGCGCGGTGGCGTTGTACAGGTGCACGATGGCGCGCGGCGCGCCGACCAGTGCCTCGAAGGTGCGTTCGATCAGGTGGTCGCGCGCCTGGGTCAGCACCTGGATCGTCACGTCGTCGGGGATCAGCCGATCATCGATCAACTGACGCACGAAATCGAAATCGGCCTGCGAGGCGGACGGAAAACCAACTTCTATTTCCTTGAAGCCGATGCGCACCAGGGTCTTGAACATGCGCAGCTTGCGCGCCGGATCCATCGGTTCGATCAGGGCCTGGTTGCCGTCACGCAGGTCCACGCTGCACCAGATCGGCGCCTTCGTCAGCAGCGCGTCGGGCCAGCGGCGGTCGGCCAGGCGCACCGGCGCGAAGGCACGGTACTTGGAAGCGGGGTTGTCGAGCATCGGCATGGGTTTCTCCGTGGGGTTCTCTGGGGTGCCACGCAGCTCGATCACAAATGCAAACGGCCCGCTGCGTTGCGCTGGGCGGGCCGTCGATCCGGGTCGGGAAATAGAGGACGTGGACGATCAGCGCGCCTGAAGCACCTCTAGTAGCAGCAGCGAAAACGCAGACCGGAACGTCATGGGTCGCGATATTACACGAAGCGCATGGATTGCAAAGGCGAAAGAACGCCTCAGCGATGCAGACCCGCCTCGTCCGGCTCGTCGGTGGACGTGGCGATCACGCTGACCGGCTTGCCCTTCACGCGCCGCCAGACGTACATCACGTAGCCCGAGAGGCCGTAGAGGACGAACAGCAGGAACAGCATGATCGGCACGTGCAGATTGATCAGCGCGATGAACAGCACGATCGCGACGATCACCACGAATGGCACGGAGCGCCTCAGGCTCAGGTCCTTGAAGCTGTAGAACGGCGCGTTGGTCACCATCGTCAGGCCCGCGTACAGCGTGATGCCCCAGGTCAGCCACACCAGCCAGGGCGTGTCGCGCACGCCTTCGACGAAGCCGGCATCGTTCATCACGAAGATGAAGCCGGTGACCAGTGCTGCCGCCGCGGGGCTGGGCAGCCCCTGGAAGAAGCGGCGATCGACGACAGCGATGTTGGTGTTGAAGCGCGCCAGCCGCAGCGCCGCGCAGGCGCAATAGACGAAGGCAGCGATCCAGCCCGGCTTGCCCAGGCCCTTGAGCGCCCACTCGTAGACGATCAGCGCCGGCGCGGCGCCGAAGCTGACCATGTCGGACAGGCTGTCCATCTGCTCGCCAAAGGCGCTCTGCGTGTGCGTGAGGCGCGCGACACGGCCATCGAGGCTGTCGAGCACCATGGCGCAAAAGACACCGATCGCGGCCTGCTCGAACCGGCCATTCATCGCCATCACGATGGCATAGAAGCCCCCGAACAGCGCGGCCAGGGTGAACAGGTTGGGCAGGATGTAGATGCCCTTGCGTCGGGGACGCAATGCCGGCGGTGGCTCGGGGGCGCCGTCGTCCTGGGCACTGTCTGCTGCGTCGTTCATGGGCGGCGAGGATACCGCAGCGTCGGGCACGAAAAAGGCCGCGCAAGGCGGCCTCGGGGTGCGTGGAAACGCGGGGTCAGTTGCGCGACTTGTCGACCAGCTTGTTGGCCTTGATCCACGGCATCATCGCGCGGAGCTTCTCGCCCACCACCTCGATCTGGTGGTCGGCGGTCAGGCGGCGGCGGCTCAGCAGCGTGGGGGCGCCCGCGCGATTCTCCAGGATGAAGCTCTTGGCGTACTCGCCGGTCTGGATGTCCTTCAGCGCCTGCTTCATCGCGGCCTTGGTCTCGTCGGTGACGATCTTCGGGCCGGTGACGTACTCGCCGTACTCCGCATTGTTGGAGATCGAGTAGTTCATGTTCGCGATGCCGCCTTCGTAGATCAGGTCGACGATCAGCTTGAGCTCGTGCAGGCACTCGAAGTAGGCCATCTCCGGTGCGTAGCCGGCTTCCACAAGCGTCTCGAAGCCGGCCTTGATCAGCTCGACGGTGCCGCCGCACAGCACGGCCTGCTCGCCGAACAGGTCGGTCTCGGTCTCTTCGCGGAAATTGGTCTCGATGATGCCGGCCTTGCCGCCACCGTTGGCCGCGGCATAGCTCAGCGCCAGGTCGCGTGCCTTGCCGGTCTTGTCGGCATGCACAGCGATGAGGTGCGGCACGCCGCCACCCTGCGTGTAGGTGTTGCGCACGGTGTGGCCGGGGGCCTTCGGCGCCACCATCCAGACGTCGATGTCCTCGCGCGGCACGACCTGACCGTAGTGCACGTTGAAGCCGTGCGCAAAGGCCAGCGAAGCGCCGGCCTTGATGTTCGGCGCCACGTCCGTGTTGTAGACCGCGGCGATCTGCTCGTCCGGCAGCAGGATCATCACGACATCGGCTTCCTTCACCGCGGTGGCGATCTCGGCCACCTTCAGGCCGGCCTTCTCGGCCTTGGCCCAGGACGCGCCGCCCTTGCGCAGGCCGACCGTGACCTTCACGCCCGAGTCGTTGAGGTTCTGCGCGTGCGCATGGCCTTGCGAGCCGTAGCCGATGATGGTGACGTTCTTGCCCTTGATCAGGCTCAGATCGGCGTCCTTGTCGTAGTAGACCTTCATGTCTTTCTCCAGGTGAAGCTAGGGGCGGGTTGTCAGACGCGCAGGATGCGCTCGCCGCGACCGATCCCGCTGGTGCCGGTGCGCACGGTTTCGAGGATGGCGGTGCGGTCGATCGCCTCGATGAAGGCGTCGAGCTTGCCGGCATCCCCGGTCAATTCGATGGTGTAGCTCTTCTCGGTCACGTCGATGATGCGGCCGCGGAAGATATCGGCCATGCGCTTCATCTCCTCGCGTTCCTTGCCAACGGCGCGCACCTTGATGAGCATAAGCTCGCGTTCGGTGTAGCTGCCTTCGGTCAGGTCAACGACCTTCACGACCTCGATCAGCCGGTTCAGGTGCTTGGTGATCTGCTCGATCACCTCGTCCGACCCGGTGGTCACGATGGTCATGCGCGAGAGCGACGCGTCTTCGGTCGGTGCGACCGTCAGGCTCTCGATGTTGTAGCCGCGGGCAGAGAACAGGGCCACCACGCGGGACAGGGCGCCGGGCTCGTTCTCGAGCAGCACGGCAATGATGTGTTTCATGGTCGTTCATCCTGGCGCGCTCTTCAGACCGGCGGCGGTAACCGACGGCCCTTGGCCACGCCCTCAGAAGCGTTTCAAAAGACGGTTCGAAGCGCTCGCGCCTTCCGGCAGCCAGCCCCGATGCCGCGGTAACAGCACCGGTGCCGGGCCGCCTTCAGGCGCTCACAGGTCTTCGGACCCCAGCAGCATCTCGGTGATGCCCTTGCCCGCCTGCACCATCGGCCAAACGTTCTCGGTCGGGTCGGTGCGCACGTCGAGGAACACCGTGCGATCCTTCAGCCGGATCAGCTCCTTCAGCGCAGGCTCGACCTCGGACGGCTTCTCGATCTTGATGCCGACGTGGCCATAGGCCTCGGCCAGCTTGACGAAATCGGGCAGCGCGTCCATGTAGCTGTGCGAATAGCGGCCGCCGTAGTCCAGCTGCTGCCACTGCCGCACCATGCCCAGGTAGCGGTTGTTCAGCGAGATCACCTTGACCGGCGTCTTGTACTGCGCGCAGGTGGAAAGCTCCTGGATGCACATCTGGATCGAGCCTTCGCCCGTGATGCAGAAGACATCCGAATCCGGCTTCGCCAGCTTGATGCCCATGGCATACGGCAGACCAACGCCCATCGTGCCCAGGCCGCCGGAATTGATCCAGCGGCGCGGCTCCTCGAAGCGGAAGTACTGTGCGGCCCACATCTGGTGCTGGCCGACGTCCGAGGTGATGTAGACATCGCGCTTGCGGGTTAGCTCGCACAGCGTCTCGACCACATGCTGCGGCTTGATCACATCGTCGCTACGCTTGTAGGCCAGGCACTCGCGCTTGCGCCATTCGTTGATCTGCCCCCACCAGGCCGACAGCGCCGAGACATCGGGCCGCGCCTGGGTCTCGCGCAGGTTGGCGATCATCTCCTGCAGCACGTCCTTCACGTCGCCGACGATCGGGATGTCGACCTTCACCCGCTTCGAGATCGACGAGGGGTCGATGTCGATGTGGATGATCTTGCGCTCGACCTGGGCGAAGTGCTTGGGGTTGCCGATCACCCGGTCGTCAAAGCGGGCGCCCACGGCGAGCAGCACGTCACAGTGCTGCATCGACATGTTCGCCTCGTAGGTGCCGTGCATGCCCAGCATGCCGAGGAACTTCGGGTCGCTGGCCGCCATGGCGCCCAGGCCCATCAACGTGTTGGTGCAGGGGTAGCCCAGCAGGTCGGCCAGTTCGCGAAGCTCCGGCGCCGCATTGCCGAGGATGACGCCGCCACCGGTGTAGATGTACGGGCGCTTGGCCGTGAGCAGCAACTGCATGGCCTTGCGGATCTGGCCGCCATGCCCCTTCTTCACCGGGTTGTACGAGCGCATCTCCACCCGGTCCGGGTACGAGAAGGCGCAGGTCTTCAGCGAGACGTCCTTCGGCACGTCCACCACCACCGGGCCGGGACGGCCGGTGCGGGCGATGTGGAAGGCCTTCTTCATCGTGGTCGCCAGGTCGCGCACGTCCTTGACCAGGAAGTTGTGCTTGACGATCGGGCGCGTGATGCCGACCGTGTCGCATTCCTGGAAGGCGTCGAGCCCGATCGCCGGCGTGGGAACCTGGCCGGTGATGATGACCATCGGGATCGAGTCCATGTAGGCCGTCGCGATGCCGGTGACGGCATTGGTGACGCCTGGACCCGAGGTCACGAGCGCAACGCCGACCTCGCCGGTGGCGCGCGCATAGCCATCGGCGGCGTGGATGGCGGCCTGTTCGTGGCGCACCAGCACATGCTCGATGGTCTCCTGCTTGTAGAGCGCGTCGTAGATATAGAGCACGGCCCCACCGGGGTAGCCCCACATGAACTTCACGTTCTCTGCCTGCAGGCAGCGAACCAGGATTTCGGAGCCGTTCAGCTCCTGATTTTGGGAATTGGATTGCGGTTGTGCCGTTGCGGCACGCTTGACTTCCGCGGCAGACATGTCCATTTCGAACCTCTGTGAATTTCTCTGACGAAAAACCATCGGTGCCCCTCCTCGCGCCCTCGTGAGGCGGAATCAGAACCTGCGCGATCAAAAACAAGGGCCGCCGGGGTCGGCGAGCCAGCTTCAGACCAGTATCGCTTTGTGCGAAGCAGCATTATCGCATCAGATCGGGATCGAGCGGCCACCGTCGCAGCGGGCCGAAAGGCCGATGCCATAATCCGCCCCGTTTTTCCGGCCGCCGCCACCTTGCAGGTGCCGGGCTATCCCTTGGCAACCGACACCGAACTTTCCGAGTTCCTCAAGAGCGTCGAGAAACGCGCCTTCAAGCGCACGGTCTATGCCGTGCGCGACGACGATGCCGCGCTCGACATCGTGCAGGACGCGATGATTCGCCTGGCCGAAAAGTATGGCGATCGGCCGGCCGCCGAGTTGCCCCTGGTGTTCCAGCGCATCCTGTCGAACGCCACGATGGATCACTTCCGCCGGCAGCGGGTGCGAAATGCGGTGATCCAGAACCTGTCGGATTTCGAGGGCGACTCGGACGATGGCAGCGACTTCGACCTGCTCGAAAGCCTCGAGACCGCCGACGGCATGCTGGGCGCCGAGAGTGCCGCCGAGTCGGTATCGCGGGCACAGATCCTGCAAATGATCGAGACGGAAGTCAGCGCGCTACCGGGCCGTCAACGCGAGGCATTCCTGCTGCGTTACTGGGAAGAATTGGACGTGGCGGAAACCGCCTCTGTCATGGGTTGCTCGGAAGGTAGCGTCAAGACGCACTGCTCCCGAGCCGTCCATGCATTGGCCAAAGCCCTCCGAGCCAAGGGAATCGCACCATGAGAACAACACCTTCGCCAAGCATTGCGCCGACCCGGACGAACTTCGAGCGTGAAGGGCTGGAGGCTCGGGTCGGACTGCGCATGACCGGTCGCCTCAATGAGGTGGCGGATCAACTGCCACACGACATCAGCGAGCGGCTGCGCTTCGGCCGTGAGCAGGCGCTGGCGCGGGCACGCGCGCTGCGCCATGGGGTGGCCGCTGCACCGGCCGTGTCGGTGGTGGGCCACGCGGGTGGCGCGGCGGTGTTGTCGGCGCCGCCGTCGGTGTGGCTTCGGTTGGCGTCGCTGCTGCCGCTGCTCGTGCTGGCTGCCGGCCTGGTACTGATCCAGCAACACCGGGACCATGAGCAAATCGCCGTGGCCGCCGAGATCGATGCAGCGCTGCTGACGGACGAGTTGCCCCCCACCGCCTATGGCGACCCCGGCTTCGCGGAGTACCTGCGTTCGAGCGACATGCCTTGAGGGATCAGCGTTGCCACGACGTCTCATCCTCGTCCTGCCGGCCACGCTCTTCGCCAGCGTGGCCTTTTCGCTTGTGGTGGGTGCCGGTGCGCTCGCTCAGTCCGCGAGCGCGCCTGCCGCAGCGCGCAATGGCAAACTGGCCTCGTCCGAGCTCGGCGGGCCGTCCTGGTCGTCCCTGACGGCGGCGCAACGCCAAGCGCTGGCTCCGCTGGAACGAGACTGGTCCGGCATCGACGGCCAGCGGAAGTCCAAGTGGCTGGAGATCGCCTCGCGCTACGCATCGCTGCCTGCTGACGAGCAACGGCGGCTGCAGGCGCGCATGACCGAATGGGCACGGCTGACGCCGGCCGAGCGTGGTCGGGCGCGTCTGTCGTTCCAGGAGGCCAAGCAGTTGTCGCCCCACGAACGCCAGACGCGATGGGAGGCCTATCAGGCCTTGCCCGAGGACCAGCGCAAGGCGCTGGCCGCCAGGGCCCGGCGCGCCAATCCGGAGCGTGGTGCCGAACGGTCCCGGCTGGGTGCAAGTGCTCCATTGGCCGCGGTGCCGAAGCAGACCGGCACGAATGCGCCAGCCCGTGCGGCAGTGAAGCCGGTGGCCCCCACTGTGGTTCAGGCGGCGCCAGGCGCGACGACCACGTTGATGACGAGGTCTCCGAGCCCACCCCCGCACCAGCATCCGGGCCAGCCGAAGATCGTGGCCTCGCCAACGCACGTCGATCGGTCCACCCTGCTGCCCAAGGGCGGTCCGCAGGCGCCGGCGGCACCGCAGGCTGCCGCCACAGGCGGCGCGACAGCCTCCTCGCCCCATCCATGATGCGGCCCGCAAAGGGCCTTGCCGGCGCCGAGGCCTCGGCGCCACCCGGCGTCTTTCGGCGTCTGGCCTGTTTTGTCTACGAGGGCGTGCTGCTTTTCGGCGTGGTCATGATCGCCGGCTACCTGTACTCGAGTCTGACCCAGCAGCGCAATGCGATGGAGGGCCGCCTCGGCCTGATGGCCTTCCTGTTCGTCATTCTTGCCATCTACTTCAGCTGGTTCTGGTCGCGCAGCGGCCAAACGGTGGCGATGAAGGCGTGGCACCTGCGCCTGCTCACCGTGCAAGGGCAGCCGGTCTCGCAAGCCAGGGCCTTTGCGCGCTATGTGCTGAGCTGGCTGTGGTTCCTGCCGGCGTTGGCGATGGTGCATGCCGCGGGCCTGAACAGCACTGCGGCCATTTTCGGAGCGATGACGGCGGGCGTGCTCGCCTACGCTGCACTCGCCTGGCTGCGAGCCGATCGACAGTTCTGGCACGACGTGGTCTGCGGCACGCGACTGGTGACCTGGCGCCCGCCGCCGAAGGCAAAATCCAGCTGATGGGCAATCCACACAAGGGGCGCACCGGCATCGACCGGGTGACGCATGCGCTGGGCTACTCGATGCAGGGCCTGGGCCTAGCCATCCGCAGTGAAAGCGCCTTCCGCCAGGAGAGCGCGCTGGCGCTGGTGATGGTGCCGGCCGCGTTCTGGCTCGGCCGATCGTGGATCGAAGTGGTGCTGCTCGCCGGCACCGTGATGCTGGTGCTGATCGTCGAACTGCTCAACTCGGGCCTCGAGGCGGCGATCGACCGCGTCTCTTACGACGTGCATGAACTGTCGAAGCGCGCCAAGGACTTCGGCAGCGCCGCCGTGTTGCTGTCCCTGCTGCTCTGCGGCGCCACCTGGGCTGCTGCACTGGCCCATCGTTTCGTGCTGTAGGGGTCTGACGATGTCATCGGGCTTCTCCGTCTGCGTCTATTGCGGCTCGCGAAACGGCGCGCGGCCTGCCTACCTTCAGCTGGCCCGGCGATTGGGCCAGGCCATCGGGCAGCGAGGCTGGCAACTGGTGTATGGCGGCGGCCGCGCCGGCCTGATGGGTGAAGTGGCCGATGCAGCCTTGGCCGCCGGCGCCAGGGTGATCGGGGTGATCCCCGAGTCGCTGATGCGGCTGGAAGTCGGCCATGCCGGCCTGAGCGAACTGCATGTCGTGCAGACGATGCACCAGCGCAAGCAATTGATGGCCGAGCGCGCGGACGCGTTCCTCGCGCTGCCAGGCGGCATCGGCACTTTCGAAGAGTTGTTCGAGGTCTGGACCTGGCGCCACCTCGACTACCACCGCCGGCCGATCGGCTTGCTCGATGCCGAGGACTACTACACCGGACTGATGGACTTTCTGCGCCGCTCGCGCGAAGAAGGTTTCCTCAGCGAAGCGCAGATGCAGATGATTCAGCATGGCGCCGAGCCCGAGCCCATGCTTGACGCGTTGTATGCGGCGCGCGAGCCGGCAGCCGTTTCGCCACCGCCGCTCGATCGCATCTAGGCTTCAGTCGGTGCGGGCCCTGCCGGCCGCCGCGCTCACACGGCCGATTCGTCGGTTTCGCCGGTGCGGATGCGCACCACCTGCTCGACATGGGTGACGAAGATCTTGCCGTCACCGATCTTGCCGGTCTTGGCCGCCTTGACGATGGCTTCGATGCAGCGATCGACATCGGCATCCTTGACCACCACCTCGACCTTCACCTTCGGCAGGAAGTCGACCACGTACTCGGCGCCTCGGTACAGCTCGGTATGGCCCTTCTGGCGGCCGAAGCCCTTGACCTCGGTGACGGTGAGGCCGGAGACGCCGACATCGGCCAATGCCTCACGCACCTCTTCGAGCTTGAAGGGCTTGATGATCGCGCTGATCTGTTTCATGGGGCCTCCGTACCTTGATCGTCAACTGGCTTGGATTTAAGCACGGAACTTCGAGGTGATGGGATAGCGCCAGTCGCGTCCGAATGCACGGTGCGTGATGCGGATTCCCACCGGCGCCTGGCGCCGCTTGTACTCGTTGATCTTGATGAGCCGGGTCACGCGCTCGACATCGGCCGCATCAAAGCCGGCGGCGATGATCTCGGCAATGCCCTGGTCCTCTTCCATGTAGCGCGCAAGGATGGCGTCCAGCACCTCATAGGGCGGCAGGCTGTCCTGGTCCTTCTGGTCGGGCCGCAGTTCGGCAGAAGGCGGCCGGGTGATGATGCGCTGCGGGATCACCGGGCCGACAGTGCCGTCAGCGCGCAGGGTCGGCTGTTGGTTCCGCCAGTCAGCCAGGCGGTAGACCAGCGTCTTGGCGACGTCCTTGATCACCGCGAAGCCGCCAGCCATGTCGCCGTACAGCGTGCAGTAGCCGGTGGCCATCTCGCTCTTGTTGCCGGTGGTCAGCACGATCGAGCCGAACTTGTTCGACAGGGCCATCAGCAGGGTGCCGCGCACGCGGGCCTGGATGTTCTCTTCGGTCGCATCCTCCTTCAACCCGGCAAACTCCTGCGCCAGGCTGGTGCGGAAGGCCTCGAACATCGGCGTGATCGAATGTTCGTCGTAGCGCACACCCAGGCGTTGGGCCATGTCACGCGCATCGAGCCATGAAATGTCGGCGGTGTACGGCGACGGCATCATCACCGCGCGCACGCGTTCGGCGCCGAGCGCATCGACCGCAATGGCCAGCACCAGCGCCGAATCGATGCCGCCGGAGAGTCCGATGATGGCGCCGGGAAAGCCGTTCTTGCCGATGTAGTCGCGCACGCCGGTGACGAGCGCGCCCCAGGCCTGCGCCTCATAGCTCGGCACGGGCTGGCGTTCGCCGTCGATGGTCCCATCCGCGTGCAGATCGACGAGCACCAGCGCCTCTTCGAAGCTCGGCCCTCGCACCGCCACTTCGCCCCGCGCATCGACGGCAAACGAAGCGCCGTCGAAGACCACCTCGTCCTGCCCCCCGCTCAGGTGCGAGAAGAGCAGCGGCAAGCCCGTGTCGCGGACACGATCGACCATGCGCGCCTCGCGCTCGCCGGCCTTGCCCAGGTGGAACGGCGAGGCGTTCAGCACGCACAGCACATCGGCGCCGGCCGAGCGCGCCAGCCGCGCCGGCTCCTCGAACCAGGCGTCCTCGCAGATCAGCAGGCCAAAGCAGCGGCCGGCGGCTTCGAATACCACCGCGCCCTGCCCGGCATCGCGACCCGAGGCAAAGTAGCGCCGTTCATCGAACACCTGGTAGTTCGGCAGGTCCCGCTTGCAGTACGTGGCATGCACCTTGCCGGCACGCAATACGGATGCCGCGTTGAAGCGCTGCTGCACCACGACCGAGCGGGAACGGAGATCGCCGCGTTCACCGAACTGATGCGGATGACCCACCACCACCTGCAGATCGCCAAACACCGCCAGCCGCGCCGCCAGTTCGGCGAGCGCCTGCGCACAGCCCTGCATGAACGCCGGGCGCAGCAGCAGGTCTTCCGGCGGGTAGCCGGTGAGCGCCAGTTCGGGCGCGATCAGCACGGCGGCGCCGGCCGCGTGCGCCTGGGCCGCGGCATCGACAATGCGCTGCGCATTGCCAGCCAGGTCGCCGACCGTGGCATTGATCTGCGCCAGGGCGATCCTGACCGTGGTGGGAGTGGACATAGGTGAAAGACGCGCGGCGCTTGACAGGATCGAACGATGTTATCCGCGTCCATGACGACCCGGCGAGCATCGACCCGCAGGCCTGGAATGCACTGCTCGCGCAGCAGGCACGACCCACGCCTTTCATGCGGCATGAGTACCTTGCGGCCCTGCATGCCTCAGGCAGCGCAGTGGCGCGCGCTGGCTGGCTTCCGCAGTGGATCACGCTGCATCGCGATGGCAGGCTGTACGCCGCGGCACCGGCCTACCTGAAGAGCCACTCCTACGGCGAGTACGTGTTCGATTGGGCCTGGGCCGATGCCTACCAGCGCCATGGCCTGGCGTACTACCCGAAGCTGCTGGTGGCTGTGCCGTTCACGCCGGTGCCCGGCTCGCGCCTGCTGGCGGTGGATGCCGAGGCACGCGTTCAGCTGCTGGCCGCGCTGCAGGCGCATGCCCAGGGGCATGAGCTGTCCTCAGCCCATCTGCTGTTCCACGACGAGGCCGATGCAGAGGCGGCACGAGCCCTGGGCTGGATGCCGCGCCAGGGCATCCAGTTCCACTGGACCGCCGACGACGCGCAGCCCGTTTCGACGATGGCCGACTACCTGGCGACCATGCAGCGCGAGAAGCGCAAGAAGATCCAGCAGGAACGCCGCAAAGTGGCCGATGCCGGCGTGCAGTTCACGGCCCACGCCGGCCCGGAAATCGATGCGTCGCTGTGGGACTTCTTCCACCACTGCTACCGTCTGACCTACCGGGCTCATCACTCTTCGCCGTACCTGACGCGCGACTTCTTCGACCGCATGGCGGCCACGATGGCCGGGCACTGGGTGATGTTCGTCGCGCGCCGGGCCGGCCAGCGACTCGGTTGCTCGCTGATCGCGATCGACCCCGCCACGCGCGAGGCCTATGGCCGCTACTGGGGCTGTACGGAGTACATCCCCTGCCTGCACTTCGAGGCCTGCTATTACCAGCCCTTGCAGTGGTGCATCGAGCACGGTTACCGCCGCTTCGAAGGCGGTGCGCAGGGCGAGCACAAGATGGCGCGTGGGCTGATGCCGGTAGGCACCGCTTCAGCCCACTGGCTGGCGCACCCGCAGTTCGCACGCGCCGTGCAGGATTTCCTCTCGCGTGAAGCGAGCGGCATCGAGGCCTATGCCGACGAGCTGCGCGAGCACTCGCCCTTCAAGTCGGCAGCCGAAGGCCCGTGAGGCGCCGCCGCCGCGCCGGCGTCAAGCCTTCTTGTTGCTGTCAGCCCAGCGGGCCATGCCGCTGCTCACCTCTGCGCGCGCGCCGTCCGGCCCGGTCCAGCCCTCGACCTTGACCCACTTGCCCGGCTCGAGGTCCTTGTAGTGCTCGAAGAAATGCTGGATGGTCTTCAGACGCATCGGGTTCAGGTCTTCGGGCTTCTGCCACTGCGTGTAGATCGACAGGATCTTGTCGATCGGCACCGCCAGCAGCTTGTTGTCGCCACCCGCCTCGTCGCTCATCTTCAGCATGCCCAGCGGCCGGCAAGTCACCACCACGCCCGGGATCAGCGGCACGGGCGTGATCACCAGCACGTCCACCGGATCGCCATCGTCGGCCAGCGTCTGCGGGATGTAGCCGTAGTTGCACGGGTAGTGCATCGCGGTGCCCATGAAGCGATCGACGAACAACGCGCCCGATTCTTCGTCCACCTCGTACTTGATCGGGTCGGCATTCATCGGGATCTCGATGATCACGTTGAACTCGTTGGGCGCCTTCGCGCCAGGGGTCACGTTGTGCAGGCTCATGGGATGGCTCGGGCTCAAGGGGAAACCCGCATTCTACGAAGCCGGCTTGCCTTGCCCTGACACAGCCGTGCCGCGCGGCGCGATTGACTTACCGCAGGAAAACACGGTGCCGCGGCGCAGCATCATCCCGTAGCATGCTTTTTGCGACTACCGCCCCATGCAGACAAAGGGGCTCGGCAACAACGGCAGCGCACCACTCACAGGGCAAGTTCGAGGAAGGAGATACCTTGATTTCGACCACCATGGCGCTCTATGTGGCGCTGGCGTGCGGCCTTGCGGCCGTGTTGTATGGCTTCGTCCAGCGCAGCTGGATCCTGAGCCAGGACGCAGGCAGTGCGCGCATGCAGGAGATTGCGGGAGCCATCCAGCAGGGTGCTGCCGCTTACCTCGCAAGGCAGTACAAGACCATTGGCATCGTCGGCATCGTGCTGGCCGTGCTGATCGGCGTGTTCCTCGATGGCACCACCGCCGCCGGCTTCGTGCTGGGTGCGGTGCTTTCAGGTGCTTGCGGCTTCATCGGCATGAACACTTCGGTGCGCGCCAACGTGCGCACGGCGCAGGCGGCCACGCTGGGCATCGGCCCGGCGCTGAACGTCGCGTTCAAGGGCGGCGCGATCACCGGCATGCTGGTGGTCGGCCTGGGCCTGCTGGGCGTGGGCATCTTCTTCTGGTTCATTACCGGCAACGGCAACCTCACGCCGGACAAGAGCCTGTCCGCGGTGCTGAAACCGCTGCTGGGCCTGGCCTTCGGCTCGTCGCTGATCTCGATCTTCGCGCGCCTGGGCGGCGGCATCTTCACGAAGGGCGCTGACGTCGGCGCCGACCTGGTGGGGAAGGTCGAAGCCGGCATTCCGGAAGACGACCCCCGCAACCCCGCGGTCATCGCTGACAACGTCGGCGACAACGTGGGCGACTGCGCCGGCATGGCCGCCGACCTGTTCGAGACCTATGCGGTGACGCTGATCGCCACCATGGCGCTCGGCGCACTGGTGGTGGCCTCGGCGCCGATGCAGGCGGTGGTGTACCCGCTGCTGCTGGGGGGCGTGTCGATCATCGCGTCGATCATCGGCTGCGGCTTCGTGAAGGCCTCGCCTGGCATGAAGAACGTGATGCCCGCGCTGTACAAGGGCCTGATCGTCGCGGGCATCCTGTCGCTGATCGCCTTCTTCTTCGTCACCAAGGCGATGATTCCCGATGACGCGCTCGGCGCGGGCACGCAGATGCGCTTGTTCGGCGCCTGCATCGTCGGCCTGGTGCTGACGGCCGGCATGGTATGGATCACCGAGTACTACACCGGCACCGACTACAAGCCGGTGCAGCATGTGGCGCAGGCCTCCACCACCGGCCACGGCACCAACATCATCGCGGGCCTCGGCGTCTCGATGAAGTCCACCGCCTGGCCGGTGATCTTCGTCTGCCTCGCCATCGTTGCCGCTTACATGCTGGCAGGCCTCTATGGCATCGCGGTGGCCGCCACCTCGATGCTCAGCATGGCCGGCATCGTCGTCGCGCTCGACGCCTACGGGCCCATCACGGACAACGCCGGTGGCATCGCCGAGATGGCCGAACTGCCGGCGGCGGTGCGCGACATCACCGATCCGCTGGACGCGGTGGGCAACACCACCAAGGCGGTCACCAAGGGCTATGCCATCGGCTCTGCCGGCCTCGCTGCGCTGGTGCTGTTTGCCGACTACACGCACGCGCTCGAGTCGCGCGGCATGCACGTGAGCTTCGACCTGTCGAACCACATGGTGATCGTCGGCCTGTTCATCGGCGGCCTGATCCCCTACCTGTTCGGTGCGATGGCGATGGAAGCGGTCGGCCGCGCTGCCGGCTCGGTGGTGGTCGAAGTGCGCCGCCAGTTCCGCGAGATCAAGGGCATCATGGAAGGCACGGCCAAGCCCGAATACGGCGCGGCGGTGGACATGCTGACGACGGCAGCGATCAAGGAAATGATCGTGCCCTCGCTGCTGCCCGTGGTGGTGCCCATCCTGGTCGGCCTGCTGCTGGGACCGGCAGCACTGGGCGGTCTGCTGATGGGCACGATCGTGACCGGCCTCTTCGTCGGCATCTCGATGTGCACCGGCGGCGGTGCCTGGGACAACGCGAAGAAGCTGATCGAAGAAGGCTTCACGGACGCCGACGGCAAGTTGCACAAGAAGGGCAGCGAGGCCCACAAGGCCGCGGTGACCGGCGACACGGTGGGTGACCCCTACAAGGACACCGCCGGCCCGGCCGTGAACCCGCTGATCAAGATCATCAACATCGTCGCGCTGCTGATCGTGCCGCTGCTGCCGATCAGCGCGGCCACCGGCAACGCGCCGGTGGCGAAGCACGAGGCGCCTGCCGCGATGGCCAGCGCCCCGGCGGCCCCGGCTTCGGCAGCTTCGAACTAGCGCCAGCGGGTAGCGTCCCGCCAGAAGCACAAAGGCCAGCCCTCGGGCTGGCCTTTTCTGTTTCGTGACACCGCAGGCTCAACCGCGGATGTCGAGCAGCGTGCCCAGCATTTCCTGCCCGGTCTTGAACGTCTGCATATTGGCCTTGAACTCGTAGAGCGCCACACGCTGCTCGACCGCATTGCGCGCAAGGTCTTCGGTGTCGATGTCCGGCTGAGCGGCCATGCGGGCCATGTTCGCGCTGGTGCCATTGAGCCGCTGCACAGCGCTGCCCATGCCCGACAGGGCGATCGAGGAGACAGAAGTCAGGCTCATCCGGAGTACATCGGCAGTCCGCCGACGAACTTGAGCGCAATTTCGGGCCCACGACGAATTGCGGCCCCAACGAAAAAAGCCTGCCAGGCTTTTGGCCAAGGCAGGCTTTGGTCGTCAAACAATGGTCGGGGTGGCGGGATTCGAACTCGCGACCCCTTGCACCCCATGCAAGTGCGCTACCAGGCTGCGCTACACCCCGACGAAGCCAAGCAGTATACCCGGTGTTTTCAGCCTTCGGCCAAGAGCAGCTCACGGATCGACAACAACTCGGCCCGCAGCTGCGAAGGCGCCAGTTCCAGCACTTCCGGCACCGGCAAGTCGACCACCGCGTCCGGCACCTCGTCGACCTCGACCTCGTCGTGGATCATCATCGCGATGTCCCCACTGGCCACGCTGTTGCCGTCGGCGCCGCGGCCGCTGAGCTGAAGGTCCGTCAGCTGGTTGCGCGCTCCGCTGATCGTGAAGCCCTGGTCATAGAGCAACTCGCGAATGCGGCGGATCAGCAGCACCTCATGGTGCTGGTAGTAGCGGCGGTTGCCGCGCCGCTTCATCGGCTTGAGTTGCGTGAACTCCTGTTCCCAATAGCGCAGCACATAGGGCTTCACGCCGCACAAATCGCTCACCTCACCGATCGTGAAGTAACGCTTGGCCGGGATGGCGGGAAGCGGTTTCTCCATTGAAATCAACGGGGTGTGCAGGGAAACTTAGACTCTACTCGAACTCCTCGCCAATCGGCGTGTCTCCCTGCACGACAGCCTTCAGCTTGTGACTTGCATGAAACGTCACGACGTTGCGGGCCTTGATCGGAATGGCTTCGCCGGTGCGCGGATTGCGCCCAGGCCGCGGCGCCTTGCGCCGGATATTGAAGTTGCCGAAGCCGGAGAGCTTGACGTCGTCACCATTCACCAGGGTGTGGTGCACCAGCTCGAAGAAGGCCTCGACCATGTCCTTGGATTCGCGCTTGTTCAGGCCAAGCCGTTCGAACAGCAGTTCGGCCAGCTCGGCCTTGGTCAAGGTCGGCGTCTCCAGCGACGGCAGGATCACACGCTCGGGGGTCGGATCCTCGGGGCTCATGCGGTGTTGTCGAATCTTGTGGTGCAGTGAGGGTCGACCGGGTCAGCTGCGCAGGCGGGCCCCAACTGCCTGCCCGGCACGTGCAACCGCAGCCTGTACGACGGCATC
This sequence comes from Aquabacterium sp., assembly GCF_044226965.1. Lineage (GTDB taxonomy): Bacteria > Pseudomonadota > Gammaproteobacteria > Burkholderiales > Burkholderiaceae_C > Pseudaquabacterium. Next base: position 48,728 of record NZ_JBGAGA010000010.1, on the reverse strand, counting down.
GATGCGTTCGTCGGTCCAGGTGGATTCGGGGTCCAGAAGCTCCAGTCGCACGGCCATGCTGCGCTCGGACGGGCCTGTTGCGGTAGCCCCCACCTGGGGCTTGTAGACGTCGAACAGGGTGGCACTGCGCACATGCCCTGCGGGGTCGGCACGCAGCGCGGCGATCAGCGCATCGTGCGTGGCCTCGTCGGGCACCAGCAGGGCCAGGTCGCGCCAAGCCGGCTGGTGGCGCGGGATCGGCTCGGCCTGCGGCACCGCGCGCGCCAGGACGGCCGCCAGGTCCAGCTCGAACACGACGGGCGCGTGCGGCAGCTCATAGCCCTGGCGCCAGCGTGGATGCAACTCGCCGATCACACCGATGGCCTGCTCGCCCAGCATCACGCGGGCGCTGCGGCCCGGGTGCAGCGCGGGGTGCGTTGCCGCCTCGAAGCGCAGCGTGGCCGGCGCCAACAGGGCCTCCAGATCGCCCTTGACGTCGAAGAAGTCGACCGCCTTCTCCTTGCTGCCCCACTGCGTCGGCTGCACCGGCCCATAGGCCAGACCACCCAGCTTCATCGGCTGGTCGATGCCCGCCACCGTCAAAGGCCCGGCGAACACCGACGCATCCCGGCGCGACACGCGGCCGAGCTCGAAAACCCGCACCCGCGTGGTCTTGCGCGCCAGGTTATGCCGCAGCACCTGCACCAGGCTGCCGATCAGGCTGGAGCGCATGACGGCCAAGGGGGCCGCGATCGGGTTCAGCACGCGGATCGGATCGTCATTGCCGGCCAGTTCGCTTTCCCAGCGCGCCTCGACAAAGCTGAAGTTGATCGTTTCCTGATAGTCCAGACCGGCCATCGCATGGCGCACGGCGTTGCCGCTGCGCCGTGCCTCCACGATTTCACGCGCCGTCACCGGTGCCAGCGGCGGCGCGGGTGGCAGCTTGTCGTAGCCGATCACGCGCGCCACTTCCTCGATCAGGTCTTCCTCGATCGTCAGGTCGAAACGCCAGCTCGGCGGCGTGACGGTCAGGCTGCCCGCGCTCTCGGTGAATGGCAGCTCGAGCCGGCGGAAGACCTCGGCGCACTGGGCCTGCGTGACCGGCATGCCGATCACCTTGGCCGCGCGCGCGATCCGCAATGTCACCGGCTTGGCAGTCGGCAGGTTGACCCGTTGGTCATCCATCGGGCCCGCCTCCCCGCCGCAGATGTCGATGATCAGCCGGGTGATGTGCTCGATGTGCTCGACCGTCTGCGCCGGGTCGACGCCGCGTTCGAAGCGATGACCTGCATCGGTGGAGAAGTTGTAGCGGCGCGAGCGCCCGGCCACCGCTTCCGGCCACCAGAAGGCCGCCTCGACATAAACGTTGCGGGTGTCATCCGACACGGCCGTGGCATCGCCGCCCATGATGCCGGCCAGCGATTCCACCGCCTGCGCATCGGCAATGACGCCGACCTTCTCGTCCAGTTCGATGGTGTTGCCGTTCAGCAGCTTCAGCGATTCGCCGCTGCGGCCCCAGCGCACGACCAGTTCGTCGTGGATCTTGTCGAGGTCGAAGATGTGCGAAGGCCGGCCGTACTCGAACATCACGTAGTTCGAGATGTCGACGAGCGCCGTCACCGAGCGCTGGCCGCAGCGCGCCAGGCGGTCGACCATCCACTGAGGCGTTTTCGCCTGCGTGTTGACACCGCGCACCACCCGGCCGGAGAAGCGACCGCACAGATCGCCGGCTTCAATGCGCACCGGCAGGCGGGCATCGTGCTTCGGCTGCACCGGCGGGAAACTCGGCGTCTTCAGCGGCGTGCCGGTGAGGGCCGACACCTCGCGCGCGATGCCGTACACCGACAGGCAGTGACCCAGGTTCGGCGTGAGCTTCAGCGTGAACAAGGTGTCGTCGAGCTTCAGCAGCTCGCGCAGGTCGGTGCCCACCGGGGCAACGGCCGCCAGTTCGAGCAGGCCACCGTGGTCTTCGCTCAGCTTCAGCTCGCGCGCCGAGCACAGCATGCCGAAGCTCTCGACACCGCGCAGCTTGCCGGTCTTGATCTGGAACGGCGCGCCACCCTCTTCCGCCGGCGGCAGCACTGCACCGACGATGGCCAGCGGCACGCGGATGCCCACGCGCGCATTCGGCGCGCCGCAGACGATCTGCAGCGGGCCGTCCTTCGAGAACACACCGGCGTCGACGCGGCACACGCGCAAGCGGTCGGCGTTCGGGTGCTGCTCGGCCTCGACGATCTCGGCCACCACCACGCCGCTGAAGGGCGGCGCGGCGGGGCGCAGCTCTTCCACCTCCATGCCGGACATGGTGAGCAGGTTGGCCAGCGCCTGGGTATCGAGCGGGGGGTTGCAGAACTCGCGCAACCAGGACTCAGGGAATTGCATGGTCTCTCGTGATCCGGGGGTGACTCAACGAAACTGCGACAGGAAGCGCAGGTCACCGTCGAAGAACAGGCGCAGGTCGTTCACGCCATAGCGCAGCATCGTCAGCCGGTCAGGCCCCATGCCGAAGGCGAAGCCGATGTAGCGCTCGGGGTCCAGCCCGAAGTTGCGCACCACATTCGGGTGCACCTGGCCGGAGCCCGCCACCTCGAGCCACTTGCCCTTCAGCGGGCCGCTGGCAAACGCGATGTCGATCTCGGCCGAAGGCTCGGTGAACGGGAAGAACGAAGGCCGGAAGCGCAGTTGCAGGTCGTCGCTCTCGAAGAAGCGGCGACAGAAGTCGGTGAAGACGGCCTTCAGGTCCTTGAAGCTGACGTTCTCGCCGATCCACAGGCCTTCGCACTGATGGAACATCGGGGAGTGCGTCGCGTCGCTGTCGACACGGTAGGTGCGGCCTGGCGCGATCACGCGGATCTCGGGCATGGCCTCACCGCGGGCCAGCACATCCGCATAACGCGCAGCATGAGCGCGTGCGTAGCGCACCTGCATCGGCGAGGTGTGCGGGCGCAGGTTCAGCCAGCGGCCTTCATCGTCCTTCATGTCGACGTAGAAGGTGTCCTGCATCGAACGCGCCGGATGGTTCTCCGGGTTGTTCAGCGCCGTGAAGCTCATCCAGTCGGTCTCGATCTCGGGGCCTTCGGCGACGTCAAAGCCCATCGATCCGAAGATGGCCTCGATGCGCTCCATCGTGCGCGACACCGGGTGCAGGCCGCCCACGCCGCGTTGGCGACCTGGCAGCGTGACGTCCAGCGCCTCGGCCTTGAGCTGGGCCTCGAGCTCGGCCTCGGCCAAGGCCTGGCGGCGCGCGTTCAGCGCGGCTTCGATGCGCTGCTTGGCCTGGTTGATCTCGGCGCCACGGGCCTTCTTCTCGTCGGGCGCCAGTGCGGCCAGGCCCTTCAGCAGTTCGGTCACATGCCCGGACTTGCCAAGGTAGCGCGCCTTGGCGTTTTCCAGCTCGGCCGGTGTCGGCGCTGCGGCGAAGGCTTCGCCGGCGCCGGCCACCAGTTGATCGAGATCGTTCATCGTCAATCGGAGAAAAGAAAAAGGCCGCCCCGAAGGTGACGGCCTTGAAAGCTTGCGACCGTGCCGGCCCCTTGCGGAACCGGCCCGGCGGACATCAAGCGAGTTGGGCCTTCACCTTGTCGACGATGCTGCCAAAAGCAGCCGGATCGTTGACGGCCAGATCGGCCAGGACCTTGCGGTCGATGTCGATCGAGGCCTTCTTCAGGCCGGCCATGAACTTGCTGTAGGTGATGCCCAGACCCCGCGCGGCGGCGTTGATACGGGCAATCCACAGCTGGCGGAAGACGCGCTTGCGGGTGCGGCGGTCACGGTAGGCGTATTGGCCTGCCTTCATCACCGCCTGCTTGGCGACGCGGAAGACATTCTTGCGGCGACCACGGTAACCCTTGGCCAGGGCCAGGATCTTCTTGTGGCGGGCGCGTGCGGTTACACCACGTTTGACGCGAGGCATGTGTAGCTCCTTCTATCCGTCTTCAGATCACAGGCCGGCGAATGGCAGCATCTGCGCCATGTGGCCCATGTTGGTCTCGTGCACGTTCACGGCGCCACGGAGTTGGCGCTTGCGCGTGGTGGACTTCTTCGTGAGGATGTGGCGCTTGAACGCCTGACCGCGCTTGACGGTACCACCCGGACGGACGCGGAACCGCTTGGCCGCGCTCTTCTTGGTCTTCATCTTGGGCATGACTGCTCCTTCTAAATTGCCATCTGCAGGCGGCCGGGGCAGGTGCCCCGACACTTGAACTGCCGTGCATCGGCTTCTCTTCCAATCGGCGCGGTGACCAAACCACGCCGCGGAAACTTCAAAACTTCAGAAGCTCACTGCTTCTTCTTCGGGGCCAGCACCATGATCATCTGGCGCCCTTCCAGCTTGGGCATGTGCTCCACCACTGCCACATCCGCCAGTTCATCGCGGATGCGCTCGAGCAGCCGCATGCCGATGTCCTGGTGGGTGATCTCGCGGCCGCGGAAGCGCAGCGTGACCTTGCCCTTGTCGCCGTCCTCGGCGATGAACCGCCGCAGGTTGCGCATCTTGATGTTGTAGTCGCCCTCGTCGGTACCGGGCCGGAACTTGACTTCCTTGACCTCGATGACCTTCTGCTTGGACTTGGCTTCTGCGGCCTTCTTCTGTTCCAGGTACTTGAACTTGCCGTAATCCATCAGCCGGCAGACCGGCGGATCGGCCGCGGCCGCAATCTCGACCAGATCGACATCGGCCTCACCGGACAGGCGCAAGGCCTCCTGGATGGTGACGATGCCCAAGGGCTCGTTGTTGACCCCATTCAAGCGCACGGTGGGCGCCATGATCTCGCGGTTGAGCCGATGCTTGCGCTCGACATTGGGCATCCGGCGATCAAGAAACGTAGCGATGGTGCAAACCCCTCAACGACCCCAAGGCAAGCAACAGGCCATGCAAAAAGCAATGCGCGCGCTGAGGGGCTGCACCTTCAGGCCTTGGTGGCGATGTCTTCGGCGAGCTTGCGGGCGAAGTCGTCGAGAGCCATCACACCCAGGTCACGGTTGCCCCGAGCGCGCACGGCAACGGCCCCGCTTGCCTTCTCCTTGTCGCCAGCGACGAGGATGTACGGGACCTTTTGCAATGAATGCTCGCGGATTTTATACGTGATCTTTTCGTTCCGCAAATCCGTCGCGACTCTAACTCCTTGTTTTTGCAGCGTTTTCGCGACTTGAGCGGCGTAATCCGCTTGGCCGTCGGTGATATTGGCGATCACCACCTGCACGGGCGCCAGCCAGGCCGGCAGCGCGCCGGCGTGCTGTTCGATCAGGATGCCGATGAAACGCTCCAGGCTGCCGACGATGGCCCGGTGCAGCATGACCGGCGTCTTGCGCTCGCCCGACTCGGCCACGTACTCGGCGCCCAGGCGCTCGGCCATGAAGAAATCGACCTGCATCGTGCCGCACTGCCACTCGCGGCCCAGGGCGTCCTTCAGCGTGTACTCGATCTTCGGTCCGTAGAAGGCGCCGTCGCCAGGCGAGATGACGAACTCGCAACCCGAGCGGCGCAGGCTCTCCATCAGCGCATGCTCCGCCTTGTCCCAGCTTTCCTCGCTGCCGATGCGGGCCTCGGGCCGCGTCGCCACCTTGTAGAGGATGTTGTGGAAGCCGAAGTCGGCATACACCCTCTGGAGCAGCGCCGTGTAGGCCACGCACTCGTCGAGGATCATGTCCTCGGTGCAGAAGATGTGGCCGTCGTCCTGCGTGAAGCCGCGCACGCGCATGATGCCGTGCAGCCCGCCCGTCGGCTCGTTGCGGTGGCACTGGCCGAACTCGCCGAAGCGCAGCGGCAGGTCGCGGTAGCTCTTGATGCCCTGCTTGAAGATCAGGATGTGGCCGGGGCAGTTCATCGGCTTCAGCGCGTAGTCGCGCTTCTCCGATTCCGTCGTGAACATGTTCTCGCGGTACTTCTGCCAGTGGCCCGTCTTTTCCCACAGCGACTTGTCGAGGATCTGCGGCCCCTTCACTTCCAGGTAGCCGTTGTCGCGGTAGACAGCCCGCATGTACTGCTCGACCTGCTGCCACACGGCCCAGCCCTTGGGGTGCCAGAACACCGTGCCGGGCGAATGCTCGTCCAGGTGGAACAGGTCGAGTTCGCGGCCGAGCTTGCGGTGGTCGCGCTTCTCGGCCTCCTCGAGCATCGTCAGGTACTTCTGCAGGTCGTCCTTCGTCGCCCAGGCCGTGCCATAGATGCGCTGCAGCTGCTCGTTGTGGTGGTCGCCACGCCAGTAGGCGCCGGCCACCTTCATGAGCTTGAAGTGCTTGAGCTTGCCCGTGCTCGGCACGTGCGGGCCGCGGCACAGGTCCTCGAAGCCGCCTTCCCGGTACAAGGAGACGTCCTGGTCGGCCGGGATGCTGGCGATGATCTCGGCCTTGTAGTGCTCGCCCAGGCGCTTGAAGTAGTCCACCGCCTCATCGCGCGGGAGCACGCGGCGCGTGACCGGCTCGTCCTTCTTCGCCAGCTCGCCCATGCGCTGCTCGATGGCGGCCAGGTCCTCGGGGGTGAACGGGCGCTTGTACGCGAAGTCGTAGTAGAAGCCGTTCTCGATGACCGGGCCGATCGTCACCTGCGCATCCGGGAACAGCTCCTTCACCGCATAGGCCAGCAGGTGGGCCGTGGAATGGCGGATCAGGTCGAGGCCGTCGGCGTCCTTGTCCGTGACGATGGCCAGCCGTGCGTCGGACTCGATGCGGTGGCTCGTGTCGACGAGGCGAGCGCCCTCGCCTTCACCGATGCGGCCCGCCAGCGCAGCCTTCGCGAGGCCGGCGCCAATCGAGGCGGCCACCTCGGCCACCGTGAGAGCCTGCTCGAACTGGCGTCGGGAGCCATCGGGCAGCGTGATCGTGATCATGGAAGTCTCCTTCGAAGCGACAACAAAAAAGCGCGGGGGTGGCCGCGCTTTTCAGTGTTCGAGGGAGAGGTGTGCGAACAGGCGTGACAGCGCGGCCGGGATCAAGCGGCAGTGGCGAACGGCGTAGTCCGCGGTGTCATAACCATGATGCCTTTCTCGCTCTTGTGAGGTGCAGGTCCTGAAATTGTAGTCCAGCGGATTTCAGAATGGCAGCAAGCTGACGTCAGCCGTGCGCTCGACCAACCAGACCCCCGCCAGCAGCATGGCCGCCGCAGAGCCGGCGACCATCACGCACGGCACATAGAGCCGCCGGCGCCGCACGAGGAACAGCAGCGGCACCACCAACGCCACGATCATCAGCTGCCCGACCTCGATGCCCAGGTTGAACTGCAGCAGCGCCCAGCCGAAGGCCGCCGTCGGCAGCTGCAGCTCGCCCAGGACACCCGCGAAGCCGAAGCCGTGGATCAGGCCGAAGAAGAAGGTCACGAAGCCGCGCCGACCGCCTATCAGCGGCCGGATGTTGTCCAGTGCGGCCAGCATGATGGTCACCGCGATCGCCGGCTCGACGAACTTCGGCGACAGCTTCACCAGCCCGGTGGCGGCCAGGGCCAGCGTGACCGAATGCGCCAGCGTGAAGAGCGTGACCGTACGCGCCACCGGCCACAGCGCGCCGCGCCAGCCCTCGACCGCGACCCAGCGGCCCTGCTCCCGCCGCAACACCGCGGGCAGCAGCAGGCACAGCAGGAACAGCACGTGGTCGTAGCCGGTCAGGATGTGGTGGACGCCCTCGCGCAGAAACGAAGGATGTTCGCCCGTCGCCGCGGCGCCCGGGGCTGACGCGGCCGCGCCACCGGCCGCAGCCGGCCCTTCGGCCCGCGGGTCGAGCAGCCGCACGCCGCTGCTGCCATCGGCGCGCTGAAAGCGCAGGATGCCGCGGTGCGTCGGGTCGATGTCGGCGAACAGGTGGTACTGCCAGGGCGTCTGCTCGTCGACACGGCACGGTGCGGTCAGCTGCAGCACCGCGTAGGCACCATCGTTGCGACGCTCCAGCGCATGGCCCTGGATCTCGAAGCGACAGCCCGGCACCGACAGCGCGGCCAGCGCCAGCGCGTCGATCACCGGCCAGGCCGAACGCACCTCGGCCCAGGTCAGCTGGCGGTCGCCGTCAGCGTCGAGGGCCGGCAGCGCCGCGTCCAGGTCGCGCAGCGCGATGTCCCAGCGCAGCGTGGTCTGGCCCTCGCGGCTGTCAACGAACAGGTAGGCATCGCTGGACTTGTGCGCCTGCGCGGGCAGCGCGACCAGCAGTCCCACGATGCACAGCACGGCCGCGAGCAGCCGAGCGCGCACGACGTCCCCCGCCTTACTGCGCCGCCAGCCGTGCATCGTGCAACCCCATCGTGGTGGCCAGGGCCACGGCCTCGCGCCGCGCGGCGGCATCGCCGGCCGCGGCCGCGCAGCGTGCCAGCAGCAGGATGTCCAGCGGCTCACGCTGGTGTTCGACATTGACCCGCGCCGCGCGCAGGGCCGCGGCCGGATCGCCTTCGATCTCCAGTGCCATCATCGCGCGCTCGCGCTCGTGGCCACTGGGGCCGATGCGCTGGTCGGCCAGCGCGAAACGATCGCGCAGCTCGGCCTGCAATGCCGTGGCCTCGGGCAACTTGGCGCGCTGCGCCGCGATGGCCAGGCGCAGCAGCACGGCGTCGCTGCGCACTTCGCGCTGCAGCACGCCCCAAGCCTCGCGCGGGCGCTGGTTGTCGAGCAGGAAGTCGGCATAGCCGATCGCGGTGTAGTTGTCGGCATCGGCCTGCAGTGCCTGGCGCCAGGCCAGGTCAGACGCCGCGGTGCGGCCGGCGCGTTGTTCCAGTTCGGCCAGCGTCGTCAGCAGCCAGCCGCGCGTGGCACCGTCGCCCGCCGCCGCGATCAAGGCCTGCAGCTGCTGCCGCGCGGCGTCGGTCTCGCCGCGCAGCGCCTGGTTCTCGGCGACACAGGCCTGCGCATACGGCTGCGCGCGCAGGCCCAGCAGCGCACGACAGCCCGCGTCGGATTCGGCATAGCGGCCCTGCACGCGGTGCAGCGTGGCCAGCATCAGCCAGGCCTGGGCCTGGCGGGGATCGCGCTGCACCAGGGCCTGCAGCCGGGCGATCGCACGTTCGAACTGGTGCAGGTACTGCTCGGCGCTGGCCAGCGTCAGCAGCAGCTCGGGCGGCGCCTGCGGATCGCGCTCCCAGCGCGCCAGCCGGGCCAGCGCTCGCCCGACCGGGCGCGGATCGCCTTCGCGGCGCCCGGCCTCGAGCAGCGCACGCGCCTCGCGCAGCGCCACGGCCGGATCGGTGCTGGCGCTGGTGCGCGCCACGGTCGCCGGCAGCCGCTCGATGACTTCGTCATCACGGGTCGGCGTGATCGGCGTCGCAGCGGCCTGCCAGGCCATGCACAGGATCGTCAGGCCACAGCCCAGCAGTCGCATCTCTACCTTTCCTCGCTGATGACGGAGAACAGCCCGGGAACCCGGCGCATTGTGCGGCGCCGGACTCCCGGGCGGACTGGCTTTCGCGCTACAGCGGCGAAGGCTCGGTGGTGTCGCTTTGCGGCAGCGAGAGGCCGGTGACGTCGATCGCCTCGCGCGTGTCGGTGGTGTTCGCGCTCAAGGTCTTCAGGTAGCCCACCAGGCCGTCGGCCGACTGCTTGGCGCTGTCGGGCACCGCGGCCAGCGGATCGGCCGGGGCCGGCGCCGGGGCCGGTGGCGGCGGGGCCGGCATGCTGTCGTCACCGCCACCGCCGAAGCAGCCACCGAGCAGGGCCACCGACGCAAAGGCCAGGCTCAGGGAGAGTTGCTTGTGCTTCATCGCCACGCTCCTTCACTTGCCGCCGGCGCCCGGGGCCGGCGTGAACAGGTACGGGAAGGCCGGCAGCAGCGGCACCACGGCCTGGTCCACCGCGTCATGCAGCTTCAGCGAGGTGCTGCCCAGCGGCACGTTCGCGGGCTTGCAGTCCGCGCCCAGCTGCAGCGTGTTGCCATCGCCGTTCAGCATGCACAGCCCGCCCATCACCGCGACCAGCGAGATGTCCACCACATCGTCCTTCGGCCGGCGGCCGTTCGGGAAACCGGCCAGGTCGCCGCCAGGCACGCCCAGGCGGTTCTGCGAGGCTTCCATCGTCGGCGCGATGTTGGTGTTCAGGCGAAGCATCTCCGACGCCACCACGCCCGCCGGCTGGTTCACGCCCTTGATGCCGGTGAGGAAGGCGGTCACCAGGTCCGTGCGCGGCAGGTTCTTCGGCGCGGTGCCCGGCAGGTTCAGCGCGATTTCCAGCAGCGCCGGCAAGGTCGGATTGGTCACATAGTCTGCAAACTGAGCGTCATCCTTGGGCTTGCTGGCGTTGAAGCGGTCCTTGTCCGGCAGGCCGATCACCACCTCGTTGACCAGCGGCATGCCCAGGCGCGAGACCTGCGTCCATGCGCCGCCCGGCACCATCGCAGTCTGGTGGCCCTTGGCGGGGTTGGGGTTCAGCAGCTGGCCCTGCCGCAGGCTGGCCGTGGTCCAGGCGCCGATCACCGGCTCGCTGCCCTGCGTCAGGCAACTCTTGTGCACTTCCATCGCCAAGGTCGTGACGCTGGCGTCGTCGATGGTGTTGGGCACCGCATTGATCAGTGCGGAGTCGGTGATCACCGACAGCGGTGCATTCACCAGGTCGAAGATCGTGCCCAGGTTCACCGCGAAGGGGTCCTTCCTCTGGCCGACGAACAGCCTGGCCGGCTGCGTGCAGCCCGGAATGTTGACACTGTAGATGTGCTTGGCCGCATAGGCCGCGTAGTCGGGAATCGTCTTGGTGCCGATGTTGTCGACCGGCTTGTTGAAGGTCGCGCTGCCGCCGCTGGCATTGGTGACCGCGGCCTTGGTGCCGCTGCGGCGATCGCCGCGCACGATGTCGACCGTGTAGGTCTCGTTGACGTTGAGCGTCGCCGCGGCGGGATCGGTGACGCCGCCGGCCTGGATCAGCGGAATCGCGACGTTCTTGCCACCGATCGGCAGCGTGATGCCCTTGAGCGCGTTCTTGAAGCGGAACTGGAAGGTGATGTCTTCCTTCGCATCGCCGTTGTTGTCGATGTGGATCTCGTACAGCGCGTTCGGGTCCATCGAGAAGTAGTTCGGCCCGCCGTACGGCGCCTGCAGCGGCTGGTAGTTGGCGATCAGCGTGACGTAGCCGCTGCGACCGGGCTCGTAGCTGGAGAACATGTAGAAGTCGGTGCCGTCGACCTTGGGGGTCGTCGTGATGCTGGGCGCCTCGCGATGGCTGGAGGCCTGGGCCGGCGCGAAGGCCGTGCCGGCGATGGCGGCGAGCACCGCCACGGTGATGGGCAGCAGGCGCTGCGCCGGGGTGGAAAGTCGGGTCATGGGGTCGTCCTCGAAGCGTGTGGATTCCATCCGCCCGCGGCTTGGCAGCAGCGGACTTGCTGGACACCCTGGGGAAAGCGTCGATCCGGGTGTCTGCGGCCTGATACGCAGGCCCGCCCGAATCGGATGCGCGGCGCCGAAGAACGATCAGCTCAGTGGCATCGCCTCGATCGACGGCCGCTGCGCGAGTTCGGCGAACTCGTCGGCCAATTGCCGGCTTTGCACCAGCGCGCTGCGCCAGGCCTGCATGCGGGCCGCATGGTCGCTGCCGTAGGCCTTGAAGTCGCTGCGATCGGGCAGCTTGGCGTTGGGCAGCGTCTTCACCCATTCGGGGTTGGGCGCCAGCACCACCACGTTGGACAGGCGCTCGCTGGCGCGGTGCCGGTGCTTCAGCGCCTTGTCCAGCCAGCCCGGCACCAGGTGGCGCTGGAAGTGGGGGTACAGCACCAGGCCGTCGGCCATCGACGCGTAATCCAGGTGCAGGTGGTAGTCGGTGATGCCGCCGTCCCAGTAGGCGCCGCGCGGGCCCCCGGGGATGTCGTGCACCGCGGCCAGCAGGAACGGGATCGAGCAACTGGCCAGCACGGCGGGCGAGAGGTTCTGCGCGTCCAGCGGCACCTGGTGCGTGCGGTAGTCGTGCAGGTGAAAGGGCAAGGGCTCGCGCGGGTCCGAGAAGATCACCCGTTCCAGCCAGCCGCCCATGGCCTTGCGGCTGACCAGGTTGGTGGTGAAGGCACCCAGGTAGCCCAGCGGCGTGCGCAGCCGGCCCTCGCGCTTCAACAGCCCGCGGCCGAGGCTGGTGAACACATGCAGGCGGTAGCGCGGGTGGCCGAGCACCTGCGCCTCGCGGCCCGCGAAGTGCTCGTTCAGCCGCGCAGAGAAGATAGCCGACATCTGTGCGGCCAGGCTACCCCGGCCGGGCACGGCGTCGTACTGCTGATGGATGTAGTCGTGCGCCAGGCGCTCGAGTGCGGCTTCGGGATCGTCCATCGTCGCGCAGGCCAGGCGCCATGCTCCGATCGAGGCGCCCACCAGGTGCACGCTCTGCGGGCTGGCCGCGAGCCAGTGGCCGAACAGCAGCTGGTCCAGCGGGTTCAGCACCAGGCCCTTGGGCCCCCCTGCCGCGCCGGCGACGACGCGCACATCGGACGGGCGCAGGCCTGCTTCGCGCAAGCGCTGGCGCGCACGGGCTCCGGCGTGGACCTGCAGGGCTTGCATCGGCGGCGGGCGTGGGTTGCTCAGAACTTCAGGGTCCACGAGGCCTGGAAACTGGTCCGGCCGTGGCGTCGAGTTTGGCTGTCCTGACGGATCACGCCGTCATCGGGCAGCGTGGTGCGCCCGATGGTATCCAAGGGCCGCAGGTTGTTGGCGGCCAGCCGCAGCGTGGTCTGGCGGTCGAAGGCCCACAGCAGGTAGGCATCCAGCGTGCGCGTGACCCCCTGGGCCTGCAACTGCGCCACCGTCTGCTGGGTACGGTAGGACGGCGTGTACGCGAAGCTGGCACCGTAAGTGAGCGGCCATGCCTTGGGCTTGTGGTCGAAGCCGAGGGTCATCGACCAGGGCTGCTGGCCTTCGAGCCGGTTGTCCGGGCCAGGGATGTCGTCGACGCGCGAGCGGTAGAGGCTGGCCGAGGCCCGCACATCCAGCGCCAGCGCCGGGTCGAACCAGTCCGGCAACAGCTCGCCGGCCCGGCCCTTGAGCTCGATCTCCAACCCGCTGCTGCTGGCACGGCGCAGGTTCACCGGCCGCGACACCCAGCGCGGCGCGCTGGCCCAGGCCACCTGCTCCAACGTGACCTGCTGGCGGATCAGCCCGTCGATGCGGCGGTGGAAGGCGCCGATGCTGATCAGCCCGCCGGCGCTGAAGTACTTCTCGAACGCGATGTCCAGGCCGGTGGCCAGCTCGGGCTTCAGCGCCGGGTTGCCGATGCGGTCCGGCGCGATCTCGGGGTTGGTGGTGTCCAGCGGGTAGCTGGCATTGATGCTGGGCCGGGCCAGCAGCGCGCCGGTCTCGGGCGCGCGGTAGCTGCGCGTGAGGCTGGCGCGGACCAGGTCGCGGCCCTTGTCGTCGAGCTTGTGGTTCAGGTGCAGCACCGGCGTCAGCACCTGGCTGCTGCTGCGCGACGCGTCGCTGCTGCCGCCGCTGGTGGTGCGCAGGCGCTCGCCGCGCAGGCCCAGGTAGGTGGACCAGCGCGGCGCGATGTTCCACTCGTCCTGCGCGTACAGGGCCTGGCGTTCGATGCGGGCCTCGAAGGGTTCGCCGTCGAAGCCGATCAGCTGCGACTGGCCGTTCTCGATCACCGTGCGCAGCTCGCGCCGCCGCCGCTGCTCGATGTCCCAGCCCAGCGCGAAGGTGTGGTCCTCGCGCCAGGGCCGGGTCCACTTGCCGCTGCTGCTGGCGCCCCGCTCGCGGTTGTCGCCGCTGGCGTGGCGGTCCAGTGTCGGGATGCCGGCCGCATCGAGGCCGACGGTCTGCGTGTCGTAGTGGCTGGCCGAGGCCTGAACGCCGGCCCTGGCCTCGAGCCGCGCGCCATCGGCCCAGCGCCGCACCAGCTGCAGGTTCACCCGCCCCATCTGCCAGAAACCGCGGTTGAGGTAACGGTCGTTCACGCTGATCGGCGGCGTGCCCTGGAGCACCTCGGTGACGGTCTGGCCGGCATTGCGGAAGTCGCCGCGCTGCACGAAGCTCTGCAGGTTCAAGCTGTCGGTGTCGCTGAGCTTCCAGCTCAGCCGCGGGCCGAGGTTGAAGCCGCCGCCCCAGTTCGCCTCCTGGTTCGCGGTGCGCGCATGCAGCTGGGCCTGCTGCACGTCCGCCGCGTAGCGTTCGCCCTCGGAACGGGCGGCCCCGCGCCATTGGTACAGCGACAGGGGTAGCACCACGCTCAAGGCCCCGAAGCGGTCGCCATAGGTGCCGTTGAACGAGCCCGTGGGTCGCGTGGCGACATAGGCCAGGCCGACGCGCAGCTCGCGCTGGCGCTGGCGCGGCGGCTCGCGCAGGATGATGTTGATGGTGCCGCCCACCGCCTGCGCACTGTGTTCGGCGGTCGGGCCCTTGGTGACCTCGATGCGCTCGACCTGCGCGGGCGACAGGTTGTCCAGCGAGAAGCCCGGCGGCGCCGGCTCGCCGTTGATCAGCACCAGCGTGTAGCCCGCGCCCAGGCCGCGCAAGCGCGGGCTGCCGCCCTGCAGGTTGATGCCGGGCAGGCGCTTGAGCACGTCGCTGACCGCGGTGTCGCCGTACTTGTCCAGCTCATCGCGGCCGTAGACCGTCTTGGCCACCGGCTCGCGGCGGCGCTGCTCGGTGTCGGACAGCTGGGACCGGCCGGTCACCTCGACCTGCTGGGCAGTGCCGCCCTCGGCGGCTTGTGCACGCGCCTTTTCAGCGCTAGGCATCAGCGCGGCGGCGACCAGGCAGGACGCGGCAAGCCCGGGCGAGCCGCGCCGCATGGCCCGGCTCAACGCTTGCCGGACTGCAGCTTGGCGAAGGCCGCCGCCATCGCGCCCTGCCCGGCCGGCTGCGCCGCGCCGCGCTGGCCCGGGGCCGCGCGCTCGTTGCGGCCGGCGGGGCGGAAGCCGTTGTCACCGCGTGCGCCACCGCCCCCCTTGGCCGGCTGGGCGTCGAGCTTCATCGTCAGCGAGATGCGCTTGCGGGCCAGGTCCACTTCCAGCACCTTGACCTTGACGATGTCACCGGTCTTGACCACCTCGCGCGCATCGTTGACGAACTTGTTCGACAGCTGGCTCACGTGCACCAGGCCGTCCTGGTGCACGCCCAGGTCGACGAAGGCGCCGAACTGCGCGACGTTGCTGACCGTGCCTTCCAGCACCATGCCCGGCTGCAGGTCCTTGACGTCTTCCACGCCGTCGTTGAAGCGCGCCACCTTGAAGTCCGGGCGCGGGTCGCGGCCCGGCTTCTCGAGCTCGGCGAAGATGTCCTTCACGGTGATGGCGCCGAACTTCTCGTCGGCAAAGGCCTCGGGCCTCAGCGTGCGGATCACGTCGGCCTTGCCGAGCACCTCGGTGATCGGGCGCTGCAGCTTGTCCAGCACGCGCTGCACCACCGGGTAGGTCTCGGGGTGCACGCCGGACAGGTCCAGCGGGTTGTCACCGTCGCGGATGCGCAGGAAGCCGGCGGCCTGCTCGAAGGTCTTGGGCCCGAGCCCGGCCACGTCCAGCAGCTGCTGGCGGTTGCGGAACGCGCCATGCGCGTCACGCCATCGCACGATCGACGCGGCCACCGAACCCGACAGGCCGGACACGCGCGACAGCAGCGGCGCCGACGCGGTGTTGAGGTCGACGCCGACCTTGTTGACGCAGTCTTCCACCACCGCATCGAGCATGCGCGCCAGCTCGCTCTGGTTCACGTCGTGCTGGTACTGGCCGACGCCGATGCTCTTGGGCTCGATCTTCACCAGCTCGGCCAGCGGGTCCTGCAGCCGCCGCGCGATCGACACCGCGCCGCGCAGGCTGACGTCGAGCTCGGGCAGCTCCTTGCTGGCGTACTCGCTGGCCGAGTACACCGAGGCGCCGGCCTCGCTGACGACCACCTTCTCGATCTTGTGCTCGGGCGCGAGCGAGGTGATGCGCTTGATCAGGTCGGCTGCCAGCTTGTCGGTCTCGCGGCTGGCGGTGCCGTTGCCGATGGCGATCAGGTTCACGCCGTGCGTCGCGACCAGGCGGCCCAGCGTGTGCAGCGAGCCTTCCCAATCATTCTTCGGCTCGTGCGGGTACACCGTGTGCGTGCCCAGGACCTTGCCGGTGTCGGACACCACCGCCACCTTCACGCCGGTGCGGATGCCGGGGTCCAGGCCCATCACCACGCGCTTGCCGGCGGGCGCGGCCAGCAGCAGGTCGCGCAGGTTCTCGGCGAACACCTTGATCGCGGTGGCCTCGGCCGCCTCGCGCAGGCGCGAGAACAAGTCGCGCTCCAGGCTCAGCGAGAGCTTGACCTTCCAGGTCCAGGCGATGGTCTTGCGGATCAGCTCGTCGGCCGGCCGCTTGGCATGGCGCCAGCCCAGGTGCACGGCGATGCGGCCTTCGGCCAGGGACGGTTGACCGGGCACCAGCTCTTCGTCGAGCACCAGCTTCGCATCCAGGCATTCCTGCGTGCGGCCGCGGAACACCGCCAGCGCGCGGTGCGAGGGCACGGTGCGGATCGGCTCGTCGTAGTCGAAGTAGTCGCGGAACTTCGCGATGTCCGGATGGTTGACGTCCTTGCCCTCGACCAGCTTGGAGGCGAAGCGCCCTTCGGCCCACAGCCATTCGCGCAGCTTGCCCACCAGCGCGGCGTCCTCGGCCCAGCGCTCGGACAGCAGGTCGCGCACGCCGTCGAGCACCGCGTAGGCGTCGGCAAAACCGGCCTCGGCGTTGAGGAAGGCCTGGGCTTCGACCTGCGGGTCCAGCGAGGGGTCGGCGAACAGCTTGTCGGCCAGCGGCTCGAGCCCGGCTTCGCGGGCGATCATGCCCTTGGTCCGGCGCTTGGGCTTGTACGGCAGGTACAGGTCCTCGAGTTCCTGCTTGGTGGGCACCGCCTCGATGGCGGCCCGCAGCTCGGGCGTCAGCTTGCCCTGTTCGTCGATGCTCTTGAGCACCGCGGCGCGGCGTTCTTCCAGCTCGCGCAGGTAGCCCAGGCGCGCTTCCAGCTCGCGCAGCTGGATGTCGTCCAGGCCGTCCGTCACCTCCTTGCGGTAGCGGGCGATGAAGGGCACCGTGGCACCACCGTCCAGCAACTCGACCGCGGCCTGGATCTGGCGCGGCGCGACCTTCAGTTCGGCCGCGATCTGCAGAAGAATCTTGTCCAAGGGGAAAGGCCCGCACAAAGGGGCCGGCAGGAAAACAAGGCGCGCGAGTTTGCCATAGGGCCACCCCCGCGCATCCCTCCGAAGGGCCAGGTCGGCGCACGGGTGGCTTCGGCATAATCGCCGCCCGACAGGCGCCGCCCTGCCACGCGCGTGGCACCGAGGGAGCACGCGGCGGACGCCCCACGAACAGGACAAGGCATGAATCACACGAGGCCGGGCTTGCTCGATGCCGCAGCACAGGGCATCGCAAGGCACCGGGATCTGGCGCCGACGCTGCAGCGCCTGTGCGGCGAGCCGGCGCAAGAGAACTGGCTGTCGAGCCACGCTCCCATCGAATCCGGCAGCGAAGGCCTGCTGCAATGGCGCTGCGACGGCCGCTGGCTGTACGCCTCGATGGAAGTCGACGAACCGGCCGACGGTGACCTCGCCGGCGTGGTGCGGGGCGCCTACCTCGATCTCTTCGCCTGCCTGCGCCGCAGCGGCTACATCCATCCGCTGCGCCTGTGGAACTACCTGCCGCACATCAATGCCGAGCAGGCCGGGCTGGAGCGCTACCGCCACTTCAACGCCGGCCGGCAGCAGGCCTTCCTCGAAGCCGGCCATGCCGCGTTCGAAGGCGCGCCGGCCGCCTGCGCGCTGGGCTCGCACCACGGCCCGTTCTGCCTGCGCGTGTTGGCCGCCCGCTCGCCGGCCGTGCCGATCGAGAACCCGCGCCAGGTCTCGGCCTACCACTACCCCGCGCAATACGGCCCGCGCGCGCCGAGCTTCTCGCGCGCAGTGCTGGCCGATGCCGGCGACGGGCAACTCCTGCTGCTGGTCTCGGGCACGGCCAGCATCGTCGGCCATGCCACGCTGCATGCGGGCGACGTGCAGGCGCAGCTGCAGGAGACGCTGCGCAACCTGCGCGCGGTGATCGATGGCGCGGCCCGCCGCGGCGCCACCGGCCTGCGCCTCGAAGACCTGCGGCCCACCGTGTACGTGCGCCACGCCGCAGACGCCCCGGCCCTGCGCGAAGCGCTGCAGCGCGCGCTGGGCGCCGAGGCGCCGCTGCTGCGCCACGCGCTGTTCCTCGAAGCCGACATCTGCCGCGCCGACCTGCTGGTCGAGATCGAGGCCTGGGCCCGCTGCGAAGGGCAGCTGCGATGAGCCGCCTCGCCTTCGTCAGCGGCGGCCTGGTGGCCGCCCTGGCCGCCACCGGGCTGCAGGCGGCGGAAGAGAAGCCGGCGCCACGCACGGTGGATCGCCCGCTGTGGGAGCTGGGCCTCGGCGCCGGTGTGCTGCAGCTGCCGCACTACCGCGGCTCCGACCAGTCGCACACCTGGCTGCTGCCGGTGCCCTACATCGTCTACCGCGGCAAGATCTTCAAGGCCGACCGCGACGGCGCGCGAGCGCTGCTGCTCGATGCCGAGCGCTTCGAGCTCGACCTGAGCGCGTCGGCCAGCGCGCCCACGCGCAGCCGCGACAACCGCGCGCGCGAAGGCATGCCGGACCTGAAGCCCACGGTGGAAATCGGCCCCAACCTGAACTGGACGCTGGGCCGCGGCCGCGACTGGAAGCTGGACCTGCGGCTGCCGGTGCGGGCGGCGATCACGGTCGGCTCGCAGCCGCGCCTGGCCGGCTGGATCAGCACGCCGAACCTGAACCTCGACCTGCGCCAGGGGCCCTGGCACATCGGCCTGCTCGGCGGCCCGGTGTTCGGCGACCGCCGCCTGCACAGCTACTTCTACGAGGTGGCCCCGGCCTACGCCACCGCGCAGCGCCCGGCCTACGCGGCCCCCGGCGGCTACGGCGGCAGCACGCTGCTGGCCGCGGTGTCGCAGCGCGACGGCCAGCGCTGGCTCGGCGGCTTCATCAAGTTCGACCAGCTTTCCGGGGCCCGCTTTGCCGACAGCCCGCTGGTGCGGCAGCACAGCCAGTGGTCGGTGGGTGTCGCGGTATCCTGGGTCCTGGCCCGTTCCGACCAGCGTGTGAGCGTCAACGAAGAATGAAGCCGACGCGCAGCCCCTCGGCCGACCGCGCAGACGGCCCCGGCCCGCGGCGCGGTTCGCGGCCCCTGCCCTGGCCGCTGGTGCTGCCGGCCACGCTGCTGCTGTACCTGCTGCTGCTGCTGCTGGGCCTGATGTCGCTGGCGTGGAACCTGATCGCCGCGCTGCTGTACCCGCTGCTGCCGCAGGCGCGCGGCCGGGCCATCGGCCGCGCCGGCATCGCCTACGGCTACCGGCTGTTCTGGGCGATTGCGGCGGTCACCGGGATGCTCCGGCTCGAAGCCGGCGTGCTGGACGCGCTGCGCGACGAGCGCGGGCTGATCGTCGTGGCCAACCACCCCAGCATGCTCGATGCGCTGATGCTGGTGGCCCGCCTGCCGCGTGCCGCCTGCATCATGAAGGCCAGCCTGCTGGGCAACGTGTTCCTCGGCGCCGGCGCCAAGCTGGCACGCTATGTCAGCAACGCCTCGCCGCTGACGATGGTGCGCCTGGCCGTCAACGACCTGAAGGCAGGCGGGCAGCTGGTGGTGTTCCCCGAGGGCACGCGCACGGTGCAGTCGCCGATCAACCCGTTCCGACCCGGCGTCACGCTGATGGCCAAGCTGGCCAAGGCCCCGATCCAGACCGTGTTCATCGACACCCACAGCCCCTACCTCGGCAAGGGTTGGCCGCTGTGGAAGCTGCCGCCGTTGCCCATCGTCTTCACCGTGCGCATGGGCCAGCGCTTCGAACCCTCGCCCGACCCCGACGCGCTGCTGAAGGAGCTCGAGGCCTACTTCGCCGCCGGCGTGCGCCGATGAACGCGCCGCAACGCCCTTCCAGCACCCACCTGGTGCTGATCCCCAGCTACAACACCGGCCGGCTGCTGGCGCAGACCGTGCGCGCCGCACGCGCCCAATGGAACCCGGTGTGGGTGGTGATCGACGGCAGCACCGACGGCTCGGGTGAGGCGCTGGCGCGCGAGATGGCCGCCGACAGCGGCCTGCGCGTGTTCCAGCTGCCGCAGAACCAGGGCAAGGGTGCGGCCGTGCTGCACGGGCTGCGCGCCGCGCAGGCCGCCGGCTTCACCCACGCGCTGACGATGGATGCCGACGGCCAGCACCCGGCCGCGCTGATCCCGGGCTTCATGCAGCGCTCGCGCGAGCGGCCCGAGGCCATGGTGCTGGGCAAGCCGGTGTTCGACGCCAGCGCACCGCTGCTGCGCGTGCGCGGCCGCCGCGTGTCCAACGCCTGGACCAACCTCGAGACGCTGGGCGCCGGCATCGGCGATTCGCTGTTCGGCTTCCGCGTCTACCCGATCAAGGACCTGGTCGCGGTGATGGAGCGCCAGCCCTGGATGCGCCGCTTCGACTTCGACACCGAGGCGGTGGTGCGCCTGGCCTGGCGCGGCGTGAAGCCGATGAACGTGGATGCGCCGGTGATCTACCCGCGGCCCGAGGACGGCGGCGTCTCGCACTTCAAGTACGGACGCGATAACGCGCTATTGACGTGGATGCACACCCGCCTGGTGCTGGAGTTCATCCTGCGGCTGCCACTGCTGCTGATCAAGCGCCTGCTGCGGCGGCCGCCGTTCCAGCGCTGAGCGCTTCGCCGGCCGGCGCGGTCAGCACATGCCGCCGTTGATCGCGATGACCTGGCCGCTGATGTAGGCGGCCTGCGGCCCGGCAAGGAAGCCGACCAGGTCGGCCACCTCCTCAGGCCGCCCGGCGCGCTTGGCCGGCACCAGCTGCGCGATGGCCGCGGCGTCGAAGCTGCCGTCGGCCATCGGCGAGGCGATGATGCCGGGTGCCACCGCGTTCACCGTCACGCCGCGGCTGGCCACCTCCAGCGACAGCGCCTTGGTCGCGCTGTTCAGCGCGCCCTTGGCCGCGGCGTAGTTCACCTGGCCGCGGTTGCCCATCAGCGCCGCCACCGACGAGATGTTGACGATGCGGCCCCAGCGCGTGCGCAGCATCGGCAGCAGCAGCGGCTGGGTGACGTGGAAGAAGCCGTGCAGCGAGACATCGATGACCCGGTGCCACTGTGCGGCGCGCATGCCGGGGAACACCGCGTCGTCGTGCACGCCGGCGTTGTTGACGATCACCTGCACCGCGCCGGCCGCCAGCATGCGCTCGCAGGCCGCCTGCGCGGCGGCGGCATCGGCCACGTCGAACACGTGGCACTCGGCACCGGCGCCGGCGGCGCGCAGCTCGGCGGCCAGCTGCTCGATGGCCTCGGGCCGCGAGCTGGCGTGCAGCAGCAGCTGCGCGCCATCGGTGGCCAGCCGGCGTGCGATGGCGCTGCCCAGTGCGCCACTGGCGCCGGTGACCAGCGCGCGCTTGCCGGCCAGCGGCAGGGAAGAAGCCGTCGTCATGCCCTCGCCTCCGTCGACGCCGCCGGCAGCGGCGTGTTCAGCACCACCGTCGCGCGCCCTTCGGCAATGCGGCCCAGCGGCGCACAGTCCAGCTCGAAGGCGTACATCACCTGGCGCTCGTCGCCGGCCAGCCGCTGCGCCCGCACCTGCAGCGGGCCGGGCAGTTCGTCCAGCCGCGCCACCGCCAGCTTCACGCCGCGCACGCTGGCCAGGTAGCCGGCCTGCGGACCCGCGCCGGCCGGCGCCACCAGCGCGCCGTGCAAGGCCATGGCTTGCGCCGCGTACTCGATCGCGCAGGCCGCCTGCAGGCCGCTGCGGCTGCGCAGCGGGTTGTCGGCCGCGCGGTGACTGTCGGTCTCGCAGGCGATGCGCTCGTGGTCCCAGTGCAGCATCGCGTCCAGCAGGCACATGCGGCCGGCATGCGGAATGCGTGCGGCGATGCCGGCCCGGTCCAGCGTGGCCGGCGTCTTCACGCGCTATCCCCCCGTTCGGCCACCAGCAGCACGTTGGCGAAGGGCGTGCCCTGGCTCATCGGCAGCGGCTCCACGCGGAAGCCCTGCTGCTGCAGCAGCGCCACCCAGGCGCGCAGCGGGCGGCCATAGGTGGGCGGCACACGGTGGCCGCGCACCATCGTGACGATGCGGTCGACCCACTGGCTGATCACGAAGCCGCGCCGGCTGTCGGCATCGCCCACGCGCAGCAGCAGCCGGCCGCCCGGCCGCAGGGCCTGCGCCACGCGCTTCAGCAGCGCGGCCTGCGCCGCATGGTCGACGTAGTGCAGCACGTCGAGGATCACCACCGCGTCGCAGGGCGGCAGCGGCACCTCGCGCATGTCGCCACAGACGAAGCCGGGCTTGGGCACCAGGCCGGCCAGCGCCGTCTCGGCGCGGGCCACGTCGCGCGGCATCAGCTCGATGCCGGTGTAGCGGTTGCCCAGCGGCGGCGCAGGCCAGTGGGCCGGCCAGCGGCCCTGCGCATGCATCGCATCGATCGACGCCATCAGGCTGGCCAGCAGGCCCTGGCCGCAGCCGATGTCGACCACGTGGCCCTGCGCCGGCAGCTGGCCGCGCTCCAGCAGGTTGCGGAACACCGGGTCGCGCCCGAGCTTGCCGCGCGCGAAATGCCAGGCGAAGCGGCCGGACTGCCGGTACGGCGCGCAGGCCGCCTCGTGCAGCGCGCGCCAGGCGGCGTCGGTGGCGGCCGTGCGCTGCGGCAGCGCGGTGCTCGGGGAAACGCTAGCAGGCAAAGTCATCGTCACGAGTCGAACGGCAATCAGGCCTCGGGCGAGGCCTGCAGCGGCAGGAACACCGAGGAGCCCGGCAGCGGGTCGGCCATCGCCTCGGGCAGGGTCACGCAATGCAGTCCCTGCTGGCGGATACGCGCCAGCAGCGCCGGCAGCACCTGCAGCACCACCGGCTGGCCCTGCGAGTTGCGCGCGGCATGGCCGTCGTGCAGCAGCAGGATGTCGCCGCCGGCCAGGCCCCGCGTCAGGCGTTCGAGCACGCGTTCGGCATCGACCTCGCGGGTATCAAAGCCACGCCGCGTCCAGCTCGTCAGCTGCAGGCCCAGGCGCTGCAGCACCGGCTGCAGGAACGGGTTGCGCAGGCCGGCCGGCGCACGGAAGAAGCGCGGTGCTTCACCGGTCAAGCCGCCGAGCAGGCGCTGCGCCTCGCTGATCTCGGCCAGGAAGCCACGCGGCCCGAGGAACGAGAAGGTGTGCCGGTGCCGCAGGCTGTGGTTCTGCACGCTGTGGCCCTGGGCGACGATGTCGGCCACCAGCGAGGGGTGCTCGGCCGCGCGCTGCGCGATGCAGAAGAAGGTGGCGCGGGCCTCATGCGCCTTCAGCAGCCGCAGCACCGCCGGCGTCACCGCCGGATCGGGCCCGTCGTCGATGGTCAGCGCCACCTCGCCGCGCGCGGCTGCGGCCGGCGGCAGCCGCGTCAGGTTCGGGCCCAGCCAGCCGGCGCGCGGCCACAGCCCGCCCAGCGTGATCAGGCCGTGGTTGAGCACCAGGGCCGCCAGCGCCCAGCGCCATTGCGCGGGCCAGATCAGCAGCGCCGGCAGCAGCAGGGCATGCACGGCCACCGTCGCACGCAGGAACAGGCTCAGCGGCGCGCTGCTGCGCGCAGGCGTGACGGCGGTGGTGGCGCGGGCGGTCAAGACAGGGGCTCCTCGGCGGGCGCGGATTCTCCCATGGGCACCCCGGCATGCCAGCCGACGAAGGTGGCCGACAGCAGCAGCGCCAGCAGCGCGCCAGGCGCCACCACCTGGCCGATGGCCGACAGCGCCGGGATGTGCGACAGCGCGATCAGCCCGAACGACAGCACGGTGGTGCCGTTGGCCAGCACCAGCGAGGCCAGCGTGTCGGCATCGGCCCCGCCCTGGTGGCTGATCTGGTCGAAGAACAGCGCGTAGTTCGAGCCCACCGCCACCACCAGCAGCAGCCCCACCAGGTGCAGGATGCCCAGCGGCACCTGCGCCAGCGCCAGGCCGCCCAGCGTCAGCAGCACCGCCAGCGCCAGCGGCTGGCACACCGCCAGCAGCCGCCGCCACGAACGCAGCGAGAAGGCCAGCAGCGCGACAACCGCCAGCGCGCCGAGCAGCGACTGCCACAAGGCCTCGCGCAGGTAGCGCTGGTACAGGCTGTCGAGTTCCTGCTTGATGTCCACCACCTGCAGGCCGGGCACGTCCTGCAGCGCCGCGCGCAGGGCCGCCGGGGCCATCGCCTGCCGGCCCGGCTGCAGCGAAAGCATCGCGCTCCAGCCGCCGCCCGGGCGCTGGAACAGCAGCGCATCGACCAGCGGCGCCAGCGGGCTGCCCCGCAGCGCGGCGCGGTCGACCGGCGGCCGCGTGCGCGCCTGCTGCACCTGGTCGATGAAGGGCGCGAGCCGCTCGGCCTTCAGCGGCCCGCCGGCGGTGGCCTGGGCCAGGCGTTCGCGCAGCGTCTGCGCATCGGGCAGTGCCGCCAGCCGTGCCTGCTGCGTGGCCAGGCTGGGCAGCCAGCGCGCGGGGCTGTCGTATCCGGCGATGCGGCCCTGCTCGACCAGCGCGTCGAGCCTGCTGCCGGCGGCCTCGGCCGCACGCAGCGCGGCCTGCTCGTCGGCGCCCTGCACCACCACCAGCGTGCGCGCGTCGCTGGCCGCAAGGTCGGCGCGCAGTTCGGCGTCCAGCGCCATCGCCGCCCGCGGCACCGGGCTCAGCGAGGCCAGGTCGCCGCGCCAGAGTCGGTCGTGCTGCCACAGCAGGCCCGCCAGCACGACGAGGCTGATGGCCCACAGCGGCCGCCGCAGCGCCGGCAGGCGCGCGGCCAGTGCCGCCGCATGCTGGCCCAGCCAGCGGCGCAGGCCCAGGCCGGCGGCACCATCGGGCATCAGCGCCGGCAGCACCCAGCGGGTGACCAATGCCGCCGTCAGCAGGCCGACCAGCGAGAAGACACCCAGCTGCGCCAGGCCTGGAAAGCCCGAGAACACCAGCGCCGCAAACCCACAGACCGAGGTCAGCAGCCCCAGCCGCACCGTCGGCCACGAAGCCGCGCGCCACTGGCGCCAGCCGGTGCCGGGCCGTGCGGCGCCGCGCGCCTGGATCAGGTAATAGATCGCATAGTCCACGGCCTCGCCGATCAAGGTGCTGCCGAAGCCCAGCGTGATGCCGTGCACCGTGCCGAAGCCCAGGCTCACCGCGACGATGCCGCCGACCACGCCGCTGGCCACCGGCACGAAGGCCACGCCCAGCGCCGGCAGCGAGGCGAAGGCGGCCAGCAGCACCGCGCCCATCAGCACCGTGCCGACGATGGCCAGTTGCTTGACCTCGCGCTCGATCTGCGCGCGGCTGTCCACCGCGAACACCGGCGGACCGCTGATCTGCAGCTGCAGTGCGCCCAGGCCTGGCTGGCGCCGCACCTGGTCGAAGGCCGCGTGCACCGAGGCCAGCAGCGCCGCCTGCCCGTCGAGGTCGCCACCGGCCACCCTGGCCTGCGCCAGCAGCACCGCGCGCGGCGCCGTGCGCGAGACCCACACGCCCTGCTCGCTGCGCGGCGCTTCGGGCGGCAGCATGGCCTCGACGATGCGGCGCGTCTCGCCGGTGGGGTCGGTCTCCAGCAGCGGCTTGATCGCGGCACCGGCCGGCGTGCCGAGCAGCGAGACGGTGTCGTCGATGGCGTCGCGCAGCCCTTCCACCGTGAAGCGTCGCGCATCGACCGCCGGGCTCAGGTGGTAGCGGTGCGCGAACAGCCATTCGCCGGCGCCGCTGGTCTGCCAGAACGCGATGTCGCCGTTGTGCACCTGCTCGAAGCCGCCGCCGGCGCGCAAGGCCTGCGCGAGCTGGCGCGAAGCCTCGGCGCGCTGCGTGGCGTCGCCGCCGCTCACAGCCATCATCAGCGTCCGCGACGCGACGCCGCTCTGGATCTGCTCGATCAGCAACTGCTGGCGCGCGTCGGGGCTCGCCGGCAGGAAGGCCGACAGGTCGGCCGAGAAGCGGCTGTGCGCGATGAACACCGCGCCGGCCGCCAGCGCGGCCAGCCACAGCAGCAGCGCCGCGAGGCGGCGGCGCCAGGTGAGCGGCGCGGCCGGATCGGCCGGCTTCACGGCTTCTTGTCGGCGGACAGCGGCTCGATGCTCATCACCGAGCGGTCGCCATCGGCCATGCGCATTTCCACCGTCCGCACCTCGGCGCGGCGGCCGGCGATGCGCACGCTGGCCAGCATCACCTGCAGCCGCGGCTCGATCGGCTGCAGCTCCAGCGCCCACTGGTCGGTGCTGCCGCTGACGGCGACCTTGAAATGCGCCTTCAGGGTCTGCGCATTGCCGGTCAGGGTGCCGCGCACCGCTTCGACGATGGCTTCGGTCTCCGGCGACGCGTCGAGCACCAGGCTGCGGCTGCGGCCACCCTTGGTCAGCGTGACGATCGGCCCTTCGACCACCATGCTCTCCGGCCGCGGCTCCAGCGTGCGGCGGGCGAAGCGGTCGGGCGCCGCGAAACTCAGCGTGCCGCTGCTGAGCAAGGGCGCGTCGAGCCCCTTGACGATGCGCTGTTCGGTGAAGCGGGCCTCGCCGCTGCGCACCTGGGCCAGCAGGGTCATCAGTTCGTCCAGCTGCAGCGGGGCCGCCGCCGCCAGGCCACTGCCGGCCATCAGCGCCAGCACGACAGCCAGGCAGCGCCGCCGTGCCGATGCGAACTCAGTCCGCATCTTCCTGCCAGAAGTCATGGAAGTTGAACCAGTTGTAGGGCATCTCACGGCACAGCGATTCTAGGAGCGCGGCATACGCGGCCATCGCCGCCTGGATGCGCTGCTCGCGCGCGGCGGCATCGGCATCGCGCACGCTGAAGTCGGCCAGCGGCACGAAGCGCACCTGGTAGCGTGCGCCGCCGCAGTACAGCCCGACCATGAAGATCATCTTCTGGCGCAGCAGCGCGGCCAGGCGGAAGGGCCCGTCGCTGAACAGCGCGTCGCGGCCCAGGAAGGGCAGCGGCACCGGCCGCGTGCGCACCGATTCGCCGGGCACCCAGCGGTCGCCCAGCATGCCGACCAGCCCGCCGGCGGCGAGCTTGTCGCGGATCTGCAGCATCGACTCCGGCCGGCCGAGCGCGATGATCTGCGGCTTCGCGTCGGGCGCGATGGCGGCCAGCGCAGCGTTGATCAGCCGCGCGTTGTCCGGGTACATCACCATCGTGAGCTCGACGTTCTCGCGGTGGCGGCCGGAGACGCGCAAGGCCTCGAAGCTGCCGACATGCGCGCCGATCAGGAAGGCGCCGCGCCCCTCGTCCAGACAGGCCTCGACATGCGCGTGGCCCTGCACCTCGACCTCGATCGCCTGGTCTTCGTGGCGCAGGAAGTACACGCGGTCGAGGATGGTCGACGCGAAGCTGAACACATGGCGGAAGCCGTCGGACCAGCCGGCCGGCCGGCCCAGCGCGCGGTCCAGGTAGCGCCGGCTGTTGCGGCGCGCGCGCGGCGAGAACAGCACGAAGTACAGCGCGATGGGGTACAGCACCCAGCGTGCGACGCGCCGGCCGCAGCGCAGCGCGATCCAGCACATCACGCGCAGGGTGGCGGCATTGCTGCGCTCGCGTTCGGCGGTCCAGCCGGGCGCGTTGCGCGCTTCGTCGGCCGAAGCGTGGATCGGCTCGATCGTCATGCGCCCACCGTGCCGGTGGCCACCAGCCGCTCGTCCTGCAGGATCTCGAAGCGGCGCGTGCCGGCGCCGGCCGCAGGCGCCTGCACATGGATGCGCAGCAGCGCGCCCGGACCCACCGGCGCCAGGAACTTGGCCGCGCCGAAGTGCAGCGCCGCCTCGGGTGCGCCGGCCTCGCGCAGCAGTTCGGCCACCTCGGCCAGCAGCAGCACGCCGGGCAGCAGCGGCTGGCCCGGGAAGTGGCCGGCAAAGGCGGGATGGTCCGGCGGAATGCGGCGCTCGCCGTGCAAGGGCCCGGTCATCAGCGCCCCCGTGCCGCGCCCGGGCCCAGGCGGGCCAGCGCCAGCGCGCGCAGGGCCTGCGCGGTGAGCTTGCCGGTGGCTTCGCGCGGCAGCGCGTCCACATGCACCACGCGCCGCGGCACGAACACCGGCTCGAGCCGGCTGCGCAGCCCGGCGATGACCTGCTCGGCGCTCAGCTCCGGCGCGACGACGAAGGCCACCGGCCGCACCACGCCGTCGGGCACTTCATCGGGCAGCCAGAACGCGCCGTCCTGCACCCCCTCCAGGCTGTTCAGGTGATAGTTCAGGTGGCCCAGCGAGCTGCGCCGGCCAGCCACGTGGATCAGGTCGTTGGCGCGGCCGTAGAGCCGGAAGCGGCGCGCGTCCTCGAGCTTCAGCACGTCGGCCAGGCGGGTGGGTTCGCGCACCGGGCCGCCCTGCACGACGAAGCATTCGTCCTGGTCCGGCTCGCCGCCGCCCGGGTCCAGCCGCGCGATGCGCATCTCGCCGAAGGTGCACCACACCTCGCTCTCGACCGTGCGACGGCTGGCGACCTGGCCGGCCTCGGTGCAGCCGTAGATCTCGATCAGCTGCCCGCCCAGCGTCTGCTCGGCCTGGCGCGCCAGTTGCGGCGACAGCGGCGCGGTCGCGCTCAGCAGCACGTCCACCGGCGGCAGCGCCAGCCCGGCCGAGAGCAGCGCCTTCAGGTGGAACGGCGTGGTCACCAGCGCGCGCGGCCGCGGCACCGCGGCCAGTGCGGCAGCGATGTCGGCCGGGTAGAAGGGTCGGCCGCTGTCGATGGCCGCGCCGCCCAGCATTGCCAGCAGCACGCTGGATTCGAGCCCGTAGCTGTGCTGCGGCGGCACGGTGGCGACGATCGTCAGGCCGGCGAGCGAGGGCAGGCCGAGGGTCTCGGTCAGCCGCTGCGTCGCGCCCTGCACGCTGAGCCGGATCTCGTCCCACAGCCGGCGGTGCGGCTGCGGCACGCCGGTGGAGCCCGAGGTCAGCAGGCACGCGGCGCACAGCTGCGCGTCGATGGCCGGCACGCTGCCGGCCGGCGTCGCATCGCCTTCGGCCGCGGGCGGCACCTGCAGCACCGGCACGCCGTCGATCTGCAGCGCGGCATCGTCGGCCAGCGCGCACAGCCGGGGATGGTCGGCGCGCAGCTGCTGCAGGGTCTCGGGCCGCGCGTTCGGCGGCAGCAGGCTGGTGCGGCCGGCCTGCAGCGCGGCCCCCAGCGCCACGGCGAAGCGGTAGCGGTCGAGGCACAGGTTGATCACCGCTGCGCCCGCCGGCAGGCGCGCGGCCAGCGCCGCCACATCGGCCAGGTAGCGGTGGCCGCTGATCGGCCGCCCGTGATGCCACGCAAAAGGAGCGGCCAGGTCACGCGGGGCCAGCAGGGGCGAGGTGCCGGCCACCATCATCGCGCCGCGCCACCGGAAGGGTGGCGCACGGACTGCACCATCTGCGCCAGCGTGATGCGGTCGAACTCCGGGTGCAGCCGGTAGCGCGCCCAGTGCTCACCGACGAAGACCACGCCGATCAGCAGCGGCGTCAGCACGTTGGCCAGCAGCGACCAGGCCTCCCAGGGCAGCAGCGCGTAGACGCCGACCGAGAGCAGGACCATGCCGAGGAAGTAGCCGACCCACAGCCGCGTGACCCGCACGGTGTAGGCCTGCATGGCCGGCGTCAGCACGTGCACGCGGCGCGCCATCTGCGTGATCAGCGCCTCGCCCTCGCCGCGCAGGCTGGCCAGGAAGCTCAGCCCCAGCGCGAGGTGCACGCCGGCATGCTGGGCCAGGTACAGCCGCCGTACATTACCCAGCCCGCCCTGCGAGACGATCCACACCAGGCCCATGGCCAGCAGCGCGCACACGCCCAGCAGCAAGGCCTGGCCGCGGCGCCAGGCCAGCGCCAGCACCGGCAGCAGCAGCGGGCCGAACAGCGCGGCCACCGCCCAGGGCCGGTCGGCGGCATGCACCATCAGCCAGTGCGAGGCCAGCGCATACAGCGCCACCGCCAGCAGGCCCAGCGTGATGCGCAGGCTCACCGCCACCGCCTCGCGTCAGGTGGTGCGGTGCGCGGCCACATGGGCGGCCAGCGTGCGCAGCGACTGGAAGATCAGGTGGTTGTTCTCGTCGTCCGAGCGCAGCTGGAAGCCATAGCGCCGGGACACCTCCAGCGCCAGCTCGAGGATGTCGATCGAATCCAGGCCCAGGCCCTCGCCATACAGCTGCGCCGTGGGGTCGATGCTGGCCGGGGCCACGTCGAGGTTCAGCGCTTCGACCAGCAGGACCGCCAGTTCGGCTTCGAGCGCGCTCGGCGCGGCATCTGGCGTGGGCGACGATGCGGTCAGGGACATGGTTTCCAGGCGTTTTCGAGGTTCAGGCAAGCCTTCCATTGTAGTTGTCGACTCGCTGTCGCCGCCCCCGCAAGTGAGGACCGTGGCACGCCGGCCGCGCACCGAAGCTCCGGGTTGCCCCTGATTTGGCGCGCTTTTTCGCAGACCGCGGCCGCCGCAGCGGCGTAGCCTCGCCCGCATGCTTGCCTCCTGGTTCGACCGCCTGCTCGGCCGCGCAAGGCCCCTGGCGCCGCCGCCGCGCGGCAGCGTGCGGTCGCGCCCGGGCGCCGCAGCCGCCGGCGGGCCTGCCAGCGTGCCGCCCGACGCGCGCCGCAGCGTGCCGGTGGGCGCGCACCGGCCCTTGATCGGCCCGCGCGGCCAGATCGCCGGCTTCGAATTCCGCCTCGGCGACGGCATGCTGCGCCGCCTGCGCGGCCGGGGCGACAGTGCCGCCGCGGCGGCCAGCATCGGCAGCCTGCTGGGGGCGATGCGCACCTGCGCCCAGAACGGCCAGGCGGCCTACGGGGAAGTGCCGGCGGCCTGGCTGCTGCATGCCACGGGCCACGAGAGCATGCAGGCGAACATGTTCCTGGCGCTGAACGACGACGACGTGCAGCCCGCCGAACTGACTGCCCTGCTGCCGCGCCTGCAGGCCTGGCGCGCCGCGGGCGCGCAGCTGGGCTGGCGCGCCGGCAGCCGGGTGGGCACCGTGCTGCCGGCACCCGATTTCCAGGTGCTGCCGACCGCGGGACTGGATGCCGCCGCCCTGGTGGCCGCGCTGCGCGCAAACCCGGGCGGCCTGCCGCTGATCGCGCTGGACCTGCCCGGCATCGAGGCGCTCGAAGCCGCGCTGCGGGCTGGCGTGCGCCTGGCCTGCTGCCACATCGACAGCCGCGCCGAGCCGCCCGAGGCACGCCCGCTGACGCCGCAGACCCAGCGCCTGCTGAAGTTGATGAACCAGCTGGCGCGCGATGCCGACACGCCCGACCTGGTGGCCGCGATCAAGGCCGACGTGAGCCTGAGCTACCGCCTGCTGCGCCAGCTCAACAGCGCGGCGGTGTGTGCCAGTGGCGAGCTCGGGTCGATCGAGCAGGCCGTGGCGCTGCTGGGCCGCAACGAGCTCTACCGCTGGGTCAGCGTGCTGCTGGTGCGCCAGGCGCCCGCGCGCCCGGCCTCGGCCGCGCTGCAGGCGATGGCGCTGGCCCGCGCCCGCTTCTTTGAACTGCTGGCTGAAGCGCGAGGCGAGCCGCAGCCCGGTGCGCTGTTCACGCTGGGCCTGGCTTCGATGCTGCCGCTGCTGCTGCAGACCCCCCTGCCCGACGCGCTGGCCGCGCTGCAGCTGCACCCGCAGGCCGCACTGGCTTTGCTGGAGCGCCAGGGTCCGTGGTGCGCCTACCTGGCGCTGGCCGAGGTGCTGGACGAAAGCGACCTCGAAGAAGCCGCACCGCTGGCCGAAGCCTTCGGCGGCCTTCAGGCCGTGATGGCGCAGTCGACCCGCGCCTGGGCCTTCGGCACCACGCCGCCGCCGGCCGAGAAGTAGTGGCCTTCAGCCGCGCAGCGCCTGCCGCAGCTGCGCGCCGACCTCGGGCTTGTCCTTGAACGGATCGCTGGGGTTGCGCACCTGCATCACGTCTTCCAGGCGCGTCTGCACCGAACCCAGCGCCTTCGGATGGCTGAAGACGTAGAACTGGTTCTCGCGCAGCGCATCGATCACCTTGCGTGCCACGTCGGCCGCCGTCACCTTGCCGCTGCTGACCGCCTTCTCGCTCATCGCCTGGCCGATCAGCTGGCTGCGGGTGGGCTTGTCGGTGATGTCGGCCGGCCGATTGCGGTGGCTCTGGTGGATGCCGGTGGGCACAAAGAACGGGCACAGCACATGGGCATGCACCTGCTCGCTGACCAGCGAGAGGTCCTGGTACAGCGTCTCGCTCAGGGACACCACCGCATGCTTGCTGACGTTGTAGACGCCCATGTTCGGTGGGTTGACCATGCCGGCCATCGACGCCGTGTTGACGATGTGGCCGACGTAGCCCGGGTCGGCCTGCGCGGCGGCCAGCATCATCGGCGTGAACACGCGCACGCCGTGGATCACGCCCCAGAGGTTGACGCCGAGCACCCACTCCCAGTCCTTGACGCTGTTCTCCCACACCAGCCCGCCCGAGCCGACGCCGGCGTTGTTGAACACGAAATGCGGCGCACCGAAGCGGGCCTGCGTGGCCGCGCCCAGGGCCTCCACCTGCTCGGCCTTGGACACATCCAGCCGGTACGGCAGCACCTGCGCGCCCAGCGCGGCCACATCGCGCGCGGCGAGTTCCAGCGCATCGGCCTGCACGTCGGCCATCACGATGTTCATGCCCAGCTGCGCGCACTGGCGCGAGGTCTCGAGGCCGAAGCCCGACGCGGCGCCGGTGATGACCGCGGTGCGGCCCTTGAAGTCGATCATGCTGATTGCTCCTTCTTGATCTGGAAGCCGATGCGCGGGAAGTGCACGTGCACGGTGCCGGCGCGCTCGTCGGTGCGGCGGACCACCACCTCGTCGGCGCTCAGGCCCACCAGCGTGCCGGCCACCGGGTCGCTGCCGTAGTCGGTGGCGGCCACCGTCACGGCCTGGCCGGGCTCGAAGCCGAGGCCGGCACCTACCTCGCAAAAGGCGTGGCCACCGGCGGCACCCGCCGCCGCGACTGCGATCGCCTCGGCGCTGCTCATCGGCTCGCTGCGGCCATGGCCAATCGCCAGCACGCGGTCGAGCCACTCGTTCAGGCCCGCATGGCGGCCGATGATCTCGGCCACCGGCCCGCCGCGGCGGATGAACCACAGCGCATGGGCCACCGAGAAGTCGGCGATCGTCGGCGTGCCGCCGAACAGCCAGGGCCCACCCTGCTGCTGCAGCTGCGCGGCCAGCGAGCCGAGGTAGCTGCCCAGCTGCGCGGTGGCGTCGGCCAGCGTCAGCCGCCGCATGCTGCCGGTGAAGGCCGCACGGTCGGCGCCAAAGGCCTTCATCACCTCGGGCGCCGGGTTGTTGAACAGGTGCGACACGCCGGCAGGCTGCATGGTCCAGGTGACCGCGGCCCAGAACAGCGCCGAGTCGGCCCACTGCGCCAGCGGCACCGCCAGCGGCGCGCTGGCCGGGTACAGCGTCGGGCTGGGCTGGCGCGCTTCCAGCACGCGGGCGATCAGCGCCGAGTCGCAGTAGATGTCGGCCCCGATCTGCATGAACGGTGTCTTGCGGTAGCCGCCGGTCAGCGCCAGCACGTCGGGCTTGGGCATGATGGCCGGGATGTGCACCGAGCGCCAGGCCAGGCCCTTGAAACCGAAGATCAGCCGCACCTTCTCGGAGAACGGCGAGCTGGGGTAGTGGTGGAGGATCAGGTCGCTCATGTTGGATGCTAGTGGAGTTGGGCGCGCTCGAGGATGGCGGCCAGGTCATGGCCGGCCGGCAGCGCGCCGAAGACGTCGCTGCCCTCGCCCAGGCGGGCGGCGCAGAAGGCAGCGAACACGGGTTCGGGCGCATGCTGGCGCAGCAGCGCGGCCTGCACCAGCAGGGCGGTGTCGCGCGCCAGGCGGCGCGCCTGGGCCTCGTCGGTCGCGCCGTCCAGGCCGTGCAGCACGCGCTCGCGCATCGCGTCGAAGGCCGGGTGCGCGCCCTTCGCCGGGCTCACCTCGTGCGCCAGCGCCTCGGCCACCGGTCCGCTGCGCAGCGAGCGCAGCAGGTCCAGCGCCATGATGTTGCCGGCGCCTTCCCAGATGGAGTTGAGCGGCATCTCGCGGTAGATGCGGGCCATCACGCCCTCGCCGTTCTCCTCGACGTAGCCGTTGCCGCCCAGGCATTCCATCGCTTCCTGCGCGAAGGCGCTGCCGCGCTTGCAGATCCAGAACTTCGAGATCGGCGTCAGCACGCGGCGCATCAAGGCCTCGTGCTCGTCGCGACCGTTTTCCGTCTTGTCGATGGACCGCGCCAGGCGCAGCGCCAGGGCGGTGGCGGCTTCGCTTTCCAGCGCCAGGTCGGCCAGCACGTTGCGCATCATCGGCTGCTCGACCAGGCGCCTGCCGAAGGCCTGGCGCTCGGCACAGTGGTGCAGCGCGATCGACAGCGCCTGGCGCATCAAGCCGGCGGTGCCCAGCGCGCAGTCCAGCCGCGTCAGCGCGCCCATCGCCAGGATCTGCGGCACGCCGCGGCCTTCGTCGCCGACCCGCCAGGCCGTGGCGCCATGGAACTCCACCTCCGAGCTGGCGTTGGCATGGTTGCCGAGCTTGTCCTTCAGGCGCTGGATGCGCAGCGCGTTCAGGCCACCACCGTCGCACCATTCGGGCAGCCAGCGCGGCAGGAAGAAGCAGCTCAGGCCCGCGGGGGTCTGCGCCAGCACCAGGAAGGCGTCGCACATCGGCGCGGAGAAGAACCACTTGTGGCCGGTGATGCGGTAGCGCTGGCCCCAGCGGTCTTCGCCGGCAGGTTCGGCCTGCGTGGTGTTGGCGCGCACGTCCGAGCCGCCCTGCTTCTCGGTCATGCCCATGCCCATGGTCAGGCCGGTCTTCTGGTCGAAGGGCAGGAAGCGGCCGTCGTAGCGCGTGCTGGTCAGGCCCGGCGCCCAGTCGGCGTACAGCGCGGCGTTCGCGCGCAGCGCCGGCGTCACCGCATAGCTCATCGAGATCGGGCACAGCACCGAGGGCTCGGCCTCGGTGAACAGCATGAAGGCCGCGGCGCGCTCGACGTGCGCGTCCGCCTCCTGCGCCCAGGGCGTGCCATGCAGGCCATGGCGCATCGCGCTGCCGATCAGCGCGTGGTAGCTGGGATGGAACTCGACCTCGTCGGCGCGGCGGCCGAAGCGGTCGTGCGTGCGCAGCGTCGGCGGGTGCAGGTTGGCCAGCCGCGCATGCTGCTGCATCTCGGCCGAGCCCATCTCGGCGCCGAGGACGGCCAGCCGCGCGGTGTCCAGCGCCGGCGCGTTGAAGCGGAGCGCGTCCTGCAGCGCGCGGTTGCCGGTGAACAGGTTCGCGCCGACCAGCGGCGTGCTCTGGTTCAGCACCTCATGCGTGACCAAGGCTGCGCTCATGGTGACCTCCACATCTCGACATGGGGGATGTTGTCCTCCAGGTACTCGTCGCCGACCGTGACGAAGCCCTGGCGGCCATAGAAGCGCTGCAGGTGCGCCTGCGCGCTGATGCGGATGCCGCGGCCGGGCCACGCGGCCACGCAGCGACGCACGCCTTCGGCGACCAGCGCATCGCCTGCACCGCTGCCGCGCAGCGCCTTGTCCAGCACCACGCGGCCAACCGAGGGCTCGTCGTACTTCAGGCCCGGGTCGACGACACGCAGGTAGGCGCGCAGTTCGCCGCCGGCATCGCGGCCCAGCAGGTGCCAGCTGTCGCGGTCCAGCCCGTCGGGGTCGAGGTAGGGCCCCTGCTCGAGGATGAAGATGCGGCAGCGCAGCGCCAGCATGTCGTAGACGCCATCGACCCCCAGGTCGCCGAAGCGCTGCCAGGTCCAGCCGAGCGGTGTCATCGCCGCTCGGCTCAAGTCAGCTTGACCAGCTGCTTGCCGAAATTGCGGCCCTTCAGCAGGCCGAGGAAGGCCTCGGGCGCACTGGCGATGCCTTGCGCCACCGTCTCGCGGTACTTCAGCTTGCCGGTGGCCACCAGCGTGCCCAGCTCGTTCAGCGCCTCGGGCCACACGTCCATGTGCTCGCTGACGATGAAGCCCTCGAGCTTCATCCGGTTCGTCAGCAGCAGTTGCGGCGCGGCCATCGGGATCGGTGCGCCGTCGTAGCCGCTGATCATGCCGCACAGCGCGATGCGCGAGAACGCGTTGGCGTTGAGCATCGCCGCGTCGAGCACCATGCCGCCCACGTTCTCGAAGATGCCGTCGATGCCGTCCGGGCAGGCCGCCTGCAGCGCCTTGCCCAGCGCCTTGGCATCGGCGTACTGGCGGTAGTCGATGCAGGCATCGAAGCCGAGTTCGTCGGTGACGTAGCGGCACTTGTCCGGCCCACCGGCAATGCCCACCGCGCGGCAGCCGCGCACCTTGGCCAGCTGCCCCACCGCGCCGCCCACCGCGCCACTGGCGGCACTGACGAGCACCGTCTCGCCGGCCTTGGGCGCGATGATCTTCACCAGGCCGTACCAGGCCGTGACGCCGGGCATGCCCACCGCGCCCAGGTAGGCCGGCAGCGGGATGCGCGTGGTGTCCACCTTGCGCAGCGTGCCGCGCTGCGCGGCGTCGACCACGCTGTACTCCTGCCAGCCGCCCATGCCGACGACCTTGTCGCCGGGCTGGAACTGGGGATGGCGGGATTCGACGATCTCGCCCACCGTGCCGCCGCCCATCACCTGGCCCAGCGGCTGCGGCGCGGCGTAGCTCTTGCTGTCGTTCATGCGGCCGCGCATGTAGGGGTCCAGGCTCAGGTAGTGGTGGCGCACCAGCACCTGGCCCTCGGCCAGGGCGGGCAGCGGCGCCTGGGCCAGCCGGAAGTTGGCGGTGCTGGCTTCGCCTTCGGGGCGCGAGGCCAGCAGGATCTGGTGGTTGACGATGGCGCTCATGGTGTCGCGTTCTTCAGGTGTTATCAGGGATCAGCCGCCGGTCAGGACCGACACGCCGCCATCCACCGCCAGGATCTGGCCGGTGATGTGCTTGCCGGCGGCCGAGCACAGCAGCAACGCCGCGCCCTTCAGGTCGTCGTCGTCGCCCAGCCGGCGCAGCGGCGCATGCGCGGCCATCGCGTCCTCGCCGAACTTCTCCAGCGTGCCGCGGGTCATCTTGCTCGGGAAGAAACCGGGAGCCAGCGCGTTCACCGTGATGCCGTGCTCGCCCCACTCGCAGGCCAGCGCGCGGGTGAAGTTCACCACCGCGCCCTTGCTGGTGTTGTAGGCGATGGTCTCCATGCCCGGCGGGTTGCCGCCCAGCCCGGCGATGGACGCGATGTTCAGGATGCGGCCGCGGCGCCGCGGGATCATGCTGTCCCTGGCCACCGCCTGGCTGAAGACGAACAGGCTGCGGATGTTCAGGTTCATCACCTTGTCCCAGGCCTCGAGCGGATGGTCCTCGGCCGGTGCACCCCAGGCGGCGCCGGCGTTGTTGACCAGGATGTCGACCTGGCCCAGGCGCTCCAGCGTCTCGGCGCAGACGCGCCGCGCGTCATCGGGGTTCGCGGCGTCGGCGGCGATCCAGCGCGCGTCGATGCCGCGCTCGCTCAGGTGCGCGGCGGCCTCCTCCAGGTCGGCCGCCTTGCGCGAGCTGAGCATGATCTTCGCGCCGGCCTCGCCCAGCGCCTCGGCGATCTGCAGCCCGAGGCCGCGCGATCCGCCGGTGACCAGCGCGACCTGGCCGCGCAAATCGAACAGTTGTTGAACCGGTGTGCTCATGATGAAAGGATGGAAGTGTTCAGGGTTTGAGGCGGGCGCGCACGAAGATCAGCACCACGCCCAAGGCGGCGGCGATGCCGCCGGTGGTCACCATCGACCAGCCCAACGGGAAGTCCTTGCCTTCGACGGCCAGGCCCAGCACCACGGTGAGCAGGCCGCCGTAGATCAGCACCCAGACCCAGGTTTCGAGTTTCGAAGCGTTCATGACGGCGACGATACGCGGAGTTGATGGCGACGGGGACGACGGGCGCTGTAAAGCTCAGAACCAGGCGTCCTGCATCTCGCGGCAGGTGGCATTGCGGCTGGCCACCACGCCCAGCCAGCCGTCGATCTTCGGCAACTCGTAGCCGAAGAAGTAGCGGCAGGCCTGCAGCTTGCCCTGGTGGAAGTCCGGTGCCTCGGCCAGCCGAGCCTGCGAGGCCAGCGCCACGTCCAGCCAGATCCAGGCCAGCACCACGTGGCCGAAGGCCTGCAGGTAGGCGGTGGCATTGGCCAGGGCCTCTTCGGGCACGCCGGTGGCCCAGGCGGCCTTGGTGGCCGCGCCCAGGCGCTGCAGCGCGCCGGCCAGCGCGTGGCCGTGCTCGGCCAGGCCTTCGACCTGCCCGGCGCGCTGGAGGGTGTCGCTCACTTTGGATGCCAGCAGCTTCAGCCCCGCGCCGCCGTCCATCACCACCTTGCGGCCCAGCAGGTCCAGGCCCTGGATGCCGTGCGTGCCTTCGTGGATCATGTTCAGCCGGTTGTCGCGCCAGTACTGCTCCACCGGGAAGTCGCGCGTGTAGCCGTAGCCGCCGTGCACCTGGATCGCCAGGCTGTTGGCTTCCAGGCACCACTCGCTGGGCCAGCTCTTGGCGATCGGCGTCAGCACTTCCAGCAGCAGCGCCGCCTCGCGGGCGGCCTCGGGCGCGCCGGTGTGCTGCTCGTCGATCAGCCGCGCGCAGTACAGCTCCAGCGCCAGCGCGCCTTCGGCATAGGCCTTCTGCGCCAGCAGCATGCGCTTGACGTCGGCGTGCTCGATGATGGGCACCTGCGGCTGCGCGGCGTCCTTGCCGCCCTTGCTGATCGGCCTGCCCTGCGGCCGCTGCCGCGCATAGGCCAGCGAGGCCTCGTAGCCTGCCATGCCCAGCATCGTGGCGGCCATGCCCACGCCGATGCGCGCCTCGTTCATCATGTGGAACATGCAGCGCAGGCCTTCGCCGGGGCGGCCCACCAGGTAGCCCACCGCGCCGGCCTGGCCGCCGGGGGTGAAGCGGCCTTCGCCGAAGTTCAGCAAGGTGTTGGTGGTGCCGCGCCAGCCGCACTTGTGGTTCAGGCCGGCCAGCGCCACGTCGTTGCGCTCGCCGGTCAGCCGGCCTTCGGCATCCACCAGCTTCTTCGGCACGATGAACAGCGAGATGCCCTTGGTGCCCGGCACCGGCTTGCCGTCCGGCCCCGGGATCTTGGCCAGCACCAGGTGCACGATGTTCTCGGTGAGCTCGTGCTCGCCCGAGGAGATCCACATCTTGTTGCCGCGCAGCCGGAAGCGCGGGCCCAGCAGGTCGGCTTCGAAGTCCGCGCCGTCGGGCGTGGCGCGGGTGGCCACGTCGGACAGGCTGGAGCCCGCCTGCGGCTCGGACAGGCACATCGTGCCCGACCAGCGGCCGGCGAACTCGTTCATCGCGAACACGCGCTTCTGCGCCTCGGTGCCATGGGCCATCAGCAGGTTGGCATTGCCCACCGTCAGCAGCGCGCTGCTGATGCTGACCGAGGCCTTGGCGAAGAAGGCATTGGCCGCCGCCTCCACCGTGTAGGGCAGCTGCATGCCGCCGATGTCGTAGTCCTGCGCGGCGCTGAGCATGCCGGACTCGGCATAGGCGTTCCAGGCCGCCTGCGTGGCGGCCGGCAGGATCACCTTGTCGCCGTCGAAGCGCGGCTCTTCGGTAT
Source organism: Aquabacterium sp. (assembly GCF_044226965.1). Classification (GTDB taxonomy): domain Bacteria; phylum Pseudomonadota; class Gammaproteobacteria; order Burkholderiales; family Burkholderiaceae_C; genus Pseudaquabacterium. Next base: position 9,364 of record NZ_JBGAGA010000010.1, on the reverse strand, counting down.
CGACCAGCCGGTTGAACGGTGCGTACTTCTCGCGCGCGATGCGTTCGCAGGTGTCCAGCACCTGGCCGAAGGTCTCGGGCGTGTGGTCGGCAAAGCGCGGGCGCTCGGTCAGCGCGGCCACGCGCAGCCAGTCGGTGAGCAGGAAGTCCAGGGTCTGTCGCATCGCAGGGCGTCGTTCGTGAGATTGCTAAACCGGTAAGGCAGCGGCCACCACCGCCATCGTCGCGCTGAGCTTGGCCACCAGCTGTTCCTTGTCGCCGTCGATCGCGTAGACCTCGGATTCGACGAACACCACCTGCCGCCCCGGCTTCAGCACCTTGGCGGCGCAGCGCAGGCTTTGGCCGCGGGCCGCGCGCAACAGGCTGACCTTCAGCTCGGCGGTGAGGATGACGCCGCCGCCCGACGGCACGCTGCTCTGCGCGGCGGCGCCGGCGGTGTGGTCGGCCATCGTCGTCAGCACGCCGGCATGCACGACGCCGGTGTGCTGCAGGTGGCGCGGCTGCAATTGCAGCGCGCTGTGGCATTCGCCGGGCGACACGGCCGTGGCCTCGATGCCGACATCGGCGACGAAGGGCGCGGCGCGGAACATCGCCTGGCAGCGATCGAGCGTGAAGGCTTCGGACATGCGCAGCGCTACTGCATCTCGGTGCCGGTGGGCGGCGCCTCGCCGAGCTTGGCGATCGTGCCCTGGGCCATCGCGCACAGCTTCTCCTGCCCGTCCTTCACCGCGAACACCTCGCAGCGGCAGACCGACTGGCTGCGCGCCACGTAGGCCGCCGCGGCGCGCGCGATGAAGCGCTCGCCGACCGCCGGCCGCAGGTAGTTGATCTTGAACTCGGCGGTGACCACCGGCACCCGCATCGCGGTGCCGCCGGCAAAGGTCAGCGCGTTGTCGGCCATGTAGCTGATGACCCCGCCGTGCACGAAGCCGTGCTGTTGCTGGATCTCTTCGCTCATCGGCACCATCAGCTCGCAGAAGCCGGGCTTCAGCTGCAGCAGCTGCGCGCCGACCAGCACCGAGAACGGCTGCTTGGCCAGCACCTCGCGGCCGAGTTCGAGGAAGCGTTCGAGTTCTTCCGGCGTCATGTTCGTCACCCCAGCTTGAAGTGCGCCAGCGCGGCGCGCGCGATCGGCGCACCCCACTCCTGCACGAAGTGGCCGCCCTCGGCGATTTCCATCGGCGGCGGACAGCCGCGGATCGTCTCGCGCAGCGCGGCCATCGCGGCCGGCCCCAGCACCGGGTCCTTCATGCCGACGGCCATGAAGCTCTCGCCCTGCCATTGCTGGCGCCAGAACGCCGCGGCCTCGCGGCTGACCGCGGCGCCGGGTGCGTCGGCACCGTCGGGCACCATGTTCGGGAAGCGGCGCAGCGCGGCCTTGAACGCGGCATCGGGATAAGGCGCATCGTACGCGGCCGCCTCGGCCGGTGTCATGTCCGGCTTGCCGCGCGCGAGCAGCTTGCCCACGGCCATGTCGGGCTGGCTGTTCGAGTAGGCGCGCCATTGGCGAAAGCCTTCGGTCACCTCTCCGGTGCCCAGCGTGGTGTTCATCACCAGCAGGCGGGTGAAGCGCATCGGCAGCGCCGGCGGCAAGGTCAGGCCCAGCAGGCCGCCCCAGTCCTGGCACACCAGCAGCACGTTCTGCAGGTCGAGCTGGTCGACGAACTCGAGCAGCACCTGGCGGTGCCGGTCGAACTGGTGCCAAGCCTCCGCCGCGGGCTTGTCGGAGCGGCCGAAGCCGATCAGGTCCGGCGCCACCACCCGCAGGCCGGCGGCGGCGAACACCGGGATCATGTGCCGGTACAGGTAGCTCCAGCTGGGGTTGCCGTGCAGGCACAGCGCCGTCACCGCCGCATCGGCCGGGCCTTCGTCCAGGTAGTGCAGCCGCAGGCCCTGCGCGCTGGGCAGGTTCTCGAGGTAGTGCGGCGCGAACGCGTACCCCGGCAGGTTCTGGAACCGTTCGTCCGGAGTGCGCAGCGCTGTCATGGTCAGAGCACCTCGAACACCCCGGCCGCGCCCATGCCGCCGCCGATGCACATCGTCACGCAGACCTTCTTCGCGCCGCGGCGCTTGCCCTCGATCAACGCATGGCCGGTCAGGCGCTGGCCGCTGACGCCGTAGGGGTGGCCCACCGCAATGGCGCCGCCGTTGACGTTGAGCCTGTCCATCGGGATGCCCAGCCGGTCGGCGCAGTACAGCACCTGCACCGCGAAGGCCTCGTTCAGCTCCCACAGGTCGATGTCGTCCACCTTCAGGCCCAGCTTGGCCAGCACCTTGGGCACCGCGAAGACCGGGCCGATGCCCATCTCGTCGGGCTCGCAGCCGGCCACCGCAAAGCCGAGGAAGCGGCCCAGCGGCTTCAAGCCCTTCTGCTGCGCGTAGCTGTCGCTGACCAGCACACAGGCACCGGCGCCGTCGCTGAACTGGCTGGCATTGCCGGCCGTCACCACGCCGCCCGGCATGGCGGAGCGGATGCCGACGATGCCTTCGTAGGTGGTGCCTGGGCGCAGGCCCTCATCGGCGCTGACGGTCACCTCCTTGCTGCGCAGGCCCAGCTGCGCATCGGCCACGCCGGCGGTCACGGTGATCGGCGCGATCTCGTCCTTGAACAGGCCCGCCTCCTGCGCGGCGCAGGCCTTCTGCTGGCTGCCGGCACCGTAGTGGTCCATGCGCTCCTTCGAGATGTTGTAGCGCTTGGCCACGTTCTCGGCGGTCTGCAGCATGGTCCAGTAGATCTCGGGCTTGCTCTTCTGCAGCGCCGGGTCCATCAGCATGTGCTGGTTCATCTCCTGCTGCACGCAGGAGATGCTCTCGACGCCGCCGGCCACGTACACATCGCCCTCGCCGGCGATGATGCGCTGCGCTGCCATCGCGATGGTCTGCAGCCCGCTGGAGCAGAAGCGGTTGATCGTCACGCCGCTCACCGTGATCGGCAACCCGGCGCGCAGCGCGATCTGGCGCGCGATGTTCATGCCGGTGGCGCCTTCGGGATTGGCACAGCCCATCAGCACGTCTTCAATGGCGCCGGGGTCGATGCCCGCGCGCTGCACCGCATGCTGCACCGCATGCCCGCCCAGCGTGGCGCCATGCGTCATGTTGAAGGCGCCCTTCCAGCTCTTGGCGAGCGGGGTGCGGGCGGTGGAAACGATGACGGCGTTGCTCATGCGAGGCTCCTTGGTGGCATGCAGTGAATCGGGTGGTGTCGGTACGTCAGCTGCCGGCGGATTGCTGCAGCAGCCGGTGGTAGAAGCGAACCATCTCGGCCAGGTTGGCCAGCGAGATGCGTTCGTTGGTGCCGTGGAAGCGGCTCAGGTCCTCGGGTCCGGCGCGCACCGGCGAGAACTTGAAGATGTTGGCCGACAGCGGCTGGAAGTGGCGCGAATCGGTGGCCGCCAGCATCAGCCCCGGCGCCACCAGCGTGCCCGGGAACAGCTCGCGCACGGTGCGGTTGATCAGCTGGTAGGGCGCACCGGCGGTCGGTGCCACGGCAGAAGGGTCGCTCGATCCGGCCAGCGGCTTGAGCTCGATGCCGTCGTTGGCGATGGTGCGACGGACGTAGTCGGTGACGCTCTCGCGCGTCTCGCCGGGCAGGATGCGGAAGTTCACCGTGGCCTCGGCGCGGCCGGGCAGCACGTTGTCCTTGTTGCCGGCGTTGAACATCGTCAGCGCGGTGGTCGTACGCAACAGCGCGTTGGTGCTGTTGCCCTGCTCCAGCTGCTTCTTCACCAGCGGGCCCAGCAGCCAGCGGTTGCTCAGGGCCACGCGGCCGAAGCCGCTCATTTCGGGCGCCACGGCATCGAACATCTCGCCGGCCACGCCGCTGATCGAGGCCGGCAGCGGGTGCGTGTCCAGTTGCTGCAGCGCCGCGCTCATCTGGCCGATGGCCGAGCGGCCCGGGGCCGCCGGCGGCATCGACGAGTGGCCGGGCGTGGCCTTGGCCTGCAGCACCAGCGAGAGGTAGCCCTTCTCGGCCACGCCCACCAGCGCGGCAGGTGCCTTCAGCCCGGGCATCAGGCCCTGGGTGATCAGCAGGCCCTCGTCGATCACGAAGTCGAGCTTGACGCCGCGCTGCTGCAACAGCTTGGCGATCTGCAGCGCGCCGCGCTCGCCGCCCACTTCCTCGTCGGCGCCGAACACCAGGTAGATGGTGCGCTTGGGCTTGAAGCCGCTGGCCAGCAGCATCTCCACCGCTTCCAGTTCGGAGATCAGGTTGGCCTTGTCGTCCCAGGAGCCGCGGCCCCAGACGAAGCCGTCCTTGAGGGCACCGCCAAAGGGCTCGGCCTGCCAGTCGCCCTCGGTGCCGGGGGCGATGGGCACCACGTCCTGGTGCGCCATCAGCGCGATGCCGGGCGCCGCGGGGTCGCTGCCGGGCCAGGTGTAGAGCAGGCTGAAATCGCCGATCACCTCGCGCTTCAGCGCGGCATGCACCTTCGGGTAGCGCGTCTGCAGGTGCAGGTGCAGCGCCTCGAACTGCTCGGCATTGAGCCGGGGTTCGGTCAGCGACGACACGGTGCGGGCCCGGATTGCCGCGGACAGCGATTCGCCGACCGCCTTTTCGTCCACCGCCACGCCCTGCACCGCCGGCACATCGAGCTGGCCCGAACCCTGGCGCCAGGTGTTCACCGCCAGCGCGGCGGCCAGCAGCACGAGCAACAGCACCAATCCCAGCAATGCACGCTTGACCACGAGAGGACGCTCCTTATCCGCGTCAGCTCACCACGGCCGACGTGGCCGATTTGTACACGCTCTGGCGCACCTGGCCGAACACGCGGCGCACCATCGGCTCGAACTCGGTGATCGGCAGCGTCTCGGCCTTCGGGTCGAAGGCCGGGTTGTCGTACAGCGCGCAGAACTCCTCGGTGCGGGTGAAGTGCGGATGGCCGCGGAACTGCTCGCGCAGGTTCCGATCCAGCCCGATGTGGTGGAAGAAGTAATAGCCCTGGAAGATGCCGTGGTGCTGCACCATCCACAGGTTCTCTTCCGAGACGAAGGGCTTGAGGATCGCCGCGGCGATGTCGAAGTGGTTGAAGCTGCCCAGCGTGTCGCCGATGTCGTGCAGCAGCGCGCAGACCACGTATTCCTCGTCGCGCCCGTCCTTCAGCGCGCGGGTCGCCGTCTGCAGCGAATGCTGGTAGCGGTCGATCGGGAAGCCGCCGTAGTCGCCGTCCAGCAGCTTCAGGTGCGCCAGCACCCGCTCGGGCAGCTTCTGCGCGAAGGGCATGAACTCCGCGCCGATCTTCTGCCAGTCGGCGGCGGTGGATTCCTCCATCCGGGTGAATTCGGCACGGGCGTTCATGGCCGCTCCTTTTGCAGGTCAGCGTCGATGGATCAGGTGAAGCTCTTGCCTTCGGCCGCCAGCTTCGCCAGCAGCGGCGCGGGTTGCCAGAAGCTCGCGTCGTCGTGCGGGTTGGCCGCGAAGCGCTTCATCGTGCTGACCACGTTGTACAGGCCCACCTGGTCGGCATAGCACAGCGGGCCGCCGCGGTGCAGCGGGAAGCCGTAGCCGGTGAGGTAGACCATGTCGATGTCGCTGGCCTTGTTGGCAATGCCCTCTTCCAGGATCTTCGCCGCCTCGTTGACCAGCGCGAACACCAGGCGTTGCACGATCTCTTCGTCGCTCACCTTGCGCGGCGTGATGCCCTGCTCCTTGCGGTAGTCGGCGATCATCTGGTCGACCTTGGCGCTCGGGATCGCGTCACGCTTGCCGGCTTGGTAGTCGTACCAACCAGCCTGCGTCTTCTGGCCGTAGCGGCCCATCTCGCACAGCAGGTCGGCGGTCTTGCTGTAGCGCATGCCGGGGTGCTCGATCGCGCGGCGCTTGCGGATGGCCCAGCCGATGTCGTTGCCGGCCAGGTCGCCCATGCGGAACGGGCCCATCGCGAACCCGAACTTCTCGATCGCCTTGTCCACCTGCGCCGGCGTGCAGCCTTCGTCCAGCAGGAAGCCGGCCTGGCGGCTGTACTGCTCGATCATGCGGTTGCCGATGAAGCCGTCGCACACGCCGGACACCACCGCGGTCTTCTTGATCTTCTTGCCGATGGCCATCACGGTGGCCAGCACGTCCTTCGCGGTGGCCTTGCCGCGCACCACTTCCAGCAACTTCATCACGTTGGCCGGGCTGAAGAAGTGCATGCCGACCACGTCCTGAGGGCGCTTCGTGAACGCGGCGATCTTGTCGACGTCCAGCGTCGAGGTGTTGGACGCCAGGATGGCGCCAGGCTTGGCGACGGCGTCCAGCGTCTTGAACACGGTTTCCTTGACGCCCAGTTCCTCGAACACCGCCTCGATGATCAGGTCGCAGTCCTTCAGGTCGTCGTAGCTCAGCGTGGTGCTCAGCAGCGCCATGCGCTGGTCGTACTTGTCCTGCTTCAACTTGCCCTTCTTGACCTGGGCCTCGTAGTTCTTGCGGATGGTGGCCACGCCGCGGTCCAGCGCTTCCTGCTTCATCTCGAGGATGGTCACCGGCACGCCGGCGTTCAGGAAGTTCATCGAGATGCCGCCGCCCATGGTGCCGGCGCCGATGACGCCCACCTTCTTGATGTCGCGCACCGGGGTCGACTCGGGCACGTCGGGGATCTTGCTGGCGGCGCGCTCGCCCAGGAAGGCATGGCGCAGCGCCTTGGCCTCGGGCGTGAACATCAGCGCGGTGAAGATCTCGCGCTCGCCGGCCATGCCGTCATCGAATTTGCGCGTTAGCGAATACTCCACGGCATCCACGCACTTGGCCGGCGCCGGGAAGTTCTTGGACATGCCCTTGACCATGTTGCGGGCGAACTGGATGTAGGCCTCGCGGTTCGGGTGCGAGACCTTCAGGTCACGCACCAGCGGCGGCAGCGGCTTGCCGGCCACCTCCTGCGCGAAGGCGATGGCCCCGGCCATCAGGTCGCCGTCGACCAGCTTGTCGAACAGCTTCTGGCCCGGCTGCATCGCCAGCAGTTCGCTCTTCACCGGCTCGCCGCTGACGATCATGTTCAGCGCGGTCTCCAGGCCCAGCACGCGCGGCAGGCGCTGCGTGCCGCCGGCACCGGGGATCAGGCCGATCTTCACCTCGGGCAGCGCCACCTGCGTGCCGGGCGACACCACGCGGTAGTGGCAGCCCAGCGCCAGTTCCAACCCGCCGCCCATGCACACCGAATGGATGGCCGCGACGATGGGCTTGCCGCACAGCTCGGCCATGCGGATCAGTGTCAGCAGGTTCGGCTCGGCAATCGCCTTGGGCGAGCCGAACTCGCGGATGTCGGCTCCGCCCGAGAAGGCCTTGCCGGCACCGGTCAGCACGATGGCCTTCACCGCCGCATCGGCCTGCGCACGCGCCAGGCCATCGGCCATCGCCACCCGCGTGTCGTAGCCCAGGCCGTTGACCGGCGGGTTGTTCATCGTGATGACGGCAACACCGTCGCGAACTTCGTAGCTGGCGCTCATGAGGCAGTCCCTTTCAGCGGGGAGGTCGGAACAGGAAAAAGCACGATCGTTCGATTCTATGGATCGACCATCGTCGGAGCATGTCGCTGGAGCGACAAGGGCGGAGGCCTCGGTGAAAACCCGAAGTCGCTGACGCGTCAATCGGCAGACAGCAGAACGCGCAACTCGTCCGGCCGCAACGGCGCGCCGCCGTCCTGCCCTTCGAGGATGCCTTCGGCCAACGCACGCTTGTCGTGGTGCAGCGCGACGATGCGCTCCTCGATCGAGCCCGCCGTTACCAGCCGGTAGACGGTGACCGGCCGCTGCTGGCCGATACGGTGCGCGCGGCCCATGGCCTGGTCTTCGGCGGCCGGGTTCCACCAGGGGTCGACGATGATCACGTAGTCGGCCGCGGTGAGGTTCAGGCCGAAGCCGCCGGCCTTCAGGCTGATCAGGAACAGATCGCCCTCTCCGCGCTGGAAGGCGTCGACGCGCTGCGTGCGTGCCGCGGCCGGCGTGCTGCCGTCGAGGTACTGGTGGGCGATGCCGACGGCCTGCAGGCGCTCGGCCAGCAGGCGCAGGAAGTCGGTGAACTGGCTGAACACCAGCGCCTTGTGGCGGCCGGCCACCAGTTCGAGCGCGAGCTGTTCGAATTCGAGCACCTTGGCGCCGACCAGGCCCGATTCGGGCGCCACCAGGCGCGGGTCGCAGGCGGCGCGGCGCAGCCGGGTCAGCTCGGCCAGCAGGTGGAACGAGGCCTGCGGCGCACCGGGCTCCAGCCCCAGCGATTCGACGCGCTCCAGCGCCTGCCGGCGTGTGGCTTCGAGGAAGGCGCGCTCTTCGGCGCCGGGCTCGACGCGGTGGATGATCTCGGTGCGCGGCGGCAGGTCGTCCAGCACCTGGGCCTTGGTCCGGCGCAGCAGGAAGGGCGAGACCAGCCGGCGCAGGCGCTGGCGCGCGGCCTCGTCACGGGCGCGCTCGATCGCATTGCCGAAACGGTCGGCGAACTGCGTCGCGCTGCCCAGCAGCCCCGGGTTCAGCAGGTTCATGATCGACCACAGGTCGGCCAGCCGGTTCTCCACCGGCGTGCCGGTGAGCGCGAGGCGGAAGCCGGCCTGCAGCGTGGCCACGGCTTTTGCACGTTTGGTGGCGGCGTTCTTCAGCGCCTGGGCCTCGTCGAGCACCAGCGTGGCCCAGGCCACCGGCGCGAAGGCCTCGTCGTCGATCTGGGCCAGCGCGTAAGAGGCCACCACCAGGTCGCCCGGGCCCAGGCCCTGCAGCGCCTGCGCGCGATCGCCCTCGCCGTACAGCCGCACGCGCAGGGCCGGTGCGAAGCGCTGCGCCTCGGCCACCCAGTTGCCGCACACCGAGGTCGGCGCCAGCACCAGCGCCGGGCCCTCGGCCGCGCGCGCCAGCAGCATCGCCAGCGTCTGCACGGTCTTGCCCAGGCCCATGTCGTCGGCCAGGCAGGCGCCCAGGCCGGCATGGGCCAAGCGCATCATCCAGGCAAAGCCCTCGGCCTGGTAGCCGCGCAGCTGGGCCTGCAAGGCGGCCGGCGGCTCCGGTTGCAGCGCGGCCGCGGCCTCCAGGGCTTTCAGGCGTTGGGACCAGCGCCGGTCGCCGGACAGCGCGCTGCCTTCCAGCGTCTCGGCCAGCCAGGCGGCGGCCGCAGCCGGCACCTGCAGGCCCTTCCTGGCCGGCTGGCCCAGCGCCTGCAGGTCGGCCAGCTGCTGGCGCAGCTGCTCGCTCAGCGCCAGGTACTCGCCTTCGCCCAGCGCGACGAAGCGGCTGCGGCGCGAGTCCTGCACCAGCTGCAGCAGTTGCTGCAGGCCGAGCACGCGCTGCTCGTCGACACGCAGCTCGCCATCGACCGACAACCAGTCCGCGCCGCTGCCCACCGCCAGCTTCAGCGCCGGGCTGGTCGCCGTGAGCACGCGCACCGGCTTGCCGCGCGGCCAGTCGAT
>NZ_JBGAGA010000009.1:0-122149 GCF_044226965.1 Aquabacterium sp. | reverse complement strand
AGAACCTGTACTTCCTGCTCGGCTTCACGCTGTTCGGGCTGTCCTACGGCCAGGCCGCCGGCGCGCTGGCCAACCACTTCCAGCCGCAGGCGCGCTATCTCGGCGCCGCGCTGTCGGCGGACATGGCCTGGCTCTTCGGCGCCGCCTTCGCGCCGATCGTCACGCTGTGGCTGTCGTCGCAGTTCGGGCTGGCGGCGCTCAGCGGTTACCTGCTGTCGGGCATGGTGGGCACGCTGGTGGCGCTGCAGTGGGGCCGGCCGGCGCAGCTGGCTGCATAGGCACGGCCCCCAGGGCGCTCAGAGGATGGCCAGCGGATCGAGCTGCGATCCGACGAACTGGATCGTGACGTTGTTGCCGGGCCCGCCATCGAGCACGTCGTTGCCCGGCCCGCCGACCAGCACGTCGTCGCCATTGCCGCCGCTCAGCGTGTCGTTGCCGTCGCCACCGATCAGCACGTCGTCGCCGTCGCCGCCGTTGCCGGTCAGCAGCATCGCGCCGGCCTGCAGGCCGCTGGCTTCCAGCGTGTCGTCGCCGCCCAGCAGGTTGATGACCAGGCGGTCGAGGCCGGCTTCGAAGCCGGTGATCGTGACCGTCGCCGACAGGCCCAGCACCTGCACCGTGCCGGCGTCGCCGTTGACCACCACCACATCGGCGCCGCTGGTCGCGTTGACGGTCACGGTATCGGCCTGACCATCGCCGCCGCCACCGGCCGCGGCGAGGTCCAGGCGCACCGCCGTCACGTCGGTGCCGCCGAGGTCGTTGACGGTGATGGTGTCGGCCCCGCCCAGCGCCTTGAACGAAAGGGTCTCGGTGTCGTTGAGGTCCATCACCACGCTCGCGACATCGCGGGTGAACAGCACGCGGCCGCCGTTGGCGCTGATGTCGATGCGCTCGGCAATGTTCGCGCCGTTGAACTGCAGCGTGTCGCTGCCGGCCTGGCCTTCGATGATGTCGTTGTCGTCGCCCGGGTTCCACACGAAGGTGTCGTCGCCGGCGCCCATCAGCGCGGTGTCGTTGCCGTCGCCGCCGACGATCAGGTCGTTGCCCCCGCTGCCGACGAACAGGTCGTTGCCGAGGCCACCGTTCATCGTCAGCTGCAGCGTGCCGGCCTGCAGGCCGCTGGCATTGAGGACGTCGTTGCCGCCCTGGCCGTTGAGCGTCAGGCGATCGCCGGCCTCGGCGAAGGCCAGGTTCACGGTGGCCGGCAGGCCGGCGACGCTGACGCTGCCGCCGCCGCCGGTGACGGTGATCGATTCATCGGCATTGCTGGCATTGACCGTCACGCTATCGGCCTGACCGTCGCCGGCGCCATTGACGCCCAGGTCGAGGTCGATGCGCGTGACGCCGGTGCCGCCCAGGTCGCCGACCACGAGCGTGTCGGCACCGCCGAACGCGTGGAAGGCGATGTGCTCGACCTGGTTCAGGTCCATCGACACGTTGGCCACGTCGCGGGTGAAGAGCACCCGGCTGCCGTTGGCCGCGATGTTGATGGTCTCGTTGATGTTCGCGCCATTGAACAGCAGCGTGTCGGTGCCCGCCTGGCCTTCGACGACGTCGCTGCCGTCGCCCGGGTCCCATTCGAAGACGTCGTCGCCATTGCCCATCAGCGCGATGTCGTTGCCGCCGTCGCCCAGCACGAAGTCGTTGCCGTCGCCGCCGATCAGCGTGTCGGCACCCTGGCTGCCGCGCAGCGTATCGTCGCCGGCGCCGCCATCGAGCGTCAGGTTGACGACACCGGCCGGCAATGCAGTGGCGCTGATCACGTCGTCGCCGCCGAGGCCGGCGATCACCAGCGTGTCGTTGGCGCCTTCGACGTTCGTCAGCGTGACCTGGGCCGCGAGCCCGAGCACGCTCACCGACGTGCCCGTGCCGCTCACGTCGATGCTGTCGGCGCCGCCGCTGCCATTGAGCGTCAGGCTGTCGGCCGCCGCGTCGCCTGTGCTGCCGCCGAGGGTGCCGGCGAGGTCCACGCGCACCGTGCTCATCGCGGTGCCGGTCAGGTCGTTGACGGTCAGCGCATCGGCGCCGCCCAGCATGTTCAGCTCGACCGTCTCGACCCCGTTGACGTCCATCACGATGTTGCCGACGTTGCGCGTGAACAGCGTGCGCGCGCCGTTGGCCGACAGCGTGAAGACCTCGTTGATGTTCGCGCCGTTGAAGCGCATCGTGTCGTTGCCGTCCTGGCCCTCGACGACGTCGCTGCCATCGCCCGGGTCCCACTGGAAGAGGTCGTCGCCGGCGCCGAGCAGCGCGGTGTCGTTGCCCTGGTTGCCGTCGATGAAGTCGTTGCCGTCGCCGCCGATCAGCGTGTCGTTGCCGTTGCTGCCGAGGATCGTGTCGTTGCCGGCGCCGCCGTCGACGGTGACGCCGACCAGCGCGGCGAGGTTGCCGGTGGCGCTGAAGCTGTCGTCGCCGCCGTTCATGTGGACGACGAACTGCTCGATCGTGCCGACGTCGAGCGAGAACGGCGCGGGGTCGACGCGGTCGAAACGGACGCGGCTGCCGTTGGCCGTCAGCGTGAAGACCTCGTTGCCGTTGCCGCCGTTGACCTCGGCGGTGTCGAGGCCGTCGCCGCCTTCGAACAGGTCCGTGCCGTCGCCCGGGTTCCAGATCAGCCGGTCGTTGCCGGCATCGCCGTAGACGAAGTCGTTGCCGCTGCCGCCGGTCAGCACGTCGTTGCCGTCGCCGCCGTGCAGCAGGTCGGCGCCGCCCTTGCCCAACAGCGTGTCGTTGCCGGCATCGCCCAGCAGCAGGTCGTCGCCGGAGCCGCCGGTCATCGTGTCGTTGCCGTTGCCGCCGGAGAAGCTGACCTTGGGCAGCGCGCCGTTGCTCTCGTTCATCAGCAGCGTGTCGTCGCCGTCGCCGCCGTTCACCTGCACCAGGCGGGTGTTGGCAACGGTCGGCACGCCGCCGGTGGTGGGTACCGCGCCGTTGTCGACCAGCAGCTTGCCGGCGGCGTCACGCGAGACGCTGAGCGTGTTGGACAGCGTATCGCCTTGCACGGTGAGGGTGCCGCGGCTCGAGAATTGGGACGTGATGGTCATGGCGTGCTCCTTCAGCGCCGGGCCATGCGGCGGCTGAAGGCCAGGCCCAGCAGGGCCAGGCCCACCAGCGCATAGCTCGCCGGCTCGGGCACGGTCTGCAGCGCAGGCGTGATGTCGATCGGCGCGAGCAGCAGGCCGCCGTCGCCCGGCAGCAACGCGCCTTGCAGCGCAATGCCGCCGATGCGGCCGTCATCGAAGTGGACGCCGGAGAAGCCCTCGGCCAGCACGAAGTCGATGCCTACCGGCGCGCCGTCGAACAGCGTCACCAGCGGGAAGTCCGGGAAGTCCTGGTCGTTGCTCTCGTGGAAGGTCTGGCCGAGGAAGCTGAAGTCGATCTCGAGGCCGCCGTTGCCGGCGCCGGGCGACACGAGGGAGCCGCCGAAGGCGTCGTCGAAGCGGATCGATCCGTTGCCGACCTGGCCCGAGAAGGGCCCCGAGGTCACCGTGCTGCTGAAGTCGAACTGCACGATGGCCGCTTGCGCCGGCAGCAGCGCGGCAGTGAGCGCCAGCGCGCCCAGGGCGCGCGGGATGGACGTGGATGTCATGCGTTATCTCCCGAGGGGTTGAAGGTGTTCGCGAGTACCGGGATGGGCACGGGCGACACCTACGAGCGCGGGCCCGCGATGGATACAGCGTTTTCTGGCGGATGCGGGAGACAGGCGCTGTGCGTGAACAAGTTCACGACACGCAAGAGCGCCCGCTCGGCGTCGCCGAGGGGCGCTTCGGGGGAGCGAGGCCGGGGCGAGCCGGCCGCTCAGCGTGGAAGTTCAGTGCAGAAGATCAGCGCGGAAGCTCAGCCCTCGTCGGGGTCGCGGTATTCCTTCGGCAACTGGTGCGCGATGCCCTTGTGGCAGTCGATGCAGGTCTTGCCTTCTTCCTTGCCCTTCATGTGCTTCTTGTAGATCGACTGCTTCTGCACGTCGGCGCTCATCGCCTCGAAGCTGTGGCAGTTGCGGCACTCGCGCGAGCCGGAATCCTTCATGCGCTCCCACTCGTGCGTGGCCAGCGTCATGCGGCGGGCCTCGAACTTCTCCTTGGTGTCGATGCTGCCGGTGAGCTTGCCCCAGACCTCGAAGCTGGCCTTGGACTTGCGGATCATCTTGTGCGTCCAGTCCTTGGGCACGTGGCAGTCCGAGCAGATCGCGCGCACGCCGGTGCGGTTGCTGTAGTGCACCGTCTGCTTGTACTCCTGGTACACGTTGTCGCGCATCTCGTGGCACGAGATGCAGAACTCCAGCGAGTTGGTGGCCTCCAGGCCGGTGTTGAAGCCGCCCCAGAAGATGATGCCGCCGACGAAGCCGATGCTCAGCAGGCCGAGCATCGTGAACTTCGCGCTGGGCCGGCGCAGGGCGGCCCAGCTGCGGCGCAGCAGGCCGGGTTGCTCGGTGGACATGGCAGGCTCCTGTCGGTGGTCGGCGGCGCGCGGTGCTTCAGCGGAAGCTGTAGAGCCAGCTCAGGCCCACCGTGTGCACGGTGTAGCTGGGCGCCGTCTCGTTGGTGGGCAGCACGCCGGAGAGGCCGCCGAACTGCAGGCCGTCGTAGGCCCAGTCGCTCGAGCGCATGTGCTGGTAGCGGTAACCCACCCGCAGGGCCTGCTGCTTGTCGATCGCGAAGCGCGCGCCGAACTGCAGCTCGGTGGTCTGCGTCTTCACCAGCGGCAGCGGTGCCGCGGCGATGTAGTAGGCGGCCACCGTGCCGGCGGCTGCGCCGGTGACGGCCAGCGGGTTGTTGGCGTAGTTGCCGCCGGCCACGTCGTTGCTGCTGCGCGCGCGGCTGAAGCTCAGGCTGCCGTTCAGCTCGAGCCGGTCGCCCATCAAGCCGCGCTGGGTGAACGAGGCGCCGAGGGTGTCGACGCGGTCGCGCATCTCGGCCGACCAGTCCAGGCAGGGATCGACCTTGTTGCTGGCGTTGCGCAGCGCGATGGTGGCGAAGCAGCCGTTGAGGATGGCGGTGAAACCGCTGACATTCGCGGCCGTGCTGTTGGCGGTATAGGTGTTGCCGGCGCTGTGGCTGGTCTGCTCCTCGTGCGTGAAGAACGCGTTGAGGCTGGTGTTCTCGCTGAGCGCGTAGCTTCCGTCCAGGTTCAGCGCCTGGCTGCGGGCGCGCTGCAGGCCGTACACCGAATGGCGGTACTCGTCCTGGTTCAGGTCCAGCGTGGCCTGCAGCGAGAGCTTCTCGTCCGGCTGCCATTCGAGACCGGCGCGCGCCTTGTCGCGGGTGCGGTCGGCCATGTTGTAGCGGCGCATGCCCGGCAGTTCGCTGATGCGGTTCTGGTTGCCGTACAGCGCGTTGGCCAGCGCGTTGTTGTTGGCGAAGAAGAAGGCCGCGGCGCTGCCGGCCGTCGGCAGCGGATTGAGGCCGCTGACCGGGCCATAGCCGGTGAGGCCGAGCAGCTGCAGCGTGCCGTAGGCGGTGGCCCCGTTCGGGGCACCGGTGGGCGAGAGCGTGGCAGCAGGCACCAGCGCGAGCCAGGCGTCCTCGTTGTAGTTGACCGTGCGTTCGCCGTGCGCCAGGCCCACGCGCGCATTCAGCGTGTGCCAGCCCGAGAGCCGCCATTCGAGCCTGAGCGTGTTCTCCTTGGTGGTGTGCGCGTCGACGCAGTCGATCCAGCTGCCGCTGCAGTAGCGGTCAATCTGCTGGGACTCGAGCTCGGCCTTCAGCGCCTGGCCGCGGCTGAGCCGGTAGTCGGCGCCGAGGTCCAGCTGGTTCACGCGCCGGCTGTAGGGGCGGTTCGCGTTGAGGTTGGTGTTCGCGCCGAGCGACACGCCCGGGAAGTAGGCCTGGAACACCGAGGCGGCGCTGGCCTTGGGCTCCCCGGCGTCGTAGAAACCGTAGGTGTGCACGGCGCTGCGGTTGTCGCGCTCGTCGAACTTGTAGGCCGCGTGCAGGTCCAGGTCCTTGATCGGCCGGCTGCTGAACTTCAGGTTCGCCGCGCGGGTGACGACCAGGCCGTCCAGCGAGGCCACCGGCACCAGCGGCGTGTAGGCGGCGGTGAGGAAGCTCTCGTTCTGCGTGCCGCGGCCGTAGGAGGCATTGGCGACCAGCCGCGTGGTCGGGCTGAAGCTGGCGGTGGCCGTGAGGTTGAGCTGGTGGAACTGGTTGCTCGGCGCCGTGCTCATGGTCTGGCTGTTGCCGGGCAGCGCCCAGTTGGACCAGGTCATCGAGGGCACGTGGTTCGTGAACACCGAGCCGTAGTAGCCCAGTTGCACGCTCACCTTGTCGCTGCGGAACTGCAGGCCGAGGTTGAGCTGCTCGGTGGTCTGGTCGATCAGGTCGGGAATGATGGTCGAGATGTCGCCGCCGGTGGCGCGGCTCACGGTGCCCATCGGCTTCAGGCCGGTCTTGTCCTCGTGCCGGAAGCTGGCGTTGAATTCCCATTGCCGGTCGATCAGGTAGCTGGCCGCCAGGTCGTAGCGTGCGCGCCTGGTGTGCAGGTCCACCTGCTGGAAGGCGGGCAGGTCCGCGGCCTGCAGCGCGGCAGCGACGCTCCTCTGTGCATCGGTGGGCGCGGTGAGCACGCCATTGACCAGCGCGCTCGAGTCCGTCACCGCCGGCAGCAGGCCGCGCGCATTGGCCGCGGTGCTGCTGACGCGCGGCACCACCGGCACGATCCAGTTCGACGGCAGGCTCAGCACGTTGGTGCCGGCGCCCAGCAGCGGCGTCTGGTAGCTGTCCGAGCGGTTGCGCAGCAACTCGTCGTAGCCCAGGCTGATGCGAAAGCGCCCCTGCAGGCTGTACTCGCCGTACAGCTCGCGGGCCTCGGTGCCGAGGTTGCGGCCCAGCAGCTTCCAGCGGCTGGCGTCGTCGCTGTCGTAGCTGCCGCCGCCGCGCAGGTCGAAGTTGCCGATCGCGTAGGCACCCTTCTTCTTCAGGCCGGTGTATTCGTTGGCCTTGAAGTCGCCGTCGCTCACGTGGCCGACGCCGAGCTCGACCGTGCTGGTCGGTTGCACCAGCGCGGCCAGCGCGGGGTCCACCGCGTCGGCTGCGTGGGCGGGGGGCAGTGCCACCAGCGTGGCAAGGCAGGCCTGGGCCGCGATCACCGTGGCCCGCAGCGCATGGTTCGTCCCATGGGCAGCGTTCATGTCGATCTCCGGTGAATGGATCAGCGCTGGAACTTGGAGCCAGCCGGGTGGTTGGATCCGTGCACCAGCACGTGGCAGTTGAGGCAGGCGCGGCCGGCCATCTGGGCCCGGGCCGCCGCGTTGGCCAGCGGGTTCGCACCGTTGACCGTGGTGACATTCCCGTTCTGCAGATTGGCGGCGCTGTTCACCTGGGCGCCGTGGTCACCGCTGTGGCACTCCTGGCACAGCCAGGGGGCGCGGGCCTTCAGCAGCGGTGCCTGGGTCGAGCCATGCGGCGTGTGGCAGTTGGTGCAGTCGTCGGTCACCGGCGCGTGTTCCCACAGGAAGGGGCCGCGCTTCTCGGCATGGCAGGTGTAGCAGGTCTCGTTGACCGAGTTCTTGGCCAGCAGCTTCGGGCCGGTGCTGCCATGCGGGTTGTGGCAGTCGGTGCAGGCCATCTTGCCGGCGGCCAGCGGGTGGGTGGAGAAGCGGTGCGTCTGCGCGCGCTCGGTCTTGTGGCAGGCGAAGCAGACGTCCGGCTGCGTGGCCTTGGTCAGCACCGGATCGGACTTCACGTGCACGCTGTGGCAGGCGGCGCAGGGCACGTCGCGGCTCTGGTGCTGGCTGCCGGCCCAGTGGGTGCGCTTGCCGTCCTGGTGGCAGCTGATGCAGGCCCCGGCCTGCACGTCCGCCGGGCTGGGCGGGAACACGCCGTTCTTGGTCTTGTAGATGACGTCGGGCGAAGGCCGGCTGGCCCCGTTCTCGCCCTTGCCGCCCGCCACGTGGTTCTTGCTGTCCCCGTGGCAGGACTGGCAGCTGGGCGTGCGGCTGTCGGCCTTCACGCCATGGCGGGTCTGGTAGATCGACAGCAGGCCGCGCGGCTCGCTCTCGTCGTGGCAGCGGGTGCAGACAGCGTCCTTCTGCAGCGCGTCGTTGACGGCGGCGCTCGTGGCGGCGCGCACGGGCAGCGTGACGCAGCACGCCAGCAGGCCCACCAGCAGGGCCATCATGGCCCGGTGCAAGCTTGTTCGGTTCTTCATGGCAAAGCCCCTTCCCGCCGGGCCGCCAAACGGCCCGGTCACACCATCGAACGTTGGAAGGAGCGCGTGGCGCCCAAGCGCCTCGCGCGCTCAGCTCACTGCGAAAGAATCCAGCCGATCAGGTTCTTCAACTCGGCCGGATCCTTGACCTTGATGATCTTGTGTTCCTCTTCGTGGCCGTCGGGGAACTTGGCCTTCTCGCCGGTGGTCAGGTGGGTGGTCAGGCGCGCTTCGGCGTCGGCCTTGCCCTTGTACTTGGCGGCCACTTCCTTGTAGGACGGGCCGTCCTTCTTCTTGTCCACGCCGTGGCACTTGAAGCAGTTGTTCTGCCGCGCCAGCGCCTCGGCGGCCGCGCTGTCCACCGCATGGCTGGGCAAGGCCAGGACACTGGTGACGGCGGCGATGGCGCCCATGGCCAACGCGCGTGAAAGAGGCCTGATCCTCATGGTGCTCGACTCCTCGGCGACCTGGTGAGTCCGGTGTTCTGGTGCTTGTCCAGCCCGGATCGCTTGACCCTGTTGCGATGCAGGCTAGCGCTGGTTGTTTTGGGCCTGCTTGAGACAGATCAATGAGCCTGCGGCAGCGCGCTGAGGGTGTTGCCGACGCAATGAAGCTGATGCGATACGACAGATTGCTGACAGCTTCGGCGATGCTCTCAGGGCGTGGCGACCTTCACGGTGACCTGCGTGCGCTCGTACACCACCTTGTCGAAGTCGAGCTGGCCGTTGGGCACCGTGTCGAAGCCGAAGTAGAAGCTGTGCGTGCCGGGTGGCAGCGTGTCGACCGCGGGCAGGCCGAAGTAGGGCAGCTCGAACAGCGGGCCGGTGTAGGTGGGCACGATGCCGTCCTGCCAGCTCATCGTGGCCAGGTCGAAGTGCAGCCAGCGGCCATCGGCCAGGCCGAGCACCACGAACCAGTCGCCGGACTGGCCGATGTAGGGGCCGGCCGTCAGGCTGACCGAGGGCTTGAGCAGCTCGCCGCCGGCCACCGTCAGGTCCTGCCGCAGGCCGTTGACGCGCATCGCCGGCCGGATGGCCGAGGGCAGCGCTTCGCTGATCTCCACGCGGAACTGGATCGGCACGCCGTACAGCTCGCCCTTGTCGCCCACCGAGATCGTGCCGCTGTACTTGCCGTTGGCGTAGCTGCCGGTGAAGCGGGTGCTGACCTTGGCGAAGCCGGCCACTGCCGCGGTGCTGCCGGCATCGAAGGCGCCGTTGGCGATGCTGCCCTTGAGCGGCAGCCAGGCGGCGCTGCTGGTGGGGCCGGCGGCGGCCACGGTGAGCTCCCCCTTGTCGACGGTGACGTTGAGCATCGGCGGCGGCGATTGCACGCAGCACTTGTGGCCCTTGGGGTCGATGGTCTCGATGATCTTCACGGTGGCCGGGGGCACGACGAATTTCTCGCAGATCACCGACTTGATCTTGCGGTTGCCGCGGCCGCTGAGCATGTACTGGCCGTTGGCGTCGGGGCCGGTGACCTGCGCCTGCTCGAAGCCGCTGAAGCCCGCGCCCTGGCCGTCGTCGCGCTGGTTGCGGTCGGAGGCCCAGCCCAGCGAGCGCTGGCCCAGCGTGTTGATGCCCCCGGTCAGGTCCACCGCATGGCCGCCGCTCACCGCCGTGCCATCGGGCCGCGTGCCGCTCCAGCTGAACGACATCTCGCAGTTCTGCCCTTCGCGCAGCGCGTTGTACAAGGTGTCCAGGTCGAGGTTCCTGCCCTTGCCGACCGAGGTCATCGTGACGCCGTCTATCGTGTCGGAGCGCATGTTGGTGTCGCCCTGCAGGTCGGCATTGACACCCATGTGCGTGACCTGCACGAGCTTGTCCAGCTTGTTCCTCACCAGGTAGTTCAGCTTGCCCTTGAGTGCGCCGTTGCCGACGCCTTTGCCATGGCGCCGGTCGGTGACCTGGCGGTTCATCGCTTCCTCGATCTGGCCGACCAGCGAGTTGTCGCCCGGTGAGACCGAAGGCCTCAAGCCGGCCTTGTGCGCATGCGGCACCGGCAGGCCGAAGTTGTTCTTCAGGTACTGCAGGCTGTTGGCCACCGCGGCCGGTGCGCACTGGTTGTTCGCGGCCTCGATGTTCGGATGGTCGAACTGCACGATGATCTCCGAGGCCGAGCCGCTGGTGTACTGCACCGGGTCGAGCTTCGGTGCATCGGGCGCGCCGGTCAGCGGCTCGTCGCTGGCTCCGCCGATGGCCACGGTGGTCGGCGCGACGCTGTGCGTGACCATCGTGCCGCCGCTGAACTGCGTGGCCGGCGCGGCCGAGAAGTCCACCGCGGCGCCGAGGCTGGTGACCGGCGTGCCGCTGGCCACGCCGAGGTCGAAGTCCGCCGCCACGCGGGCATACGGGTAGACCTCTTCGGGCGGCACCGCCAGGTTGCGCACCACCCAGCCGGCGCTGGTCGTCACGTTGAGGTAGCCGCTGGCCAGGCCGGTGCTCTGGCGCAGCTGGATGACGTTGACTTCGAAGACCCCGGTGTCGATGTTGTTCTGGGTCGTCGTGGCGGTGACGAAGTCCTGCTGGTAGAAGCGCACCCCCTGGGTGGCATCCACGGGGACCGCCTCCGCACCGCATACCGCCAACGCCAGCTGAAGGGCGATCAGGCCGCTGTGGCGGCATGCGCTAAGTGCCATCGCGGACTCCTCGATGCGCAAGAGTTGCGGGTTTAGTCCAAGGTGTTCCGGGTGTCAATCGCCCGGCTGATGAGGGCTGGAACTTGACATGCAGCAAGGCGCGCAACGGCGGGCCGCGGATCATGCTGGCGACTGGAGAGGGAGCCCCCATGCACTGCCAGGCCCGCCTTCGGCGGCACCGATCGTCGACGTGTCCCATCACGGCGCTGGCCCTGGCCGCCACCGTGCTGTGCGCGGCCGCGGTCGCAGCGACACCGGCCGGTGAGGGCCCGGCCGCCACGCCGCTGCCGTTTGGCGGCTTCCGCCTCGACAGCCTGGCCGAGCAGGTCCGCCTGGCCGATCCCCGCCATCCGTGGGGCCCGCTCGGCAGCGCCGCCGATCCGGTCGATGCCGCGAAGCTGGCAGCCCATGAAGCCGCGCTGGTCCTGGCGATGAACCGCGTGCAGGCGCTGCAGGGCCGCGCCTCGACGCAGCCGCTGAAGGACTTCGACGCGATCTGGGCGCCGTTCTTCCAGCACCCTACCGCGCAGAACCACGCCTACTTCGAGCGCCTGGCGCCGGCACTGGAGGACTACATCAGCGCCGGCGTCGAGACCGAGGCGCTGGCCCCGGCCTACCGCAGCAGCCTGGTCGACCTGGCGGAGGCCGCCGCCTCCGGCAACGACCTTGCGACAAGCCTTGCGTTGAGCGCGGCGCAGGCGCAGGCCGCCGCGCTCGAGGACAGCCGCCGCCGGCAGCAGGCCGCACTGCAGCGCATCCGCCAGCTGGGCAACCCGCAGAACCCGCTGGCCGCCAAGCTCGCGGCGCGAGCCCTGCACCGGGCCGCCTTGCCCGCCAGGCCCGCGGTGCCGCCGGCGCCGGCGGCCAGCAGCGCAGGGCCGTGCGGCGGCCCCTACGGCGATTGCGAGGTCCGTCAGGTGCCGCACGTCAACATCGGCAACCAGCCCAAGGCCGCCATCAACCCGTTGCTGAAGGATGCCGACCCGTCGAACACCCGCGTGGTCGGGGGTCCGTCGACGCCGCCACCGCCGTCGGCGGCCCCTGCGGCCGGCAGCAACGCGGCTGCCGTGGCCGAGGCCATCGGCCACCACCTGGCGCTGGCCCAGCAGCGTGAGGACAGTGCGCGCCGCTGGGCGGCCGACGCCCAGCGCGAGAAGGACCCGCTGCGCCAGCGCGAGCTGCAGGACCGCGCCGAGTTCGATCGCGACATGGCACAGACCGAGCGCGACCTGGCCGAGAGCCTGCGCACCGGCGTGATGGTGCACACCCGAAGCGATTGGCAGAACCAGCAGGCTACCCGGCTCATCGTCGGCATGCAGGCCGAACTGGCCGACTTCGACAAGGACCATCAGCGCGTCCAGGTGATCCCGAAGCTGGCGGCGATGGTCAGCGGCCCGGACGGGGTGCGCCTGCAGGCCGAGATCCACCAGCGCATCCGCGAGGCCATCAGCGCGCCCGACCGCGGCGCGCGGCTCGACCAGTTGCACGCGCAGCTCAAGCGCATCGTCGCTGCGCAAGGGGCCGCTGACATCGCGCGGCAGCAGGCGAAAGTCGCCCAGGCCGACGCCAACCTCGCCACCGCCGAAGGCATCAAGGCCGGGGCCGACGCGGCCTTCTGGGCCGCGACCTG
Organism: Aquabacterium sp.; assembly: GCF_044226965.1. Taxonomy (GTDB): domain Bacteria; phylum Pseudomonadota; class Gammaproteobacteria; order Burkholderiales; family Burkholderiaceae_C; genus Pseudaquabacterium. The sequence goes on along the minus strand of NZ_JBGAGA010000009.1, from coordinate 109,739 downwards.
GCTGGTGCCCGGTGGCGGCACGGTGTCGCTGGCCTACGGGGCCGGCGTCGGCTATGCCGAAGGCGGCGTGCAGCAGGCTGCCGAGAACGCAGCGCGCGCCTACAGCAACAGCGTGGACATCGGCCTCGCGGCACTGCGCGGCGGACTCGAGCGCGACGAGTCCGGGCAGCGCAAGGGCCTGGGCGCCGCGGTGCAGGCCGGCCTCAGCACCGCGGTGCTGAACAAGCTGATGAACTACAGCGCCGGCAAGGCCACCGGCCTGATCCAGGGCGGCACCAACAAGGCCCGGGGCGGGACGCCAGGCAGCGGCGGCGGCGAGCCGCCCAAGCCCGAGGCCTTCAAGGACAACCGGCAGCGCTACGGCGATGCCCTGCGCGCGGCCAGGACGCCGGCGCAGCAGGAGGCCGTGGCGGCGCAGTACCGCATCATCGTCGCCCGCGACGCGATGCGCGTGGAGCTGGCCGAGACCACGCGTCGCCACGAGAAGGCCCTGCCGATCACCGCGCATCGTGCGGACGGCAGCGTCGATACCGGGACCCAGGCCTACCAGCAGGCCCAGGTGGCCTGGCAGCGCGACATGGCCAAGGTGCGTGCCAAGTACGCCCAGGTGGAAAACCGCATGGCGCTGCACCGCGAGGCATTGGCCGAGGCCTTTCTCGTGCCGGGCGACATTCCGCTGTCCGGCGGCGAGCCGAAGTCGGTGATGAGCGACGTCGATGTCACGCCGCGAGAGCTGGTGTCCGCGCGCAAGTACGTGCAGGCGCTGCGCAAGGCCGGGCACGAGGTGCAGGAGTTTCCCGACCGCTGGATCGCCCCGGGCATCGACATGACGATCTGGCGGCCTGGCACGAACCCCGACAAGCCCGGCAGTCTCTCGTACGAGGCGGCGATCATCCACGACGCGCTCGGCGGCAGCGACAAGTTCCCGACCCAGGGCGGCGTCGAGTACACCACCCAGCATGGCATCACCGCCGATGCCTATGGTGCCGTGATCGCCAACCTCAAGAAGGCGCAGGAAGGCGGCATCGGCGGGGAAGGGGTCGTCGACACGCATGTCGTGAGCAAGAGCCTGGACAAGGCCTTGCAGCTGGCGGGCATCGATGCCGATCCGCGCCTGGTGTCGCAGGCGCAGAAGGCGCGAGCCCATCTGACCGACGCCGAGGCCGGCATCACCACCTTCGGTGCGCCGCCCGAGACCCAGGCGCGCGAGCTGGCCCAGTTCCTCGCCCGCAGCAAGGCGGCCTTCGCCGACAGCCTGCATGCGGCCGGCGAGAAGTCGGACGCCTCGGCCGCGCAGTTGAAGCAGCAGCTGACCGATGCCGAGGGCCGGCGCGACACGGCCCGCGCGCAGCAGATCCGCGAGACGCTGGCGCGCTACCGCATCTCCAACGAGATCACGCTGCAGACGATTGCCAACCGCGACCCCGCCACGGTGGCCGCGGTGCTTGCGCGCCGCACCATGCCGCCGGCCAGCAGCCGGGGCTTCGGCTGGTTGAACGAGGAACTGACGCGCGACCGCCAGGCCCTGGCCCGCCATGCGGCGCAGCCGCTGCCGGTGCTGCCGTTGCCGGGGGTGGCTGAACGCTGCCGCGTGGCGTCGAGCCAGGTGGCCGCGCAGATCCAGGCGGCACGGCCGGGCAGCGCCGAGGCGGCGTACCTGGCTCGGCTGAAGGCGGCGCTTGAGCGCGGCGCCAGCAACCCGGGCCAGGCCGTCACCGAGGTGCGCCTGCTGTCGGGCTTCGAACTGGCCGAGGTCCTGCAGCAGCTGGCACCGGCCACCCCACGTTGAGGAGCAGGCGGCATGAACGCACCGGCCGACACCCCGCTGGCCTGGGACATCGACATCCCGCTGGTGACCAACGGGGCCTTGCTGCGCAGCATCCTGGGGGTGAGCTTCGGCGCCGCCGGGCTGGTCGGTGCGCTCGTCGCATGGATGCTGCTGGTGCAGGGCGCCTGGGACCTCGTTCCGCGGCTGCTGCTGCTGGCGGCGGCCGGCGGGCTGGGCTTGTTCCTGCTGGCGCTCGGCGTCATGCTGCTGATGCTGGGCAACCGCTTTCGTGCGCGCTTCGTCATCGACGCCGAGGGCGTGCATGCCGCAACCCGCGACCGCGCCGCCCAGGCCGGCAACCGGGGCGCACTGCTGCTCGGCCTGATGCTGGGCCGGCCTGCCGCTGCGGGCAGCGGCCTGCTGGCGATGAGGCAGGAAAGCCAGACCCTGAAATGGAGCGGCGCGTTCCGGGCCGAGGTCGATGCCACCGGCCGCAGCATCGTGCTGCGCAACCGCTGGCGCACGCTGCTGCGGGTGTACTGCACGCCGCAGAATTTCGAGGCCGTGCAGCGGCGGGTGGCCGAGTGCATGGCAGCGCACGGCACGGCCGCGCGCGCCGCGGGCCCGTCGCCCATGGCAGGCTACCTCGTGCGCACCGCGCTGGTGGTGCTGGCCTGCCTGCCGCTGTTCCTGCTGGCACCGGTGTATGGCCACGGCCTGTTCCTGCCGCTGCTGCTGATGTGCTTCGCGATCGCGACGGTGTGGTTCGTCCGGTACCTGGCCTGGGTCGTGCTGGGCAGCGCACTGGTGCTGGCGGTCAACATGCTCGGCACTGCGCTGGCATGGCGCGGCGCGTCGATCTTCAGCGGTGTGCGCTACCGCCGCTACGAGACCCTGTCGGGCGACGACTGGGCGCTCACGGTGCTGGCCGCCTTGGGCCTGGCCTGGCTGGCCTGGCAGGCCGTGCAGACGCTGCGCAGGCGCCTCGTGCCGGCCCTCGAATCGGACATGCTCGACAGCACCGGGTGAGTCGCAGCGCCGGCGCCTTTGCGGGTCCGGTGCGCGGGCTGGTTAACATGCCGGCGCCATGGATATTGCGCAAAGGGCTGCACAGTGAAGTCAAGCGTTCAAGCACCGACCGGCGCCTTCGTCGCCGCCTCCTGGGTGGCCTTGCTGGCCGGCGTCATCACCTACATGGCGGGCCTGTGGGACGCGAAGATGCAGCTCAACGAGAAGGGCTACTACTTCGTGATCCTGATGTACGGGCTGTTCTCGGCCGTGTCGCTGCAGAAATCGGTGCGCGACCGGCTGGAGGGCATCGTGGTCTCGGCGATGTACTTCGGGCTGTGCTGGTTCTCGGTGGCGCTGGTGCTGGTGCTGCTGCTGGTCGGGCTGTGGAATGCCGAGCTGAGCACCGCCGAGAAGGGCTTCTACGCGATGTCCTTCGTGCTGAGCCTGTTTGCCGCGGTGACGATCCAGAAGAACGTGCGCGACCTCGCCTCGGCACGGGGCCCGGCCGGCCGCGGCGGCGACACGCGCAGCGACGAGGCCTGACGCGCCTGCCACGGCGGGTGCCGGGGGAACCCGGGCCTGTCGCCTGCGCGACGCCGCACGCCTCGCGCTGCGCCTAGCATGGTCTCCAGAGCCGCCCAACGCCTGATTGGAGCGGCCACCTCAGGAGACCCATGATGAAGCCCCTTCGCGCGCTGTCCGCGCTGGCCGTGATCGGCCTGCTGGTTTCCCTCGCCGCCTGCAGCTCGATGGGCACGGCGCCCACCCGGCCCGCCGGCTGGGCCGCACCCGAGACCCTGGTGCCGCCCTCGGCCTTCCACGGGGTGCACGGCCTGGCCGTCGACGCCAAGGGCCGCCTGCTGGCCGGCACCGTGGTCGGCAACGACATGTGGGAAGTCGACCGCAAGACCGGCGCAGCCAAGGTCTTCATCGCCTCACCCGAAGGCCAGGCCGACGACATCGCGGTCGGCCCCAAGGGCGAGCTGGCCTGGACCTCGTACCTGCAGGGCATCGTACGGCTGCGCGAGAGCGATGCGGCGCCGATCCGCATCGTCGCCAAGGACCTGCCGGGCATCAACTCGCTGGCCTTCGACATGAAGAACGGCAAGCTGTACGCCAGCCAGGTGTTCCTCGGCGACGCGCTGTGGGAGATCGATCTCGCGGGCGGCAAGCCGCCGCGGCTGATCGTCAAGGACATGGGCGGCTTCAACGGCTTCGAGGTCGGGCCCGACGGCCAGCTCTACGGCCCGCTGTGGTTCAAGGGCCAGCTGGTGCGCATCAATCCGGCCGATGGCGCCATCACCGTGCTGAACCGCGAGTTCAAGATCCCGGCGGCGGCCAACCTCGACGGCAAGGGCAACCTGTGGGCAGTGGACACGCGCACCGGCGAGGTTGCGAAGGTCGCGCTGGCCGACGGCCGCAAGACGGTGGTGACCACGCTGGCCACCTCGCTGGACAACCTGGCCATCGCGCCCGAGGGCACGGTGTACGTGTCCAACATGGCCGACAACGCGATCATCGAGGTCGACCCGGCCACCGGCCGCTCGAAGCCGCTGATCAGCGGCAGGCTCGCGGTGGCCGGCGGCATGAAGTACGTCGGCGGCGCCCTGTGGATCGCCGACACCTTCAGCTTCCGCCGCATCGATCCGCAGAGCGGCGCGGTGACCGACATCGCGCGCATGCAGGCCTCCGACCTGGAGTACCCGATGACGGTGGGCCTGGGCACGAAGCAGCTGGCGCTGGTGTCCTGGTTCACCGGCACGGTGCAGCTGGTCGACCGCGCCAGCCTGAAGACCGCGACGATGCTCCACAGCTTCAAGGCGCCCTACGACGCGATCCCGCTGGACGACGGCAGCGTGCTGGTGGCCGAGATCGCCACCGGCAGCCTGCTGCGCGCCAGCGGGGCCGACTTCAAGGACCGCCAACTCGTGGCCGGCGGCCTGGCCGGCCCGGTGCAGATGGTGCTGGGCCGAGACGGCGCGGTGTACCTGACCGAAGCGGCCGGCAACCTGCTGCGCATCGACCTCGCCACCGGCGCGAAGACCGTGGTGGCCGGCCAGCTGGCACTGCCCGAGGGCCTGGCGCAGACGCCCTGGGGCAGCTTCATCGTCGCCGAATCGGCGGCGCGTCGGCTGGTCGAGATCAATCCGGCCGACGGCACGCGGCGCACGGTGGCCGAGAACCTGCCGATCGGCCTGGCACCCGGCCCCGGCCTGCCGCCGCCCTACATCGTGACCGGCGTGGCGGTGGCCGACGATGGCACGGTGTTCGTCAGTGCCGACCGCAACAACGCGGTGCTGAAGATCCGGCCACAGCGCTGAGCGCCGTTGTTTTCCGAATACCGGAAAAAAGCGCGGGGATGACCCTGTGCCCTGACGGCTTCGGTTTACACGGGGAGCTGCGCTGGCTAGCATGCCGCATCGCTGCAGGGCTGAATTCCGCTTTGCAGAAAACAGCATGCAGCCCGACGACGCCCCCGCCCCCCACTTCCCGCACTGGCCGCCCGGCCTGAGCAAGCACCTGACGCTGCCGCAGACCCACCTGTTCCACAACGTCGAGGTCTCCGCAGCGCGCTACCCGGACAAGCCCTTCATCCAGTACTACGACAACCCGCTGTCGTACCGCGCGTTCCGCACCCAGGCCGAGCACTTGGCCGGTTATCTTCAGCAGCACTGCGGCGTGCAGCGCGGCGACCGCGTGCTGCTGTACCTGCAGAACAGCCCGCAGTGGGTCATCGCGTACTACGCCATCCTGCGGGCCGACGCCGTGGTGGTGCCGGTGAACCCGATGAACCGCACCGAGGAGCTGCGCCACTACGTGCAGGACACCGGTGCCCGCGTGGCCGTCGTGCCGCAGGACCTGCTGGCGCAGATGCAGCCCTTGATGCAGCAGACCCTGGGGCCCAGCGGCCTGCAGCGGCTGATCGTGGCCTGCTACCGCGACTACCTGCCCCGGCCCACCGACCTGCGCCTGCCCGATTTCGTCGCCGAACCGCGCCGTGCGGTCGAGGGCGAGGGCCTCGTGGCGTGGGCCGATGCGCTGGCGCTGCAGTGCCCGCCCGGGCCGATGCAGGCCGGCCCCGACGACCTGGCGGTGATGCCCTACACCAGCGGCACCACCGGCGCGCCCAAGGGCTGCATGCACACCCACCGCAGCGTGATGAGCACGCTGGTCGGCGGCGTGCAGTGGTTCGGCTGCACGCAGGACACCACCTACCTTTCGGTGCTGCCCTTCTTCCACGTCACCGCCATGTCGGGCAGCATGAACGGGCCGATCTTCGTCGGCGCCACCATCGTGCTGCTGTCGCGCTGGGACCGAGATGTCGCGGCCACGTGCATCGCACGTTATCGCATCACGCTGTGGCAGGTGATCTCGACGATGATGATCGACTTCCTCTCGAAGCCGGGCATCGAGGACGTCGACCTGTCCAGCCTGACCAGCATCCGCGGCGGCGGCGCGGCCATGCCCGAGGCCATCGCGCTGAAGCTCAAGGCGCTGACCGGGCTGTCGTATGCCGAGGGCTACGGCATGTCCGAGACCATGGCCGCCACGCACATCAACCCGCCGCAGCGGGCCAAGCCGCAATGCCTGGGCGTGCCGGTGTTCGATGTCGACGCGCGCCTGATCGACCCGGCCACGCTGGCCGAGGTGGGCCCGGGCCAGAGCGGCGAGATCATCGTGCACGGCCCGCAGGTGATGCAGGGCTACTGGCACAACCCGGCGGCCACCGCCGAGGCCTTCATCGAACGCGACGGCAAGCGCTTCCTGCGCACCGGCGACCTCGCGCGCATCGACGAGGACGGCTACTTCTTCATGGTCGATCGGCTCAAGCGCATGATCAATGCCTCGGGCTTCAAGGTCTGGCCGGCCGAAGTGGAGGCCCTGATGTACCAGCACCCGGCGATCCAGGAGGCCTGCATCATCGCCGCCCGCGACCCTCGCCGCGGCGAGACCGTGAAGGCGCTGGTGGTGCTGAAGGCCGGCCAGGCCGGCCAGGTCACCGAGCAGCAGATCATCGACTGGGCGCACGGCCAGATGGCCGCGTACAAGAGCCCGCGCATCGTCGAGTTCGTCCCGTCGCTGCCCAAGTCCGGCTCCGGCAAGGTGCAGTGGCGCGAACTGCAGGCCGAGCAGGACGCCCGCGACGCACAGCGCGCGGCCGGCTGAGCCGCGCCGGATCCGATTCCTTCAGCCACCCACCCCTCACACCGGAGACACCATGACCCGATCCGCCACCCGCCGCCTGCTGCTGGGCGCGACGCTGGCCGCCGCGATGGCCGCGCCTTTTGGCGTGCAGGCCCAGGCCTACCCGAGCCGGCCCATCACGCTGATCGTGCCCTGGCCCGCCGGCGGCTCGACCGACCGCCACCACCGGGCGCTGGCCGAGATCGCCAGCAAGATCCTGGGCCAGAACATCATCGTCGAGAACAAGCCCGGCGGCGGTGGCACCACCGGCCCCGGCACGATGGCACTGACCGCCAAGCCCGACGGCTACACCATCGCGCAGTTCCCGATGGGCATGCTGCGCGTGCCGCACATGCAGAAGACGGCCTGGCACCCGATCAACGATTTCAGCTTCATCATCGGCGTCTCGGGCTACACCTTCGGCTTCGTCGTCAAGAGCGATTCGCCGTACAAGAGCTTCCAGGACTACATCGCCGCCGCGCGCAAGCAGCCCGGCAAGATCGACTACGGTTCCACCGGCGTGGGCACCAGCCCGCACCTGCTGCTGGAAGAGCTGGCCGACAACGCCAAGGTCGAACTGACGCATGTGCCGTTCAAGGGCAATGCCGACCTGATGCAGGCGCTGCTGGGCGGCCACGTGATGGCCGGCAGCGACGCCAGCGGCTGGGACAAGTTCGTCGACAACGGACAGATGCGGCTGCTGGTCACCTTCGGCGAGCAGCGTACCAAGCGCTGGCCACAGGTGCCCACCGCCAAGGAGCTGGGCTACAACGTGGTCGGCAATTCGCCCTATGGCCTGGTGGGCCCCAAGGGCATGGACCCGGCCATCGTGAAGACGCTGCACGACGCGTTCAAGAAGGCGATGGACGACCCCAAGCACCAGGAAGTGCTGGCGCAGCTGAACCAGGACATGTGGTACCGCAGCGGCGAGGACTACCGCAAGTGGGCCATCGACACCTTTGCGAAGGACAAGGCGCTGATCGAGCGCCTGGGCCTGGCCGCCAAGTGACGCGCGCTTAGTGCGTTAGGCGCTGGCCGCGGCCTCGGCCGCGGCGACCCGGTCCAGCCCGCCCGCCAGGCTCCACGCGGCCGCGTGGCCCTGCTGGCGCAGCGCGCGGGCGGCGCGGGCGCTGCGTGCGCCGCTGCGGCAGACGAAGACCACCGGCGTGTCGGCTGGCAGGGCCCGCAGTTCCGCCAGCAGCGCGGGCAGGCTCGGCAGCGGCACCGCGCGCATCGCCGGCCATTCGGCCGCGAAGCCGGCCGGCACGGGCTCGGCCGCGCGCTCGTCGGCGTCGCGCACATCGATCAGCCGGGCCTGCGGCATCGCACGCAGCAGCCCGCCCAGACTTTCGATCGGCAGGTCCACTTCGACGGGCTCGGGCTCCTCGCGCAGCCGGGCGCCGCAGGCGCGCAGGCGCGCGCAGGCCTCGTCGGTCAGCGCGGCGTCGTCGGCCGCGCCGAAGGACAGCCGGATCGCCGAGGTGGTCTGCGCCGCCGGCAGCCCCATGGCCTGCAGCACCGGGCTGGGCTGTGCCTGCGCCGCACCGCAGGCCGAGCCGCCGCTCAGCCGCAGGCCTTCGGCATCGAACAGTTCGAGCAGCCGCGCGGTGGCCACGCCGGGCACCGAGAAGTTCAGCGTGGTCGGCAGGCTGTTGCCCAGCGGCGTGTTGAACACGATGCCGGGAAAGGCCTCGCGCAGCGCCGCGACCAGCTGCTGGCGCCGGGCCTCGAGCACCGGCGCCGGCGCGAACACCGTGCCGGACGCCAGCGCTTCGAGCACCGCGCCAAGCGCGGCGATGCCGGCCATGTTCTCGGTGCCGGCGCGCAGGCCGCCTTCCTGGCCGCCGCCGGCCTGCAGCGGGGTCAGCGGCGCGCCTTCACGCACGTAGAGCAGGCCGATGCCCTTGGGCGCGTAGAGCTTGTGGCCCGAGAAGGGCGCGTAGTCGATGCGGCGCTCGACCAGCTTCAGCGGCAGCTTGCCCAGCGCCTGCACGCCGTCCACCAGCCACAGCGCCGGGCTGCCGGCCAGCGCGGCGGCGATGCCGTCCAGGTCGGAGACCACACCGGTCTCGTTGTTCGCGGCCATCGTGCAGACCAGGCCGGCGTCCTGTGCCTGCGTGCGCAGCCAGGCCAAGTCGTGCCGCCCTTCGCGGTCGACCGGAATGGCCTGCACGTCGAGGTCCAGGCCGAGCAGCGCGTTCCAGTGCCGCAGCGCCGAGGGCACGGCCTTGTGCTCGGTGGCGCCGTACAGCAGGCGGCGCGGCAGCGCCTGGCCCGCGGCTTCGCGCTGCCGCAACGCCACCAGTGCCGACAGCACGGCGGTCTGGATGCCTTCGGTCGCGCCGCTGGTGAACAGCAGCTCGCCGGTGGGCACGGCCAGCACGCGCCGTGCGGTGTCGCGCACGCGGTCCAGCAGCGCGCGTGCCCGCAGCCCGCTGCCGTGCGTGCTGCTCGGGTTGCCGTACTCCTCGGCCATCGCGGCGAGGGCGGCGGCGCGGGCTTGCGGCAGCACCGGCGTCGTGGCATTGGCGTCGAGGTAGAGCTCCATGGCGCGCATTTTCTGCCCGGCCTTGGAGAAATTGCGTCCAAATTCGACTGCAAAATCGCTTCGATGGAGAATCAAATTCTCCAATGGGAGCGAGCCGTGAAACTGGATGCCATCGATCGCAAGCTCATCGCGCTGCTGCAGGAAGACGCGGCCATCCAGGTGGCCGAGCTGGCCGCGCAGGTCGGCCTGTCGGCCACGCCGTGCTGGCGCCGCGTGCAGCGGCTGAAGGAGGCCGGCGTGCTGACACGCAGCGTGATGCTGGTGAACCGCGAGAAGGTCAACGTCGGCGTCACGGTGTTCGTGTCGATCCGCACCAACGTGCACACGCAGGCCTGGTTCGACCGCTTCCGCGCCGCGGTGGAGGCCATTCCCGAAGTGGTGGAGTTCTACCGCATGAGCGGCGAGGTGGACTACCTGCTGCGCGTGGTGGTGCCCGACATCGCCGCCTACGACCAGGTCTACAAGCGCCTGATCGCCGGCACGCAGCTGTTCGACGTGAGCTCGAGCTTCGCGATGGAGGAGATCAAGTTCACCACCGCGCTGCCGCTGTCCTACATCGATTGAACCGGCGGGAACAGCGCTTCCATCTCGCGCCGGCAGCGGTAGGCCAGGCTGCCGGTGTCCATCATCACGTCGTCCCAGCAGAGGCTCTGGCCGGCCTTCACCGGCCGCACCAGTTTGACGTCATGCGCCAGGCCCAGCGGCAGGCCGCCCATCCCGGCCGAGCGCGCGGCCGGCAGCAGCTTGCCCCACACGGTATAGCCGCCTTCGCCGTCGAGCAGCTCGCCGGCCTGCAGGTCGCGCTTGGCGGTGGCCACCACGTCGGCACCCCAGGCCAGCGCCACGCCGGTGGCTTCGCCGCGCAGCGCCACGCTGGCCACCGAATAGCCGACTTCCAGGCCGATCAAGTGCCAGCGCTTGTACAGCGTGAAGTAGCGGCCGCTGGGGTCGGTGTGGGCGTTGTACTCCTCGAAGCAGTGCTTGATGTAGTCGGTCTCCGCCTCGACGGTGACCCAAACGCCCATGCGGATGTCGTAGGGGATCACGCGGCCGTCGGCCTCGAGCGAGGAGATCACCTCGACCATGCCCTTGCGTTCGAGCACGCCGCCTTCCGATCTTGGCCGCGTCACATAGGGTATATCGGCAATGCTGGCCGGCGGGTACTTCAGGCCGTCGCTGGGCACGCCCAGGCCGGTGGCGTTGGCCACCGCGGTCGATTCGATCGAGGGCTTGGAGCCGTCGAGGAAGCTGTTGAACATCTTCGGGTTCAGCCCGCCGCGGTCGGCCTGCTCGGGGGTCAGGCCGTAGTAGCCCCACACCGTTTCGGGCGTGGAGGCGCTGAAGTGCGGCAACCACTTGTGGCCGCGGCCGGCGGCCACCACCGGGAAGCCGCAGCTGCGGGCCCAGTCGACCAGGTCGCAGATCAGCGCCGGCTGGTCGCCGAAGGCCAGCGAATAGATCACGCCGGCCTCCTGCGCCTTGCGCGCCAGCAGCGGGCCGCAGAAGGCATCGGCCTCGACGGTGACGTTGACCACATGCTTGCGCTGCGCGAACGCGGCCAGGCAATGGTCCACCGCCGCGGGCGGATGGCCGGTGCATTCGACCACCACGTCGACGGCCGGGTGGCGCACCAGCGCCTGCCAGTCCTCGCCGACGTGGGTGCTGCCCTGGCGCACCGCCTCGTCGATCGACGCGGCGGCCATGCGGTCCTCGGTCCAGCCGACGCGGGCCAGGTTGCGGCGCGCACCGGCTGGCGAGAGGTCGGCGATGGCCACCACCTGCATGCCCGGCGTGCGCGGCACCTGGGCCAGGAACATCGCGCCGAACTTGCCGGCACCGATCAGGCCGACGCGGATCGGCCGCCCTTCGGCGGCGCGCTGCTGCAGCTGGCGATGAAGACTCATGGCAACACCTCCAGCGAGGTATCGAGCGCCGAGGCCGGCAGCCCGTTTTTCCAGGGCAGCGCCACCGGCGCTTCACGCAGCAGGCAGTCGTCGGGCAGGCAGTCGATCGGCGTGAAGTCGCGGTGCGCGATGTACTCGGGCCGCTTGAAGCGCCGGATGTGGTTGCTGACGGCGCACAAGCTCAGGTACACGCTGACGCGGTTCCACGGCGAGAGGTTGCTGCTGCTGGCATGCACCAGGCAGGAGTGGAACAGGATCATCGAGCCGGCCGGGCCCTGCGGCGAGACGATGCCGCCGTGGCGCCCGCCCGCCCGCTCCACCAGCTGCGCGATCAGCGCGTGGTCGAGGGTCCACAGCGGGTAGCTGGTGGTCGTCAGGTCGTGCTGCGCATCGAGCACGCCCTTCCTGTGGCTGCCCGGGATGAACATCAGCGGGCCGTTGAAGGCATTCACCTCGTCGAGGAAGATCGCCACGTTCATCGCGCGCTCGGTGGGCATCAGGTCGTCGTTCTTCCAGGTGCCGTAGTCCTGGTGCCATTGCCACACGTCGCCCTCGAAGGCCATCTTGCCGTTGATCTTGAACTGGTGCATGTACACCGGCTCGTCGAACAGCTGCATCACCGGCTTCACCATGCGCGGGTGGCGCGCCAGGCGTGCGAAGGGCTCGCTGTACAGGTGCGCGGCGAAGTTCGTGCGCACCGCGTCGCTGCCACGCTCGCGCACGTTGAAGGCCTCGCGCCGCGCGTACAGCGCGGGCACGGCGTCGGTCAGCTGGCGTACCTCGTCGGGCGAGAACAGCCCGGGGAAGAACAGGTACCCGTCGCGCTCGAACTGCGCGCGCTGGGCTGCGGTGAGTTGCATGGTCGTCGGCTCCGCGGCGGGCAGTGGATGGTCCGGGCGCGGACCCGCGCCTGCTGCATTCAGCGTACGGACTCGGCCGCGGGCTGGCCTCGGGACTTACGCGGAGGGCTGCGCGCGCACCTGGCGCCACGCGGCGAGGATGGCCTGGGCGCTGCGTTCGCCCTCGGCCTCGTGGGTCTCCGAGCCGATCACCGAGATCCGCATCACCCAGCGCCCGCGCCATTGCGCGCCACCGGCAAAGGCTTCGCCATCGGCCTGCAGGCGGGCGATGGTGGCGCGGGTCAGGCGGTCGGCTTCATCCGCCGGGCGGTCGGTGCCGAAGCGGACGATCAGCTGGTTCAGCACCACGGTGTTGACCACCTCGACGCCTGGCGCCTGCGCCAGCCGGGCCGCCATCAGCCTTGCCACGCGCACATGCTGTTCGACCAGCGCGCCGATGCCGCGGCGGCCGAGGTGCGCGATCATGGCCCAGGTGGCGAAGCCGCGTGCGCGGCGCGACAGCTCTGGCACATAGTGCGACGGATCGCGCTCGCCCTGGCCCACCGGCAGGTAGCTGGCGTTGATGCTCATCGCATCCCAGTGCGCGCGCGCATCGCGCACGATGGCGTAGCCGCAGTCGTAGGGCGTCTGCAGCCACTTGTGGCCATCGGTGGCCCAGGAGTCGGCCTGCTCGATGCCGGCCACGCAGGCCGCGTGTTCGCGGCTCGTGCGGGCCCACAGGCCGAAGGCGCCGTCCACATGCACCCAGGCGCCACGGGCCTGCGCCAGCGGTACCAGGCGGGCGAAGTCGTCGCAGGCGCCGGTGTTGATCTGGCCGGCCTGCAGGATGACGATGGCCGGGCCGGTGATGTGGGTCACCGCCTGTGCGAAGGCCGCGGGGTCGATCGCGCCCCGAGCATCGGTGGCGATGCGCGTCACGCGCGCATGGCCCAGGCCCAGGTACTGCAGCGCCGAGTACACGGTGGCGTGGGCGTCGTCGCCGATCAGCACCTGGATCGGCGGCGCGCCGAACAGGCCTTGCGCCTGCACGTCCCAGCCCACGCGCGCGAGCACTGCGCTGCGCGCCGCCGCCAGGCCGACGAAGTTGGCCATCGTCGCGCCGGTGACGAAGCCCACCGAGGCTTCGCGTGGCAGGTCCAGCAATTCGAGCAGCCATTGCGCGGCCACCGCCTCGCAGGCCGCGGCGGCCGGGCTGGCCACCGGATTGCCGGCGTTCTGGCCCCAGGCCGAGGCCAGCCAGTCGGCGGCCACGCCCACCGGGTGCGAGTTGCCGATCACCCAGCCGAAGAAGCGTCGGCCGGCGGACTTCTGCAGGCCTGGCGTGGCGCGGGCGACGAGCTGGTCGATGACCTCGGTGGCCGGGCGGCCGCCTTCGGGCAAGGGCTCGTCGAAGCGCGCGAGCGAGGCGTGGTAGTCGTCCTCGGCGCGCTGCGGGCCTTCGTCGATGCGGCGGCGGAACGCCTCGGCCTGCGCGGCGGCGCGGGGCAGGGCGGCGAGCGGTGATCCGGTGTCGTCGGGCATGGTGCACCAGCGGGGGGCGGCTGAAGACGAGGGCCAGCATACGCGGCGACCGGCTGAAAGATCGTCAGCGACCTGTCGAATAGTTCAATACAATAAATAAATTCGATCGACCGGCAAGGGCACCCGCGATGTGGCACTACCAGGCTCCCCTGCGCGACATGCGCTTCGTGCTGCAGCGTGTGCTGCAGGCGGATCAATCGTGGTCACGCTGCCTGGCCTTCGCCGAGCTGGACCTCGACACGGCCGATGCGGTGCTGGCGGAAGCCGGTCGTTTTGCGTCTGAAATACTGCAGCCCTTGAACGGTCCGGCTGACCTGCAGGGCTGCACGCTGGCGGCCGACGGCAGCGTGCGCACGCCGGACGGCTACCGCGCGGCGTACCAGGCCTTCGTCGAGGGCGGCTGGCCGGCGCTGCCCTGCGACCCCGCCTGGGGCGGCCAGGGCCTGCCGCTGCTGGTGGACGCGGCGATGCGCGAGATGCTCAGCGCCAGCAACCATGGCTGGACCATGTACCCCGATCTGCTGCACGGCGCCTACGAGACGATCAAGGCCCATGCCGATGACGCTCTGAAAGCGCGTTATCTGCCGAAGATCGCCAGCGGCGAATGGCTGGCCGCGATGGCGCTGACCGAGCCGCAGGCCGGCAGCGACCTGGGCCTGCTGCGCACCCGTGCCGAGCCGCAGCCCGATGGCAGCCTGCGCGTGAGCGGCAGCAAGATCTTCATCTCCGGCGGCGAGCACGACCTCACCGACAACATCGTGCACCTGGTGCTGTGCCGCCTGCCCGATGCGCCGCCTGGCACCAAGGGGATTTCGCTGGCGCTGGTGCCGAAGCTGCTGCCCGATGGCACGCGCAACGCAATGGTCTGCGACGGCATCGAGAAGAAGATGGGCATCAAGGGCAGCGCCACCTGCGCGATGCGCTACGAGGCCGCCACCGGCTGGCTGATCGGCGCGCCGCACCGCGGGCTGGCCGCGATGTTCCTGATGATGAACTCGGCTCGCCTGCACGTCGGGCTGCAGGGCCTGGGCCACCAGGAGATGGCGACGCAGAACGCGCTGCGCTACGCGTACGAGCGCTTGCAGATGCGCGCCGCGCGTCGGCCCGAGGGCGCGGCGCCGGCCGCGGCCGACCCGATTGCCTGGCACCCGGCGATGCGCCACACGCTGCTGCGCCTGCAGGCGCTGACCGAGGCCCACCGGGTGATCGCCTACCGCGCCGCGCAGTGCATCGACGAAGCCCACCACCAGGCCGACGACGCCCGGCGCCAGCGTGCCGCGGCGCTGGCTGCGCTGCTGACGCCGCTGGTCAAGGCCAGCCTGACGCGCCAGGGCTTCGAGGCCGCCAGCGCCGCGCTGCAGGTCTTCGGCGGCTATGGCTACACGCACGACTACGGCATCGAGCAGACCGTGCGGGATGCGCGCATCGCGATGGTCTACGAAGGCACGAACGAGATCCAGGCCATCGACCTGCTGACGCGCAAGGTGCTCGCCGACGGTGGCAGCGCGCTGGGCCTGCTGCTCGACGACCTGCAGGCCGAGGCCGCGCGCTGTGAGGCCGAGCCCGCACTGGCCGACTTCGGTGCCGCGTTGCGGGCGCAGTGCGGCCGCGCCCGCGAGGCCACCGCCGCGGTGCAGGCCGCGGTGGCCACCGATGCCGAAGCGCCGCTGCGCGTGGCCGATGCCTACCTGCTGGGCCTGACCCACCTGCTGCAGGCCTGGGCCTTTGCGGCCAGCGCCCGCGCCGCGCGCGAGGACAGCGACGCCGCGTGGGCCGCAGCCAAGACCGAGCGCATGCGCTACGGCCTGCAATGGTTGTTGCCCGAATCCGCGGCACCCTGGCAGCAGGTGTGCCTGGCGGCGCAGCGCACGCTGCCGATGCTCACGCTGCCGGGCTGACGCGCGCCTCCAGCGCCAGGCGGTCGACGACGCTGGCGCGCGGCAGCACGCGCCGGCGCAGCAGCACCAGCACCGCGAGCGTGAAGCTGGGCAGCGCCCACGGCGTGTCCACCAGCACCATCGCCGCCTGCCACAGCAGCTGCGGGTCCATGTCGTGCACGAAGCTGGCCAGCTCGAACACCTGGCCGGTGCTGAAGCCGGCCACGCTGGCCGGCGTGAGGGCATCGAGGGCCAGGCCCTGCGGGCCCAGCAGCGGGCGGAAGGCGCCGGCGGCCACGGCCGTCAGGCTCAGCAGGCCCAGCGGCTGCAGCAGGCGGGCCAGCATGCGGCTGCGGCGTGCTTCGTCGGCGCGCGTGTACAGCCGGACCAGCAGGCGCGCGGGCGAATGCGGCCCGGCGCCGTGGGGTGAAGCGATGTCGTGCATGGGCAGGACCTCGATGGCTTGGGGAACGGTTCGGTGAACGACCTGATCATGCATCCGCGGTTCCGGCACACGAGGTAAAGAATCGCAGCGCGCGTGTGTCGGCGAACGGTAAAACGTTGCGGCGGCGCATTTGATGGTCGTCAAGCCGTGGCCGCGCGGCCGGCGCGATAGTGCGGCATCGCCACCCGGAGCCCCGACCATGAACTTCCGCAGCCTGCTGGTCCTGCTGGACAGCGAAGCCACCTGCCAATCGCGTACCGAGTATGCGATCCAGCTGGCGCGCTCGCTCGATGCGCACCTGGTGGGCCTGGTGCCGACCGGCCTGCCCGACCTGCCGCTCACGCCGACCACGGCGGCGGCCCTGTCGGCCTACCTCGCCAAGGCCGAGGCCGCGTTGCAGGACCAGGGCGCGCATCTGGCGCAGAAGTTCAAGACCAGCTGCGACCAGGCCGGCGCGCATGCGGTGGAAGCCGTCACCACGCCGGACGACCCGGCGATGGCACTGGCCCGGCACGTGCCCTATTGCGACCTGGCCGTCGTGAGCCAGCCGGACCCGGCGCAGTCGGGCTATTCGCAGGCGCGGGCCGCGCTCGACCAGGTGGTGCAGACCAGTCCGCGGCCGACGCTGATCCTGCCCTATGCCGGCAGCTTCCAGGCCCCGGCGCGGCGCGTGCTGGTGGGCTGGGACGAAAGCCGCGAGGGCGCGCGCGCCGTGGCCGATGCGATGCCGCTGCTGGTGCGCGCCGAGCAGGTGCGGGTCGTGCGCTTCATCCGCGACGGCGACGACAAGCCGGTGCTGCACGAGCGCATCGAATCGCTGGTGCGCTGGCTGGCCTGGCACGGCGTGAAGGCCGAGGCCAGCGTCGAGGTCACGGCCATCGGCTATGCCGACGCGCTGCTGTCGCGCGCCTCCGACGTGGATGCCGAGATGATCGTGATGGGCGCCTACGGCCATGCGCGCTGGACCCAGCGCATGCTGGGCGGTGCCACGCGCGGCATCCTCGAAACCATGACCGTGCCGGTGCTGATGTCGCGCTGAGGCCCCGCAGGAGCAAGCAACATGACGAATACCTCGAGCGCGCTGCAGGACCTGCAGGCCCGCTTGCTGGCCCGCCGCGAAGAACTGGCCGGCGAAGTGGCCCGGGAGCAGCAGCACCCGGACGACCTGAGCCACGAAGTGCGCGACCGCAAGGAAGAGGCCCAGGCGCGCGAGCAGGACGAAGTGGCGGCGGCCGAGACCGAACGCGACGTGGCCGAGCTGCGCGAGATCGACGCCGCGCTGGCGCGGCTGGCGGCCGGCCGCTACGGCCTGTGCACCGAGTGCGGCGAACCGATCGAGGCGGCCCGCCTGCAGGTGCAGGCCACCGCGGCGCGCTGCATGGGCTGCCAGCGCGCAGCCGAGTCACCCACGCGTTAGCGGCAGGCCGACGGCGCTTCAGGCGCCGGCCGGCATGGCCAGCACTTCCTGGCCATGCGCCAGCGCTTCCAGCCGGTGCGGGTTCAGCACCGTGATGCGGGCGTGGCTGGTGCTGACGATGCCCAGCGCCTGCATCGCCCGCAGCACGCCGTTGATGCGCTGGCGGCTGGCGCACAGCAGGCTGGCCAGGTCGCTTTGCGGCAGCGCCACGTCGATGCGTTCGCCCAAGGCGGTGCTGCGGCCTNTGGATGCCGAGATGATCGTGATGGGCGCCTACGGCCATGCGCGCTGGACCCAGCGCATGCTGGGCGGTGCCACGCGCGGCATCCTCGAAACCATGACCGTGCCGGTGCTGATGTCGCGCTGAGGCCCCGCAGGAGCAAGCCAACATGACGAACACCTCGAGCGCGCTGCAGGACGTACGGACCCGCTTGCTGGCCCGCCGCGAAGAACTGGCCGGCGAAGTGGCCCGCGAGCAGCAGCACTCGGACGACCTGAGCCACGAAGTGCGCGACCGCAAGGAAGAGGCCCAGGCGCGCGAGCAGGACGAAGTGGCGGCGGCCGAGACCGAACGCGACCTGGCCGAGCTGCGCGAGATCGACGCCGCGCTGGCGCGACTCGCGGCCGGCCGCTACGGCCTGTGCACCGAGTGCGGCGAACCGATCGAGGCGGCCCGGTTGCAGGTGCAGGCTACCGCGGCGCGCTGCATGAGCTGCCAGCGCGCAGCCGAGTCACATACGCGTTAGCGGCCGATCGCGGGCGCTTCAGGCGCCGGCCGGCATGGCCAGCACTTCCTGGCCATGCGTGGCTGGTGCTGACGATGCCCAGCGCCTGCATCGCCCGCAGCACGCCGTTGATGCGCTGGCGGCTGGCGCACAGCAGGCTGGCCAGGTCGCTTTGCGGCAGCGCCACGTCGATGCGTTCGCCCAAGGCGGTGCTGCGGCCGAACTGGCGCAGCAGGCGCTGCAGTTGCATCGCCACGCGCTGCGCCAGCGGCGCGGTCTGCAGCTCTTCCATGCGGCGCAGCATGTGGCGCAGGCGGCGGCAGTCCAGCTGCAGCAGCGCCTGATGCAGTTCAGGCGAGCCCTGGATCAGGCAGTGCAGGTCGTGCTTGCACACCAGCAGCAGCGTGCTGTTGACATGCGCGCGCATCTCCAGGCTGCAATGGCCGCCGTCCACCAGCTCGATGTCGCCGTACCAGTCGCCCGGACCCAGCAGGTCGAGCGTGAAGCTGCGGCCGTCGGACAGGTCGGTGCCCAGGCGCAGGGCCCCGCTGGCCACGCCCACCCAGTCGCTGGCATGGTTGCCGCGCCGCACCAGCAGCGTGCCGCGGCTGACATGGCGCACCCGCGCCCGCGCCAGGATCGCGCGGCGCAGCTCCAGCGAGAGGCTGGAGAACCACGCGCCCTGCTTCAGGCTGTGGTTCTCGGCCGGGCGCAGGTCGGGGTGCAGCACGCCGGTGTCCGGCGCGGCCGGTACGGTGTAGGCCGCGGCGGCAGGCCGGGCCGGAATCGTCGAGAGCAGTGCAGTCATGGCGATGGCCGCTCCAATACCGGGTCAGGGTCGAATCAGGGGCGTGGCAGGCGAAGGCTTCGGCGTCAGCAGACCTCGAACAGGCCGGCAGCCCCCTGGCCGCCGCCGATGCACATCGTCACCACGACGTATTTGGCGCCGCGGCGCTTGCCCTCGATCAGGGCGTGGCCGGTCAGGCGCGAGCCCGACACGCCGTAGGGGTGACCCACAGCGATGGCGCCGCCGTTCACGTTCAGCAGCTCGTCGGGAATGCCGAGCTTATCGCGGCAGTACAGCACCTGGACCGCAAAAGCCTCATTGAGTTCCCACAGCCCGATGTCCGACACCTTCAGGCCGTTGCGCTCCAGCAGCCGCGGCACGGCGTAGACCGGGCCGATGCCCATCTCGTCGGGCTCGCAGCCAGCCACCGCGAAGCCGCGAAAGATGCCCAGCGGCTCGATGTTGCGGCGCTCGGCCAGCTTGGCGTTCATCAGCAGGCACACCGAGGCGCCGTCGGAGAACTGGCTGGCATTGCCGGCGGTGACCACGCCGCCGGGCATCGCCGGGCGGATCTTCTGCACGCCTTCGAGCGTGGTGTCGGGGCGGATGCCCTCGTCGGCGGCGATGGTCACCTCCTTGCGGGTGAGGCGGCCGGTGGCCTTGTCGGCCACGCCCATCACGGTGGTCATCGGCACGATCTCGGCGTCGAACTTGCCGGCTGCGGCGGCCGCGGCCGCACGCAGCTGGCTGCGCACGCCGTATTCGTCCTGCGCGTCCTTCGAGATGTTGTAGCGCTTGGCCACCTGCTCGGCGGTCTGCAGCATGCTCCAGTAGATCTCGGGCTTCAGCTCCATCATCGCGGGGTCGACGCGCATGTGGCGGTTGACCTCGTTCTGCACGCAGGAGATGGATTCGAGGCCGCCGCCGATCATCACAGGCGCCTGGTCGACGATGATGCGCTGCGCGGCCATCGCGATGGCCTGCAGGCCCGACGAGCAGAAGCGGTTGATCGACACGCCGGCGGTGGACACCGGCAGCCCGGCGCGCAATGCGGCCACGCGCGCGATGTTGCCGCCGGTGGTGCCTTCGAGCAGGCTGGCGCCGAGGATCACGTCCTCGACCTCGTCGGGCGCGACGCCGGCGCGCTTGACGGCTTCGGCGATCACATGGCCGCCGAGCGTGGCGCCATAGGTCATGTTGAACGCGCCCTTCCAGCTCTTGGCCAGGCCGGTGCGGGCGGTGGAGACGATGACGGCTTCGGTCATGGTGGTGGTTCCGGAAGAGGTGATCAGTTGAAGGTCTTGCCTTCTTCGGCCAGCTTCACGAGCAGCGGCGCGGGCGCCCACGAGGCGTCGGCGCCGGGCTCTGCGGCGAAGCGGCGCAGCGCGCGCACGACGTTGGGCAGGCCCACCATGTCGGCATAGAGCATCGGGCCGCCGCGGTGCAGCGGGAAGCCGTAGCCGTTGAGGTAGACGATGTCGATGTCCGAGGCCCGCGCGGCAATGCCTTCGTCGAGGATGCGCGCGCCTTCGTTCACCAGCGCGTAGATGCAGCGCTCGACCACTTCCTCGTCGCTGATCTTGCGTGGCGTGATGCCGGCGGCGGCGCGGTAGTCGGCGATCAGCTGCTCGGTCACCGGATCGGGGATCGGGTCGCGCTTGCCGGCCTCGTAGCGGTACCAGCCGGCACCGGTCTTCTGGCCGAAGCGGCCGGCTTCGCACAGCTTGTCGGCGATGATCGGCTTCATCTCGACGCCGGCCTCGGCCGCCTTGCGCTTGCGCGTGGCCCAGCCGATGTCCAGGCCGGCCAGGTCGCCCATGCGGAACGGACCCATCGCCAGGCCGAACTTCTGCAGCGCGCCGTCCACCTGCTGCGGCAGCGCGCCGGCGTTGATCAGCCCCTGTGCCGCGGCGCCGTAGCGCGCCAGCATGCGGTTGCCGATGAAGCCGTCGCACACGCCGGAGACCACCGCGATCTTCTTGATGGTCTTGGCCAGCGCCATGCCGGTGGCCAGCACGTCGGGCGCGGTCTGCGCGCCGCGCACCACTTCCAGCAGCCGCATCACGTTGGCCGGGCTGAAGAAGTGCAGGCCGATCACGTCCGCCGGGCGCTTGGTGAACGTGGCGATCCTGTCGATGTTCAGGTACGAGGTGTTGGAGGCCAGGATCGCGCCGGGCTTGCACACCTCGTCGAGCGTGCGGAACACCTGCTCCTTCACGTCCATGTTCTCGAACACCGCCTCGATCACCAGGTCGACGTCCTTGAAGGCGTCGTAGGTCAGCGTCGGCGTGATCAGGCCCATGCGCTGCTCGACCTGCTCGGCCTTCAGCTTGCCCTTCTTGGCCGAGTTCTCGTAGTTCCTGCGGATGGTGCCGAGGCCCTTGTCCAGCGCTTCCTGCTTCATCTCCAGCAGCACCACCGGGATGCCGGCATTCAGGAAGTTCATCGTGATGCCGCCGCCCATGGTGCCGGCACCGATGACGCCCACGCGCTTGATCTCGCGCAGCGCGGTGCCCTCGGGCAGGCCGGGGATCTTGGCTGCGGCGCGCTCGGCCGCGAACACATGGCGCAGTGCACGCGACTCGGGGCTCTGCATCAGCGCCATGAAGCCTTCGCGCTCGAGCTTGACGCCTTCGTCGAAGGGCTTGGTCAGCGCGTGGGCCACCGCTTCCAGGCACTTCATCGGCGCCGGGAAGGGGCCGGCCATCGCGCCGACGGTGTTGCGCGCGAACTGCAGGAAGGCCTCGCCCTGCGGGTCCTTCACCTTGCGGTCGCGCACGCGCTGGATCGGCTTGTCGGCCACGCCGGTGGCGAACAGCACCGCGCCGTCGACCAGGTTGCCGCTGATGATCTGGTCGATCAGCGGCGTGCCGGCAAAGGCCTCGGCCTTCACCGGGTTGCCGCTGACGCACATGTTCAGCGCCGCCTCCAGGCCGATCAAGCGCGGCAGGCGCTGCGTGCCGGTGGCGCCGGGCAACAGGCCGATCTTCACCTCGGGCAGACCCAGCTGCGCATCGGCCAGCGCCACGCGGTAGTGGCAGCCCATCGCCAGCTCGAAGCCGCCGCCCAGGCATTGCCCGGCGATGGCCGCGACCACCGGCTTGGCGGTCTTCTCGACCAGGTCGATCAGCACGCGCAGGTTCGGCTCGCGCGCGGCCAGCGGGGTGCCGAACTCGGTGACGTCGGCGCCGGCCGAGAAGGCGCGCGCGCTGCCCGCCAGCACGATGGCCTTGACGTTGGCATCGGCGCTGGCGCGGTCGAAGGCATTGGCAATGCCGGTGCGCAGCGCGGCGCCCAGGCTGTTGACCGGCGGCCGGTCCATCGTGATCACGGCCACCGGACCGCGGACTTCGTAGCTGACGGGTTCGCTCATGGTGCGTCTTTCTTCAATGACAGTCAAAGTACGTGGCCAGCGCCGGCGGGATCGCGGCGCTCAGTAGCCGCGGCCGAGGGCCAGCTGGTCCTGGTGGAAGTTCGCGTCGCCGAACAGCTCCTGCAGCACACGGGCGCGCTTCATGAACAGGCCGATGTCGAACTCGTCGGTCATGCCCATGCCGCCGTGCATCTGCACGCCTTCCTGCACCGCCAGCGTCGCCGTGCGGCCGGCGCGGGCCTTGGCCACCGCCACCGCCGGCCCGGCCTTCGCGGCATCGGCATCCAGCGCCTGCTGGGCCTTGACGACGGCGGCGCGGGTGATCTCCAACTCGCAGTACAGCAGCGCGGCGCGGTGCTGCAGCGCCTGGAACTCGCCGATCAGGCGGCCGAACTGCTTGCGCTCCTTCAGGTAGTTCACGGTGCGCTCGAACACCTCGTCGGCCAGGCCCAGGAGCTCGGCGGCCGCCGCGCAGCGGCCGGCGTTCAGCGCGGCTTCGAGCACCAGCGCGCCGCGGCCGACTTCGCCCAGCACGGCGTCGGCGGCTACCTGCACGCGGTCGAAGCGCACGCGGGCGGCGTTGTGCGCATCGGCCATCACGGTGCGCTCGACCGAGACGCCGGCGGCCGTGCGCGGCACCAGGCACAGCGTGATGCCTTCGGCCTCGCCGGGCTGCCCCGCCGAGCGCGCGGCGACGATGAGCAGGTCGGCGACATGGCCGTCGAGCACGAAGGTCTTCGCGCCGTCCAGCAGCAGGCCGCCGGCCACCGGCGTGGCCGTGGTGCTGATCTGCAGCGGCCGGTGCTTGGCCGCTTCGTCGACCGCCAACGTCGCGATGACCTCGCCGCTGCCGATGCGGCGCAGCCAGGCATCCTGCTGCGCGGCGTTGCCGCCCGCCTTCAGCGCGGTGAGCGCAACGATGCCCGAGGCCAGCAGCGGCGACGCGCAGAGCTGGTGGCCGATCTGCTCCATCACCACGCCGGCCTCGACATGGCCCAGGCCGAGCCCGCCATGGCTTTCGGGCACCAGCACGCCGGTGAAGCCCATCTCGGCGAACCGGGCCCACAGCGGGCGCGAGAAGCCGTCGGCATCGGCGCTATCACGCAAATGACGCAGCGCCGTGATCGGCGACTGCTCGGCCAGGAAATCGCGTGCGCTGTCGCGCAGCATCGCTTGTTCTTCGGTCAGCACCAGAGGCATCTCAGGCTCCCGGGAGTTCTAGGATGCGCTTGGCGATGATGTTCAGCTGCACCTCGCTGGTCCCGCCCTCGATCGAGTTGGCCTTGCTGCGCAGCCAGTTGCGCGCGGCGGCGCCGTGCTGCGAGCGCTCGCTGTCCCATTCCAGCGCGTCGCTGCCGCCGGCGGCCATCACCAGCTCGAGGCGGCGCTTGTTCAGCTCGGCGCCGTAGAACTTCAGCATCGACGACATGGCGGGATGGGCCTGCCTCGCGCGGTGCAGGTCGCCGGCGCGTTCGAGCGCCAGGCGGAACGCGGCTTCGTCGGCCTCGAACTCGGCGATCTGCGCGCGCAGGCCGTGGTCGGCCAGCCGGCCGGTGGCATCGAGCCCGATCTGCGCGGCCGCGAGCTGCCCCATCGGCTTGGGCTGCGCGCGGTCGCCGATCGCGCCGATCATCTCGCGCTCGTGCGTCAGCAGGTACTTGGCCACGTCCCAGCCGGCGTTGAGTTCGCCGACGAGGTTGCGCTTGTCCACCCGCACGTTGTCGAAGAAGGTTTCGCAGAACGGGCTCTTGCCCGAGATCAGCAGGATGGGCTTGGTGCTGACGCCGGGCGTGGCCATGTCGAACAGCACGAAGCTGATGCCGGTGTGCTTCTTCGCGGTGTCGGTGCGCACCAGGCAGAAGATCCAGTCGGCCTTGTCGGCGTACGAGGTCCAGATCTTCTGGCCGTTGACGATGAAGTGATCGCCGCGGTCCTCGGCCCGCGTGGCCAGCGCGGCGAGGTCGGAGCCGGCGTTCGGCTCGCTGTAGCCCTGGCACCAGCGGATCTCGCCGCGGGCGATCTTCGGCAGGTGCTCGCGCTTCTGCTCCTCGTTGCCGAACTTCAGCAGTGCCGGCCCCAGCATCCAGATGCCGAAGCTCTGCAGCGGCACGCGGCAGTTCAGGCGCTTCATCTCCTGCGCCAGCACCTTGGCCTCGTCGCCCGACAGGCCGCCGCCGCCGTAGGCCTTGGGCCAGGTCGGCACGGTCCAGCCACGCTCGCCCATGCGCTGCAGCCACAGGCGCTGCGCCTCGGACTGGAAGGTGAACTGCCGGCCGCCCCAGCAGATGTCGTCCTCGTTGCGCACCGGCTGGCGCATCTCGGGCGGGCAGTGGGCTTCGAGCCAGGCGCGGGTTTCGACGCGGAAACTGTCGAGGGTGGTGGTGTCGCTCATCTTGCCGCCTAGGAAATCAGATCGTCACACCGCCGTCGATGACCAGGCTCTGCCCGGTCATGAACGAGCCGGCCTTCGAGGCCAGGTACACGGCGGCGCCGGCGATTTCGTCGGGCTCGCCGATGCGGCGCAGCGGCGTGTGCTGGTTGCGTTGCGCCAGCGCGGCCTCGTCTTCCCACAGCGCCTTCGCGAAATCGGTCTTGATCAGGCCCGGCGCGATGCAGTTGACGCGGATGTTGTGCTGGCCGTACTCGACCGCCAGGTTGCGCGCCAGCTGCATGTCGGCCGCCTTGCTGATGCAGTAGGCGCCGATGATCGGCGAGCCGCGCAGCCCGCCGATCGACGAGACGATGATGATCGAGCCCTCGCGCCGCTCGATCATCTGCGGCACCACCATGCTGATCAGCCAGTGGTTGGCGACGATGTTGTTGTCCAGGATCTTGCGGAACTGGTCGTCCGAGATGCCGGCCTGCGGCCCGTAGTACGGGTTGCTGGCGGCATTGCAGACCAGGATGTCGACGCGGCCGAGCTGCCGTTGGGTCTCGTCGACCAGGTGCTGCAGCGCTTCCTTCGACGAGATGTTGGCCGGCACGACGATGGCGCGCGGCTGGCCGTTCGGACCGGGGTAGCGCGTGTTGAGCTCATCGGCCACCACCTGGCAGGGCTCGGCCTTGCGCGAGGAGATCACCACCTGCGCGCCGTGCTCGGCCATGCGCTCGGCGATCGCCCGGCCGATGCCGCGCGACGAGCCGGTGATGATCGCGACCTTGCCGCTCAGATCGAAGAGGTTCATCGCAGCAGCTCCGGTTCAGGCGTGGGCCTTGTAGCGGCCGATCTCGAGGCGGGCGATGGTGCGGTTGTGCACTTCATCGGGCCCGTCGGCCAGGCGCATCGTGCGCATGCTGGCGTAGCGCTTGGCCAGGCCCGCGTCGCTGGAGACGCCGGCGGCGCCAAAGGCCTGGATCGCCATGTCGATGACCTTCAGCGCGGCGCGCGGCGCGGCGACCTTGATCATCGCGATCTCGAGCTGTGCGACCTTGTTGCCGACCTTGTCCATCATGTCGGCGGCCTTCAGGCACAGCAGCCGTGTCATCTCGATGTCGATGCGCGCCTCGGCGATGCGCTGTTCCCACACCGACTGCTCGATGATGCGCTTGCCGAAGGCGGTGCGCGACTGCAGGCGCTTGACCATCTGCTCCAGCGCCACCTCGGCCGAGCCGATGGAACGCATGCAGTGGTGGATGCGGCCCGGACCCAGGCGGCCCTGCGCAATCTCGAAGCCGCGCCCTTCGCCCAGCAGCAGGTTGCTGGCGGGGACGCGTACATTGCGCAATATCACCTCGGCATGGCCGTGCGGCGCGTCGTCGAAGCCGAACACCGGCAGCATGCGCACCACCTCGATGCCGGGGCTGTCCAGCGGCACCAGGATCTGCGATTGCGCCGAGTGCTTGGGCGCGTTCGGATCGGTCTTGCCCATCAGGATGGCGAGCTTGCAGCGCGGGTCGCCGACGCCGGAGGACCACCACTTGGTGCCGTTGATCACGTACTCGTCGCCGTCGCGCACGATGGAGGTGGCAATGTTGGTGGCGTCCGACGAGGCGACGTCGGGCTCGGTCATCAGGAACGCCGAGCGGATCTCGCCGGCCAGCAGCGGCTGCAGCCAGCGCGCCTTGTGCTCGTCACTGCCGTAGCGGCACAGCACCTCCATGTTGCCGGTGTCGGGCGCCGAGCAGTTGAACACCTCGGAGGCCCAGGAGACCTTGCCCATTTCCTCGGCGCACAGCGCGTATTCGAGGTTGGTGAGGCCGGCGCCCCGGTAGGGGCTGTCCTCGGGCAGCGAATCGCGCGGCAGGAACAGGTTCCACAGGCCGGCGGCCTTGGCCTTCTTCTTCAACTCCTCGAGCACGGGCACCACCTGCCAGCGGTTCTCGCCGAAGTCCTTCATCTGGTGGTTGTAGACCGGCACGTTCGGGTAGACGTGCTCGTTCATGAAGTCGATGACACGCTGGCGCCAGTAGGCCTGCTTCTCGGACATCGTGAAGTTCATCTTGTCTCCTCGGCCTGTGGCGGCGGATGGTGGATGGGGCGCTTCCGCCCCAGCGCCGCAAAGATAGCAGAGAGCCCCCGCGAATGGCAAACTAAAACTTCGAAAACACCGCAAGATCAGGTGTCGTCACATAGGCGACTAGGGTTAACCATGACGTACCGAAGATTCGATTTTGCCGATGATGCGCCACCCGCCCGGCGCTGTCGCCCAGCGGACTGACCACACCATGGCTTCCGCCCCCATCACGTCGCCGCCGCCCACCGCGCGCTTCCAGGAAAAGCGCGAGGCGCTGCTGGCCGCCGCCGCGCGGCTGTTCAACCAGCAGGGGGTGAAGGGCGCCACGCTGGCCGACATCGCCGCCAGCGTCGGGCTGGTGACGACCAGCGTGACCTACTACTACCGCAAGAAGGAAGACCTGGCGACCGCCTGTTTCCTGCGCGCGATCGAGGCGCACGAGGCGGTGGTGGCCGAAGCCGCGCGGGCGCCGGATGTCGCGGCGCGCGTGGCCGCGTTCTTTCGCTGCCATGCCGAAGCGCTGGCGGCCATTGAATCCGGTGCGCGACCGCCGCTCATTTCGTTCAACGACATCCGCGCGCTGCCCGAGCCGCAGCAGAGCGAGGTGTTCGCGGCCTACACCAACTTCTTCCGCAGCGTGCGCGCCCTGCTCAAGGGGCCGGAGAGTGCGGGCTGGTCACGCGAGGACCTCAATGCCCGCGCGCACCAGGTGGTGTCGGTGGCGCACTGGGTACGTTCGTGGATCCAGCGTTTCGAGCTGGACGACTACCCGCGCGTGGCGGCGCGCGTGGCCGACATCCTGCTGCGTGGCCTGGCCGGCCCGGGGGCGGTGTGGTCGGTGCCGCCGGCCGATGCGTCAGCGCTGGTGGCGCCGGAAGGTCCGGAGGAAGCGTTCCTGCGGGCCGCCACGGAGCTCGTCAACGAGCAGGGCTACCGCGGCGCATCGGTCGACAAGATCTCGGCGCGGCTGAACGTCACCAAGGGCTCGTTCTATCACCACCACGAGACCAAGGACGACCTGATCGCGGCCTGCTTCGAACGCAGCTTCACGCTGCTGCGCGGCACCTTGCGCGCGGCCGAGAGTGCCAGCGGCCCCGGCTGGCAGCGCGCCTGCGCGGCGGCGGCCGAGGTGCTGCGCTTCCAGCTTTCCGAACGCGGGCCGCTGCTGCGCAACACCGCGACCAGCGCGCTGCCCGACCAGGCGCACCGCGAGCAGGTGCGGCGCACGATGCAGCGGCTGACCGAGCGCATCGGCAGCGTGCTGGTCGATGGGATGATGGATGGATCGGTGCGGCCGCTCGATCCGGCCATTGCTGCGCAGGTGGTGTTTGCGCAGATCAACGCCGCGTCGGAACTGCAGCGCTGGGTGCCTTCGGCGCGGGTCGACAACGTGGTGTCGCTCTACCTGCGCCCGGGCATGCTGGGCCTGCTGTGCCCGCCTGTCAGTTGAGGCTCATGGCTGTCTCGCGATGAGCGGCATCAGGCGCGGTTGAGGCGCTTGCCCACCACCACCACCTGCTGCACGGCCGGCTGCGAGACGGTGCTGGCGTGCGCCATCTGCGCGTTGTCCGTGCGGCTGTACTCGGTGCTGGCCAGTTGCTGCAGGCCGCCCATCGTCGCCAGCGTGGCGACCAGCGCCAGGCCCAGCGCAACGGCGTTGAAACGGGTGGTGAAGCTGTGCTTTGCGTTCATCTCGATCTCCTGTGAATCCGGGCAACCACGGTTGCGATGAAGCGAACTCTAGGGATCGAGCCGGGCCGGCGGTAGCGGCTTGCGATGAAGCGCGGCGCGCCGCGGACGAAGCGTCAGGCCGGCGGATGAATGGCGGCGGGCCGGGCCCGGTGCACGCGCACCGGCGCGGCGCCATCGGCCAGTGCGCGGGCGCGCAGCTGGCCGCAGCCGCCCTCCACGTCCTGCCCGGCCGAATGGCGCAGCTTGGTCAGCACGCCACGGCGGTGCAGGTGGCGCGCCAGCTCGGCCGCGCGGTCCCAGCTCGGGCGGCGGAAATCCAGCCCTTCGACGCTGTTGTACGGGATCATGTTCAGCACCGCGTACTTGCCGGCCAGCAGGCGGACGATGCCGTCGAGTTCCTCGGCACCGTCGTTGATGCCTTCGAGCAAGGTCCACTGGTACTGGATGGGATAGCCGGTGCTGCGCGCGTAGTCCTCGGCCCGGGCCACCAGCTCGTCCGGCGCAATGCGCGGGGCGCGGGGCAGCAATTGCTCGCGCAGGGCCGCGCGCGTGCTGTGCAGCGACAGCGCCAGCGCCGGCTTGACCGGCCCCTGCGGCAGGCGTTCGAACACCCGCAGGTCACCGACGGTCGAGAACACCAGGTTCTTGTGGCCGATGTTGCCCAGCGTGCCCAGCAGCGCGATGGCCTCGAGCACGTTGTCCAGGTTGTGGGCCGGCTCGCCCATGCCCATGAACACCACCTTCTTCACCGGCCGCTGGCGCCGCGCGAGCACCACCTGGGCCACGATCTCGGCACTGCCCAGCTGGCGCAGCAGGCCTTCGCGCCCGGTCATGCAGAACACGCAGCCGACCGCGCAGCCCACCTGCGACGAGACGCACAGCCCCTCGCGCGGCAGCAGCACGCTTTCCACCGTCTGGCCGTCGGCCAGGCGCACCAGCAGCCGCGCCGAGCCGTCTTCGCCCGGGTGCTGGGAATGCACCACGGCCAGCGCGTCCAGCTCGGCCATCAGCGCGGGCAGGCCGTCGCGCAGGCGGGCGGGCAGCGTGTCCTCCGGCTTGCGGCGGCCGCTGTCCTGGGGCAGTGCCTGGCACCACAGGCGCAGCACGCGCTGCTCGTGGGCGGGCTTGGCGCCCAGGGCGCGCAGGCGTTGGCGGAGGTGATCGAGCTGCATCAACAAGGGAAGGGGGCCGGATGACTAAAGGCATCGCCGTGCCGGGCCGGGCTGGGAGACAGTGTAGGGTGTGCACCGTGCGGCCCGGACGCACCAGCCTTTACATCGGTTACGGCGCTGCCGGCGCAGGGGCTGGGCACAGTGCGGTGATGGATGGCGGGCGACCCGAAGCTCGCGGAGTGGGGATTTCGATGTTTGCACGACAACTCGTTCGACTGCTGGCCCTCTCGGCGGTGTTGCTGGCGTCCTGCGGTGGCGGCCGCGATGCCGGCACGCCCGCGCCGGGGGCCGCGCCGCGCCAGACGCTGCAGGCACCGCGCACCGCGGTGGTCCCGGTCACGGCCTGCCAGCTGGGCACCAGCAACCAGCCCAGCCTGGTGACGCACCGCATGGTCGATGGCGAGTGCCTGCGCAGCTTCACCGGCTTCGACAAGCAGCTGGTGACGGCCGACCTGCGCCGCCGCGTCCAGGCGGCCGCGCTGACCCCGCGCCTCCCCACGGTGACCGAACTGTTCGACTGGGCCGAGAAGGCCTACCCGCAGTACTTTCCGTCGCACCAGGCCAACCGCACGCTCACGCCCTACACCTACCGCTACTACCCGGAGACGCAGAATCACACGGCCGTCGACGGGACCAAGGTCTATGTGCAGGGACCGATCAGCGACGGCAGCCTGCTCTACGTGGGCGAGATCAGCGCGTTCGCGTGCCTGGTGTTCCCGGAGAGCTGCGGACCCGCGCCCAAGCCCTGCGACCCGGTCGCCAGCTGGGCCGCCAGCGGCAACACCTGCACGCCGAACCCCGACCAGACCGCGCAGATTCCCTCGGGCGGCAGCTTCACCTTCGTCGACTCCGTCGGTGACACCCGCGGCAGCGCCACCTACAGCTGCAGCGACGGCACGCTGAGCCCCAAGGGCGCGGCCATCTGCGACAAGCGCGCGCCCCTGGCCTGCGACACCAGCAACCTGCGCTGGACGGTGGCCAGCAACAGCTGCGTCGCGAACCCGGGCGAGCCGACCCAGCTGGCCTCGGGCAGCGTGCATACCTTCCTGGCCTCGGGGGACAGGGTGGGCTCGATCAGCTATGCCTGCAACGATGGCGCGCTGACCACCACCGCGGTGCCGGTGTGCGACCTGCCGGCACCGGTGGTCTGCAAGCCCACCACCGTCTCCTGGACCATGGACGGCAACACCTGCGTGGCCGACGAGGTGCCGGCGCAGATCAACGGCGGCGGCACCTTCAACTTCCTCGATTCGCAGGGCGTGCCCACGGGCGTTGCCACCTTCTCCTGCACCGGTGGCGGCCTGGTGCTGGTGCCGGGATCGGCCCAGTGCCTGGGCATTCCGCATGTGCAGGACAGCTTCGGCGGTGACGGCGGCGGGGCCGACGGCAGCGCCAGCGGCGACGGCACCGCGGGCGACGGCGCGCCGATCGCCAATGCGCTGGTGCAGATCACCGACATGAACGGCAAGTCGGTGAGCGCCACCACCAACAGCATCGGCTACTTCCGCGTCAAGCTCACCGGCTTCGTGTCGCCGATGGTCATCACGGTCACCCGGCCCGATGGCAAGGTACGGCGGTCGCTGACCACGCTGTCGCCCAAGCCCAACGCCTACATATTCATGGCCGTCACCGGCCTGACCGACAAGATCGCCTCCGACGTGGCCAACGCCGCCGGCTTCCCGGGCGCGGCCAGCCTGACGCCGCAGATGGTGGCGGCCAACCCGAACGCGATAGCCGCGTCGATCAACGCGATCCGCAACGACGGCACGCTGCACGAGCTGATCGTCAATGCCGGCCTGAACCCGTCCACCTTCGACCCGCTGGGCATGCCGTTCCGGGCCGACGGCACCGGGTACGACCAGGTGCTCGACAACATTGTCGTCACCACCGACGCCAGCGGGGCGACCGTGATCCAGCCCATCACCTGCCAGGCGCCGACCTCGTGGACCGTGGGCGGCAACACCTGCACGCCCGACCCGGGCGAAGAGACCACGATCGCCTCGGGCACCAGCATCGTCCACCGCGACACGATGTACCCCACGGTGGGCTCGGTGGGCTGGTCCTGCGAACGTGGCGTGGTGCAGCCGCCGATCCTGCCGAGCTGCCAGAACCAGGGCACCGGGCCGAGCGGCGGTGCACGCTAGCCCGCGCGCGGTGCCCTGTGGCACGATGGCGGCACCATGATCGTCGCCATCTGGATCGTCGCGTTGCTGCTGCTGGCGCTGTGGTCGCTGGCCGGCTGGGGCCTGCATGCGCTGCTGCTGGGCGGCGTGCAATGGGTCGGTGACCTGAAGCCCCTGCTGGAGCGCATTCCGTTCTCGGTCTGGATCGAGCGCTGGGTGCCGGGCTGGCAGGACGCGATCCGCCTGGCACTGGACCTGATGCAGTCGCTGCTGGGCTGGCTTGGCGGCGCCGCGCCGGTGCTGGTGTGGGTGGTGTGGGCCGTCGGCGCGGTGCTGCTGCTGGGCTTTGCCGCGCTGCTGAGCCTGGTGGTGGCGCTGGTCCGCAAGAACTCGCCACCGCCGCCGGCGCCAACGCCGGTCTGATCAGGCCGGCGGGGCGATCGTCGCGAGCGCCTGCGCGATCGGGGCGGCCTCGCGCGGGCGCACCACGCGGGCCTGCTCCTGGCCGTCGCGCAGGAAGATCAGCGTCGGCCACAGCTTCACGCCGAAGCTGCGGCCCAGGCGTCGGCCGCTGCCGTCTTCCACCTTGATGTGGCGCAGCTCGCCATGGGCGGCCAGCACCTCGGCCAGGGGCGCCTGTGCGGCACGGCAGTGGCCGCACCAGTCGGTGCCGAATTCCAGCAGCACTGGGCCGGGCAGGGCGTCGATCTCGGCGCGGGTGGGTTCGGGCTGCGCGAAGGTGTAGCTGAAGGCCATGCGACATTGTCGGCCGGCATCGCGGCTTGTCGCCGCGAGCGGGGCTTTGGGCCATGGTATGGCGAACGGTAGCGCTGTCATGTCCAGCTCCCGTGAGCCCTAGAATCCTGCCGATGGATCCGTCCGACACCCGCCCCGCGCGCCGTCGCCGTGGCAGCGGCGCCGTCACCCTGCACGATGTGGCGCGGCTGGCCGGCGTGGCGCCCATCACCGCGTCGCGCGCGCTGAACACGCCCACGCAGGTGTCGCCGGACGTGCTGCAGCGGGTGACCGAGGCGGTCAGCCGCACCGGCTACGTGCCGAACCGGCTGGCCGGCGGTCTGGCTTCCTTGCGCAGCCGCCTGGTGGCCGCGGTGGTGCCGACGATCTCCGGCCCGGTGTTCCTGCAGACGGTGCAGGCGCTCACCGCGGCACTGGCCGAGCGCGGCTACCAGCTGATGCTGGGCCAGTCCGGCTACGCGCTGGAGCGCGAGGACGCGCTGCTGGAAGCCATCATCGGCCGGCGGCCCGACGGCATCGTGCTGACCGGCATCCTGCATTCCGACCAGGGCCGGCGCCGCCTGCTGGCGGCCGGCATTCCGGTGGTCGAGACCTGGGACCTGACACCGACGCCGCTGGACATGCTGGTGGGCTTCTCGCATGCCGATGTCGGCCGCGCGGTGGCCGCCTACCTGCACGGCCGCGGCCGCAGCCGCCTGGCGGCCGTGTCCGGCGACGACGAGCGTGCCAGCCGCCGCATGCAGGCCTTCGTCGCCGAGGTCGAACGCCTGGGCCTGCCGCGGCCGGTGCTGATCCAGGTGCCGGCGCCGACCACGCTGGCGTCGGGTCGCCGCGCGCTGGCCGAGCTGCTGAGCGGCGCGCCGCAGACCGATGCCGTGTTCTGCAGCTCCGACCTGCTGGCGCTGGGCGTGCTGACCGAGGCGCAGTCGCGCGGACTGGCGGTGCCGCGCCGGCTGGCGGTGGTCGGCTTCGGCGACCTCGACTTCGCCGCCGACCTGCACCCGGCGCTCACCAGCGTGCACATCGACGGCGACGCCATCGGCCGCCAGGCGGCGCAGTTCATCGTCGACCGCGCCGAAGGCCGGCCGGTGAAGCAGCGCATCGTCGACATCGGTTTTTCGATCGTCGAGCGCGACAGCGCCTGAACGCGGCGCCCGGCGCGTTGGCCGGGCCACGCAATTCCCACCTCGAGCCAAGGAGATGCTTGGCGCCTTCGATACGGTAGCGCTACCATTGCGACCCACACCAGATCAACCTCGACCGGAGACACGACGTGTTGAAGTCCCTGCTACCCGCGTTCGCCCTGGGCCTGAGCGCGCTGTTCGCGCTGCCTGCCCAGGCCTGGCCCGACAAGCCCGTCACCCTGGTGGTGCCGTTCCCGCCCGGCGGTTCCACCGACACCATCGCTCGCGCGCTGGCACCCCAGCTGCAGCAACGGCTGGGCGGCACCTTCCTCGTCGACAACAAGCCCGGCGCCACCGGCACCATCGGCGCCGCGGCGGTCAAGCGCGCGCCGGCCGATGGCACCACGCTGTTCGTTTCCTCGCTCGGGCCGTTCGTGATCGCGCCGCACCTGATCAAGAACGTCCAGTACGACGCGCTGAAGGACTTCGACCTGCTCACCGTGGCCGTGCAGGCGCCCAACGTGCTGGTGGTGCCGGCCGGCTCGGCGCACAAGAGCGTGGCCGACGTGCTGGCGGCGCTGAAGAAGACGCCGGGCAAGCTGAGCTTCGCGTCTTCCGGCAACGGCTCGTCCGACCACCTGACGGCCGAACTCTTCTGGCAGCAGACCGGCACCAGCGGCCTGCACGTGCCGTACAAGGGCGGTGCGCCGGCCATCACCGACCTGCTGGGCGGCGTGGTCGATGCCTCGTTCCAGAACATCAACGCGGTGGTGCCGCACATTCTGGCCGGCAAGCTGCGCGCGCTGGCCGTCACCGGCGACAAGCGCTCGAGCCTGCTGCCCGGCGTGCCCACCTTGGCCGAAGCAGGCGTCAAGGGCGCCGACGTCTACTCGTGGCAGGCCGTGGCCGCGCCGCGCGGGCTGCCCGCCGACATCAAGGCCAAGCTGCATGCCGCGCTGGTGGCTGCGCTGAACGACCCGCAGCTCAAGCCCAAGCTGGTGGAGCAGGGCTTCGAGATCGTCGCCAACACGCCGGAGCAGTTCGCCGCGTTCCAGCAGCAGGAGTTCGCCCGCTGGAAAAAGGTGATCGAAGTCGGCAAGATCACCGCGGATTGAGAGGGCACGCACGATGGCCTCGCACGACACCCCGTGCATCACCG
Source organism: Aquabacterium sp. (assembly GCF_044226965.1). Classification (GTDB taxonomy): domain Bacteria; phylum Pseudomonadota; class Gammaproteobacteria; order Burkholderiales; family Burkholderiaceae_C; genus Pseudaquabacterium. Next base: position 74,838 of record NZ_JBGAGA010000009.1, on the reverse strand, counting down.
AATTGCAGGTGATTCCCGTCGCCGGGCGCGACAGCATGCTGCTGAACCTGAGCGGCGCGCACGGTCCGTTCTTCACGCGCAACCTGCTCCTGCTGCGTGACAGCGCCGGCCACACCGGTGTCGGCGAGGTGCCGGGCGGCGAGAAGATCCGCCAGACGCTGGACGACGCGCGCGCGCTGGTCGTCGGCCAGCCGGTGGGCGGCTACAAGCGGGTGCTGCAGCAGGTGCAGCAGCGCTTCGGCGACCGCGATGCCGGCGGCCGCGGCCTGCAGACCTTCGACCTGCGCACCACCATCCATGCGCAGGCGGCGATCGAATCGGCCATGCTCGACCTGCTGGGCCAGCACCTGGGCGTGCCGGTGGCGGCTCTGCTCGGCGAAGGCCAGCAGCGCGACGCGGTGGAGATGCTGGGCTACCTCTTCTTCATCGGCGACCGCGGCCGCACCGACCTGCCGTACCTCACGCCCCAACAGGACCCGCGCGCCCACGAGGCCGACTGGTTCCGCCTGCGCCACGAGCAGGCACTAACGCCCGAAAGCATCGTCCGACTGGCGGAGGCGGCGCAGGCCCGCTACGGCTTCAACGACTTCAAGCTCAAGGGCGGCGTGCTGCGCGGCGAGGCCGAGGTCGAGGCCATCCGCGCGCTGCACGAGCGCTTCCCGCAGGCGCGCGTCACGCTGGACCCCAACGGCGGCTGGCGGCTGAAGGACGCGATCCGCCTGATGCGCGACATGCACGGCGTGGTGGCCTATGCCGAAGACCCCTGCGGCGCCGAAGAGGGCTTCTCGGGCCGCGAGGTGATGGCCGAGTTCCGCCGCGCCACCGGGCTGCCCACGGCCACCAACATGATCGCGACGGACTGGCGCCAGCTGCAGCATGCGCTGTCGCTGCAGTCGGTCGACATTCCGCTGGCCGACCCGCATTTCTGGACGCTGGAAGGCTCGGTGCGCGTGGCGCAGACCTGCCGCGACTGGGGCCTGACCTGGGGCTCGCATTCGAACAACCACTTCGACGTCTCGCTGGCGATGTTCACGCACGTCGGCGCGGCGGCGCCGGGCCGCGTGACGGCGATCGACACGCACTGGATCTGGCAGGACGGCCAGCGCCTGACGAAGGAGCCGCTGCAGATCGTCGACGGCCATGTGCGGGTGCCGGCCGCGCCGGGTCTCGGCATCGAGCTGGACATGGTCGAGGTCGAGAAGGCGCACCAGCTGTACCGGCAGCATGGCCTGGGAGCGCGCGATGATGCGGTGGCGATGCAGTACCTGATCCCCGGCTGGACCTTCAACCCCAAGCGGCCGGCGCTCGACCGTTGACCGTTCACCTTCCCAAGGAGACCCTCGTGAGAGAGAACAAGCTGCGCACCCTGTGGCAGGCCGGCGGCGCCGCCGTCAACGGCTGGCTGGCGATTCCGAATGCCTTCTCGGCCGAGACCATGGCCCACCAGGGCTGGGACACGCTGACCATCGACATGCAGCATGGCCTGATCGACTACCAGGCCATGGTCGGCATGCTGCAGGCCATCTCCACCACGCCCACCGTGCCGGTGGTGCGCGTGCCCTGGCTGGAACCGGGCATCCTGATGAAGACGCTGGACGCCGGCGCCTACGCGGTGATCTGCCCGATGATCAACACGCGCGAAGACGCGCAGAAGCTGGTGGCCTACACCCACTACGCGCCGCAGGGCACGCGCAGCTTCGGGCCGATCCGCGCGCTGCTGTACGGCGGCGCCGACTATCCGCAGCATGCCAACAAGACGATCGTGACCTTCGCGATGATCGAGACGGCGCAGGCACTGGACAACCTCGACGACATCCTGTCTGTCGAAGGGCTGGACGCGATCTACATCGGCCCGTCGGACCTGAGCCTGGCGCTCGGCTGCACGCCGACCTTCGACGACCTCGACCCGCCGGCCGCGCAGGCGGTGGACCACATCCTGGCGCGGGCCAAGGCGCATGGCGTGGTGGCCGGCATCCACAACGGCAGCCCCGAGGCGGCCCTGAAGCGCATCGCCAAGGGCTTCCAGTTCACCACCATCGGTTCCGACGCGCGGCTGATGGCCGCCGGCGCGCAGCAGGTGGTCTCGCGCATGAAGGCCGGGATGCCGCCGCCGGCAGCTGCGTCCTCGTATTGAATCGCTAACGCTTGAAGAACCTGGAGAATCGGACATGAAGATCGGCTTCATCGGCCTGGGCATCATGGGCGCGCCGATGGCGGGCCACCTGCTCGCCGCCGGCCACGAACTGATCGTGCCGCGGCGCAAGAAGCTGCCCGAGGCGCTGGCCTCGGCCACCGTGGTGGCCGACAACACCGCGGTGGCGCAGGCAGCCGAGATCATCATCCTGATGCTGCCGGACACGCCCGATGTCGAACAGGTGCTGCTGGGCGAGAACGGCGTGGTCGCGGGCCTCAGCGCCGGCAAGGTGGTGGTCGACATGAGCTCGATCTCGCCGATCGAGACCAAGCGCTTCGCGCAGGCGGTGAAGGCCGCCGGCTGCGACTACCTCGACGCGCCGGTGTCGGGTGGCGAAGTGGGCGCCAAGGCCGCAAGCCTGACGATCATGGTCGGCGGGCCCGAGGCCGCGTTCGAGCGCGTGAAGCCCCTGTTCGAGAAGATGGGCAAGAACATCACGCTGGTCGGCGGCAATGGCGACGGACAGACCACCAAGGTCGCGAACCAGATCATCGTGGCCCTCAACATCGCGGCCGTCGGTGAGGCGCTGCTGTTCGCCAGCAAGGCCGGGGCCGACCCGGCCAAGGTGCGCCAGGCGCTGATGGGCGGCTTCGCGGCCAGCCGCATCCTCGAGGTGCATGGCGAGCGCATGATCAAGCGCACGTTCAACCCGGGCTTCCGCATCGCGCTGCACCAGAAGGACCTGAGCCTGGCACTGGCCGGGGCCAGGGCCATCGGCGTGGCGCTGCCGCAGACGGCCGGTGCCGCGCAGCTGATGCAGGCTGCGGCCGCGCAGGGTTGGGACCAGCTCGACCATTCGGCGCTGGTGAAGGCGCTGGAGCTGATGGCGCATCACCCGGTCGCTCCGGATTGAGCTTCGAGGGGGACCGTACACTCCGGCGATGTCCTCCACGCGCAAGCCGTTTCAGATGATCCGCGAGTTCCACCTCGCGGACTGGTTCACGCTGGGCAATGCGATCTGCGGCACCGGAGCCATCTTCTCGGTGATGACCTACCTGCAGACGCTGGCGCCGCACCACATCCACTTCGCCTGCGCGCTGGTGCTGGCCGCGCTGGTGTTCGACGTGCTGGACGGCCGCATCGCGCGCTGGCGCCAGGCCAGCTCGGCGCTGGGCCGCGAGCTCGACTCGCTGGCCGACGTGATCTCCTTCGGCGTGGCGCCGGCGATGATCGCCTACGGCTGCGGCATGCAGGGCCTGTACGACCGCATCGTGCTGGGCTACTTCGTGGCCTGCGGCGTGTCGCGCCTGGCGCGCTTCAACGTCACCGCCGAGGCGCTGAGCGAAGGCACCGGCAAGGTCAAGTTCTTCGAAGGCACGCCGATCCCGACCTCGATCCTGCTGGTGGCGCTGATGTCGGCCGCCGCGGCGCAGGACGCGCTGGGCGCCAACCTGTGGCTGGGCAGCATGATGCTCGCCGGCTACACGCTGCACCCGCTGGTGCTGCTGTTCGCACTGTCGGGCTCTTTGATGATCAGCCGCATCCGGATCCCGAAGCTATGAGCCAGGTCGATACCCTGACGATCCCGCTGGCCTCGCTGCGCCAGGCCATGCAGCTCGTCGTGCGCGGCTTCGGCAGCCGGCCCGAGGAGGTCGACGCCGTCGTCGACAACCTGCTGGAAGCCAATCTGCGCGGCCACGATTCGCATGGCATCGGCATGCTGCCGCGCTATGCCGATGCCTTCCGCGAAGGCGGGCTGAAGCCCAACGCGCATGTCAGCACCGTGATGGACGGCGGTGCGCTGCTGCGGCTGGACGGCAACGCCGGCTTCGGCCAGGTGATCGGGCAGGAAGCGATGGCGCTGGGCATCGCGCGCGCGCGCGCCCAGGGCAGCTGCATCGTCGCGCTGGGCAATGCGCACCACCTGGGCCGCATCGGCGCCTGGGCCGAGCAGGCGGCGGCGGCCGGGCTGATCTCGATCCACTTCGTCAACGTGATCTCGCGTGCCATCGTCGCGCCGCATGGCGGGTCGGACGCGCGCTTCGGCACCAACCCGTTCTGCGTCGGCGTGCCCTTGCCCGGGCGCGAGCCGGTGATCCTGGACTTCGCCACCAGCATGATCGCGCAGGGCAAGACCCGCGTCGCGCACAACAAGGGCGAGGCGGTGCCGCCCGATTGCCTGATCGACGACCAGGGCCGCGCGAGCACGAACCCGCGCTACACCGTGATCCCGCCCTGGGGCGCGCTGCTGACCTTCGGCGCGCACAAGGGCTATGGCATGGCGCTGATGTGCGAGCTGCTCGGCGGCGCGCTGGCCGCCGGGATGACGCAGCGCGACCACGACAGCAGCAAGCGCCGCGTGCTCAACGGCATGTTCAGCGTGCTGCTCGACCCGGCCGCGGTGGCCGAGCGGGGCGCCTTCGAGCAGGAGGCGCTGGCCTTCCTGGACTGGGTCCAGGCCTCGCCGCCGCGCGAGGGCTTCGGCCCGGTGTGCGTGGCGGGCGATCCGGAACGCGCCTATCGCGCCAAGCGAGCGGCCGATGGCGTGCCGGTCGATGCCACCACCTGGCAGGAGATCCTGGCCGCGGCGGCCGCGCTGGGCGTGGACCCCGCGCAGGTACGTGCGGCCGCCGGCGCGTAGCGGATCGAGACGAGCAGGGCGACCGGGTCGGTCTGATCTATCGGCGCGGCGCTTCAGGCCGCCGATCGCTCGGCGAACAGGCCCACCGGCTGGCGCCGGTCCATCCCGGGCAGCACCCGCGCCAGCGCGGCATCGGCGAGGCGGAAGCGCTGCTCCAGCACATCGGCCACCACGTCGCGGAAGTCGGTCGTGATGGCCAGGTCGCGGCCCTCGTACAGCGCTGCCGCGTCCAGGCCCGGCCAGCGGCCATGCACCCGGCCGCCGCGAACGCCGCCCCCCATCAGCCAGGCCACGTTGCCATGGCCATGGTCGGTGCCGCCGGTGCCGTTCTGCTTCAGCGTGCGGCCGAACTCGGACAGCACCAGGATGCTGGTCTCGTCCAGCCTGTCGCCCAGGCCCTGCGCCAGCGCGTCGAGTGATTGCGCCAGCAGCGCCAGGCGGTTGGCCAGCTGGCCGCGGCCGTTGCCCTGGTTGGCATGCGTGTCCCAGCCGCCCACCGGCACGAAGGCCAGGCGCACGCGGGCGTCGCGCGCCATCAGCTGGCCCAGGCGCGCGGTGTCGCGCGGCAGGCCGTTCAGCGAGAGCGCGCCCTGGTCGGCTTTCGGGTCGTCGCTGGCCAGCCGGTCCATGATCTCGGCGCGCGTGGCGCTGGCCTCGCGCACCGCCTGGCTGATGCGGTCATCGCCGCTGTACAGCTCGGCGAAGGCGCCGGCAAAGCGCGGCCGGTCGAGCACGCCCCTGGTCACCGCGGCCTGGCCGCTGGCCAGCGACGCGACGGTGGCGTCGCCGCTGAAGATGCGCGGCATCACCGGGCCGAGGTTCAGCGCCTGCAGGCGCTGCGCGGCCGGCGTGGCATGGTCGCCCACCAGCACGCCAGCCAGGCGGTTGAGCCAGCCGTCGGGCGTGGTCTTGCGGCCGGGCGTGCCGGATTCCATGTAGTCCTGCGCGTCGAAGTGCGAGCGTGTGGCGTCGGGTGAGCCGCTGGCATGCACGAAGCCCAGCTGCCCGCGCTGCCAGTACCGCAGCATCGGGGCCAGCGCCGGGTGCAGGCCCCACAGGCTGTCGAGCTTCAGCAGCCCGTCGGCCTCGCCGGGTCGCCCGATCGCGATCGTCGGGCGCGCCTCGTAGTAGGCGGCTTCGCCATGGGGTGCCAGCAGCGACAGCCCGTCGACCGCGCCGCGCAGCATCACCACCACCAGCCGCGCCGGCGGCGCCTTGGCCGGTGATTGCGCCCAGGCGATCTGGATGCCACCGATGTTCAGCAGCGCGCCAGCGCCGGCCAGCAGGCGACGACGGGTGAGCAGCAGGGAGTCCATCGTCGATCTCCTAACCTATGAAAAGCGCGGCCTGGTCAGCGGCGCATCATGCCGGGGCCGGCGAGCACGAGGGCCGCGGCCAGCACCGGATCCTGCTGGTGGCGATCGGCCAGCGTGCGCGTGGCCGGTGTCACCAGCGGGCCGAGGTGCTGCAGCAGCGCTTCCGCCTCGAGCCCGCCGCCCAGCGTTTCGTTGGCCAGCCGGCCCATCGCCAGCTGCGTCGCGAAGTTGATGCGCTTGCTCATGCCATCGGGGTTGAGCCACGCGCTCTCGGTGTTCTTGTAGCCGTCGGGCGTCTGGCAGCCGTACAGCGGCATGCCCTGCGCGGCCAGCGTGCCGGCCAGCGGGCGCAGCGCGGTCAGCGTGTAGCCACCGGCACGCAGCGCCGACAGCGCGTAGTGGTAGGGCGTCTTGAACTTGGCGCCCACCGCGTCGGCGGACCAGAACGCGTCGCTCGCGAACAGCGTGCGCAGCACCGGCACGATCTGCCCGTCTTCGGCCTGGAACACGCGGGCGAGCTGATTCACCAGCGCCGGCGGCGGCTGGTCGCTGACGAAGTAGGTGGCCAGCCTGGTGGCGATGTGGCGCGCGGTGGCCGGGTGCGCTGCCAGCACATCCAGCGCCTGTTCGCCTTCGGCCTGGCCGGCCCCGCTGACGCTGCGGCCCAGCCACAGCTTGTCGCCGCGGTCGTGCAGGCGGGCATTGAACCAGAAGCCGGGCATCGCGTCGCCCCGGCCGGGCGCAGTGCCGCTGGCGGCGCCCGGCTCGACCAGGCCGTCGCGCACGCGCGGCGGCACGATCGTCCAGCCGGTCAGCATGCGTGCCAGCTGTGTCACGTCCTGCTGCGTGTAGCCGCCATCGACGCCCAGCGTGTGCAGCTCCATCAGCTCGCGGGCGTAGTTCTCGTTCAGGCCGCGGGCACCGGCGGCGCGGCCGCCCGCGCTCTGCCAGTTGTCCAGGTAGTACAGCATCGCCGGGTGGTGCGCGGTGGCGCCCAGCAGGTCGCGGAAGCGCCCCAGCGCGTGCGGGCGGATGGCCTGGTGCTCGTAGGCGCCGACCAGCACACGCATCCAGTTCTTGTTCTGGTAGACGTTGAAGTGGTTGAACCAGAAGTCGACCATCACCTCTTCGAGCTGGCGCGGGCTTTCGAGCGCGCGGTACAGCCGCGAGGCAAGCGCCGGTCCCTGGTGGTTGCGCAGCAACTCGACGATCGGGCCGCGCTCGGGCTCGGGCACCGTGGCGGACGCGGCCATGGCCGCCGGGCTGGCCGCGGCTCGCGCTTCCTGGCGGTTGCGTTGCAGCAGCACCAGGTAGTCGCGCAGCGCGGCGATCGGGTCGCCCCCGGCCAGCATCGGCTCGTCGCGCAGCTTCTGCGCCAGCGCCTCGGGCAGCGGCAGCCGCGTGGGCTGCAGCTGCTGCGCGATCCAGGCCTCGGGGTCCTGCGCGACGGTGGCGATGTCGCCGGGCCGCGGGCCGTAGCCCAGGCGGTTCAGCAGGTGCGCGGCGCGCGCTTCGGCGCTGAGCGGGCTGTCGTGGCGCGCGGCGTGCACCGGCAGGCGGTGCAGGGCCAGCGCCGCGGCGGCGGTGCCGGTGAGCAGCAGGCGGCGGTTCAGCATCGTGGGGGCCCTCGGCAAAGGCGCGGCGGCCAGCGGCGCCGGTCGTGGAGCAAGCTTAGGCACCGCCGTGTTGCGCGGGTGTGTCCCGCCGGTGTGCGTGCGTCAGTTCGGCAGCGCCACGCCGTTGGCCGAGGTGAAGCGCGCGGAGATCACCTTCCAGTGCTCGTGCTCGCGAATGAACACGTACTTCAGCGTCGTGCGCAGGCCGTCCCGGGCATCGACGGGCGGAAAGTCCGCGGGCAGGCTCTTGAAGCCGATCAGCAGGTGTTCGGTCTCGACGACCACGCTGGCGTGGCTGGCTGAACGCAGATGGGACTTCAGCAGCTCCAGCCGGCTGCCCTTGAACAGCGTGGCAAACAGCTGGGCATGGCGGCGCTCGATGTCGTCCTTGCCCTGGAAATGCGTGCCCAGCAGGTTGACCATCTCGCCATCGCGCGCGAAGTCCTGCGCCAGCGCCTTCGCATCGCCGGCATTCCAGGCGGCCACCTGCGCGGCGAGGATGTGCTGCACCTCGTCGTCGACTTCGGCCGCCAGTGCGGGCGCTGCCGCCACAGCCAGCAGCAGCGCCAGCCAGCGGCGTCGGGACAGTCGGGGCATCACCATCTCGGTGGTCCCTGGCGTCGAGGGCGCTACGGGGGATGTCATGTCAATTCCTGCGTGCGACCCAGTAGGTGGCGCCTTCCGGACCGTAGCGCTCGGCATGCGGGGCTTCGCGGGCGAGGGTAAACCGGTCGCCCGGGCGCAGGTAGCGGGTGTCGCCGGCCACCGTGAGCCACATCTCGCCGCGCACCACCAGCGCCTGCACGGCAAACGGGTGGGTGTGTTCGGCCACCACCTGGTCGGGCGCCCAGTCGCGCGCGATCACCTGGTCGAAACCCTGGGTGCGGAACTCGGCCTCGAACTCTTCGAACGTCTGCATGGCAACCCCTTGCCTGGCGGCCACGAGAGTGTTCCACAAGCGGCGCGGCCCTTGAAGCGGCATGGCGGCCGCTCAAGGCGCAGCGCGCGTCTGCGCCTCGACCCAGGCGATGTAGTCCGCGCTGGCCTCGGCCACCGGCAGCGCAAAGATCGCCGGCAGATCGTACGGGTGCAATTCGCGCAGCCGCGTGGCCAGCGCCGGGTAGCGCTCGGCCGTGGTCTTCAACACCAGCCGCACTTCGGCCTCCTGCTGCAGCGCGCCTTGCCACTCGTACACGCTGTCGATGGTCGACAGCTGCACGCAGGCGGCCAGCTTCTCGCGCACGCAGGCCTCGGCGACGCGCTGCGCCGCTTCGCGCGTGGCCACGGTCGTCCACACCGCCAGCAGCGCCGTCGTCATGCCGCCTCCAGAAAGCCCTGCAGCACGTTGGCCACGTTGACGCCCACCTCGGCCACCGCATAGCCGCCTTCCATCACGAACACGGTGGGCAGTCGCAGCGCGGCCAGCGCGGCGCCGATGCGCAGGTAGTCCGGGCTGCCCAGCGTGAAGCGCGAGATCGGATCGCCTTCGAAGGTGTCGACGCCGAGCGCCACCACCAGCGCCTGCGCGCCATGGCGTTGCACTGCTGCCAGCGCCTGCTGCAGCGCGGCGGACCAGGTGTCGAAGCCGGTGCCGGCCGGCAGCGGCAGGTTCAGGTTGCCGCCTTCGCCGGCGCCGTGGCCGCGCTCGTCGGCATAGCCCAGGTAGAACGGGTATTCGGTGCGCGGGTCGCCGTGGATCGAGGTGGTGAACACATCGGCGCGTTCGTAGAAGATGCTCTGCGTGCCGTTGCCGTGGTGGTAGTCGACATCGACCACCGCCACCCGCGCCGCGCCCGCGTCGCGCAGCGCCTGCGCGGCCAGCGCGCTGTTGTTCAGGAAGCAGTAGCCGCCGTAGAAGTCGGCGCCGGCATGGTGGCCGGGCGGGCGCGTCAGGGCCATCGCGGCGCGCGGGCTGCCGCTGCCTGCGGCCACCGCGCGGGCCGCGTCGATGGCACAGGCCGCGCCGGCCTGCGCCGCGGACCAGGTGCCGGCGGTGATGGGGCTGCCGGCGTCGAAGGTGAACAGGCCCACCTGGGCCGAGAAGTTCAGTGGCGCCACGTCGTGCCGCAGCGCCGGGTTGGGCCACACCGAGGGCAGGATGTCGAGCTCCGCATGCGCCGGATCGAGCGCGATCCAGTCCTGCCACGCGCGGGCCAGGAAGTCGAGGTAGCGCGGCGTGTGGATGCGTTCGAGCAGCGCGCGGTCCGGCGCGCCCGGCGTGCGCAGGTCACCGAGCGGGCGGCGCTGCAGTTCGTTCAGCACATGGTCCAGCCGTGCCGGTGTTTCATGGCAGGGCACCAGCCGGCCGCGGAACATCTCGTGCCGGCCGGCATGCAATGAATGCTCGGGGTTGTGGAAGATCAGCATCGACGCAGTGCAGAGACGGGAGGCGACGATGATAGACACCGCCACGCCTGCGCCAAAGCCGCATCAGGAAGTCGTTAGGACCCGCCTTGACGCGCCAGCAACGCAGGCGCAGGATCTCGCCCGTCGCACCCCTGGTGGGTCGCAGACCAGTGAGACCTTCGTGAACATCGCTCGTGAAGGTGGCGCCACCCGCGCCGCCAACGCCAGTTTCTCCGGCCGCCGGCAACGGCCTGCCCTCCGCGTGGCACCTGCCATGCTGCGCCTGCCGCGACGGCGGCGCCTGCCCTGACGGCTGCGGCCGCAACCTGCCTTTCCCTGTTGTTCTGACCCCATCGGCGCGCCGGTTCGCGCAGCCGTGGGCCTTCGTTCCCAAATACGCGCCTTTTGCGTGTTAGCACGGCTCGTGCTGCACGCGTCGGCGTGACAAGGATTCATCATGCTTGCAGATCTCTGGGCGCTGCCCAGTGTTGGTTTCCTGTTCGGCAGCCTGCTGCTGCTGTTCGCGCTGGTGCTGCTGGCCTTCGGCTCCGGCGCGGTGCGCTACATCCCGAACGACCGCATCGGCGTGGTCGAGAAGCTGTGGAGCTCCAGCGGCTCGGTGCGCGGCGGCCTGCTCGCGCTGAATGGCGAGGCCGGCTTCCAGCCCGACTTGCTGCGCGGCGGCTTCCACTTCTTCCGACCCTTCCAGTACCGCGTGCACATCCGCAGCATGGTGTCGGTGACGCAGGGCAAGATCGGCTACGTGTTCGCCCGTGACGGGCGCGACCTGCCGGCGGGCCAGACCCTGGCCGACAACGCACGCATCGCCGACTTCCTGGACTGCCGCGGCTTCCTTGCCGGCGGCGGCCAGAAGGGCCCGCAGCGCAAGGTGCTGCGCGAAGGCACGCACGTGATCAACCCGGCGCTGTTCGTCGTGATGACGGAAGAGGCGACCTATTCGCTGGAACTCGACGAGCACGAGCGCGGCTACTACGACAAGATGCGCGAGCTGCTGGACCAGCGCCATGGCTTCACGCCGGTGGTGATCCGCGGTGGCGCCGACGCCAGCGACACCGACCTGCTGGCGGTGGTGACCGTGCACGACGGCCCCGCGCTGCCGCGCAACGAGCTGCTGGCGCCCGACGTCGGCGACCCGCATTCGTTCCAGGAGCCCGAGGCCTTCCTCGCTGCCGGCGGCCTGCGCGGGCGGCAGGAGCGGGTGCTGGTGGAGGGCACCTACTTCATCAATCGCCTGTTCGCCACGGTGGAGCTGATCCGCAAGACGGTGATCCCGGTCGGCTTCGTCGGCGTGGTGGTGTCGTACACGGGTGGCAAGGGCACCGATGTCTCGGGCCAGGACTACACCCATGGCGAGCTGGTGGAAACCGGCTGCCGCGGCGTCTGGCGCGACCCGCTGATGCCGGGCAAGTACGCGTTCAACACCTACGCCGGCAAGATCGAGCTGGTGCCCACTACCAACTTCGTGCTGATGTGGCAGTCAGGCGCCAGCGGCTCGAACTTCGATTCGAACCTGCGCGAGATCACGCTGATCACCAAGGACGCCTTCGAGCCGCTGCTGCCGCTGAGCGTGGTGGTGCACATCGACTACAAGAAGGCGCCGCTGGTGGTGCAGCGCTTCGGCAACGTACGCCAGCTGGTGGAGCAGACGCTGGACCCGATGGTGTCCTCGTACTTCAAGAACGTGTCGCAGACGCACACTTTCATCGAGCTGATCCAGTCGCGCAGCGAGCTGCAGGCCAACGCCTCGATCGACATGCGCGAGCGCTTCCTCGCGTACTCGCTCGAATTCCAGGAGGTGCTGATCGGCACGCCCAAGCCGCAGGCCGGCGACACGCAGATCGAGAACATCATGTCGCAGCTGCGCGACCGGCAGATCGCGCGCGAGCAGGTCGAGACCTATGCGCAGAAGCAGATCGCGGCCGACAAGCAGCGCGAACTGAACGAGGCGCAGAAGCGCGCCGAGAAGCAGAGCGAGCTCACCGCCTCGCTGGTGGACGTGTCGATCAAGGACAACCAGGGCGCGGCCGCGGTGAAGTCCGCCGAACGCCGGCGCGAGGAAGTGGCCTTGCTGGCGCAGGCCGAGCGCTTCAAGCAGGAGAACGAAGGCGCTGGCCGTGCCGCGGCGATCAAGGCCATCGGCGAGGCCGAGGCCGCGGCGATCGAAGCCAAGTCGGAGGCCTTGAAAGGCGAGGGCGCCGACAAGCAGCTGACGCAAACCGTGATGCTGCGCCTGGCCGAGGCCTTCGAGACCGCCAGGGTACCGCTGGTGCCGCAGGTGCAGCTGGGCAGTGGCGCAGAGGGCAATGCCTTCGGCACGCTGCTCGCGCTGATGAGCACGCTGAAGGCGCGCGAGCTGGTGCAGGATGCCGCGAAGACATCCTGAACTCGCCCCGGCCTACAGGATGCGCGAGAAGCGCCCGCGGTTCTCGTCGGCCTGCAGATAACGGTCGAAGACCATGGCCACCGCCCGCACGAAGTACCAGCCGCGGGCGGTGAGCTGGATGGCCTGAGGCTCCAGCGTCACCAGGCCCATGCCGACCATCGGGGCCAGCTGGCGCAGCTCGCTGCGGAAGTAGTCCTCGAAGTCGATCAGGTGGGCCAGCTCGATCGACTCGAACTCGACGCGGCCCTGGCACATCAGCGCCATGATCACCGCGCGGCGCAGCAGGTCGTCGCGGCTCAGTGCCAGCCCGCGCACGGTGGGGAATTCGCCCTGGCGCAACGCGTCGTAGTAGGCGTCCAGCGTCTTGGCGTTCTGGCTGTAGGTGGCGCCCACGCGGCCGATGGCCGAGACGCCCAGCGCCACCAGGTCGTTGTCCGGCTGCGTGGTGTAGCCCTGGAAGTTGCGGTGCAGCCGGCCCTGGCGCTTGGCAATGGCCAGCGAATCGTTGGCCAGCGCGAAGTGGTCCATGCCGATGTAGCTGTAGCCATGGCTGAGGAAGCCGGCGATGGCCGAGCCCAGCATCTGCACGCGCTCGGTGCCGGCCGGCAGGTCGGCCGAGACGATGCGCCGCTGCGGCTTGAAGCGCTGCGGCAGGTGCGCATAGGCATACAGCGCGATGCGGTCGGGCCGCAGGCCGCTGATCTCGCGGATCGTGTGGACGAAGGATTCGGCGGTCTGCTTCGGCAGGCCGTAGATCAGGTCGACGTTGATCGACTGGAAGCCCAGGGCGCGGGCGCTGGCGGTGAGCGCCTGGATCTGCTCGAAGGGCTGCACGCGGTGCACCGCTTTCTGCACCGCGGGGTCGATGTCCTGCACGCCGAAGCTCAGGCGGTTGAAGCCCAGTGCGGCCAGGTGCGCCAGGCGCTCGGGCGTCGCGGTGCGCGGGTCGACCTCGATCGACAGTTCGGCGCCCGGCATCAACGCGAAGTGCTGGCGCAGCCCGGCCATCAGGCGCGTCAGCTCGTCGTCGCTCAGGAAGGTGGGCGTGCCGCCGCCCAGGTGCAACTGCGACACCACTTCCTTGGCGCCCAGCACCTGGTGGTGCAGCGCCATCTCGTGTTCCAGCGCGGCCAGGTAGTCCAGCGCGCGTTCGTGGTGGCGCGTGACGACCTTGTTGCAGGCGCAGTAGTAGCACACCGATTCGCAGAACGGGATGTGCACGTACACCGATAGGGGCGGCCGGCCACCGATGCCGGCGCCTTCGGCGCGGGCGCGCAGCGCCTGGCGGTAGTCGTCCGGCCCGAAGGCCTCGACGAACCGGTCGGCGGTGGGATAGGAGGTGTAGCGCGGCCCGCTGGTGTCCAGCTGCTGCAGCATGTCGGGCGTCAGCAGCGGCGCTTCGTCGCGAACCGGGTCCGGAAGAGCGATGTCCATGCGCCACTGTGGCGCGGCGAGGGAACCCGCGGCTTGACCTGCCTCAATTGCACGGGCCTTGGCCTGTCGAAGAATGTCGGCAGTCTTGAGGTCCGTCATGCTCACATCCCACCCGATCGATCCCGCTTCGGCCAGCACCTCGCCGCGTGCCGACGAGCCTGCCGGCGCGCATGCCTTGCGCGTGGCCTGCTCCAGCTGCAACCTGCGCGAGCTGTGCCTGCCGGTCGGCTTGTCCGAGCCCGAACTGAACCGGCTGGACACCCTGGTGGGCGCGCGCCGCACCGTGCCGCGCGGGCAGACCCTGTTCCATTCGGGCGATGCCTTCCAGTCGCTGTACGCGGTGCGCACCGGCTTCTTCAAGACGCGGGTGGGCTCCGAAGACGGGCGCGACCAGGTCACCGGCTTCCAGATGGCCGGCGAGCTGCTGGGCCTGGACGGCATCAGTTCCGACCGCCACAGCTGCGATGCGGTGGCGCTGGAGGACTCGCAGGTGTGCGTGATTCCGTATGCCCAGCTCGAATCGCTGTCGCGCGAGTTCACCGGCCTGCAGCACCAGTTCCACAAGATCATGAGCCGCGAGATCGTGCGCGACCATGGCGTGATGCTGCTGCTGGGCAGCATGCGGGCCGAGCAGCGCCTGGCCGCCTTCCTGCTGAACCTGGCCAAGCGCCTGCAGGCACGGGGCTTCTCGCCGCGCGCGCTGCTGCTGCGCATGACGCGTGAAGAGATCGGCAGCTACCTCGGCCTGAAGCTCGAGACGGTGAGCCGCACCTTTTCGAAGTTCCAGGAAGACGGCATGCTGGAAGTGCGGCAGCGCGAGATCCGCATCCTCGATGCCGATGCGCTGCAGGCGCTGCTGAACGGCCCGGGCTGCTGAGCGGCGCGGGCTGTTGAACGGCCCGGGCGGGCCGGGTCGGTCAGGCCGGCCAGCGCGGCCGCAGCTCGCGCGGACCGCGACGGGGCGGCTTCTCCGGCGCCAGCAGCAGCTGCGTGAGCGCGCCGGCGGTGGCCGTGGTGACCCAGAAGATCAGGAAGGTGACGGTGTAGATCGCCTGCACGCTCCAGTCGATCGGCGTGCTGCCGAACCACTCCAGCGCATGCGGGTCGACCACCACGAACACCAGCGCCTCCTGCACGCCCGCCAGCACGAAGGCGGGCCACAGCACCGCCAGCACGCGGCTGGCGAATGGCACCTCGTGCACCGGGGCCGGCGGTTGCGGCGGCACCGGTGGCTCGGGCGGCGCTTGCAGCGGCAGGGCCGACATCCCGGACCCCGGGCTCAAGGACGTGGCGAGGCGGCGTGGTTGCGCGCCTGCATCGCCGGGGTTGCTTCGGCATCGGCGCCGACCACCTTGTCACCGCCGCGGATCGCGACCACGCTGGTCGCGATGCCGGCCACCACCACGATCAGCGGACCGGCGATCACCAGCCACACCATCTTGATGCGCCACCATGGCTCGGCGGCCGGCGCCCTGGCGTTCTCGTTGCGGTCGTTCATGGGGCAGTCTCCTTGGTCATGGCGCTTCAGCGCGGCACGACGAACGTGGATTTCTCGTTCACCTGCTGGCTGGGCTGATCGGCCCCGGCCGCGAGGCGTTCGATGTGGAAGTGGATCTTGTGCACGCCGCTGCCGGCCTGACGGGCCGATGCATACGGGATGCGCAGCGCCACCGGGAACCAGCGTGATTCGGCCGGTCCGACCTCGACCTCGCTGGCACCGCTGACCTGCAGGCCCGGCAGGCCGCTGGGCTCGACGCGGTAGCGCTGCGGCTGCTCGGTGGCGTTCATCAGCTGCAGGCGGTAGACGTTCTCGATCTCGCCCTCGCCGACCACCCGGGCCAGCGACGCGCGATCGCGCACCACGTCCACCTTGAACGGCGCGCGCAGCGCGAGGCTGATGCCCAGCGCGGTGGTGACCACCAGCAGCACCGAGGCATACACCAGCGTGCGCGGCCGGATCACCCGGCGCAGCTGCTGGGCGCGCGTGAGCTTCTGGTCGACGCCGTTCTCGGTGTCGTAGCGGATCAGCCCGCGCGGGTAGCGCATCTTGTCCATCACGCCGTTGCAGACGTCGATGCACGCGGCACAGCCGATGCATTCGTACTGCTGGCCGTTGCGGATGTCGATGCCGGTGGGGCAGACCTGCACGCACAGGCCGCAGTCGATGCATTCACCCAGGCCGAGCTGCTTCAGGTCGGCACTGCGCGCCCGCGTGCCGCGCGGGTCGCCGCGGCCGGCGTCGTAGGTGATGACCATCGTGTCGCGGTCCACCATCGCGCCCTGGAAGCGCGCGTACGGGCACATGTACTTGCACACCTGCTCGCGCAGGAAGCCGGCGTTGCCATAGGTGGCCAGGCCGTAGAACAGCACCCAGAACCATTCCCACGGGCCGAAGCTGAGGCTCAGCGCCTCGCTGGCCAGCGTGCGGATCGGCGTGAAGTAGCCGACGAAGGTGAAGCCGGTCCACAGCGCGATGGCCAGCCACACCGCCTGCTTGGCGCCCTTGCGCCAGAGCTTGTTGAAGGTCCAGGGGGCGGCATCGAGCTTCAGCCGCTGCATGCGGTCGCCTTCGATGCGATGCTCCACCCACAGGAAGATCTCGGTGTACACCGTCTGCGGGCAGGCATAGCCGCACCACAGCCGCCCGGCCAGCGCGGTGAAGAAGAACAGCGAGAACGCGCTGACGACCAGCAGGCCGGTCAGGTAGATGAAGTCCTGCGGATACAGGACCAGGTCGAAGATGTAGAAGCGCCGCGAGGCCAGGTCGAACAGCAGGGCCTGGCGCCCGTTCCAGGGCAGCCAGGCCAGGCCGTAGAACAGCAGCTGCGTGAACCACACCAGCGCCCAGCGCCAGGTGGCGAACCAGCCATGGACCGCGCGCGGGTGGATCTTCTGCTGCTTGGCATACAGCGAGACCAGCTGCTCGCTGGTCTCGCCGGCCGCGCCGGCACCGGCACCGGCCGGTGCCGGGGGCACCGGCACGATGGGGATCACGGGTTTCACGGCTTGGCGGTCGAGGCCGCGGCGGCCTGTGCTGTGGCGCCAGGCGCGCCGCCACGGGGTTGCGACAGGTGCCACACGTAGGCGGCGAGCACGTGGATCTGCTCGGGCGCCAGGCGGTCGGCGTGGGCGGGCATGACGTTGGTCTTGCCGTTGTTCACCATGGCCGTGATGGCCTCCTCGCCCCAGCCGTGCAGCCAGATCTTGTCGGTGAGGTTCGGTGCGCCCAGCGCCTGGTTGCCCTTCCCGTCCATGCCGTGGCAGGCGGCGCAGGCCACGAACTTCGCCTTGCCCAGCTGGGCGGCGATGTTGTCGTGCGGGCTGCCGGAGAGGCTGAGCACATAGTTGGCCACATTGTGCACATCCTGCGTGCTGCCCACCGCCGCGACCATCGGCGGCATCTGCCCGACGCGGCCCTTGGTGATCGTCTCCTCGATCTTCTCGGGCGTGCCGCCGTGCAGCCAGTCGTTGTCGGTCAGGTCGGGGAAGCCCTTGCTGCCACGCGCATCCGAGCCGTGGCAGGCCGCGCAGTTGTTGACGAACAGGCGCTCGCCGATCGCCATCGCCTGCGGGTCGGCCGCGAGCTGGTCGGCCGGCAGCGAGGCGAAGCGGGCGTACAGCGGAGCCGTCGCTTCACGCGCCTTCTGCACCTCGGCCGCATGGGCGCCGGTGCTGCTCCAGCCCAGCGAGCCGCTGGCGCTGCCCAGGCCGGGATAGAGGTACAGGTAGCCGAAGGCGAAGACCACCGTCAGGACGAACAGCCCCATCCACCAGCGCGGCAGCGGGTTGTTCATCTCGCGCAGGTCTTCGTCCCACACGTGGCCGGTGGTGTTGTCACCGGCCATCACCTTGCGGCGCGCGGCGATGACCAGCAGCGCCAGGCAGGCCAGCAGGCCCAGGATCGTGACGATCGCGACGTAGAGCGACCAGCCACTGCTGACGAAGTCGCTCATGACTGCCCCCCCTGCTCGTCGGAGAAGGGCAGACGGGCGGCGTCCTCGAAGGCGGCCTGGTTGCGCGGGCGCCAGGCCCACGCGGCGATGCCGGCAAACAGCAGCAGCGAGACCAGTGTCACGGCACTGCGCAGATCATTGATGTCCATGATGCGTCCTGTTCTCGGGATTCACTTGACGTGGGTGCCCAGCACCTGCAGGTAGGCCACCAGCGCGTCGAGCTCGGTCTTGTCCTTCACGGCAGCGGCCGCGCCGCTGATGTCCGCCTCGGTGTACGGCACGCCCAGGCGGCGCAGCGCGGTGAGCTTGGCGGGCATCACATCGGCGTCGACCGCGTTCTTGGCGAGCCACGGGTAGGACGGCATGTTCGATTCGGGCACCACATCGCGCGGGTTGTTCAGGTGCACGCGGTGCCATTCGTCGCTGTACTTGCCGCCGACGCGCTGCAGGTCGGGGCCGGTGCGCTTGCTGCCCCACTGGAACGGATGGTCGTAGACGAACTCGCCAGCCACCGAGTAGTGGCCGTAGCGCAGCGTCTCGGCCTGCAGCGGGCGGATCATCTGCGAGTGGCAGTTGTAGCAACCCTCGCGGATGTAGATGTCGCGCCCGGCCAGCTGCAGCGGCTCGTAGGGCTTCAGGCCCGGGACCGGCTGCGTCGTCGAGCGCTGGAAGAACAGCGGCACGATCTCCACCAGGCCGCCGATGGCGACCGTGACGAGGATCAGCACGATCATCAGGAAGTTGCTGGTCTCGATGCGCTCGTGACCAGTGGCATGTGCATGGTTGGCCATGTCGATTCTCCGTTAGGCGTGTGCGGCGGCGAGCGGGATGGCGGCCGGCTTGGGCGAACCCACGCGCATCGTCATCACCACGTTCCAGGCCATCACGCCCATGCCGCTCAGGTACAGCAGGCCACCGAGCAGGCGCACCACGTAGAACGGGAAGGTGGCCTTCACGCTCTCGACGAAGCTGTACACCAGCGTGCCGTCGGGGTTCAGCGCGCGCCACATCAGGCCCTGCATCACGCCGGCGATCCACATCGCGGCGATGTAGAGCACCACGCCCAGCGTCGCGATCCAGAAGTGCACCTCGATCGCCTTGGTGCTGTACATGGCCTTGCGGCCGAACATGCGCGGGATCAGGTAGTACAGCGAGCCCATCGAGACGAAGCCCACCCAGCCCAGCGCGCCGGAGTGCACGTGGCCGATGGTCCAGTCGGTGTAGTGCGACAGCGCGTTCACCGTCTTGATCGACATCATCGGACCTTCGAAGGTCGACATGCCGTAGAACGACAGCGAGACGATCAGGAACTTGATGATCGGGTCGTCACGCAGCTTGTGCCACGCGCCGCTCAGGGTCATGATGCCGTTGATCATGCCGCCCCAGCTGGGCGCCAGCAGCACCAGCGAGAACAGCATGCCCACCGATTGCGCCCAATCCGGCAGCGCGGTGTAGTGCAGGTGGTGCGGGCCGGCCCACATGTAGGTGAAGATCAGCGCCCAGAAGTGCACGATCGACAGCCGGTAGCTGTACACCGGGCGCTCGGCCTGCTTGGGGATGTAGTAGTACATCATCCCGAGGAAGCCTGCGGTCAGGAAGAAGCCCACCGCGTTGTGGCCGTACCACCACTGCACCATCGCGTCCTGCACGCCGGCGTAGGCCGAGTAGCTCTTCCAGAAGCTGGCGGGCATCTCGGCGCTGTTCACCACGTGCAGCAGCGCGACGGCCAGGATGAAGGCGCCGAAGAACCAGTTGGCCACGTAGATGTGCCGCACCTTGCGGGTGCCGACGGTGCCGAAGAACACGACGGCGTAGGACACCCAGACCAGCGTGATCAGGATGTCGATCGGCCACTCGAGTTCGGCGTATTCCTTGCCGGTGGTGATGCCCAGCGGCAGCGTGATGGCGGCCGCCAGGATGACCAGCTGCCAGCCGAAGAAGGTGAAGCGGGCCAGCATCGGCGCGAACAGCCGCGTCTGGCAGGTGCGCTGCACCACGTGGTACGAGGTGGCGAACAGCGCGCAGCCGCCGAACGCGAAGATCACCGCGTTGGTGTGCAGCGGCCGCAGCCGGCCATAGCTGAGCCAGGGGATGCCGAAGCCCAGTTCGGGCCAGGCCAGCTGTGCCGCGATGATCACGCCGACAAGCATGCCGACGATGCCCCATAGCACGGCAACGAGTGCGAAAGCGCGAACCGGCCAGTCGTCGTAGACCGGCGCGGCGGAGGTGGGTGTGGTTGAGGTGGCCATTGGCCGTCCTTTCTTTGCGAGGTCGCTCGGAGCGGTTTTTGACATTGTTCTTCGTAGGGGTTTCCGAGTGATTGATACCGATCAATCGACGCGCGGATCCTGTTCCAGGATGCGCTCGCCTTCGCGCTGCAGGTCGTCGAACTGGCCGTTGTTGATGGCCCACGCGAAGATCGCCAGGATGGCCAGCACCAGCAGTGCGGACATCGGGATCAGCAGGTACAGGATGTCCATCTCGTTCTCTTCCTAACGTGCAAGACGCACGGCATTGAGCACCACGCCGGCCGAGCTGGCGGCCATGCCGAGGCCGGCGGCCCAGGGTGGCAGGTAGCCGGCCAGCGCCAGCGGCACGCAGGCCAGGTTGTAGAGCGCGGCCCAGGCCAGGTTCTGCCGGATCACGCGCACCGTGCGGCGCGCGAGCCGGCGCGCCACGGCGACGTCGCCCAGGCGGTTGGACAGCACCACCGCGTCGGCCTGCGCGCGCGCGACCAGCGCACCCTGGCCCATCGCGAACGAGACGTCGGCCTGCGCGAGCACCGGCGCGTCGTTGACCCCGTCGCCGACCATCGCCACACGGCGACCCTGCTGCTGGGCCGCCCGCAGCGCGGCGAGCTTGCGTTCGGGCGTGGCCTGCGCCACGGCATCGGCAATGCCCAGCCGCTGCGCCAGGCGATCGACGCGCTGCGGCTCGTCGCCCGACAGCAGCGACAGCGCGATGCCTTCCTGCCGCAGCGCCGCCATCGCGGCCGCGGCATCGGGGCGCAAGGCCTCGTCGAACTGCAGGCTCAGCAGCGGCTGGCCGACCGGTCCGAACCAGGCCTGCAGCGCGTCGGCGGTGGCGTCGGCACCGGCGCCGGTTCCGTCGGTTCGACCCAGCCAGGCGGCCGACCCGAGGCGCCAGCGCTGGCCGTCGGCATCGGTGGCCTCGAGGCCGGCCCCCGGGGTCTCGCGCACGTCGTGCCAGGGCGTGGCGGCCGTGCCGTCGTCGGGCACCGCTTCGCACAAGGCCTGCGACAGCGGGTGCCGCGACCAGGCGGCAAGCCGCGCGGCGGCGCGCAGCAGCGCCTCCTGCCGCGCCGCGGGCATCGGCTGCAGGGCCACCAGGCCGCGCCAGGCGGGCCGGCTGGCGGTCAGCGTGCCGGTCTTGTCGACGAACAGCTGCTGCACCACGGCCAGGTTCTCCAGTGCCTCGATGCGCCGCAGCAGCACGCCGCGCCGCGCCAGCGCACTGGCGGCGCTCAGCAGCGCGGCCGGCGTGGCCAGCGACAGCGCGCAGGGGCAGGTGACGATCAGCACCGACACCGCCACCCACACCGCACGCGAAGGGTCGATGCGCAGCCAGACCGCGGCCGCGCCGAAGGCCAGCAGCAGCACGCCCCACAGGAAGGGGCCGGCGATGCGATCGGCCGTCCGGGCCCCGGCCGGCCGCTGCGACATGGCCTCGCGCATCAGCGCGACGATCTGCTCGTAGCGCGTGTCGGCGCCGGTGCGCTCGACGCGCTGCACCACCGGCGCGCCCAGGTTCAGGCTGCCGGCCACGAGGGCCGCGCCGGGCCGCTTCGCCACCGGATGCGATTCGCCGCTGAGCAGGGCTTCGTCGGCCTCGGTCTCGCCCTGCAGCAGCGTGCCGTCGGCCGGGAAGGCGTCACCCACCGCCACGCGCACGCGGTCGCCGGGTTGCAGCCGGTGGACGCTCACGTCGTGCGGCATGTCCTGCTCGTCCAGCCGCTGCGCGGTGGCCGGCAGCGTGCCCAGCGCCTGCTCCAGCGCGGCGGCTGCGCGGTGCCGGGCTTTCATCTCGAGGAAGCGGCCGCCGAGCAGGAAGCTGATGAACATCGTCAGCGAATCGAAATAGGGCTCGCTGCCGAACAGCCCCTGCGGGTCGAACGCGGCGCCGCTGCTGGCGACGAAGGCCACCGCGATGCCCAGTGCCACCGGCACGTCCATGCCGATGCGGCGTGCCTTCAACGAGGACCAGGCACTGGCGAAGAACGGGGCGGCCGAGAAGGCCAGCACCGGCAGCGTCAACAGCCAGCTGGCCCAGTTCAGCAGCTGGCGCAGGTCCGGTGCCAGTTCGCCGGGGCCGGCCACGTAGGCCGGCGTGGCCATCATCATCACCTGCATCGCGCAGAAGCCGGCCACGAACAGGCGCCACAGCAGCTTGCGCGATTCGGCCTGGCGCAGCCCGCGCGCGGCGGCTGCCGTGTCGGGCACGGCCTGGTAGCCGGCGGCGGCCACCGCGGCCACCAGCGCCGAGGCGCGCGTGCGCTGCGGGTCCCAGCGCACCAGCGCGCGCTGCGCGGCGGCCTGCACGCGGGCCTCGACCACGCCGTCGACCTGGCCCAGCGCCTGCTCGATCAGGCCGGCGCAGGCCGCGCAATGCATGCCGCCGAGCTGGAACGAGGATTCGGCCAGGCCCGGCGTGAAGCGGGTGAAGCGCTGCAGCTCGACCGGGTCGTCCAGCACCGCAGCCGGCAGGGCCGGCGTGGCAGGCAGGACGGGCAGGGCAGGGGCGGCGGAGCTCATGGCAAGGGGCCGCCGCACTGTAGGAGCCAAGCCCTGGGGCGCTCTTGCGCTTTGTCAAGCCGCGCGGAACTGATCCACGTCAATCTGCGCGGCCGCTGCCCATTGCCTTGGCTCAAAGCCCTGCGCCGCGTGACATACCACAGTGCGCTGACGTTCAACCGATATCCGACGGATCGACAGCGAGGACGCGATGGAGACGATGGCGACGACGATGCAGCACAGCGGCGCACGGCCGACGGCGCGGATGGCAGCGGGTGCCCTGCCGGTGCCCTGGCGCGAACCCGGCCCGACCGAGGGTCCGGCCCTGCAGACCGAGTGCGAGGCGCTGCTGGCCGAGGCCTGCGCGCGCGGCGTGCTCGACCCGCCCAGCCCGGCGGCCTGGGCCGCCTTTGCCGAGGCGGCCACGCGCCGCCGCGTGACGGCGGGCACGCTGCTGCTGTCGCGCGAGCAGCCGGCGCAGGGCCTGTGGCTGATGGCCAGCGGCCTGGCCGCACTGGGCACGCGCGGCGACCATGGGCTGCTGCAGCACCGCTGCTCGGTGGGGGCCGGCAGCTGGCTCGACCTGGCCAGCGGCCTGCGCGGCACCCTGCAGGCCGAGGACGCGGTGGCCGAAACCGACTGCGTGCTGTGGCACTGGCCGTTGCCCGCGGTGCAGCGCGTGGTGCGCCAGCATCCGGACATCCTGAGCGCGCTGCTGTCCACGCTGGCGGCCGAGGTGCAGAGCCTGATCGAAGGCACGCGCGGGCTGATGATGAAGTGCGTGCTGGCGCGCTGCGCCACCTGGCTGCTGGCTCATGCGCAGCTGGACGACGCCACCGCGCTCACCGCCACGCTGCGGCTGCAGCAGCGCAAGCGCACCATCGCGCTGCAGCTGGGCACCACGGCCGAGACCTTCTCGCGCACCTTGCACCAGCTGCGCCGGCAGAACCTGATCGAGGTGCACGGCTACGACATCCGCCTGCTCGACGTGCCCGGCCTGCGCCAGGTGGCCGACCCGCCGCGCTGAGCGCCCGCCCGGCCCGCAGCCCGCCGGCGCGGCTTGACATTGCGCAAGCCGGGCCGGCCGCCAGCTGCCTACAGTGGGGTGATGCGACCACCGAGTTCACTTCGTTTGCTGCGCCCCGAGGGCGCGCGTCAGCGCCTTCGGGCGGCCGGGCGACGCTGACATGTTCTCGCGCTGGCCGATGGCCTCCAAGCTGCTGATGATCGGCTGCGCCTTCCTGGTGATGGCGCTGGGCTCGATCGGGCTGACGCTGTGGGTCTCGTGGCAGCTCGAGGGCGGTGCCGCGGCGGTCAACGAAGCCGGCCGGCTGCGCATGCAGACCTACCGCGTGGCGCTGATGCAGCCGCAGCCGGCGCTGCAGCAGGAGCGCGCGGCCGTGCTGCAGGCCATGGAAGCCAGCCTCGAGCGCCTGCGCGCCGGCGACCCCTCCCGGCCGCTGTTCGTGCCGTGGAACGACGCGACGCGCTCGCGTTTCGACGACGTGCGCGCGCGCTGGCAACTGCTGCAGCCGCGCTGGGCGGAGGCCGGCGTCACGCCGGCGCTGCCCGAGGTGGACGGTTTCGTCGAACGGGTCGACGGCTTCGTCGGCGCCATCGAGCAGCAGCTGTCGGACCGCACCGCGCTGCTGCGCAGCGTGCAGTTCGTGCTGGTGGCCCTGGCGGTGGTGGGCACCGTGGTCTTCCTCTACACCGGCCACCTGATCGTGCTGGAGCCGCTGCGGCGCCTGCGCGGTGCGGTGGCGCGCATCCGCAGCGACGACTTCTCGGCCCGCGTCGAGGTGCAGGCCGACGACGAGTTCGCCGAGCTGGCCACCGCCTTCAACGGCATGGCCTCGCACCTGCAGGCGCTGTACCGGCAGCTCGAGGCCAAGGTGGCCGAGAAGACCGAGCACCTGGAAGTCAAGCGCCAGCGCCTGGCGGCGCTGTACGAGGTGAGTGCCTTCATCGGCAGCGCCGATGCGCTGAGCGGGTTGGCCGAGGGCTTTGCCGCGATGGTGCGGCGCATCGCGCAGGCCGATGCGGTGGCCGTGCGCTGGGCGGACGCCGACAACGCGCGTTACCTGATGCTCGCTGCCGACGGTCTGCCCACCAGGCTGCGCGACGAGGAGCAGTGCGTGACCAGCGGCGACTGCCACTGCGGCCAGCAGGCGGCCCAGGCGCACACGCGCACGATTCCGATCGTGCCGGACACGGCCGTCGGCAGCCTGATGGCCGAGGGCCATTGCGGCCGCATCGGCTACCGCACGCTGCTGTCGGTGCCGGTGCGGCTGCACGACCGGCTGCTCGGCGAGATCGACATCTTCTTCCGCGAGGCGCGCGACCTGCAGCCCGAGGAGCGCTCGCTCTACGAGACCATGGCCAGCCACCTGGCCGCCCGCATGCACAGCCTGCGCGCCAACGCGCTGGAGAAGGAGAGCGCGGTGGCGCAGGAGCGCACGCTGCTGGCGCAGGAGCTGCACGACTCGATCGCGCAGTCGCTCGCCTTCCTGAAGATCCAGGTCGCGCTGCTGAAGGAGGCGATGCGCCAGCAGGACACGGCGGCGATGGCACGTGGCGTCGGCGAGCTCGAGACCGGCGTCAAGGAAAGCTATGCCGACGTGCGCGAGCTGCTGCTGCACTTCCGCACCCGTGCCAGCCACGAGGACATCATGCCCGCGCTGCGGCAGACGCTGCAGAAGTTCGAGCACCAGAGCGGCCTGCGCACGCAGCTGCAGTCCAGCGGCCACGGCGTGCCGCTGCCGGCCGACGTGCAGATCCAGGTGCTGCACGTGCTGCAGGAAGCGCTGTCCAACGTACGCAAGCATGCCGGTGCCACGCAGGTGCGGCTGTCCGTGCAGCAGGCGCCGGCCTGGCGCTTCGAGGTGCAGGACGACGGCCGCGGCTTCGACCCCGACGCCGTGCACGACGAAACCCATGTCGGCCTGCGCATCATGCGCGAGCGGGCGCAGCGCATCGGCGCCGAGGTGCGCCTGGCCTCCGCGCCCGGCGCCGGCACGACGCTGAGCCTGCTGCTGCCACCGATGGCCGCCGCCGTACCGCCCACCCTGCCCGAGCCCCATGAACACCGAGACGCCGATTCGCTTGCTGGTGGTCGATGACCACACGCTGTTCCGCCGCGGCCTGATCGCGCTGCTGTCGCAGTTCGCCGACCTGCAGGTGGCCGGCGAGGCCGGCGATGCCGGCGAGGCGCAGCGCCGCGCGCAGGCGCTGCAGCCGGACATCGTGCTGCTGGACAACCACCTGCCCGGCGTGCGCGGCATCGATGCGATCGCCGGCCTGAAGGAGGTAGCGCCGCAGGCGCGGGTGCTGATGCTCACCGTCAGCGAGGACGAGCAGGACCTGTCCGCCGCGCTGCGCGCCGGCGCGCAGGGCTACCTGCTGAAGACGATGGAAGGCGACGTGCTGGCGCAGTGCCTGCGCCGCTGCATGCACGGCGAATCGGTGGTGAGCCCGGAGATGACTAGCAAGCTCGTCAGCGCCTTCCAGGCGCGGCACGAGGCGGCCACCGGCACCGTGCCGGCAGCCGAGGAACCCGAAGAGACGCCCGCATCGCCGTTGGCGGCACTGTCCCCGCGCGAACAGGAGATCCTGCGCTGCATCGGCCGCGGCGCCAGCAACAAGGAAATCGGCCGCGAGCTCGGCATTGCCGAGACCACGGTGAAGATCCACGTGCAGCACATCCTGCGCAAGCTCAAGCTCAGCTCGCGGGTGCAGGCGGCGGTGGTGCTGGCCGGCAGTGCGGCCGCGCCCTGATCCGTCGGGCCGGGCCGCCGGCATCGTTCTTCCGGACGATGCCGCCGACCCCCGGCATCGTTCTTCCGCCACACCCGGCCGCCCCCAGCGAAGGATGTTCGCGCGCGAGGCCGGACCCGATAGTGCTGACATGCACAACACCCGGAGTCATGCGATGCCTGCCCCGACCCTGGCCCCCGCTGCAACGCCGCAGCGCGCGCGCCAAGCCCTTTCGGTGCTGATCGTCAGCACGCTGGCCTTCACCGTCTGCTTCATGGTGTGGATGATGTTCGGCGTGATCGGCATCCCGATCAAGAAGGCGCTGAACCTCAACGCCACCGAGTTCGGCCTGCTCACGGCCACGCCGGTGCTCACCGGCTCGCTGGTGCGGGTGCCGCTGGGCATCTGGACCGACCGCTACGGCGGCCGCATCGTGATGGCGCTGCTGATGGCCGCCACCGTGCCGGCGATCTGGCTGATGTCCTATGCCACCGCCTACTGGCACTTCCTCGCGATCGGCCTGTTCGTCGGACTGGCCGGCGGATCCTTCTCGGTCGGCACGCCGTACGTCGCGCGCTGGTTCCCGAAGCAGCGCCAGGGCTTCGCGATGGGCGTCTACGGCGCGGGCAACTCGGGCGCGGCGGTGAACAAGTTCGTCGCGCCGGCGCTGGTGGTGGCCTTCGGCTGGACCATGGTGCCGCAGGTGTATGCCGCGGTGATGCTGGGCACCGTGCTGCTGTTCTGGTTCTTCAGCCACAGCGACCCGGCTCACCTGGTGCCCAGCAACGTGAAGTTCGCCGACCAGTTGAAGGCGCTGAAGGACCCGCGCGTGCTGAAGTACTGCCAGTACTACAGCATCGTGTTCGGCGGCTACGTGGCGCTGAGCCTGTGGATGGTGCAGTACTACGTCGGCGAGTACGGCCTGGACATCCGCGTCGCCGCGCTGCTGGCGGCCTGCTTCTCGCTGCCCGGCGGCGTGCTGCGCGCCATCGGCGGCTGGCTGTCGGACAAGTACGGCGCGCACAGCGTCACCTGGTGGGTGATGTGGGTCAGCTGGATCTGCCTGTTCCTGCTGAGCTACCCGCAGACCGACTTCACCATCGTCACCGTCAACGGCGCGCGCACCTTCCACATCGGCCTGAACGTCTATGCCTTCACCGCGCTGATGGCCGCGCTGGGCGTCGCCTTCGCGTTCGGCAAGGCCAGCGTCTTCAAGTACATCAGCGACGAGTACCCGCAGAACATCGGCACCATCAGCGGCATCGTCGGCCTGGCCGGCGGCATGGGCGGCTTCGTGCTGCCGATCATGTTCGGCGCGCTGCTGGACCTGACCGGCGTGCGCTCGTCGGCCTTCATGCTGATGTACGGCGTGGTCTGGGTCTCGCTGATCTGGATGTACTTCACCGAGGTGCGCCGCACCGACGTGATGGGCCGCGACAGCCGCACCAGCACCCTGGCCGCGGCGCGCTGACCCCCTCTTCATCTCCCCCGCTGGAGGACACACATGAATGCCACCCTCGCCGCCGCGCCGAATGGTCGCCGCGGCCGCATGATCACCGTCTGGACCCCGGAGGACAAGGCCTTCTGGGAACGCGAAGGCGAAGCCGTCGCGAAGATCAACCTGTGGATCAGCGTGCCCGCGCTGTTCCTCGCCTTTGCCGTCTGGCAGGTGTGGAGCGTGGTGGCCGTCGGCCTGCCGGCGCTGGGCTTCAAGTACTCCACCAACCAGCTGTTCTGGCTGGCCGCGGCACCGGCGCTCTCGGGCGCCACGCTGCGCATCTTCTACTCGTTCATCGTGCCGCTGGTGGGCGGCCGCCGCTGGACGGCGATCTCCACAGCCACCCTGCTGATCCCCGCGATCGGCATCGGCATGGCGGTGCAGGACAACACCACCAGCTACCCGACGATGCTGATGCTCGCGCTGCTGTGCGGCCTGGGCGGCGGCAACTTCAGCTCCAGCATGGCCAACATCAGCTTCTTCTTCCCGAAGGAGCGCAAGGGCTCGGCGCTGGGCGTCAACGCGGGGCTGGGCAACCTGGGCGTCTCGGTGGTGCAGTTCTTGAGCCCGCTGGTGGTGACGGCCGGCATCTTCGGCATCTTCGGCGGTGACGCGCAGACCATCGTCAAGAACGGCCAGACGCTGCAGGTGTGGACGCAGAACGCCGCGTTCGTCTGGGTGCCGTGGATCGCGCTGGTCTCGGTGGCCGCCTGGTTCGGCATGAACGACATCGCCGATGCGCGCGCCTCCTTCGCCACGCAGGCCACCATCTTCGGCCGCAAGCACAACTGGCTGATGTGCGTGCTGTACCTCGGCACCTTCGGCTCGTTCATCGGCTATGCCGCGGGCTTCCCGCTGCTGATCAAGAGCCAGTTCCCCAACGTCAACCCGCTGGCCTATGCCTGGCTGGGGCCCCTGGTCGGCGCGCTGGTGCGGCCCTTCGGCGGCTGGCTGTCCGACAAGCTCGGCGGCGCCCGCGTCACGTTCTGGAACTTCGTCGTGATGGCCTGCGCGGTGGTGGGCGTGCTGTACTTCCTGCCCAAGGGCCAGGCCTCGCCCTACGCGTTCGCGTTCGGCCCGGCGGCCGGCAACTTCACCGGCTTCTTCCTGATGTTCCTGGTGCTGTTCCTCACCACCGGCATCGGCAACGGCTCCACGTTCCGGATGATCCCGGTGATCTTCCTGAACCAGGCGCTGAAGGGCGTGAACCCGAAGGACGCCGAGGCGGTGGCCCGCGCCACCAAGGAAGGCAATACCGAAGGCGCCGCGACGCTGGGCTTCACCGCGGCCATGGCGGCCTACGGCGGCTTCTTCATCCCCAAGAGCTACGGCAGCTCGATCTCGGCCACCGGCGGGCCCGAGCTCGCGCTCTACACCTTCATCGTGTTCTACCTGTGCTGCATCGCCATCACCTGGTGGAACTACAGCCGCAAGAACGCCCCCATGCCGTGCTGAGCAGGATCCCAAGACCATGAGCCACTTTCTCGATCGACTGAGCTTCTTCTCGCAGCCCCGCGAGACCTTCTCCGACGGCCACGGCGTCACCACCGGCGAAGACCGCACCTGGGAAGACGCCTACCGCAGCCGCTGGCAGCACGACAAGGTGGTGCGCTCGACGCACGGCGTCAACTGCACCGGTTCGTGCTCGTGGAAGATCCACGTCAAGGGCGGCATCGTCACCTGGGAAACCCAGCAGACCGACTACCCGCGCACGCGCTGGGACCTGCCCAACCACGAGCCGCGCGGCTGCGCCCGCGGCGCCAGCTACAGCTGGTACCTCTACAGCGCCAACCGCGTGAAGTACCCGCTGGTGCGCGGCCGGCTGTTGAAGCACTGGCGCGCCGCACGCGCGACGATGGGGCCGGTGGAGGCCTGGGCCGCCATCGTGGGCGACCCGCACAAGCGCGCCGAGTGGCAGAAGCAGCGCGGGCTCGGCGGCTTCGTGCGCTCGAGCTGGGACGAGGTCAACGAGATCGTCGCCGCGGCCAACGTGCACACCATCAAGCAGTACGGCCCGGACCGCATCATCGGCTTCAGCCCGATCCCGGCGATGAGCATGGTCAGCTATGCCGCGGGCTCGCGCTACCTGAGCCTGATCGGCGGCGTGTGCATGAGCTTCTACGACTGGTACTGCGACCTGCCGCCCTCCAGCCCGCAGACCTGGGGCGAGCAGACCGACGTGCCCGAATCGGCCGACTGGTACAACTCCACCTACATCATCGCCTGGGGCTCCAACGTGCCGCAGACGCGCACGCCGGACGCCCACTTCTTCACCGAGGTGCGCTACAAGGGCGCGAAGACGGTGGCGGTGACGCCCGACTATGCCGAGGTCAGCAAGCTGGCCGACATCTGGCTGCATCCGAAGCAGGGCACCGACGCGGCCATCGCGATGGCCATGGGCCACGTGATCCTGAAGGAGTTCTACGTCCAGCGCCAGGCCGCGTACTTCGACGACTATGCGCGCCGCTACACCGACCTGCCGCTGCTGGTGAAGCTGAAGAGCCACACGCTGCCGGACGGCCGCACGGTGCAGGTGGCCGACCGCTACCTGCGCGCCAGCGACGTGGCCGGCAACCTGGAACAGGCCAACAACCCCGAGTGGAAGACGCTGGCGATGGACGGTGACGGCCGCCTGGTGGTGCCCAACGGCTCGATCGGCTTCCGCTGGGGCGCGGCCGTGCGCGCCGACCTCGGCCGCTGGAACCTGGAGGCCAAGGAGGCCACCGCCGGCGCGGAAGTGAAGCTGCAGCTCTCCGCGCTGGAAGGCGCGGCCAACGCGCCGGCCGCGCAGCTGGCGCAGGTGGGCTTCCCGTACTTCGGCGGCATCGAGTCGCCGCAGTTCACCGCCAACAAGCAGGCCGAGGTGCTGGTGCGCCAGGTGCCGGTGCGCAACCTGCAGCTGCTGGAGAACGGCCAGCCGCAGAGCGTGCAGGTGGCCTCGGTCTATGACCTGATGCTGGCCCACTACGGCGTGGACCGCGGCTTTGCCGGCGACGACTGCGCGGGCAGCTACGACGACAACAGCGCCTACACGCCGGCCTGGGCCGAGCACATCACCGGCACCCCGCGCGACCAGATCATCACCGTGGCACGCCAGTTCGCCGACAACGCCGAAAAGACGCATGGCAAGTCGATGGTCATCATCGGCGCCGCGATGAACCACTGGTACCACTGCGACATGAACTACCGCGGCATCATCAACATGCTGATGCTGTGCGGCTGCATCGGGCAGAGCGGTGGCGGCTGGGCGCACTACGTGGGCCAGGAGAAGCTGCGCCCGCAGACCGGCTGGACCGCGCTGGCCTTCGCGCTGGACTGGGTGCGCCCGCCGCGGCAGCAGAACTCCACCAGCTTCTTCTATGCCCACACCGACCAGTGGCGCTACGAGAAGCTGGGTGTCGACGAGGTGCTCTCGCCGCTGGCCGATGCCAAGGCCTATGGCGGCAGCATGATCGACTACAACGTGCGCGCCGAGCGCATGGGCTGGCTGCCCAGCGCACCGCAGCTGAAGACCAACCCGCTGCAGGTGGCGAAGCAGGGCGGCGCCGACGTCAAGGCGCAGGTGGTGCAGGCGCTGAAGAACGGCTCGCTGCAGCTGAGCTGCGAGGACCCGGACGACCCGGCCAACTGGCCGCGCAACATGTTCGTCTGGCGCTCGAACATCCTGGGTTCGTCGGGCAAGGGCCACGAGTATTTCCTCAAGCACCTGCTGGGCACCAGCCACGGCGTGCAGGGCAAGGACCTCGGCCACGACGACGCCAAGCCCGACGAGGTGAAGTGGCATGCGCAGGCGCCCGAAGGCAAGCTCGACCTGCTGGTGACGCTGGACTTCCGCATGAGCACCACCTGCCTCTATTCGGACATCGTGCTGCCCACGGCCACCTGGTACGAGAAGAACGACCTCAACACCAGCGACATGCATCCCTTCATCCACCCGCTCTCGGCGGCAGTGGACCCGGCTTGGCAGGCGCGCAGCGACTGGGACATCTACAAGGGCTTCGCCAAGAAGTTCAGCGAGGTCTGCGTCGGCCACCTCGGCGTCGAGAAGGAAGTGGTGCTGACGCCGCTGATGCACGACACGCCGGCCGAGCTGGCCCAGCCCTTCGAGGTCAAGGACTGGAAGCGCGGCGAAGTGGAGCTGATCCCCGGCAAGACCGCGCCGCAGATCATGGTGGTCGAGCGCGACTACCCGAACACCTACAAGCGCTTCACCGCCCTCGGGCCCTTGATGAACACGCTGGGCAACGGCGGCAAGGGCATCGGCTGGAAGACCGATGACGAGGTGCAGCAGCTCGGCGAGCTCAACGGCTTCGTGCAGGAGCCCGGCGTCAGCCAGGGCCGGCCGAAGATCGAGACCGACATCGACGCCGCCGAGGTGGTGATGATGCTGGCGCCCGAAACGAACGGCCATGTGGCGGTGAAGGCCTGGGACGCGCTGGCCAAGCAGACCGGCCGCGAGCACGCGCACCTGGCGCTGCACCGCGAGGACGAGAAGATCCGCTACCGCGACATCCAGGCGCAGCCGCGCAAGATCATCAGCTCGCCCACCTGGAGCGGGCTGGAGAGCGAGAAGGTCTCGTACAACGCCGGCTACACCAACGTGCACGAGCTGATCCCCTGGCGCACGCTCACCGGCCGCCAGCAGTTCTACCAGGACCACCCGTGGATGCTGGCCTTCGGGGAGGGTTTCACCAGCTACCGCCCGCCAGTGGACCTGAAGACCATTGCCGACGTGAAAGGCCGCAAGCCCAATGGCGAGAAGGAAGTGGTGCTGAACTTCATCACCCCGCACCAGAAGTGGGGCATCCACTCGACCTACAGCGACAACCTGCTGATGCTGACGCTCAACCGCGGCGGTCCGGTGGTGTGGCTGTCGGAGGACGACGCGAAGCAGGCCGGCATCGTCGACAACGACTGGATCGAGCTGTTCAACACCAATGGCGCGATCGCCGCGCGGGCGGTGGTGAGCCAGCGCGTGAACCCCGGCATGGTGCTGATGTACCACGCACAGGAAAAGATCATCAACACGCCGGGGTCGCAGATCACCGGCCAGCGCGGCGGCATCCACAACTCGGTGACGCGCGTGGTGCTCAAGCCCACGCACATGATCGGCGGCTACGCGCAGCTGAGCTACGGCTTCAACTACTACGGAACCATCGGCACCAACCGCGACGAGTTCGTCGTGGTGCGCAAGATGAACAAGGTCGACTGGCTCGATGACGAATCGAGCACCGCTAAGGGAGCACACGCATGAAGATCCGCGCCCAGATTGGCATGGTGTTGAACCTGGACAAGTGCATCGGTTGCCACACCTGTTCGGTCACCTGCAAGAACGTGTGGACCAGCCGGCCCGGCATGGAGTACGCCTGGTTCAACAACGTCGAGACCAAGCCCGGCATCGGCTACCCGAAGGAATGGGAGAACCAGGACAAGTGGCAGGGCGGATGGGTGCGCCAGGCCGACGGCTCCATCGTGCCGCGCCAGGGCGGCAAGTGGAAGCTCTTGATGAAGATCTTCGCGAACCCGAACCTGCCGCAGATCGACGACTACTACGAGCCCTTCACCTTCGACTACGACCACCTGCAGTCGGCGCCCGAATCGAAGGCGGCGCCGACCGCAAGGCCGCGCAGCCTGATCACCGGCCAGCGCATGGAGAAGATCGAGTGGGGCCCGAACTGGGAAGAGATCCTCGGCGGTGAATTCGCCAAGCGTTCGAAGGACAAGAACTTCGACGACGTGCAGAAGGAGATCTACGGCCAGTTCGAGAACACCTTCATGATGTACCTGCCCAGGCTGTGCGAGCACTGCCTGAACCCGGCCTGCGTGGCCAGCTGCCCCTCGGGCTCGATCTACAAGCGCGAGGAAGACGGCATCGTGCTGATCGACCAGGACAAGTGCCGCGGCTGGCGCATGTGCGTGTCGGGCTGCCCGTACAAGAAGATCTACTACAACTGGCAGACCGGCAAGGCCGAGAAGTGCATCTTCTGCTACCCGCGCATCGAAGCCGGCCAGCCCACGGTGTGCAGCGAAACCTGCGTCGGCCGCATCCGCTACCTCGGCGTGCTGCTGTACGACGCCGACCGCATCCAGCAGGCCGCCAGCGTCGAGCATGACCGCGACCTGTACCAGGCGCAGCTGGACATCTTCCTGGACCCGCACGACCCGAAGGTCATCGCCCAGGCGCGCGCCGACGGCATTCCCGACGCGTGGCTGGAAGCTGCCAAGGCCAGCCCGGTCTACAAGATGGCGGTGGACTGGAAGGTGGCGCTGCCGCTGCACCCGGAATACCGCACGCTGCCGATGGTGTGGTACGTGCCGCCGCTGTCGCCCATCACCTCGGCCGCGCAGGCCGGGCACATGGGCATCAACGGCGAGATCCCGGACGTGAACCAGCTGCGCATCCCGGTCAAGTACCTGGCCAACCTGCTGACCGCGGGCGACACCCAGCCGGTGGTGCGCGCGCTCGAACGCATGCTGGCGATGCGCGCCTACCAGCGCGGCCTGCACGTGGACGGCAGCCAGAACCTGGCGGCGCTGGAGCAGGTGGGCCTGACGCCGGCCGAGGTGCAGGACATGTACCGCACGATGGCCATCGCCAACTACGAGGACCGCTTCGTCATCCCCAGCTCGCACCGCGAGTACGCCGAGAACACCTTCGACATGAAGGGCGGCTGCGGCTTCTCGTTCGGCAACGGCTGTTCCGACGGCGCCAGCGAGGTCAGCCTGTTCGGCGGCAAGAAGCGCCGCACGATCCCGATCAAGACCACGGTATGAGCGCAAGGAGCACGACCATGAGCATGGCATTCAGCCTGCGGGCACTCGCTCACCTGCTGGGTTATCCCGATGCGGCGCTGCGCGCCGACCTGCCGGCACTGGCCGAACTGCTGGCCGGCGAGCGGACGCTGTCGGCCGGCACCCGCGCGGCGCTGGCCAGCCTGATCGACGGCCTGCAGCGCGCCGACGGCCTGGCGGCGGAGGCGCGCTATGTCGAGACCTTCGACCACGGCCGCCGCACGGCGCTGCACCTGTTCGAGCACGTGCACGGCGACTCGCGCGACCGCGGCCCGGCAATGATCGACCTGCGCAACACCTATGCCAGTGCCGGCCTGTACCTGGACGAGGGCCAGTTCCCCGACTACCTGCCGGTGGTGCTGGAGTTCGCCTCGACGCAGGATGCGCGCACCGCGCGCGAGTTCCTGGGCGAGATGGCGCACATCCTCAGCGCGCTGCATGGCGCGCTGGCCGAGAAGCGCAGCCCCTATGCCGCGGTGATGGCCGCGGTGCTGGAACTGGCCGGCGAGAAGGTGCAGGCGGTGAGCCTGCCCCCCGAAGAGGCGCTGGACGCCAGCTGGGCCGAGCCCGAAGCCTTCGGCGGCTGCAGCAGCGCCGGCCAGCAGGCACCGAACACGCCGCAGCCGGTGCGGATCGTGCCCAGCGTGCGCGGCAAGTCCTATCAGAATCCTGGAGCGGCCACATGAACCACGACACCTCGATGCTCGACTTCCTGCTGTTCGGGCTGTACCCCTACATCTGCCTGACGGTGTTCTTCGTCGGCAGCCTGATCCGCTTCGACCGCGACCAGTACACCTGGAAGAGCGATTCCTCGCAGCTGCTGCGCACCGGCAGCCTGCGCTGGGGATCCAACCTGTTCCACATCGGCGTGCTGTTCCTGTTCTTCGGCCATGGCTTCGGCATGCTCACGCCGCACTGGCTGTACGAGCACTTCATCAGTGCGGGCAACAAGCAGCTGCTGGCGATGGTCTCGGGCGGCATTGCCGGCACGCTGGCCTTCATCGGCGTGTCGCTGCTGCTGCATCGGCGCCTGGGCGACCCGCGCATCCGTGCCACCTCCAAGACCAGCGACATCGCGCTGCTGATGTTGCTGTGGGTGCAGCTGGCGCTGGGGCTGGGCAGCATCGCGCTGTCGGCCCAGCACCTCGATGGCGGGCTGATGATGAAGTTCGGCGAATGGGCGCAGCGCATCGCCACCTTCCGCGGCGGCGCGGTGGAGCAGCTGGCCGAGGCCGGCCCGCTGTTCAAGCTGCACATGTTCCTGGGCATGACCGTGTTCCTGGTGTTCCCGTTCACCCGGCTGGTGCATGTGTGGAGCGGCTTCGCGACCGTGTTCTACCTGCTGCGGCCCTACCAGGTGGCCCGCAGCCGGCACCTGAACCTGCCGGCCGGCCACACGCTGCCCGCGCGCAAGGTCTGAACAGGAGGAATGCGCGATGACTGTCGAACTGAAGACACTGGAACCGGCGCGGGTTGGCGCGGTGCTGCTGCAACGTGCCGACGAAGTGCTGAGCGCCGATGAACTGCGCCAGCGTGCCTGCACCGAGTTGCTGCGCCAGCGCGCCCAGCAGTGCGGGCTGCTGGACGCCGGCGACGTGCCGGGCGACGATGGCGTGATCAGCGAGGCCGCGGCCCAGGCCATCGAGGCCCTGCTCGAGGCCGAGCTGCAGGTGCCCGAGCCCGACGACGCCGCCTGCCGCCGCCACCATGCTGCGCACCAGGCCCGCTACAGCCTGGGCGAGCGCGTGCAGTGCCGCCACATCCTGTATGCGGTGACACCGGGCGTCGACATCAACGCGCTGCGCCGCGTGGCCGAGCAGTCGCTGCTGGACCTGCGCGCGGAGCCCGAGGCCTTCGCGCAGCGCGCGGCCGAGCAGTCCAACTGCCCGAGCGCGGCCGATGGCGGCCAGCTCGGCTGGCTGCGGCGCGAGGACTGTGCGCCGGAGTTCGCGCGCGAGCTGTTCGCGCAGCCCGAGGTCGGCGTGCTGCCGCGGCTGGTGCACAGCCGCTTCGGGTTGCACATCGTCGAGGTGCTGGCGCGCGATGCCGGCCAGGCACAGCCCTACGAGGCGGTGCATGGTGCCGTGCGCCTGGCGCTGCGCCAGCAGGCCTATGCCACGGCGCTGCGCCAGTACCTGCAGCTGCTGGCCGCCGCGGCCGATGTGCACGGCGTGGCGCTGGACGCCAGCGACAGCCCGCTGGTGCAATGAGCGGCAGCGCGCAGCCGCCGGAGGACGACGACCTGCTGCAGCGGCTGCGCTGCTTCCACACCGACTACTTTCCGCAGTACCGCGAACGCTTCCGCGAGCTGGTCGACCAGGGCCAGCATCCGAGCACGCTGTTCATCGGCTGCAGCGATTCGCGCCTGGTGCCCTACCTGCTGACCGGCGCCGGCCCGGGCGAGCTGTTCATCGTGCGCAACGTCGGCGCGCTGGTGCCGCCGGCCGATGGGCTGTCGGGCCTGCACGGCACGGCCGCGGCCATCGAGTTCGCGGTGCTGAACCTGAAGGTCCGGCACATCGTCGTCTGCGGCCACAGCCACTGCGGCGCGATGCGTGCGCTGTACGGCGAGACGCCCGACGAGGCGGTGCACCTGAAGGCCTGGCTGGACATGGCGCGCGAGGCCGCGCTGCCGGTGCGCCTGAGCGAGGAAGCGCTGCGCCGCACCGAGCAGCGCGCGGTGGTGCTGCAGCTCGAACGCCTGATGGCCTACCCGATGGTGCGCCGGCGGGTCGAGGCGGGCGCGCTGTTCCTGCACGGCTGGCACTACGTGATCGAGGACGGCCAGGTGCATGTGTTCGACGTCGAGCGCGGCTGCTTCGTGCCGGCCGTGGAGGCCGGGCACAGCGGCACCGGGCCCTACAAGGCCTTCGAGGAACCGGACTGGCTGGACCTCGGCGCGGGGCGGGCGGCGGGCGACAACTAGTTCGCACCCTGCCGCGGCCGGCCGCTTCAGCCCGGCTTGCCGTCCAGCCGCGGCCTCAGCAGCATCGGGCCATAACGCAGCGCGTACGCGGCAAAGCCGGCCGACCACAGCAGTGCCGAGCTGCCGATCGCCAGCGGATAGCTCGCCGGCCACAGCAGCGGCGGCAGCACGCGCAACAGCGCGGCGCCGAGCACCAGCGCGTACATCGTCACGTCCCAGCGGTCGGCGCGCAGCGGGCGGGCGGTGTGGCCGCGGGCGGTGCGGGTCATCATGCCGATGATGAGGCCGCTGATCGCGCCGGCCGTCAATGCGTGCGCGGCAATCGAAGGGGGCAGCCAGCCCACGGCCGCGCCGGCGCGCAGCGCCAGGTGCAGCGGAATCCAGGCATAGGCCGCATGCAGCACCCACACCAGCGGCGTGCGCAGCGTGCGCCAGGGCTGCCACAGCCACAGCCGCCAGGCGTGGGCAAAGGCGGTGGCCAGCAGCAGCGGCACCAGCCAGGGGGCGGGCAGGCCGCTGGCGTCCAGCACCAGCAGCGCCAGCACGCTGCCCAGCGCCATGCGTTCGACCATGGGCTGGCGCTGCGCCTGGGCACCGGGCACGCCGTTGTTCGTGAACATCGGGATCACGCGGCCGCCCATCACCGAGACGATGAACAGCACCAGGTCCAGCCCCAGCTGCAGCCCGGCCCAGGGCGGCAGCGGCAGCACGCCGGCCAGCGCGGCCTGCACCGCCACCGAAGCCAGGCCCAGCGCGACCAGCAGCGCCACGAAGAAGTAATTGCGCCGGTTGCCGCCGGCGTGCAGCGCGCGCCACAAGCCCCACGCGCAGGCCCAGGCAAAGCCCAGGTTGGCCAGCGCGGTGGCGGTGGTGTAGGGCGTGAGCGCCAGCACGCGGGCCGCCAGCCACAGGCCGGCCAGCGCGGCCAGCGCGCCACCGCTGGGCGTGGGCTGGCCGGCCCAGTTGCGGCCGGCGGTGAACAGGAAGCCCACCACCACCGCGAGCGTGAAGCCGAACAGCATCTCGTGCGCATGCCAGGCCGGGCTGTGCAGGTAGCTGAAGGGCAGCCAGCCCAGCATCTGCGCTGCCCACAGGGCCACCGAGAGGGCCGCGAAGCTGCTGGCCAGCAGGTAGAACGGGCGGAAGCCCAGTTGCCACAAGGCCAGGCCGCGGGGCGGCGCGGCGCGCGGGGGTTCTTCGATCTGCAGCAGGATGGCCATGGGAGACTAGGGTGCCTAACGCACAAGGACAGTGGAACGGGCCGGCCGGTGGCGGCGTGCCTGCAGCAGCGCCGAACCGAGCACGGTGAACAGGAACAGCAGCACCGCGCCGGCATTCAGCGCGGCGCCCAGCGGGCGCAGCGCTGGGTGCAGCGCGCCGCCGCCCAGGCGCAGCAGCAGCGACAGCTGCAGCAGCGCCGGCGCGGCATAGAACCAGGGGCCGAAGGCCAGCTTGATGCGCGCCACCGCGGGCAGGATGACCGGTGCATGCGCCATCACCATGCCGAGCACGAAGCCCAGGCCGATGGCATGCAGCGCCGCATCGCGCCAGGCCGCTGCGGGCTGCAGGCCGAGCGCGATCCAGGCGATGCCGCCCAGCCCCAGCCAGGCATGCCCGGCCAGCAGGCAGGCGGCCATGTAGCGCGCCAGACCGTCGGCGTGGATGGTGCGCCGCGCGATGTCGTGCCGCAGCAGCCAGAGCGCCAGGGCCAGCAGCGCGGCGCCGTAGACCACGCTGCCGGCGGCAGGCCAGTCGCTGCCCAGCGCGGCACCGGCCAGCAGCGTGGCCAGCACGGCCAGCAGCGTGGCGCGCGCGCCGGGCTGGTGGCGCATCAGCCGCGTCATCTCCAGCCGCTCGGCAGCGATGGTCAGCACCAGGAAGGCGAACCACCAGGCGGCGACGGCCCCATCACCCGGTCGCAGCCACTGCAGCAGGCAGCCGGCCAGCCAGGCCAGTGCGGCCAGCAGCAGCACGCCGGTGTGCAGCGCGCGCTGGCGCGCCAGCAGCGCCAGGTTCACCGGCACGAAGGCAACAGCAGCGATCACGAAGGCGGCATCGGCCACGCGCGGCTCGCCCAGCCACAGCGCCAGGCCGCCGGTGGCCGCGGCCAGCGGCGCGGCGAAGGCCCGCCGCAGCCGCAGCGCCACCGCGCGTTCAACGCCGATCACCGTGCCGAGGAAGGCGCAGATCATCAGCGCGGCATGCGACACCGCGGCCTGGCCGACCAGCGGCGAAACGCCCGGGTCCTGCGTGACCGCGGCCAGCGGGTTCAGGCCCAGCCGCAGCAGCCCGCCCAGCAGGCCCAGCAACAGGCAGCCGAAGGCCACGACCATCAGCGGCCGTGCCAGCAGGCGGGTATCGGCAGTGGCCATGGCGTGCGCGGCGGCCGGCTTCACCAGCCCATCAGGCGACGACCGCGCGGCGTGA
Organism: Aquabacterium sp.; assembly: GCF_044226965.1. Taxonomy (GTDB): domain Bacteria; phylum Pseudomonadota; class Gammaproteobacteria; order Burkholderiales; family Burkholderiaceae_C; genus Pseudaquabacterium. Next base: position 34,844 of record NZ_JBGAGA010000009.1, on the reverse strand, counting down.
TGGCCTCGGGCGTCCACGGCGGCTCCCAGCACAGCTCGGTCTCGATGCGCCAGTCGGGCGGCACCACCGGGTCGAGCGCCCGTTCCACCGCGTCGAGGATCTCGTCGGCCACCGGGCAGGCGGCCGAGGTCATGGTCATCAGCACATGCACGCGCGGGCCCTCGACCGTGACCTGGTAGACCAGCCCGATGTCGACGATGGACAGCGCCACCTCGGGGTCGATCACCGTGCGCAGCGCCTGGGTGATGGGCTCGCGCAGCGCATCGCTGTCGCCGACGAAGGGGAAGGGCTGCGGCTCTGGCAGATCGGGCGCGGCGGGTTCGGCATCCATGCCCGGCATCGTGCGGACATGAAACCGGTGGGGTCTTGACTTGGCGCAAGCCCGGGGCCACCGGTCGCCGCTAGGGTGCAGGCCCGCCTGTTGCGTTGCCGAAGGTTGCCGCTGCCATGTCCGTTCTGCCGTCCATCGATCCCGCCTTGCGCCAGCTGCTGGCACGCAGTGGCCTGAGTCCGCTGCGCCTGGGCGGGCGCGAACTGCTGCCCATCGTGCAGGGCGGCATGGGCATCGGCGTGTCGGCGCACCGGCTGGCCGGCAGCGTGGCGGCGTTGGGTGGCGTGGGCACGCTGTCGTCGGTGGACCTGCGCCGGCACCATCCCGACCTGATGGAGCGCACGCGCGGCCTGGGCGTGGGCGAGGCGGCCAAGGCTGCGATCAACGCCGCCAACCTCACTGCGCTGGAGCGCGAGATCGCGCAGGCCCGGCGCCTGGCCGGCGGCCTGGGCCTGCTGGCGATGAACGTGATGCGCGCGGTGAGCGACTACGCGGCCTACGTGAAGCGTTCGCTCGAATGCGGCATCGATGCCGTGGTGGTGGGCGCCGGCCTGCCGCTGGACCTGCCCGACCTGGCGGCCGAGCATCCGCAGGCGCAGCTGATCCCGATCCTGTCGGACGCGCGCGGCGTGCAGCTGGTGCTGCGCAAATGGGAGCGGCGCGGCCGCAGGCCCGATGCGGTGGTGCTGGAGCACCCCGGCCATGCCGGCGGCCACCTGGGCGCCGCCAAGGTCGAGGACGTGCACGATCCGCGCTTCGATTTCGAGAACGTGCTGCCGCAGACGCGTGCGGTGCTGCGCGCGGCCGGCATCGAGGACGAGGTGCCGGTGATCGCCGCCGGCGGCGTGCGCACGCTGGAGGACATCCGCCGCCTGCAGGGCCTGGGCGCGGCCGCGGTGCAGCTGGGCACGCCGTTCGCGGTGACCACCGAGTCGGACGCCCATCCGGTGTTCAAGCAGGTGCTGGCCGAGGCGCGCGACGAAGACCTGGTGGAGTTCACCAGCGTGGCCGGCCTGCCGGCGCGCGCGGTGCGGACGCCCTGGCTGGAGGCCTACCTCAAGGCCGAGCCGCGGCTGCAGGCGGTGGCGCATGTGAAGGCGCGCTGCACCAAGGTGTTCGACTGCCTGGCGCAGTGCGGGCTGCGCGACGGCAAGGTCGGCTGGGGCCAGTTCTGCATCGACCAGCAGCTGGCCGCGGCGCTGCACGGTGACCTGAAGGGCGGCCTGTTCTTCAGCGGTCGCGGCAAGCTGCCCTTCGGCCACCAGATCCGCAGCGTGCGCGAGCTGATGGAGCGCCTGCTGGGCGCCACGGCGGATGCGGCACCCGCTCCGGCGCTGGCCGAGGCCGCGGTCGGCTGAGCACGCTCAGGCCGGGAGGCCTTCCGGCATCAGACCTGGTGGCCTTCCTGCAGCGGCGGCGCAAAGCCCAGCGGGTCGGGCAGCGCCTTCAGGATGCGCTGGTACACCGCCTGGAAGGCCTCGTCGGGCGGGTGGCCGCCGGCGAAGGGGTCCTGGTTGGCCGCGAAGGCGGCGTCGAGCTCGGCCCAATGCTCCTCGCCGAGCTGGGTCTCGGCCGCGCGCAGCACGTGGCGCTCCTCCAGCATCATGTGGCGCAGGTAGAACGCGGTGTAGCGCGCCAGCGCCTGCTCGAAAGCCTCGCGCCGGGCGTCGCCCATCACCTCGTAGGCCAGCAGCGTGTGCTCGAGCAGGTGGATCGAGCGCTCGCCCTTCTCGTGGTCGGCCGTGAGCTCGTCCAGCACATCGGCGAGCTCCGGGCAGTACTTGCGCACCAGCGGGAACAGCAGCTGGTCCTCCTTCGGGTGGTGCAGCCGGTTCGGGTATTCGTCGATGTAGAACAGCATCGACCGCAGCAGGCCGAAGTCCGGCAGCTGGTGGTGCGAGCGGCATTGCTGCAGCAGCATGGACATCGACTGCAGCATCGCCGCCAAGGCGCGGTGCTCGTCCCGGATGATGGTGAGGGTGGTGGAGCGCATGATGTGCAGCTTGGCAGGGGGGTGGGGGTGCCGGGTTGTGCTGTGTCAGGCCAACGTGGCGACGAGCAGCGCCTGCAGCACGTAGTCGGGGTCGGCCTCGGCCGGCAGCTGGCGCTGCAACGGATGGTCGCGCCGCGCCAGGCCGTTGTAGACGGGCACGCCGATGCTGCGCTGCAGGCGGTGGACCACCTCGTCGGGCAGCTCGTCGCACTCCACCGCGTCGTACAGCCGGCCCAGCAGCCGCGCCGTGTCGCGCTCGGCGTCGGCTTCGCCGCGCTGCAGCGCCGTGTCGGGCGAGATGCGCGCCACCCGGGCGCCGAGCCGCGTGGCCGCGCGGGTGAAGGCCTCGGCCGCCGCGCAGTCCGCCTGGTTGCACAGCACCGCGATGTTCTTGCCGCGCAGCAGCGGCTGCTCGATGCCAGCGGCCGCAGCACGGCGCAGCGCCTCTGCCGAACCGAGCAGCACCTGCAACTCGTCGGTCGACAGCGGCATCTGGGCCAGCAGCTTGTGGGTCAGGGACAACTTCATCGCGCCAGCAGACAAGACAGGGATTTGAGAAGGGTTGTTGGTCGGCAAGGGTAGGCCGCCGGCCGCGGATCGGTTTGCGCAACATCAAGTGCCGAACGGCGGGCACCTGCCGTTGCGGTGCTGATACCGGCCGTTTACCGAGTGACACCGAGCGATATGGCGTGTTCTCACCCCGTTGCTCGGCGCTGCCGACACTGGCATCCAACGACACAGCCCCTGCAGCCGCCCGGAGATCCACGATGAACACCTCGCTCGCCCCCCACACCGCCCCGCAGTCGATCACCGCCGTCCGCCTGCCCGCGCGGGCCTCGCTGCAGCGGCCGGAGGCCGCTGCGCCGGTCGAGGTGAGTGACGACAGCCGCCGCATCGCCGAGATGCTGACCCTGCTGGCCGAATCGGTGAATGTGCAGCGCCGCGTGCTGCACGCCGGCGACACGGTGTACCAGGCCGGCGAGCGCTTCTCGCACCTGTACGTGCTGAACTCGGGCTTCTTCAAGATCGTCAACACCGCGTCCGACGGGCGCGAGCAGGTCGTGGCGCTGCACTTCAAGGGCGACTGGCTGGGCTTCGACGGCATCGCGCAAGGCCAGTACGGCTGCGACGCGGTGGCCATGGACACCGGCGAGGTCTGGGCCATCCGCTACGACGAACTGCTGGCCGCCTGCATGCGCCAGCCGCAGCTGCTGGCCGTGCTGCACGGCGAGATGAGCCGCGAGATCACGCGGGACCGCGATTCGTTGCTGTCGCTGTGCACGCTGTCCGCCGACGCGCGGGTGGCCGACTTCCTGCGCTACTGGGCCGAATCGCTGGCCCGCCGCGGCCTGCGCAACGACCAGATCACGCTGCGCATGACGCGTGCCGAGATCGGCAACTACCTGGGCATGACGCTGGAGAGCGTGAGCCGGGCGCTGTCGAAGCTGGCGCGCGACAAGGTCATCGGCTTCGTCGAGAAGGGCCGCCGCGAGGTGAGCATCCCGGACGTCGCGGCCCTGGGCGCCTTTGTCCAGCGCTGCGGCGGCGCCGCCCGCCCGACGCTGCAGTGAGCCGCCGGCGCCGCGCGCCTCAGGCGCGCGCGCCCAGCACGCGCACGATGGCCCGTGCCAGCTCGTCGCGGCCATAGGGCTTGCGCAGCAGCTCCCAGCCCGGCGGGCTGTCGCGGTCGGCGTCCAGCAGGTCGGACGAATAGCCCGACATCAGCAGCACCGCCAGTTGTGGCCGCTGCTTTTGGGCGCTATGCGCAAGCTGCGTGCCGCGCATCCCGGGGCCGAGCGCGATGTCGCTGAGCAGCAGGTCGACCTCGTCGGGCTGCGCCAGCAGCGCCAGCGCCTGCTCGCCGCTGGCGCAGGCCGTGACGCGGCAGCCGAAGCCATCGAGGAAATTGCGCACCACCGTGCGCACCTCGGCATCGTCTTCCACCAGCAGCACGCGCAGGCCCGGCGGCACCGGCTGCCCGCTGGCCGGGCCTTCGCCGCGGGGCGCGGCTTCCTGCAGGTCGGCCGGTATGTACAGCGTGATGGTCGTGCCCTCGCCGGGTGCCGAGTCGATCGTGGCGCCGCCATGCGACTGGCGCGCGAAGCCGTACACGGTGGACAGGCCCAGCCCGGTGCCGCGACCGGCTTCCTTGGTGGTGAAGAAGGGCTCGAAGGCGCGCTCCTTCACCGATTCGGGCATGCCGGTTCCGGTGATCGCGGTGGGGTCTTCCTGCGCCAGTTCGGCCGCCAGCGCCGGCGGCAACGTGGCGCGGCGGGCCTTGAACAGCAGCTGGCCTCCGTCGGGCATGGCGTCGCGCGCATTGATCGCGATGTTCAGCAGCGCCGATTCGAGCTGGCCGGGGTCGGCGCGGCAGGGCGGGCAGTCGGGCTCGATCTCCACGCCGATGCGCACCCGCTGGTCCAGCGTGCGGCGCAGCATGTCGGCCAGCGAAGGCAGCAGCGTGCCCAGATCCACGGTGTGCGGCTTGAGCACCTGGCGGCGTGAGAACGCCAGCAGCTTGCCGGTGAGCTCGGCACCGCGCCGCGTCGCGCGTTCGGCGGCGTGCACCAGTTGCTGCGCGAAGTCGTCGCCGGCCACCGCGGGCAGCTCTTCGAGCACCTGCAGGTTGCCGTGGATCACCGTCAGCAGGTTGTTGAAGTCGTGCGCAATGCCGCCGGTGAGCTGGCCCACGGTTTCCAGGCGCTGGGCATGCTGCAGCGCCTCCTCGGTCTGCACCCGCTGCAGCGCGGTGGCCACCAGGTTGGCCAGCGACTGCAGGAAGCGGGTCTCGTCCTCGCCGAAGCGCTGGCGCTGGCGCGAGCGCACGCTCAGCGCGCCGATGACGCGGCCCCGCTCGAGCAGCGGCACGCCCAGGCCGCTGACCAGCCCGTCGGCCAGGTAGGCGGGCGGCGTCGTGAAGCGGGACTCGCTGCGGTAGTCGGCCACCACCACCGGCGCCGCGGTCTGGAGCACATGGCCGGGCGGCGTGTGCGGCAGGTTGGGCACCAGCGTGCCCGGCGCCTCGCCGGCCGTGAGCCCCAGCCCGCCGGCCACGCGGAAGCTCTGGCCATCGGGCTGCAGCAGGTACAGCACGCCGACCTCCACCTGCAGCGCCTCGGCCGCAACCACCGGCACCTGGCGCAGCAGCGGTTCGGCCTCGCGCATGTCCACCGCCAGCCGGCTCATCTGGGCGATGGCCTCGGCATGGCGCGCGCGCTGCAGCGCCTGCTTCACGCGCGGGTAGCTGCCGATGTCGCGGATCGAGGCCACCACGTAGGGCAGGCCCTGCTCCTGCAGCGGGCTCAGCGCGATCTCGACCACCACCTCGCTGCCGTCGCGCCGGCGTGCTGCCAGCTCCATCTGGGTACCCATCGGCCTGGGCCGCGGGTTGCGTGCATAGGCCTCGCGGTAGGCGGCGTGGCGCGGGCGGATGCTGTCGGGCACCAGCGCATCGACCGGCAGGCCGTTCAGCTCGCCCTCGGAATAACCCAGCAAGTCAGCGGCCGAGGGGTTGGCCAGCACGACCGTGCCGGCCATGTCGACCAGCAGCATGGCATCGGGGTAGGCGGAGAACAGCGTGCGAAAGACGCTGTCGCGGTCGAGCGCGCCATGGGTCACGAGGGCTGCACCTCCGGCACGAACACGTAGCCCGCGCCCCGCACCGACTTGATCAGCGACGGGTTCTCGGGATCCGCCTCGAGCTTACGGCGCAGCCGGCCCACCTGCACGTCGATCGTGCGGTCGAAGGGCCCGGCTTCGCGGCCGCGCGTCTGCTCGAGCAGGAAGTCGCGCGACAGCACGCGGCCCGCGTGGCGCACGAAGGTGGCCAGCAGGTCGAATTCGCCGGTCGTCAGCGCCACCTCCTGGCCGCCGGCGTCGAGCACGCGGCGGCCGGCCAGGTCCAGCAGCCAGCCGGCGAAGCGGAAGCGCTCGCGCGCCGGCGCCGCAGCGGCCGCCGGGGCGGCGGCGAGCGGGGCAGTAGCGCTGGGTGCCGCGGCCGGCGCCGCCTCGGGCTGCAGGCGCCGCAGCACGGCCTTGATGCGGGCCAGCAGCTCGCGCAGCTCGAAGGGCTTGGTGACGTAGTCGTCGGCGCCGATCTCGAGGCCGACCACCTTGTCGATCGCGTCGCCGCGCCCGGTGACGATCACCAGCCCGCAGCGCCAGTGCTCGCGCAGCTGGCGCGCGATCGCGAAACCGTCTTCACCCGGCAGACCCAGGTCCAGCAGCACCAGCGCGGGCGCGTCGCTGCCCATCAGTGCCATCAGCGCGTGGCCGCTGGGCAGCTGGGTGATGCGAAAGCCGTGGGCGCCGAGGTAGTTCGCCAGCAACTGGGTGATGTCGGCCTCGTCGTCGACGACGGCAATGTGGGTCGGGTCGGGCATGCAGGGGGCGTGTCGGAATCCGGCGCGGGAACGTAAGGGTAGCGCGAGAAGTGGTCTCGATCGCCGGATTGCGTACCATCAAGCCGGTTCTGTGCAGAGGCGGCATCATTCCTTGCACCGGCCCGGCCGGGCCGCCTTCCTTCCCACCTCGGAGTGAACGACCATGAAGATCCTGCTCGCTGTCGATGGCAGTGCCTACACCAAGCGCATGCTGGCCTACATCGCCGCGCACCCCGAACTGCTGGGGCCGGCGCACGAGTACACCGCTTTCACCGTGGTGCCGCGCATTCCGCCGCGGGCGGCCGATTACCTCGAGCACAAGATCGTCGAGGACTACTACCAGGAACAGGCCGAGGAGGTGCTGGGCCCGGTGAAGGCCTTCGCCGCCCAGCAGGGCTGGCAACTGCGCGCGCTGCATGTGGCCGGCCATGCCGGCGACGAGATTGCCGCGCTGGCAGCCAAGGAGCATTTCGACCTGGTGGTGATGGGCACGCATGGCCGCTCGACGCTGGGTGGCGTGGTGCTCGGGTCGGTGACCACGCGCGTCGTCGCGCACTGCAAGCAGCCCGTGCTGCTGATTCGCTGAGCGCTGCGGCCCCGAGGGTCGACTGGACGCCCCGTCCCTGCAACTGCCCGCGCATGCGCCGGGCCTGCTGGCGGCGCTGGCCGTCGGCCTGGTGATCGGCCTGGAGCGCGGGTGGCGCGCCCGCGCGGTGGCCGATGGCGGCCGTGTCGCGGGCCTGCGCACCTTCGCGCTCGTCGGTCTGCTGGGCGGCGTGCTGGCGATCGTCGGCCCGCTGCTGCTGGCGGCCGGCGCCTTCGGGCTGGCCCTGATCGGGGCCGCCGGCTACCGCGAGTCGGTGCGTTCGACCGGCAACCTCAGCGCCACCTCGGCCGTGGCCTTGCTGCTGAGCTTCGGCCTCGGCGCACTGGCGGCCCTCGACTCGCCGGGCCTGGCGGTGAGCGCCGCGGTGCTGGTGGCCGTGCTGCTGGACCTGCGGCCGACCATCCACCGTTGGCTGCGCATGATCGATCACCCGGAGCTCAGCGCGGCGCTGCAGCTGCTGGTGCTGTCGGCGGTGGTGCTGCCCTTGCTGCCCGATGCGCCGCTCGGCCCCTACCAGGCCCTGAACCCGTACCGCCTGTGGTGGGCCGTGGTGATGGTGGCGGGCCTGTCGATGTCCGGCCATGTCGCGATGCACCTGGTGGGCCCGCAGGCCGGCGCGGTGTGGACCGGATTGCTCGGCGGCCTGGCGTCGTCGACCGGCGCGACGCTGGCGCTGGCGCGGCAGGTGCGGGCCGAGCCGGCGCTGCGTGCCGCGGCGCTGGCCGGCTGCCTGGCCGCCACCGCGATGATGTGCCTGCGCATGGCCCTGATCGTGGCCGTGCTGGCCCCGGGCCTGTTGCCGCGGGTGCTGCCCGCGCTGCTGGCCGCGGCGGCCACGATGATCGGCGGCGCGTTGTGGCATTGGCGCCGGCGCAGGCCGGTGGTGCCGGCCGCTGCATCGGCCCCTGCCGCCGGCGAGCTGAGGCCCTTCGACCCGCTGCATCGGCCCCTGCCGCCGGCGAGCTGAGGCCCTTCGACCTGGGCGCCGCACTGGCCTTCGGCGTCTTTCTCGCGCTGATGGCCGTGCTGACCGAGGCGGCGCGGCAGGGCCTGGGCGCGGCGGGGCTCTATGGCCTGGCGTTGCTGTCCGGGTTGGCCGATGTGGATGCGATCACCGTCTCGCTGGCGCGGCTGCAGGGCAGCGGCAGCCTGGGTGCGCCGGTGGCGGCCCTGGCGCTGGGCCTGGCGCTGTTCAGCAGCCTCGCGGCGAAGGCCGTGATTGCGGGCGTCAATGGCAGCCTGGCGATGGCCTGGCGCCTGGCGCTGGCGTATGGCGCCGCCATGCTGGCGGCCAGCGCTGCGTTGGCCGTGGCCGGCTGAGCGGGGGTGAGCGGCGGCTCGCGCGGGGACAACAAAAAAGGGTTAGCCGCTGACGCGTGCTAACCCTCTTTGTGTCTGGTGGGCCCTGTATCTCCCAAATCCGCCTATGAGAACGATTCATTGTTGGCGCGAGTTACCCGCAAAGTTACCCGCACAGATGGCTCGCTGGCCATATGCCGGGTAGGCACGTTTGCGCTGCGCATATCCGACTCGGCCATTTTTTGACGGGGACAACGGGGACGCGGGGACCGCAGCACCCAAGCTGTTGAATTCATTGGCATTCTCTGTCCCCGAAGCATAAAAAAGCTGTCCCCGTTGCATTCGGCGGACGGGGACAGCGATTGATCGATTGGAATTGGCTTCAGCGCGTCGTGCCGCGTCACCAGCGTGGCCAGCATCCGGCACGCCGGATCATCAAGCGGCCGCAGCAAGCATGCTCTAAGTCTCGCGGCGAAGTAGAACCACAACCACCTCATCCATCGAGCCGGCGAAGTCCCACGTCCTCGACGCGGATCGATCACAAAGATTGCTATGCCCGCTGCCTTTGAGCGAAAGCGGGTTTCGGCTCGGGGTCGGTGAACGCCAGCAGCGTCGCGGTCGGCAACTGCTCACGCAGGGCTCGAAGCCACGTGCACCAGGTTGCCTGGCATCGAAGGCCACTGCTGTGGCTTGGCCGGCGGGCCTGGTGCACCGTCGCGCCGGTGGCAAAGCCTTCGACCAGCAGCACAGTCGCCGCGCGCTTTCAGCGCGCCCAGCTGGTGCCACAGGCCGGACTTCCGACCGCCCGGCAGCAACCGCTTTTACGGCGATCCGTTGGCGGGCTTCTCGGGCGCGATGCGCTGCACGTTCTGCAGCTCGCCAGTGGCATTGCGCATCGGCACCAACAGCGTGCCATCGGGCAGGAACCGCACACCGTCGGCCTGCGCGTGCAGCCTGATCGGCACGACGCCGGTACTCGGCGGCCTCGGCCTCGCGTTGCTGCCGGCGCTCGTCGGCCACGCGCTGCAGCTCGGCGGGGTTCGCCGGTTCGACTGCTGACGCCTGCGATGCGGCGTCAGCGTCCTGGAACTGCCACCCGTGATCCTTGGCGATGCCGAACAGCGCGCCGATGGTCGTGCGGTCGCCGGCCTTCATGCTGCGCCAGGCGTCGCGGGCGTCGCGCGGCTTGTACGACTCACCGAGTGCGCTCCACTCGCTCCACAGATCGAAACCCGCGTCAGCGCCCAGCTCGGACTTGATGGCCATCCCAACGTGGACCCAGGTGTCTCGGTCCACGTCGGACGGCACGCTGGCCAGCGCACTGCGCACCAGATCGGCCGTGATGGTCCGGCGGAGGTGCATCGTGTTGCCGCCGCCAGTCTTGCGGCCGCGCGTGTCTGTACGTTCCTTGCTCGAGGTCATGTGGGGCCTTCAGCGCCACGCTCGCGGCCGCCTTGCGTGCGCGTCTGGCCGACATGGAGCCTTGGCCACATCAATACCAGCCACCACCAAGGGACGGGCAGACATCAGTCCGCATTCAGTCCGCCAGGCCGTCCGAGTCTGATTTCGGCACTTCCAGGCCGTACTTCTTCGCGAGACGCTTTCGCATGTGCTCAGCAACTGCTTTCACGGCCCCCTGCCCCCCTTGGTCGAAGGCGGGAACCATGAAAGGATGTGGCGCAGACCCAGGATGCTGCACGCGCGCCAGTTGCTTGCCTCCCGGCAACTGGAGCGCGCTGTGGGGCGGTGCCTTGATCTCGTGAGGCTTTGCGCCTCTCTCGACAATGACCCCGTACCACGGAGCCTTGTTTGACTTGCTTGCGCCTGCTATGACAGAAGCCGTGAGCTTGCTCCCCTGCTTGGACGTGGATACGCGAATCGATGCGCGGAGTTGACCAGACTGATCGTTGAAGGCGGCCGAACTCTTCGCGATAGTCTGTAGGTGCTTCGCCCCGGCTCGAAGGGAGCTGCGCAAGATCGTCTGCTCTACCTTGACGGGGAGCGTATCGAGTGCGGCCTGAAGTGCCTTCAGGCCTTTGAACTTGACATCGAGTGCCATACGTAACTCCTCGAAGGTGTAGGGACCTATAGCGGACGCTCGCGCATCCGGCTCGCTTGCCATCACGGTTGATGCCCCATCAGCCGCTGCAGGCGTGCATACCTGCCAGGCGCATCGCGAACGAAGCTATGGGTAACACTCTCGCCTCGATCGCAGCACTCCTGGCGGCCGCGCCTTTTGCTTGGTATCCGGTGGATGCCTTTAGCGCCATCATCGAGATATTCCCGGCCTCGTTGAGCGCGTCGGGCAGGCATCCTTCAGCCCGATTCGGGTTTGCTCAGCCTAGACGCGACAAGTCGCGCCGGGCTCGCCAACTCCGATGTTGAGCGAGACACAAAGGCCCGACATGCGGCCCTGCACATCGAACCAAGGGGAGTGCAACTCTCCATCGGGGACGCATGGACCGATCACAGCTAGCGTCATGCCGGGCCGGGAGGGCGGCGCGTTGTGCCGCGGCTTCATCGTGTGTCCTCGACCTGCGTCAGGTCTTGTAGACGTCTGCGCTGCGAAGCGCGGTGTGCGGACGTGGTCGAGCCGGTTCCTGCACTGTTGCCCCCTTGTCGCACGGCCTCCAGTTCGACTGCTGCGCATCGGGCCATCAGGAGCGCAGCCGGCAGCGCTTCCACGGGATTGCCGGCATCGGCCGCTAGCTGAGCAGCGGCGGCCCACTCGGCTGAGGCCTCACGCCGATCGCGCTCGCGTTGCATGGCCGCGCGCAACTCCGCGGGAAAGAATGGGCCTTTGATCCTCTTGGACATTCATCTACCTCCTGCAGTGTGAGGGCGCGGTGTGCAGCCGGCCATAACCGACGGTGAACCGCCTCACAGCGACCCCTCGATCGCCGCCATGCCGCCCATGGGTGAGAGCGCATGCCCGGCATGCCTGCCAGGTGCATCGCGAACGAAGCTATGGGCAGCACTCTCGCCTCGATCGCTCGCTTCGGCCCCTAGGTGGCGGAGTGCTGGTAGTGCTTCACCGCGGTCACGTCGCGCAGGTTGCCTCCGGCGCGAGCAACCGCCATGAATCCCACCTGGCCATTCAGCGAGAACGCCGAGTCCGACAGGCGGAAGAGCTGCAGCGCAAGTGCATCGCGGATCAGGTAGCTCGCCAGATTGCCGAACAGTACCGACTTCGCACTGGCGGCCGGCGCTGGCATGTCGTTGTTGATGAACACCGGATAGTCCATCAAGTACGCGGCACCCTGATCACCGTCAGGCAGCCACACCGGTCGGCCGTTTGTGTCCTTGATCTTGCGAACGACCTTCCGCGTGGTCTGCGACATCATCCAGCCACTCTTGACCAGGGGTGCGCCTTCCTGGGCGTCGGGCATGCCGAGCGAGGCTTCGTCCACCGAGTCTGCCAGGTCCACCAGGTCGTCGTAGAGGATCGTGGTCGTCTGCCCGCTGGCGCCGACCTTGCCGACCGAAGAGGCAGTGACGATGCCCGTCGGTTCGTTGGTGCCGGTCCCGGTGGTGAACAGCTGGTTCTGCTTGCGGCCGATTCGGGCGCGCGCGCGCTGCAGCACCAGCTGCACCACATCAACGGCCGAGTCGATGAGCAGCTCGAACGGAACCTTGAAGACCTTCGAGCCCACCTTGTAGACCGGCACCAGCCGAACATCGAAGTCGGCGTCCAGCAGTGACGCGGCTGCGTTCTGACCGAGCAGCTCGCCAACCTCGTCGGTGCCGTCAGACACCGGCACGCTGAAGGCTTCGCCGCGGCCGGTCGTGATCTCCTCGGCCACCTGGCGCATCCAGCCGTAGCCCTTGATGGCGTCGGTGAACTCGGTTGCCACGATTGACCCGACGACAAGGCCGCCCTCGCTGCCGGTGGTCGTGCTCATCGCCGCCTTGATCTTGGCCGCGACAGCCGGCGTGTAGTGTTCGGAGTGGCACCGGATGAAGAGTTCCAGCGCCTCGGTCTGGGCCTGTGCCCGCGCGCGAACCTCGCGTGCGACCTTCATGTCTTCCAGGGACTCGCTGGCCTGGTCGTAGTCTTCCATCAGCGCGTCGAATGCACTCTGCAGGGCGGGTGTCCACTTCCGGTCGCCCTGGTCCGCCAGCAGCGCGCGTGCGGCGGTCGCACGGTGGTTCATGCGCGCGCGCAGTTGGGTCATCGTTTCCATGTTGCTGTGCTCCTTGTGCGTCGCTGTGATCAGGCGGTCCGCGGCTGAAGGCGAACCGGCTTCGGCTCGCCAGGGCCCTCGTAGGCGTCCATGTCGGCATACCAGGCCGCGTCACGCTCGGCCCGCCACAGCAGCGAATCGCGCTCATCGAGACTGCCGAGGTGTTGGCGTGCCGTGGCAAAGGTGTCCTCGAATCGGGGTTCGTAGCCATGGGCACGCACCTCAGCCAGGAACGCGCGCTCCTCGCACTCGATCGCGTGCAACTGGCGCAGCGCGTTGACACGCTTGCGCACGATCTGCTGATGCTGCGCCTTCAACGTCTTACAGACGCCTGCGCTCACGTTGCGGGCGGCATGTTCCAGCTCATCGCTTGCGGCCAAGATTGCCCGGGTGAGGGCGCTTCGCTGCGGCTGCAGCTCTGCCCGCTCCTCGGTCAAGCTGGTGACGATGGCAGACGACTTCACCACTTCGCCGGACTCGGCGAACTTCAGCGCCGCGCCGACGAACCGGTCATCAGCTGCGCCCGGCGTGGGTTGTGCCGAGGCCAGTTGCAGGTCAATCTCGGCGATGCGGCCGTCGACCTTTGCGAATGCCGCGTTCAGGCGATCCAGTTTGCCCTTGGCTTCGATGTGCGCCGGGTGCTCTTTCAGGTGTTCCATCAATACCTCCTGTGTTGGCGGGAGGCATCATGGATTCCGACTTCCCCGTAAGCGTCCTCAACTACGAAGGGTGATCCGAGGATCGACAGAGCCAGGCCGCGCGCAGGTCAACAGCGTTGGGAAGTCCCTGCTCAAGGGCTTCCCTGTAACGCCGCTCGGCAGTGGCGCCAGAGACGTGGATGCCCTGCCGTTCGCCGGCCTCTTCGAACAGGTCGCGATTGATAGGACGGAAGCTGCCGTCGGGCATGCGCTCCGAGGCGAGCTGAAGCACAGCGGCATGCACTGCACCTACCTGTCGCCGGCGAGTCCGGACGTCGGCAAGGCGAGTGCCTTTTGGCCAGGGCCGGCCAAACGCCTCATCCCACGACCCCACGCAGGCATCCGTCACACGTAGCACGCGGCGCGAGAACTCGTCTGCCAGCCAGCGAGGGACAGGAAGCGCGTTGTGCAGGCAGGCGTGCAGCGCCTTGAGCACCGCCCCACCATCGGCCTCACGCAGGCATTCGTCACGCAGGCCCTCGACAGCGCGCGCAGCATGCTCGGCGCGTCCGGTCATGGTGTCCGGCCGTCCCTCGGTAGTGGGCTGGGCCGGACTCTTCACAGATCCTCGAAGTCGTCGCCGAAGATCGACGGCTTGACCAGGTAGACCGACACCTTGTCTCCCATGCCGGGGATGCGCTGGCGAACCGTCAGCCGGTCACCCTCGGTCATCAGGTGACCGCGATCGCGCAGGACACGTGCGACCTGGTCAGCGTCGAAGCCCTTGCACACCTGACGCCTGAATTGCTCGGGCAGGCAGAAGTGCTGCCAGTCGCCACCGTTGATGGCGCGCAGCTCTTCTTTGCTGCGCTTGTCGATGTAGTCCTGCGCGGCATCGAGCTTGATCGGCGTGCCCTCCGAATCCACCAGGCGCCGGAAACCCACGCGCAGCGGCGTGTTCGGGCGATGGTCGTCGGTGAGTCGATGCATCGGTGTGAACAGAGCGTCACCGTTCGTCTCCAGGAACTGCTTGACCTGTGAAGCCATGGCGTAGTGCTCGCCATTGCCCAAGTGCCGGCGCTTGGCCAGCCATGCCTCGAAGCAGCTGCGCACGGCGCGCACCGCCTCGCCGAGCTCCCACCCGGTCAGTCCTGCCTTGGTGGCCAGCTCGCCCGCTGCAGCCACCACTGCGAAGCGCGATGCCACGCGGCGCACCTGCGGGTGCGCGGCCTCGGGCACGCATTGCGCTTCGAACTGGCCCATGATGTTCGCCGCCCGGCTTTCCACCTCCGTCAGGTGCTGCGCCAACCACTCCAGCCAGGCCACGCCCGCGGTGCCGAAGGTGCGTGCCGCTGCCTTCGTGATGTTGTCGACGAACGCCTTGCCATCGGCCTCGCCGTGCAGTTGCTCCAGCATGCCCAGGCCGGCGCCGGCATCAGCGGGCACCGAGGGTATGCGCAGCAGCTGCCCCTCGTTGGGCTTCTTGCCAGCCTCCTGCATGTGGTCGGCCAGGCCCTTCTCGCCCGATGACAGGAACAGCAGGCGCCAGGTGCGTCGGCGGCGCAGCTGGTTGGCCCTGGTGGCGCGCCCCTTCTCCTGTTCGTTGGCCAGCATGTACGCGCACTCGCCGACGATTCGGCCTTCGGCCTGGCCGATCTCGTCCAGGATCAGCAGGCAGTCACTGTGCTGCGATGCCGTCGCTTCAAGCGCGTTGTCGGTCGTGCGCCATTGCTGCTTGAACTTCGGCGAGCCCCACACGCTCGCGGCGACCAGCAGCGCTGTGGTCTTGCCCAGGCTTGAATCGCCGACCAGGTGGAAGCCGCCGGTCTGGATCGACAGCGGGCCCATCAGCGGGCCCGCGAAGGCGCAGCACACCGCGAACACCAGGCGCGAATTGCCGGCGCACCAGGAGGACACGCCATCGCGCCACTGCGCCAGAGTGCCGGCCTGGCGGAACGTGTCTTCGATGCCGGCATCGGTCTGGAATACATAGCGCCGGCCGGCGCTCTCTTCGCCCACGCAGCGCGACGGCTGCACGAACACGCCGTTGTGCCAGCCCACGCGATCGGTGCAAGTCACGCGCTGATCAGGGTGGCGCGTATCAAGGTACTGCGCCAGCAGGTTGCGGGCGCCTCGGCCGGGTGCCATGCGCAGGCCCATGTCGCGCAGTCGGCCAGCCCATTCGGCGCCTTCGCCGCTCAGCAGTGCCAGCGGCATGGCCCAGGACTTCCGGCGCCGGTCGGGGTCGGTGAACTCCAGCAGCACGCCCCAGCCATTGCTGTCGTCGTTGCGCGTCAGCGCCTCGACGTGCAGCGGCGCACACAGCCAGCTCGGGCGCTTGCGGTTGCCCTCGCCATCGGCCGGCGGGCAGAACCAGACGCCAGGGCGATTGCATCGAGGGTCGCGCGCCGATGCCCCGTCATCATCGGTCACCAGCTCGAACAGGTCGAAGCTGGGGCCCCGATCGTCGGGCGGCCCACCCTCGCCATCGTCCTCATCATCGTTCGCGCTGCCAGGGGCCGGTTTGCCGCCTCGCCGGGGCTTTGGCACGGCCGGCGCTGCCAGGGCTGCCTGCACCTGGTCGCGCACCGCCTGCAGGCCGAGCTGCACGGCCAGGTCGTTGAAGTCGGTGCCGCCCTCGGCCAGGCCCTGGGGCAGAACCACGCCAGCGGGCCCGTTCTCGGTGGCCACCGCGCGCGCCGCAGTAGCCGCCTTGTCGCGCCCGGGGTTGCGGCCGGTCCTGGCCTCGGTCGCGCGGTCGTCGTCGCCGCATACCAGCAGCGTTGCGCGAGGAAGCAGCTCACGCAGTGCACGGGCCACGTGCACCAGGTTGCCGGCATCGAAGGCCACCGCCGTGGCCTGGTTTGTGGCCTCGTGCACGGTCGCACCCGTGGCGTAGCCTTCGGCCAGCAGCACCGCCGTCGCGCCGTCCAGCGTGCCCAGCTGGTGCCACAGGCCCGACTTCCGGCCGCCAGGCAAGAACCGCTTTTCCGGCGATCCGTTGGCAGGCTTCTCGGGCGCGATGCGCTGCAAGTTCTGCAACTCGCCAGAGCCGTTGCGCATCGGCACCAGCAGCGTGCCGTCGGGCAGGAAGCGCACACCGTAGCCCCGTGCGTGCTTGCGCCGCAGGTAGGGCGAATCGCCGCTGTCCGAGGCCTCATCCCACAGCCGTTGGGCGTCGCGTGCAGCCTGATCGGCACGACGCCGGTACTCGGCTGCCTCGGCCTCGCGTTGCTGTCGGCGCTCATCCGCCGCGCGCTGCAGCTCCGCGGGGTTCGCCGACTCCATTGCAGGCGCCTGCGATGCGGCTTCAGTGTCCGGGAACTGCCACCCGTAATCCTTGGCGATGCCGAACAGCGTGCCGATCGTCGTGCCACCGCTGGCCTTCATGCTGCGCCAGGCATCGTGGGCGTCGCGCGGCTTGTACGACTCGCCGCGTGCGCTCCACTCGCTCCACAGATCGAAACCCGCGTCAGCGCCCAGCTCGGACTTGATGGCCATCCCGACACGGACCCAGGTGTCTCGGTCCACGTCGGACGGCACGCTGGCCAGCGCACTGCGCACCAGATCGGCCGTGGCGCGTCGGTTCCAGCTAGTTGCTCGATGCTTCGCCATGCCGCAATCAGCTCTTCGACTTGACGTCAAAGCTGTCCGCATCCGCTGCGGCCTCCACCACGGCGAGGTAGCCTCGAGCGATTGCAGAGAGCTCCAGGCCGGATGAGGCACTGTCCGCCAGCCGAGGCAAGAAGCCGCCCCCCTGGGCCGCCACAGCGAAGAGAGCGAAAAGTCCGCCAATCTGAGACAGGGCAATTCCCAGGCTCTCAAGTGCGTCACCGACTGATACGTCGTGGCTGATGGTCAGACCATCCACGCCGACTCGACTCTCCGGTCCGCCGATGTTCATGCCGCCTTCGAGCAGTCGGCGCGACACCTCTTCAATGGGTTGCGCAGTGAAGGGGCGCCTTTGCCTGAAGGTGGATCGCGCCCGGGCGCCTGGCAAGTCGGAATCGAGTTCCCGGGTGGAGTTAATAAGCGCCTCTGTTGCGATCGATCGCCAGGCGTGTCCGCCTGGAAGCCCGAAGGCCTGGAACTGGCGATCCAGCTCGACCAGCGCCAACCGCATTGCTTGCGTGTGCGGCATGGTCGCCTACAGAGCCCTGTGGGCGCCGCCACGTTGATTCATTGTGCCCGCGACAACACTGACGACGCCGCGGGCAGGACTGTCCTTCGGCATTCGATTTCGCTGCCGGGCGATCGGCGATTCGTGTGCGTCCTTTGCAACGTGCGATCTGGACGGCACGCAAACCATCAGCCGCTCATGCAAAACACTTGCCGTGGACAGGGCCTCCTCGAACGCATGCACGCCCGCCCACTGAACGTCGGTAAGAGAACCTTCGCGAACTGCAGCCAGCCCTGCCCCAATAAGCCTTCGCAGGCGATTCGCCGTGGCCGCATGCCCCAAGGTGTCGTGCTTCGCCTCGACCTGGTCCTTCCAGCCGGCGACCGGTTCGGCCATGCGCATCGCCGGCTCCAACATGCCCGCTAGCGCCGAGGCTTGCTCTAGCGCCAGAAGACCTGCGGTGCGCGTGCAATCCTGCGTGTCGTTGTCGTCCGCATTGATCGCGTCGATGCCGCTCAGCAACAGCAGTTGCAGGCGTGTATTGAGGCTCTCAACCGACCGCGACAGGTCGACTGGGGCGTCACCCACATAGGCGACCACAACCGGGACATTCGTTTGCGCGTTCATCGTGCACCTCCCTTGGCGAATGCAGCGCGCTCGCCCCGCGCGCGTTGCTGCGTGAAATCGCCCGCCTCTGCGGCCACGAGCAGCGCGCGCGCCATCGCGCGCGCCTGGCCCGGCGTCAGCGCGCCGGAAAGGCGCTGGTTGCCGATGCCGATTTCCAGCATCACGGCCTGCGCGTCGCCGCCGCGCCGCGTGCTGTAGATCGCGGCGGCCTGGTCGCCGGCCAGGGAGAACACGCCGTGCAAGCGCCGGCTGCGCGAGGTCGCCGGTGCGTGGTGCACAGGCGTCTGCGAAGGGAATCGGGAAAGGGAGAAGTGGGCGGAAGCGCCCGAGGGATTACCAGCCATGGTGTCGGCTCCTGTGTAGCGGTCAATCACCGCCACCCTCGCTCTCACCCGGGGGTGGCGGCCCAAAGCGGGGTTGAGAGACCGGAACACAGGCACCGGCGAGCCCGAAGGCTCCCCCGCCCGGGCCGCCATTGAAATCGGCGCCGCCAAGGCGATGCGTCGCGCATGAAAAAGGCCGCTCTTGAGGCGGCCGCGCGCCTGTGTTTTCGGGCTCTCACCCCCGACCCCTGATGTGCAGGGGCGATGCAAGTGTAAGGCCTTGCGCGGGCGACGCCCACATGAGCGCGCCATCAGGTCAGTTAGGCTGTCGCGGTCGACAACTGCGACCGCACCACCATGATCGGAAAGTACACCCTTGCCGAGCTTCGGCGCTTCCTCGAGATTCATGATCGTTTGAATGATGGTGAGCTGACCAAGGCCGATGCCGTGACCTTTGCCATGCTCGGGTGGATTCGCCAGGTTGAGATCTCGCCGCCGCGATTTGTCATCACGGACCTGGGGCAGCATCAGGTCGACAATCCGTTGCCTCCGCATCTGCGGTAGCGCTGGTGCGATCGAACAGCGTGAACTGCACCAGGTCCACGAACTCGCTGCGCTGCCGGATGCGCACCTCGATACCGATCGGCCGCCACCCGTACAGCGCTGCCGTTAGCACCTCCTGCGGATTCATGTGCTGAATCAACTGCTGCAGGCCTGCGCCCGGTGGCGCCATCAGACGCAAGCACAGCTCGCCTCGCGTGCCCTTGCCGGCTTCCTTCGCGGTTGCCGCGGCACGATCAGGCGGCATGTACCGCTGCAGCGCCAGCTGCATGCTGGCCAGGCGCTCGAATGCCACGGCTCAGCGATCGTCGGGGAACAGGGAGGTGTCGAGCACCGTGGGCTGCCCTGGCCTCGACTGGGCGATCAGCTCGCCGCTGTAGCGCAGGGTCACGCGCAGGATGCCCGGCAGGTGAAATGCCGCCGTCGCATCCAGCACGTTGGGCCCTTCGCCGCGAACGGTGCAGTACACCTGGGTGCGTGGCCACTGCTCACGCACCACGCTATAGGCGGTGACAAGTGCAGCAGACCGCAGATCGAGGCCGAGCCAACGAAAGTTGCTCATGCGCGCGACTCGAAGCCAGATAGGCCGCGTTGTGGCTCAGCGGCTGACGCCCGGTCCTTCACATCCTGGACCCATTCGTACACGCGCGATGCTGGCCACGCAGTGCAACGCGCTGTGATCTTTACGGCATTCGGAAATTCACCGCGACGCATCAGCAGGTAGATGGTCGACTTCTTCAGTCCAGTGATCTGCTCCACCTGAGGCAAGCGCAGGTATTGGTCGCGTTGAACGACCGGGGCGCCATTGCTGACCAGTTGCATGCTCTTGCACTCCGCCAAGCTCTTGTGAGCGATGGCGGAAATATGCCGGCCGTACCCCTGCTGCATCAATGCAGCAACGATGCGGCAGTTCGATCCCATAGGTACGTGCGGCCCGCCGGTGCGGCGGTAATGCCGCACTCGTCGGGGCGAGTCGCTACCTTGTCAAGCTGCTGACCACCCCGCCAATCGCCCCGGCGGACTGCTTGCGGGCCTGCTTTTCCCAGCGCCTAACGGTTTCGACGTGAACCCCGTACTCGGCAGCGATGATCGCCGTCGTTTTTGGTCTCCCGGGTTGTTTTCTGAGGGTGTCAAGTCGCAAGAGCAAATCGGCGCACGCTTGCTGCGCCGTCGGGAGGCATTTCTTGCCGCCGTCGTTCTCTGCCTTGCTCTCAGGCTTGGCATCGACCAAACGCAACTCCACGACATTGGGCGCGCACCCAAGCTGCGCGGCGACAGCCTCAGTCACTGCAATGTGCGCCGCGGCACCTCGATCAAGGTCCGAGTCGCTGGTGACATGCATCGCCCAATGCGCCAAGCACTGCCGCAGGCCCTCGGCGCCTCGCTCGGCCACGGCACACCCGTCCTTGTCCCGGAAAGAACCATAGAGGCTGTGCTCATCGTCGAACTCGACCCATTCAGACGATCCCGACAGCCATCGCCAATCGCCGGCTGGTGAACCTTCACCATCGGGATTCAGTGGCGACGGAATCCAGACGTCTGCACTCTGCAGCGCCACTGGCCATCCGGCAGGGTCCAGAGAATACAGGCCATCGAGGCCAGCGTTCAGCAACTCGTCCAGCTCGTGGACAACCACTGCCGCCGCTTGAGTCGAGCTGATGCCAGATTCAGTGCGCCTGGCACGTACCACGTCAGCCAGCCGCACCAGCTTGCCGCTCCGCGCGGCATCAAGCCACTCAGTGCCCCAGCGATCGGCATCGTGGCCCGACGCCGCTGATTCGAATTGCGATTCCATGGATGCGCCCCGATGCCCCGCAATTTGGACGCACCGCGCCGCCAGGCGGGGCGCCGGGATACGAGCCGTGATCAGCGGCCCGCCGGCGCGGTGCTCCGCAATCGTAGCCTCGATGAGGCTTGCCCGCGAGCGCTACGCTCAGGAGTCGCTTCGATCTGGAGGCGACGCGGGCGGGTCAGCTGCTTCAATTGCTTTGCGCACCTTGGCCAGCGCCTCGTGCATTGACTCGATGAACCAGGTCATGGGGCAGAAGCGCACGATGCGCGACGGGGCATGCCATGAACTTTGAATGCCTACGAGACAGTACGCGGCCGGAGCGCCGTTCTCATACACGATGCCAAAGACCGGGGAACCACTCATCCCGCCCACGCTTTCGACGCGATGCTGTGGGTCCTGGGGACTCGGCGCCATGCGACCGAGAGTGGTCCCGGGCTTGTCCGGCATGTCCGGTGTCGGGGCCTGCTGCGTCAGTGGAATCATCACCAGGCGCATCGCGCCCACGCTCCCGCGCACCGAGTACGACTCGGCTGGAACCCCCACAAGTACAGTCTGTCGGTACCGCGCAAAGTCAGCGGCACCCACATACTGATCCCCGAGCGGAATCACGCCTGCAGCGGCCAGACCTCTGCGAGTGAATGCGTCGATCGGTACGACTGCAAAGTCGGCACCGGTCTCGTCGTCGTCGATCGTCGCCCAGTCATCAAGGTTCAGATCGGCGGGCAATGGCGGGAAGGACGTACCGGCGAAGGCGTCGACCAGGCGCCCGGCAGATAGGACTGCGCCCGCGACGTTCAGCCTTCTCAGTCGTTCGATCACGTGGCCAGCGGTGAGCAGGTACCAATCGCTCTCGATCTCGACAACAAAGCAGGATGCGAATTCTTCAGCAGGTGACCCGCCAGGCGGAGTCACTCGATAGGCCAGCGCCACAAAGTGCTTGTTGGCGTTTTCCCGCAGAAAGTCTTCCTCGTGCGACATGGGTCCTCCCAGCCGTGGGCCGGCACGGTGCCGTGCGGCTACGCCCGAGACCCAATCAACGGATGCTGTCCATTTTCGATGTGACGTTCCACGGAACGCGCAGGGCGGCCCTTGCAAGCGCAGCCGTATCGACCAGCTTCGGCCACCACCTGATGATTTGAACGGTGCACTCCCAGTGCTTTTGCTTCGCCCAAGCCGGCGCGAGCACGAAGACAGCCAGGCCGGCGCGGTGCACCAGGTGCTTCTCCCCGTCGGACTTTTTGAATCCGTCCTTCGAGACCACGACCCAGTCGCCCTCGTCGGCCAACGTGCGCAGCCACTGTTCATCAGGTGTCGATGGATCAAACTTGTCCCGCAGGTGAGTCACCTCCGACACCCTTGCATCCTTGCCGACAACCAAGGCCGAGATGGCTCGCGGCCACGAGGGCGGCATGTTGGCGTCGAACAGGAACTTCAAGCTGCCTGCAACTCGGTCTCGAATCGCACGGCCGCCTGCACGTCCTTGGTCGGCACCTCATAAATGCGGGCGACGGTCGCAGCAGCTGTAGGCCCGCCGCCTTCGGTCTGGTAGGCCGCGAACAGCGTCTCGGTGGGAACAGCCGAATGCACCAGCACTGGCTTCCCGAACTGGACGGCCGGATCCAGCACCACAGCCCGCCTGGCCGTCTCAGGGAACCAGCGCCGCGCGGTGCTCCCTTCGTACTCGATGCCGCTGTAGAGCGAGGGCTTGATGATGTCGTTGAAGGCGTACTGAAGGCTCCGCAGATCGAGCAAGTCTTGCTCGCCGTCATCCCTCACTGCCTGCATGAACAGCGTCCGGCCGTCGGTGAGAAATCTGCGTGTCGTCAGGGGGTAGGGCCCGCCGAAGAGCGTGCGCGCGGTGTCCAGGCAGCGGCGCACGACGAGCAACGGCACGCCAGCGGTCACGAACTCACGCACCACGCGCAGTTCGAGCAGGTCCCGGAACCCGATGGCCCGGGACGCCAGCTCGGCATCGTCTGCGTATTGCGAAGACCACAAGGGCGATGAATGACGCCGCAAGCGCCCACCCCCCGCAGCCGGAGACGAGTAGTCATAGCCCACGATCCAACGACGGATCTCACGGGCCTCCGACCCGATCAATCGCGCAGCTTCGGCCAACGAGTACAGCCCGAGACCCGCGAGCGACATGCGATGCACCTTCTCTCCCAAGGGGCGCAGCCGATCGCGCGCCCCTTCGCCTGAATCGGCAAGTGTAGACCTGGCGCAGTGCAGACGCCTGCACTGCGAACCTATCGCCATGCCGCTTGGCCGATTGAGGAGGGCGGGCGCCCTCCTCGCGCCAGCTTTCCAACGGCGTGCGCAAGCGCGTGCGGAAGGATGGCTCCGGTCCCGTGGCGGCATACACCGCCTGGTCGGCTTGCGTTGGCGGGCAGCGAGACGGAGACGCCCGGCGACGCGGGATCCGAGCTGCGCGGCCAGCCGGACCGCGGTCCGGCTCGGGATGCACTCGATGCCGACCTGTTATCGCGAGGCCGTCGAAACCCACCCGCCTCACCAGGCCGTTGTCCGGTGAGGCCACGGTCGCCGCCTGACTAGGCCACCGACACCCCCCACCCCTGCAACCTGCGCGGACAAAAATCGACCTGAGATGCCGGTCCCGCCTTCGAGCGTCCCAGACTTTTGACACCCCCCCTGGGGCGCGTCGGTCGACAGATCGGAGGGAGGGAGAGAGAGAAGAGAGAAGGGTCAACTTCCACCCTTCCTTGTCCCCGCTGTCCCCGGCTGTCCCCGCCACTGTCCCCGGCCGCAATTTCTGGTGTAAGTGCTTGTCAGGCCATGGGATTCAGACTGAATTCCCGGCTTGTCCCCGCCGTCCCCGGCCCAAAATCAGTTCACCGACTTTGAATTGCATGGTGAATGCTGTTTTGCCGCGCGTAAAGAAACCCGCCGCACCTCACCCCAATACCGACGGGCTTGCCGCTTCGCTTGGGCTTAAAGACCCGCATAGCTCTGAACTTGCTCGCTCATCCTGGAAGCTATAAGGACAACGCCCGGCACGAGGCCGGGCGTCATATGCTTGGTCTAGCTGGGAGTTCAACCGGTGCTGGCTCGCGCCGCTTGATCGATCGGCACAACGTCTGCGCCCTTTCGCAATCGATCGAGGTAGTCTGCCCAGCGCTGCATCATGGCCGTGCGCATGTCGATCCATTGCGTGCGGTTGTAGGCCCGGCCAAGGCTGTCCGGCACGGCGTGCGCGAGCTGCGCTTCGATCACGTGCGCGGGCTCTCCGAGGCTTTCAGCTAACAGCGTGCGAGCCGTGGCCCGAAAGCCGTGGCCCGTCACCGTCTCCATGTCGAAGCCCAGGCCGCGCATCGCCGCGTTGACCGTGTTCTCGCTGATCGGCTTGTCTTTGTGCCGCTCGCCCAAGAATACCCAGGGCTGATGCCCTGTGAGCGCGTGCAGGTCCTGCAGTAGCTCGACAGCCTGGTGTGGCAGCGGCACCAGGTGTGGGGTCCCATTGACCTTGCCGTCCTTCCTGCGCTTCATGCGGGCTGCCGGGACCAGCCAGGTCGCCGCGTCGAGGTCGAACTCGGACCATGTGGCGAGGCGCAGCTCGCTCGGTCGAGTGAACAGCATCGCCTGCAGCTTGAGGGCGCAGCGCACCACTGGCGTGCCGGTGTAGCCGTCTGCAGCGCGAAGGAACTGCGCCAGCTGCACAGGTGTTGTGATCGCCGGAAAGTGCCGTTTGGTGTGCTGCAGCAGCTTCCTGGCCAGCCCGACCGTCGGGTTGAACTTCACCAGGTCAGGCATGGCATGCTCGAACACGAGCGAGCACTCCTGCAATGCCCGGTGGCCCGTCTCGATCGCCCCGCGCGCCTGGATGCGCTGTAGAACTGTCAGGAGCTCGGCGCCTGTGATCTCGGCGATCGGCCGCCTGCCGATGTAGGGCAGCACATCGCGTTCGAGCCGCGCCTTCACCTTGCTCGCGTAGCTGCTGGCCCACTTCGTAGCACCCAGCGCGAGCCAGTCCTTCGCCACGGCAGCAAAGCTGCCTGGCAGGGCTTCGCCAGCCTCGACCAGGCGCTGCAGCTCGGCCCTGATGGCAGCGTCCTCCTTGGAGGCCTTGCGGGCGGAGCTGGGGTTCACCCCTGATGCCACCTGGCGCCGAAGGTCGTCCCGACGTTCGCGCGCCTGCGCCAGCGTGACGGCCGGGTAAATGCCCAGCGAAAGCATGCCTTCTTTGCCACCGTGCCGATAGCGATAGCGCCACCAGCCCACACCGGTGGGGCGTGCTTCCAGCACCAGGCCATCGCCATCGGCCACTCGCAATGCCCGGTCTTCCCGCTGGGCCTGGAGCAGCGCAGCCCGTATTGCCTTGTCGGTGAGAGTCGCCATGCGGGTAACTCTAGCGGCCAGTTACCCGTTCGAGGTGAGTTACCCGCAAAGTTACCCGCACGAAGGGGTGGCTGTCGGCGGACGGTACTGGACAAACGCGGACAACAAAAAACCCCTAGAGCATTGATTCTCTAGGGGTTTTTGGACCTTCGCGCACCCTGGCGGAGGCTGTCTTGGTGGGCCCTGTAGGATTCGAACCTACGACCAACGGATTAAGAGTCCGCTGCTCTACCAACTGAGCTAAGAGCCCGAAATTCTTGTCGCCTGACGAAGCGCGATTCTAACGAGGTGACGTACTGGTGGGTTGTGCGGGACTCGAACCCACGACCAACGGATTAAAAGTCCGCTGCTCTACCGACTGAGCTAACAACCCGCTGGATGCGGCAACCTTGTTTGCTGCTGCAACCCCGGTAGAGCCCAAAATTCTAGCACGGGATTTTTCGAAAGTTCAAGCCTTCGTGTTGATCGTGTCGCGGGCGACGCATTGCTGCAGCAGTTCGCCCGCGGCCACCAAGCCGAAGGTGGCGGTCACCGTGACGCTCGAGCCATAGCCGTGGCAGTTCAGGCTGCCGTCGGCGGCGCAGGCCGCATCGGCCGGCACGGCCACGCTCTCGCGCGAGAACACGCAGCGCACGCCGATGCGTCCCTGGCGCGGTGCGCCCTGCTTGCGCAGCCGCTGCCGCAGCGAGGCCAGCAGCGGGTCGTGGGTGGCGTCGGCCAGGTCGGCCACTTCGACGCGCTGCGCCTCGCGCTTGCCGCCGGCCGCGCCCACCGTGACGAAGGCTGTGCCGCTGCCACGTGCCCAGGCCGCGAGCGCCAGCTTGGCATGCGACTGGTCGCAGGCATCGATCAGGCCCTGCACCGGCACCGGCAGCAGCGCCGGCCAGTTGTCGGCGCTGGCGAATTCCTCGACCGTGTGCACCACGCAGCCCGGATGGATCTCGGCGATGCGCTGCTTCAGGGCCTGGGCCTTGGCCATGCCGAGCGTGGAGTCGAGGGCCTGCACCTGCCGGTTGATGTTCGATTCGGCCACATGGTCGAGGTCGACCAGCACCAGCTGCGCAACGCCGCTGCGGGCCAGCGCCTCCACCGCCCACGAACCGACGCCGCCCAGGCCGACCACGGCCATGCTGGCCGCGCGCACGCGTGCATAGCCTGCCTCGCCGTACAGGCGACGCAGGCCGCCGAAGCGCCGTTCGAGATCGGGCGCTGCCAGCGCTGCGTCGATCGCGTTCATCAGGCCTGCCGCTCGATGCGCCAGACCTGCCAGCGCAGCGCCAGCAGTGCGCCGCCGACGATGGCAGCCAGTGCGACGAAGCTGCCGATCGACAGGGTCGAGACGCCCGACAGTCCCTGGCCGATGGTGCAGCCCAGCGCGGTGACGCCGCCCACGCCCATCAGCACCGCGCCGACGAGGTGGTTCGCCGTGTCCTCGACACCGCGGAAGCCCTCCCAGCGGAAGCTGCCGGTGACCAGAGCCACCGCGGCGCTGCCCAGCACCACGCCGGCGACGATGACGATGCCCTGCGTGAGCAGCTTGCTGCTGTCGCTGAAGAACATCAGCCAGTCCAGCGCATAGGCCAGTGGCGAGACGAAGCTGAAGCTTTCCATGCGCCGCGAGTTGGTGGCCAGGAAGGTGGGTTCCAGCGTCTGCGGATGCTCGGCGACGAAGCCCAGGCGCCCCGACACCCACCAGGCCCCCACCACCAGCAGCCCGATGCCGATGCCACCCAGCAGCACGGTGCCCGAGCGGCCCTCGCGCCGCGCCAGCGCCCAGGCCGCGAGCCCGCCGCCGCACAGCGCGCCCAGCCAGCCGGCATGGCGCTGGGCGCTGCCGCCGAAGGCCCAGGCGGCCAGCGAGGGCAGGTCCTGGCCGGCGGGCAACTGCCAGGCCAGCCGGTCGACGCTGTTGACGCGCACGACCGCGGTGATGCCCTTCAGCGTGGCGAACGCGGCCATGGCCAGCACGACGAAGACGACCAGCGACTTCAGGTTGCCACCGCCCACGCGCACCAGCGTCTTGCTGCCGCAGCCCGAGGCCAGCACCATGCCGAAGCCGAACATCAAGCCGCCGCTGATCTGCGATGCCCACAGCCACTGCGGTGCGGCATAGACGCTGTCGGCCGCGCGCAGCCAGCCCAGCAGCACCATCGCGTTGAAGCCCAGCATCGCGACGCCGATGGCCAGCGCCCACATGCGCAGGCGGCTCCAGTCGCCGATGTTGACCACGTCGGCCACCGCACCCATGGTGCAGAAATGCGTGCGCTGCGCAATGGCGCCGAAGCCCAGTGCCAGCACGAAGGCCGCCCACAGCACCTGGGTGCCGAGCGCATGCAACTCAGCGTCGCTCATGTCGGTCCGGCTCAGCCTTTCAGCGAGCCCTGGCGCTCACGTGCGGCGCTGGCAGCCTCGGATTTCGGGTAGGTCTTGAGCAGCTCGTCGAGCGTGCGGCGCGCGCCCTTGATGTCCTTCATCTCGACCTGGCAGTTGGCCACCGCCAACATCGCTTCGGGCGTGCGCGGATGGTCCGGCGCGGCGGCGATCATCGCGCGGAAGGTGGCGATGGCCTCCTTGTAGTCGCGCTTGCCGTACAGCGCATTGCCGAGCCAGAAGCGCGCCGAATCGATGTAGCCGCTGGCCGGGTAGCGCCGCACGAAGCCCGACAGCACCGCGGCGGCCCGGTCGAAGTCGCCATTGCGCAGCACCGCGATGGCCTCTTCGTAGGCCCGCCGCTCGTCGGGGTCGGCCATGAACTCCTTGCCGTCGACGCTGACCTGCGTGGGCTCGAGCTTCTTGATGCGTTCCTCGAGGCCTTTTTCCTTGTCCTTCTGCAGGCGCTGCAGTTCGGCCACGTCGCGCTGCACCTGCTCCTGCAGGCCGCGCAGGCGGGCGGTCTCGGCGCGCTGGGCTTCGAGCTGCTGGTTCAGCTCCACCAGGCTGCGGCGCAGTTGCTGCACCTCGTCGATCAGGCGGGCATTCGCCGCGCCCAGGCTCTCGGCCTGCGCCTTGCTGGCCTGATCGGCCGCGCTCAGGCGCGCGCGCAGGTCGAGGATGGCCTTGCGTGCCTCGTCGTCCTCGAACAGCGCGGCCCGCGCGCCGCCGGCGGCGAACAGCAGCCAGCAGGCCAGCGCGACGCCGCGCCAGGGTCCGGACAGGGGCCTCATCATCAGCGATCCTTCAGTTCGGCGCGCCGGTTCTTGGCCCAGGCGGCTTCGTCATGGCCTTCGACCGCCGGCTGCTCCTTGCCGAAGCTCACGGCCTCGATCTGCGCATCGGGCGCGCCCAGCAGCGCCAGCGATTTGGCCACGGCTTCAGCCCGCTTCTGGCCCAGCGCCAGGTTGTATTCGCGGCCGCCGCGCTCGTCGGTGTGGCCTTCGACGCGCATCCGGCGGCCCTTGTTGGCGGCCAGCAGGCGGGCATGGGCCTCGATCATCGAGCGGTAGTCTTCGCGCACGACGAAGCTGTCGAAGTCGAAGTAGACCGTGCGGCCGAGGTTGGCGATCGTCGGCGGCGTGCGCTCCAGCGAGATCGCGGCCACCTTCGAGTCGGAGGTGCCGGCGGTCTGCGGCTTGGTCAGTTCCTGGCCCGGCGGGATCGAATTGACCGGCTTTCCCTTGGCGTCGACCACGGGGGTGTCGTCGAGCTTGACGCTCGATCCGCAGCCCGCCAGCAGGGCGGCCGCCGCCAGGCACAGGCCGGCGCTGCGCAATGCAATCCTCATGTTCGGCTCCTTCGGTCCTTTCGGGTGCCCCAGCGGGCTGGTCAACGCGGTCGGCAAGCCCGGTTCAACGCATGAACGGGCCCCAGGCCGGCTCGCGCACATCGAGGCCGGTGGACAACAGGCGCGTCCGGATCTTGCCATCGAGGGTGGTGGTCATCAGCACGTCGCGCCCGTTGGCGCGCGTGGCGTACATGATGAGCCTGCCATTGGGGGCGAAGCTGGGACTTTCGTCATCCGTCGTGTCGGTGACGGACAGCGGGCTGCCACCGGCGAGGTCCTGCGTCATCACGCGGAAGGCGCCGCCGCCGTCGCGCGCCACGTAGGCGAGCGTGCGGCCATCGGGGCTGACGCAGGGGCTGATGTTGTAGGCCCCGCTGAAGGTGATGCGCTCGGGCGCGCCGCCGTTCAGGCCGACGCGGTAGATCTGCGGGCCGCCGCCCCGGTCGCTGACGAAGTAGACCTGGCTGCCATCGGCCGAGAACGCGGCTTCTGTGTCGATGGCGTTGCTGCTCGTGATGCGGCGTTTCTCGCCGCTGCCCAGGTCCATCAGGTACAGCTGGGCGATGCCGTCGAGCGAGAGCGTCACGGCCAGCGAACGGCCATCGGGCGAGAAGGCCGGTGCCGAGTTCGAGCCCTTGAAGTTGGCCACCTGGCGCCGCTGCCCGCTGATCAGGTCTTGCAGCATGACCACCGCCTTGTCGGTCTCGAACGAGACATAGGCGAGCTTGCGGCCATCGGGCGACCAGGCCGGCGAGATGATCGGGTGCGGGCTGGTCAGCGCGGTTTCGCCGCCTTCACCGTCGGCATCGGCCACGCGCAGCGTGAAGACCTTGGCGGCGCGGGTGACGTAGGCGATGCGCGTGGCATTGACGCCGCGCTCGCCGGTGAGCTTCTCGTACACCGCATCGGCGATGCGGTGCGAGGCCAGGCGCAGGTCGGCCGGGTTCACCGCCAGGGCCTGGCCCAGCGTCTCCTCGCCCTTCACCACGTCCCAGAGCTTGAAGCGCACGTCGATGCGGCCGTCGGGCAGCCGCGTGGCCGAGCCCGCCACCAGCGCGTCGGCGCCGCGCGTGCGCCAGTCGCTGAACTGCGGCTGGCTGCGCTCGTCCAGCACGCCGCTGGAATCGACGCTGCGGAACAGGCCGCTGCGCTCGAGGTCGGCCCGCACGATGGCCGACACGGCCTGGCCGGCGCGGTCTTCGTCGCGGAAGCGGGTGATCGCGATCGGCAACTGCGTGGCGCCGATGCCGGTGATCTCCACCTTGAACTGGGCTCGGGCGCTGCCGGCCAGGCCGGTGGCAAGGCCTGCAGCGAGGGCGGCGTTGAAACGTCGTCGTTGAAGTTGCATCGGGGGATGACGGAGTCGCGGTTGGGGGCAGGGCCGGCCGCAAGGCGCAGCGGATTGTAGGCAGGGGTCGCGCCGCGCTTGCGGGCGGTCTCAGCTCAACGCACGGCGCAGTGCATCGGCGCACAGGCTCACGGCGGTATCGGCCTCGGCCAGCAGTTTGCCCATCGTGATGAAACCGTGGATCTGGCGCTCGAAACAGATGTATTGCGTGGGCACGCCGGCATTGGACAACGCGTCGGCGTATTCCAACCCTTCGTCACGCAAGGGGTCGTAACCGGCGGTCAGCACCAGCGCCGGCGGCAGGCCGTCCAGCCGCGGGTGCAGCAGCGGCGAGGCGCGCCAGTCGGCGTACTGCGCGGGGTCGGCGATGTACTGGGCCCGGAAGTAGGCGATGGTGTCCTGCGTCAGCAGGTAGCCCTGGCCGTTGCGGGTGTGCGAAGGCGCGACGGCGCGCATGTCGGTGCCGGGATAGATCAGCAGCTGCAGCTTCGGCGCCGGCGCGTCGGCCGGGCCGTCGCGCAGCAGCAGGCTCACCACTGCGGCCAGGTTGCCGCCGGCGCTGTCGCCGCCGAGCGCCAGGCGGCCGGCATCGACGCCCAGGTCGGCCGCATGCGCCTGCACCCAGCGCGTCGCGGCCTCGGCATCGTCGACCGCGGCGGGGAAGCGGTGCTCGGGCCCGAGCCGGTAGTCCACCGCCACCACCGCGCAGCCGCTGCGCTGCGCCAGCTGGCGGCACAGCACGTCGTGCGTGTCGAGGTCGCCGATGGTCCAGCCGCCCCCGTGGTAGTACACCAGCACCGGCGACGGCGTGGTGGCGGCCGCGGCCCGGTACAGGCGCAACGGGATCGGGCCGTGGGGGCCCGGCGCCGCGAGGTCGCGGCATTCGGCCATCGGCGGCGGATCGGGTTGCGTGAAGAAGCGCCGCTCGCGATAGACGCGGCGCGCCTCCTCCGGCGTCAGCTCGTGCGTGGGTGGCAGGCCGCGTGCGGCGATCAGGTCGAGCAGGGCCTTGGCTTGCGGGTCGAGCATGCGCGGTCTCCGGCGGTGGCAGCAGCGGCGCAGTGTAGCCAGCAGGTGCCGGCGCCAGATCATTGCCTTTGGCAATGATCTGATTGACAATGCACCGATGAACACCGTTGCGCCTGCCGACAGGGTTGCCGAGCAAGTGGCCGCGCTGCGCCGCTTCAACCGCTTCTACACCCAGCGCATCGGCGTGCTGCACGAGCGCCTGCATGGCAGCGGTTTCACGCTGGCCGAGTCGCGCGTGCTGTGGGAGCTGTCGCACCTGCCGGCCGGCGAACCGGGCATCAGCGCGGCGGCGCTGGCGCGCACGCTCGACCTCGACCCCGGCTACCTGAGCCGGCTGCTGAAAGCGATGAAGGCGCGCAAGCTGCTGCGCCTGCAGCCCGCGCCCGGTGATGCGCGCCAGCAGCTGCTGAGCCTGAGCGCCGCGGGCCGACGCGCCTTTGCGCCGGTGGATGCGGGCTCGCAGGCGCAGATGGCCGAGGTGCTGGCCAGCGTGCCGGCCGTGGACCAGCCGCGCCTGCTGGCCGCGATGCAGACCATCGAGCACCTGCTCGGCGGCCGCCAGGCCGAGCGTCCGCCCTACACGCTGCGGCATCACCGGCCGGGCGACATCGGTTGGGTCATCGCCCGCCATGGCGCGCTGTATGCCGAGGAGTTCCAGTGGGACATCCACTTCGAGGCGCTGGTCGCGCACATCGCGGCCGAGTTCCTCGACCGCTTCGATGCGCGCCGCGAAGCCTGCTGGATCGCCGAGCGCCCGGGCGCCGGCGGGCAGGCCGAGAACATCGGCTGCGTGTTCCTGGTGCAGGCGCGCGACGACGCCACCGGTGCGCCCGATGCCGGTGTCGGCCAGCTGCGGCTGCTGCTGATCGAGCCGTCGGCGCGCGGCCTCGGGCTGGGCGCGCGGCTGGTGTCGGAGTGCACGCAGTTCGCGCGCCGCGCGGGCTACCGCAAGCTGCGGCTGTGGACGCAGAGCAACCTGCTCGCGGCCCGCACGCTGTACCGGCGCGAGGGCTACCAGCTCGTCGGCACCGAGCCGCACCACAGCTTCGGCCACGACCTGGTCGGCGAGATCTGGGAGATGCCGCTTGGGTGATAGAGCCCCTACGGCCCTGCGGGCTGAGTCCCCCGGCGCCTGCCCCTGCGGCAGCGGCCAGACCTACGCGGCCTGCTGTGGCCGCTGGCATGAAGGCCACCAGCACCTGCAGGCGCCCGATGCCGAGGCGCTGATGCGTTCACGCTACGCCGCGTTCGTGATGCAGCGGGCGGACTACCTGCTGGCCACCTGGCACGCCAGCACGCGGCCAGCGCAGCTCGACTTCGAGCCCGGCCTGCGCTGGCTCGGGCTCGAGGTCAAGCGCCACCAGCCCACCGGTGCCGACACCGCGACGGTCGAATTCGTCGCGCGCAGCAAGCTCGGTGGCCGCGCCCATCGGCTGCACGAGACCAGCCGCTTCGTGCGCGAAGGCGGGCAGTGGTTCTACCTCGACGGCGAGGTCGGCTGAGCGCGGCGCGGGAAACGGTGGCTTCAGGCCGCGCGCGCCGGCTTGTCCGGCAGCTTGCGCACCGTGAGCTTCTTGGTCTTGTAGGGCTGCAGCCAGGTGGCGACCGGCGTGCGCGCATAGCCCGAGGGCGCACTGGCCTTGAACTCGTGCACCTCGCCATTGGCCACCAGCACCACGTGGCCGTTGCTCCACATCAGGTAGTAGCCTGCCGTGTTGCCGGCGAAGAAGGCCTTGACGTGGGCAGGGTCAGCCTCGTCGAGCGAGACCACGGTGCTGGTCTCGCGGCCGGTCTTCGGATCGGTGTGTTTCAGCGGCAGGCTCAGGCTCAGCGCGCCCAGCGAATCGGCCAGGTCCTCCGCATCGGCCATGTGCGTATTGGCGGCGCCACAGGCGGTGCCCGCATAGGTGATGCAGTCGAAGCCGCGGTTGCCACCCAGCAGTTCGAACTGGCCCGCGTAGACGAACAGGCACTTCTTGAAGCCCGGGACCTGCACGAACATGCGGCCATGGAAGTCCTTGGCCTCGGGGTCGCCCTGGTAGCTCAGGCGCGGACCATTGCCGGCTTCGTCCAGCGGCAGCAACTGACCGTTGTGCGGCAGTACGGGCGCGTTCAGGGTCTGAGCTGCCGAACTGCTGATGACTTCGCCCCGCAGCCGCACCTGGGCGCGGCACTGCACCGGTGTGCCCCAGCAGTGCAACCGGTCGAACGCGTTGAGCAAGTCGCCGAGGTTGTCCACGCACATCAGGTCGTGCAGCGGCCGGCCGGTGACATCGACCGTCTGGTTGTCGTTGAGGATCGCCAGGTACAGCACATAGCCGCGGCCGACCGGCGGTAGCGGTCCCCCGTCGCAGGTGCGCACGGCAATGCTGTAGCCGCCGCCGTCGTTCACCGTTCGCCCGTCCTTGGTCGCCGCCAGCACGCGGCTCAGCGCGATCGGCCGCAGGTCCAATGGCGTGGCCAAGCGGTCCAGGCGCTTCAGCGTCTGGCCGTGCGGATCGACCACGCCATCGGCGGCGTCGCTCCAGCGCTGCTGGAAGTCCAGGATCGCGCGCTGCATGTTCAGGTCGCAGGCACCGGGCAGCATCACCGGCGCGGTCGAGCCCAGCACCTTTCTCAGCAGCGCCTGCACCTTGTTCACGTCCTCGGTCTTGTTGGGCGCCAGCTGCCCGGCCAGGCTTTTGCCGACGGCCTGTCCGAGCATCGTGGGCACATGGGCCATGGAGAGCTCCTGCAGTGATGGCGCGTACAGCTTAGGGGGCGCGGCGTGTCGCCTGCATCCGCCGACCGAAGGACGACCGCGGCAGAAGGTCGACAATCACCTGTCTTCACAGCTTACGCCTGCCCGCCGCCCGCTGCATGTCAAACGGACCGCTCTACGCCGCCGGGGCCTACATCCTCTGGGGCATCTTTCCCATCTACATCAAGCAGGTGGCTCAGGCGAATGCGCTGGAGGTGGTGGCGCACCGCTCGGTGTGGTCGCTGGTCTTCATGCTGGTGCTGCTGGCGGTGCTCAAGCGCTTTGCCTGGCTGCGCGAGGTGATGCGCCAGCCGCGGGTGCTGGGCGTTTTCACGCTCAGTGCGCTGCTGCTGTCGGCCAACTGGCTCGTGTACGTGTGGGCGGTGAACCATGACCGGCTGCTTGATGCGAGCCTGGGGTATTTCATCAATCCGCTGTTGAACGTGATGCTCGGTTTCCTGGTGCTGCACGAGCGGCCGCGGCCCTGGCAATGGGCAGCGGTGGTGCTGGCGGCGGCCGGTGTGCTGTGGTTGGCCATCGCAGCCGGCCAGCTGCCGTGGATTGCCCTGGTGCTGGCCGCGAGCTTCGGCCTCTACGGCCTGCTGCGCAAGACCGCGACCCTGGGTGCACTGGAGGGACTGACGCTGGAGACCCTGGTGCTGGCCCCGCTGACGATCGGCGTGCTGCTGTGGTTCCACGCCAGCGGGCGCGGCGTGTTCGCGCGCGGTGACCTCGGCCTCGATATCTGGTTGCTGCTGGCCGGCCCCTTCACCGCGATCCCGCTGCTGCTGTT
>NZ_JBGAGA010000008.1:0-126363 GCF_044226965.1 Aquabacterium sp. | reverse complement strand
GTGCTGGGCAAGCTCTCGGGCGCCTTCGGCCTGTCGCTCTCGGCCCTGCTGGCCCTGGCCGAGGACCAGGGTGGCGAGCGCTTGAGCCGCCGCGCCGCGCAGCCGGTGTGGCAGGACCCCGAGACCGGCTACCGGCGCCGTGTGGTCTCGCCGCGCGGCGAGCGCGGGCCGGGCGGCATCGAGCTGCTGGAGATCGAGCTGCCGCCAGGCGCCGAGGTGCCCTACCCGGCCGCGGCCTTCGCATTCCAGCAGCAGCTGATCCTGGTGACCGAAGGCGTGCTGCAGTTCGACGAAGGCGCGCAACGCCACCGCCTGGCCGCGGGCGACTGCCTGCAGCTGGGCGCCCCGGCCGACTGCCGCTTCGTGAATGCCGGCAAGCGCAGCTGCCGCTACCTGGTCGTGCTGGCATCACGCTGATGACGCGTCTTTGGCGCGCTAGCAACTTGTTGCGTCCGATCCACTGAACAGGGGACGCCTCGCACCCGCGGGGTTGACGGCACGCGCACGCTCGATTAACTTTCGGGCCTCTTTCCCGCAACCCAACGCCGAGGAGGTGTCGCATGAACAGCCGCATGAACGCCATCGACGCACGCACTGCCAGCGTGACGTGGGTTGCTGCCTGCCTGGAACGCTCCAGCAACGGGCTCATTCACCAACCGCTGCAGGTCCTCATTCCGGGCGAGGGACCAGGCGCTTAGTCGCCCCCTCCAGCCAGGCGCTCGCAGAGCGCCGCTGAAGGCCCGGACACCGCAAGGTTCCGGGCCTTTCTGATTTTCCGGACTCGCTTTTCGCATGCATCCGCGCAGCCCGCGCACGGTGGGGCTGGGCGGGCGCAGGGGCGTCGCTTTGCCTCGACGTCTTGTCATCCCAAGCACCGTGCACCCACTGAAAGTCCATCATGGAAACCTTGAAGTTCTCTCTGCTCTCGTTGAAGGCGCGCCTGGCCGGCGCGGTGTTCGGCGTGGTCTCCAGCCTGGCCGTGTTTGCCGCTGTCGTGGTGCTGTTTGCATCCGCCTCCGGCGAAACCGATCCGGTGCTGGCCAAGCTGAAACCCGCACCCGCGGCCAGTGAAGCGCTGGGCAAGCTCGCCAGCCGCTCGCCGCGCGGATGAGGACGGCCGTCATGGCCGCTCTCATCGCCCGCCGCCATCACCTTCCCGGTGGTGGCGGCACCTCTCATGCGCTAACACCGATTCAGCGCGTCCATCCGCGCCCGCTTCACGCCTGGTCGATCGCCGCCGCCAGGCGCTCGATGTCGCTCATCTCGTTGTAGACCTGCGCCGCCACGCGCAGCCACAGGCGTCCGTCGCGCGCCGACACCCCCACCTCGATCTGGTGCTCGCGCAACAGCCATTCGCGCAGGCCCGCCGCCTGGTCCGCCGTCTGCCCCAGCCGTGCCGGCAGCGGCAGGCTCACCATGCAACCGACCAGCGTCTGCGGTGTCTCCCACGCCGTGCCCCACCGTGCCGTCAGGTAGCCCGCGGCCTGCCAGGCCAGCGCATGGTTGTACCGGCGCATCGCCTCGGCACCCAGCACCTCGTCGATGAAGCGGATGCCCTCGGGCGCGCAGAGGAAGGGCGACGGATCGCGTGTGCCGGTCCAATCGAATTCCTGGTGCCAGCCGACATCCAGGCCCCACGAGATGATCGGCGGGTGCAGGCCTTCGCGCCGTTCGGGCGCCGCCCACAGCACGCCGCAGCCGCGCGGCGCGAACGCCCATTTGTGCAGATTGGCCGCGTACCAGTCGACACCCAGCGCGGGGATGTCCAGCGCAATCGCGCCCGGCGCATGCGCGCCGTCGGCCAGCACCGGCACGCCGCGCGCTCGGCACAGCGCCGCCAGGGCCTGCAGCGGCAGCAGCAATGCGGTCTCGGAGCTGATGTGGTCGATGATCGCCAGCCGTGTGCGCGGCGACAGCGCGGCTTCGAGCGCGCCTGTCGCGTCCTCGGCCCGCCGCAGCGGGAACGGCAGCGGCACCGTCACCACCACCGCGCCGGTCTGCCGCGCGATGAAGGCCGCGGTGCGCGCCACCGCGCCGTAGGCCTGGTCGAACAGCACGATCTCGTCGCCCGGCGCAAAGCGCAGCGACCGCAGCACGGCGTTGACGCCTGCACTCGCGTTGTCGACGAACACCAGGTCGTCGCCCCGCGCGCCCAGGAACCCGGCCACCGCCGCTGCCGCGGCACGCAGGCGCGTCGGGCGTGCTGGCGGCTCGGGCGCCAGGCTCATCAGCTCGCGCGCGATGAAGCGCGCCGGGTGCGCCTCGATCTGCCGCTGCAGCGCCTGCTGCGCCTCGATCACCCGCCGCGGTGCGACGCCAAAGGTGCCATGGTTCAGGTACACCGCCTGCGGATCGAGGTACCAGTGCGCCAGCATCGCGCGGCCGAAGCGCGCCGTGTCGGTTGTGCTCATCGGGCCATTCTGGCCGCGAAGCCGCTACTCCTTGACCGAGCCGGTCATGCCCGAGACGTAGTGCTCGACGAAGAACGAGTAGACGAAGGCCACCGGCAGGGAGCCCAGCAGTGCGCCGGCCATCAGCGGCCCCCAGTGGTAGACGTCGCCCTCGACCAGTTCGGTGACGACGCCCACCGGCACCGTCTTCATCTCCGACGACGAGATGAAGGTCAGCGCGTAGATGAACTCGTTCCAGCTCAAGGTGAACGCGAAGATGCCGGCCGAGATCAGGCCCGGAATGGCCAGCGGCAGCACGATCTTGGTCAGGATCTGCCAGCGCGTGGCGCCGTCGATCAGCGCGCACTCCTCCAGCTCGTAGGGAATCGAGCGGAAGTAGCCCATCAGCAGCCAGGTGCAGAACGGGATCAGGAAGGTCGGGTAGGTCAGGATCAGCGCCCAGCGCGTGTCGAACAGCCCGAGCTGGAAGATGATGGCCGCCAAGGGAATGAACAGGATCGAGGGCGGCACCAGGTAGGCCAGGAAGATCGACAGGCCCACCTGCTTCGAGCCCTGGAAGCGCAGCCGCTCGATCGCATAGGCCGCCAGCACCGCCGCGGCCAGCGAAGCGCAGGTGGCCGTCACCGACACCAGCACCGTGTTCCACAGCCACTCGGGATACGCGGTCTCGAACAGCAGCTTGTGGAAGTGGTGCAGCGTGGGCTGCACCACCCAGAACGGATTGCCCTCGCGCGACAGCAGCTCCTGGTCCGGCTTGAACGCGGTGATGCCCATCCAGTAGAACGGGAACAGCAGCACGAAGAGAAAGGCCGCCAGCGGCAGGTACACGACGACGATGCGCCGCCGCCTCGTTTCCAGGTAGCCCATGCCCCCCTGGTCTTCCGTGGCCTCGCTCATGTGTCGCTGCCGCCCTGCTGCCAGGCCCGGCGCTGCAGCCCGAAGTAGCTGAACAGGATGGCGGCCAACAGGAACGGCACCATCGCGATGGCGATCGCCGCGCCTTCGCCCAGCGCGCCGCCGGGAATCGCGCGCTGGAACGACAAGGTCGCCATCAGGTGCGTGGCATTCAGCGGCCCGCCGCGGGTGATGACGTAGATCAGCTGGAAGTCGGTGAAGGTGAACAGCACCGAGAAGGTCATCACCACCGCGATGATCGGCGTCAGCAGCGGCAAGGTGACATGGCGAAACTGCTGCCAGGGCGTGGCGCCGTCGATCGCCGAGGCCTCGTAGAACGAGGGCGAGATGGTCTGCAGGCCCGCCAGCAGCGTGATCGCGACGAAGGGCACGCCGCGCCAGACGTTGGCGAAGATGGTCGACAGCCGCGCGTTCCACGGGTCGCCGAGGAAGTCGATGTAGTGGTCGATCAGCCCCAGCTTCACCAGCGCCCACGAGACGATCGAGAACTGCGCGTCGAAGATCCACCAGAACGCAATGGCCGAGAGCGCCGTGGGCACGATGTAGGGCAGCAGGATCACCGCGCGGAAGAAGGATTTCAGCCGCAGGTTGCGGTTCAGCAGCAGCGCCAGCCAGAGGCCGAAGCCGAACTTCAGCACGCTGGCCACCACGGTGTAGAAAAGCGTGTTGAACAGCGCCAGCCGCGTGACGCTGTCGCTCCACAGGTAGGCGTAGTTCTCCAGCCCCACCCACTGGCCGGCGCGGCCCACCTTGGCATCGGTGAAGCCGAGCCAGGTGCCCAGGCCCAGCGGGTAGGTCAGGAACAGCAGCAGCAGCACCGCCGCCGGCAGCATGAACAGCAGCCCCAGCACGTTGCGGTTGTTCTGCAGCTTCTCCAGCATGGTCGGTGGCCGCGCCTTTCAGCCGCTATCACACCTTGTAGTAGCGCTCGGCGCGCTTCTGCGCGCGCTCGGCGGCTTCCTTCGGCGTCTTGGCGCCGCTGGCCGCCTCGGCCACCATGTTGGTGACGATGAAATCCGCGCCGGCGCCGGCCGAGGCATAGCCCAGGCGGCCGGCGTAGCCCGCCGGGCGCATGTGCTTCACGCTGTCGCGGTAGGGGGTGTTCTTCGGGTCCACCGTCCACACCGCGCTCTTCTCGTAGCCGGCCAGCGGGTGGGCGATGTAGCCGCCGGCGGCCAGCAACCAGGGGTCGAACTGGTCCCACTCCATCATGAAGCGCAGGAACTCCTTGGCCGCCTGCGGGTACTTGGTGTACTTCATGATCATCTGGTTGAAGAACAGGTGGCTCTCGGTCGGCACGCCCACCGGCCCGATCGGGAAGGAGGCATGCTGGATGTCGGCCGCCATCTCCTTGAGCTTCGCGTCGGGGCTGTTCTTGGCCGCGTAGTAGATCGAGATGCCGTTGTTGGTGACGCTGACCTGCCCGTCGAGGAAGGCCTTGTTGTTGTTCGGGTCCAGCCACGACAGCGTGCCCGGGATGAAGGTGGCGTACATCTCCTTGGCGTACTCCAGTGCCTTCAGGGTCTCGGGGCTGTCGATCACCACCTTGTTGTCCTTGTCGACCAGCTTCGCGCCATGCGACCAGATCAGCCAGTTGGTCCACAGGCTGTCGCCGGTGGCGTTGCCCAGCGCGAAGCCGCCGGGCGTGCCCTTCTCCTTCAGCGCGCGCAGCATCTTCAGGAAGTCGTCGTTGTTCTTCGGGAAGGCATCGAAGCCGGCCGCCTTCAGCTGGCTCTGGCGGTAGACCATCATCGAGCCGGCCGCGCCCAGCGCAATGCCGATCCAGCGCTTGCCATCGGGCCTGAGGTAGGCCTCGCAGGCCGGGTACCAGCCGCCGTACTTCTTGCCGAGGTAGTCGGCCAGGTCGGTCACGTCGAGCAGCTTCTCGGGGTAGAGGTTGGCGTCGTCGTTGGTCGACAGGATGATGTCCGGCCCGGCGCCGGTGTTGGCCGCCACCGCGGCCTTGGGTCGCACGTCTTCCCAGCCTTCGTTGTCCACCCGCACCTCGATGCCGGTCTTCTCGGTGAACTTCCTGACGTTGGCCATGTAGGCGTCGATGTCGCCCTGCACGAAGCGGCTCCAGCGCAGCACGCGCAGCTTGGCGCCCTTTTCCGGCTTGTAGGCCAGCGTCTGCGCATGCACGGCCGGCGCCCACAGGCCGCCTGCGGTCAGGCCGGTGGCGGCGACACCGGCGGTGCCTTCGAGGAAGCGGCGGCGATTCAGGTCACTCATGGCAGGTCTCCTGGTTGTGGGGCGGGGCCCATGGGAAGAACTGGCTCTGCCAGGCTTCCCATGTCCCCCGCGGGGGGCGGCCGGCGCAGCCGGCCTGGGGGCGCATTCACGCCAGTCGCCGGCCCGAGCCGGCATCGAACACATGGGCACGCTGCAGGTCCGGCTGCAACCGGATCGTGCTGCCCGGGGCGAAGGCATGGCGGTCGTGGAACAGCACCTGCAGTTCCTTCCCCTGCGTGCTGCCCGGCATGCGGCAGGCGACGAAGGTGTCGGCCCCGGTGGGCTCGACCACCACCACCTCGGTGCGGATGCCGCCTTCGCTGCTGAGCGACAGGTGCTCGGGCCGCGTGCCGAAGATCACCGGCTGGCCGTCGAGCCCGCCGCTGTCCGGCGGTGCCGGCAGCCGCGTGCCGTCGCCCAGCTCCAGCTCGGCACCGGCGGCCGAGCGGCGCAGCGTCGCCGGCAGGAAGTTCATCGCCGGCGAGCCGATGAAGCCGGCGACGAACTGGTTCGCCGGCCGGTCGTACAGCGCGAGCGGGCTGCCGCGCTGCTCGACGCGGCCGTCGCGCATCACGACGATCTGGTCGCCCATCGTCATCGCCTCGATCTGGTCGTGCGTGACGTAGACCGATGTCGTGCCCAGGCGCTGGTGCAGTTCCTTGATCTCGGTGCGCATCGCCACACGCAGCTGCGCATCCAGGTTCGACAGCGGCTCGTCGAACAGGAACACCTGCGGGTCGCGCACGATCGCGCGGCCCATCGCCACGCGCTGGCGCTGGCCGCCGGAGAGCTGGCGCGGGTAGCGCTGCAGCAGCTCGGTCAGGCCCAGGATGGCGGCCGCACGCGAGACCTTGGCCTCGACCGTCGCGGCATCGGCCTTGGCCAGCATCAGCGCGAAAGCCAGGTTCTCGCGCACCGTCATGTGCGGGTACAGCGCGTAGTTCTGGAACACCATCGCGATGTCGCGCTGCTTGGGCGGCAGCTCGTTGACGCGGCGCTCGCCGATGCGGATCTCGCCGTCGCTGATCTGCTCCAGCCCGGCAATCATGCGCAGCAAGGTGCTCTTGCCGCAGCCCGAGGGCCCCACCAGCACGGTGAACGAGCCGTCGGCGATCTCGATGTCCACGCCATGCAGCACCTCGACGCTGCCGAAGCGCTTTCTCACCGCCGCGATCGTCACACTGGCCATGCCTCACACCCCACCCGAGAGGACCGGCAGCGACGATAAGGGCGCGCCGCCGCACGCCGCCATCGGACTTACCCGTTGTTGGCCCGCAAAGTTGTCTGATAACCTGATGACCATCATGGCCAGGACCCCGCGCACCCGCCGCCCCGCCGAGGACGCTGCAGCGCCGGCGCAGGGGCTGGGCCGCGAGACCCTGGCCGACCGCCTGGCCGATCGCCTGGCCGCGCAGATCGAACGCGGCGCCCTGCGGCCCGGCGACCGCCTGCCCACCGAAGCCCAGCTGTGCGCCGCCCACGGCGTGTCGCGCAGCGTGGTGCGCGAAGCGGTGCACCGGCTGAAGTCGCGCGGGCTGCTGCAGTCGCGCCAGGGATCGGGCGTGTTCGTCAGCACGCCCTCGGCGCACCGCGCGCTCGAATTCGATCCCAGCGTGCTCGAGTCCGTGGACGCGGTGGTGCAGGTGGTCGAAGTGCGCCGCGTGCTCGAGGGCGAGATCGCCGCGCTGGCGGCCGAGCGCGTCAACAAGACCCAGCTGGCGCGGCTGCAGCGCGCACTGGCGGCCATCGACACCGCGGTGGCCGCCGGCGGCGACGGGGTGGCCGAAGACCTGGCCTTCCACCGCGCCATCGGCGAAAGCACCGGCAACGCGCAGTTCCGCAGCGTGCTCGGCTTCTTCGAGCAGTACCTGCGCGAAGCCATGCGCATCACCCGCGGCAACGAGGCCCGCCGCGCCGACTTCATGGAAGCGGTGCGCAAGGAGCACCGCGCCATCCTCGACGCGATTGCCGGGCGCGACCCCCGGGCCGCGCGCCGTGCCGCCCTGCGCCACCTGACGAACGGCCAGCAGCGGCTCGAACTCGGCGGCGTGCTGCGCCGCCCGGCCATTCCCTCCCCTGCCACCAAGACCTCCCGCAAATGAAGATCCTGATCACCGGCGGCGCCGGCTTCGTTGGCACGCGCCTCGCACGCGCGCTGCTGGCCCGCGGCCACCTGAACCAACGCAGCCTGACGCAGCTGGTGCTGGCCGACCAGTTCGCGCCGCCGGCCGACCTGGTCGCCCAGCCGGGCGTGCAGGCGCGCGTCGGCCGGCTGCTCGACCAGTGCGCCGCACTGCGCGATGAGCCCTTCGACGGCGTGTTCCACCTGGCCTCGGCCGTCTCCGGCGAGTGCGAGGCCGACTTCGACCTCGGCCTGCGCAGCAACCTCGACAGCACGCGCGCGCTGCTGGACGCGCTGCGCCATGCCGGCAACGCGCCGCGGCTGGTGTTTTCCAGCTCGGTGGCGGTGTTCGGGCCCGATCCGTCGCGCCCGCTGCCGCCCATCGTGGCCGACGAAACGCTGCCCACGCCGCAGACCTCCTACGGCACGCACAAGCTGGTGTGCGAGTACCTGATTGCCGACTACACCCGCAAGGGCTACATCGACGGCCGCGCGGCACGGCTGATGACGGTCACCGTGCGGCCCGGGCGGCCGAACGGCGCGGCCTCGTCGTTCTTCAGCGGCATCAT
Organism: Aquabacterium sp.; assembly: GCF_044226965.1. Taxonomy (GTDB): domain Bacteria; phylum Pseudomonadota; class Gammaproteobacteria; order Burkholderiales; family Burkholderiaceae_C; genus Pseudaquabacterium. Next base: position 118,114 of record NZ_JBGAGA010000008.1, on the reverse strand, counting down.
CCGCGAGCCGCTGGCCGGCGAGGACGCCATCCTGCCGGTGTCGCCCGAGGTCTCGCACCCGGTCTCCTCGCCGCGGCGCACGGTGGAAGGGCTGATCGCCGTCTTCGAGGCCAGCCGCGAGCAGCTGGGCGGGCGCATGGCGCTGAACCTGCCAGCACTCAATGTACGCGTCCACGAGATGCTGGCAGCGCTGGAACGCGTGGCCGGCCCCGCGGTGCGCGCCCGCGTGCGCGAGGTGCCGGATGCCACCATCCAGCGCATCGTCGGCGGCTGGGCTTCCGGCGCCAGCGCCGAGCGGGCGGCCCGGCTGGGCCTGCTGCCCGAGGCCCGCTTCGAGGACATCATCCGCGCCTACATCGCCGACAACGAAGCCCACCCCACGGCGCTGAAAGGACTGAACGCCTCATGAACCAGCTCGACCTGCAAGGCCGCGTCGCCATCGTCACCGGGGGCGCGCAAGGCATCGGCTACGCCATCTCGCAGCGCCTGCTGCGCTCGGGCGCGCGGGTGGCGCTGTGGGACCAGAACGCGCAGGGCCTGGCCGCGGCGCGCGAATCGCTCGCGGCCCTAGGGCCGGTGGACATGGTGACGGTGCAGCTGACCGATGAAGCGAGCGTCCATGCCGCCACGCAGCAGACCCTGGCCGCGGCCGGCCGCATCGACATCCTCGTGAACAACGCCGGCATCACCGGCGGCAACGGCACGACCTGGGAGCTGCCGCCAGACGTCTGGCGCCAGGTGCTGGAGGTGAACCTGGTGGCGCCCTACCTCACCTGCCGCGCGGTGGTGCCGCAGATGCTGGCGCAGGCCTACGGCCGCATCGTCAACATCGCGTCGGTGGCGGGCAAGGAAGGCAATCCGAATGCCTCGCACTACAGCGCGTCCAAGGCGGGCCTGATCGCACTGACCAAGTCGCTGGGCAAGGAACTCGCGCAGAAGGGCGTGCTGGTCAACGCCATCACCCCGGCCGCCGCCCGCACACCGATGTTCGACACGATGACGCAACAGCACATCGACTACATGCTGAGCAAGATCCCGATGGGCCGCTTCGTCGAGGTCGACGAGATCGCCGCGATGGTCGGCTGGCTGGCCAGCGAGGACTGCTCGTTCTCCACCGGCGCGGTGTTCGACATCTCCGGCGGACGGGCGACCTACTGATGCGGCGCCGACAGGCCGGACTGGCCCTGCTCGGATTGCTGGCCGGCTGCGGCGGCGGGGGCGGTGGCGCGTCCTCCAGCGGTGGCGGACCGGCGCCGGACAGCGGCATGCGCGACTTCCGTTCGCTGGCCGCGCAGGGCAACGGCACCACCTACGGCATCAACCTCTACCTGCCGCCGGCCAGCGCCGGGCCACGGTCGGCGCTGCCGGTGCTGTACGCGCTGGACGGCGAGACCTGGTTCGACATCATGGTGGCCATCGTCGAGGCCCAGGGCCTGGCCGTGATCATTGCCGCGATCAACTCCGGCGGGCTGCGCAACCGCGACTTCGTGCCGGCCAACAGCTGCACCACCGGTGGCGGGGGCCAGGCCGCGTTCTTCGATGTCATGCGTGGCGAACTGCTGCCCTTCATCGAGGCCCAGGTCGGCGGCGATCCGCGGCAACGCCTGCTGTTCGGCCATTCGCACGGCGGCAGCTTCGTGCTGTATGCGCTGTTCGCGCAGCCCCCGGGCACGCATGCCTTCAAGGCCTACCTCAGCGTCGACGCGTCCATCGGCTGCATGCCCGAGACGGTCCAGGGCTGGGAGCAGGCCTATGCCGCGGCCCATGCCGAGCTGCCGGTGCGGTTGCACCTGAGCTCGGCCTCGGCCGGCAACGCGCAGGCCAACGTGGCGTTCGGCCAGGTGCTCGAACAACGCCACTATGCGCGGCTGGCGTTGCGGCAGCAGGTCTACAACGGCACCCATGGCGGCATCGTGCCGCAGGCCCTCTCCGAGGGGCTGGCCTTTGGGCTGGCCAGCGGCGGCTAGCCGGGGGTCAGCGCAGCGCCTGCTTCAGCAGCTCGGCAAACGCCTGCGGCTGGTCGACCATCACGTGGTGGTCGGCGTCGGGCACCTCGGCGGTGGTGGTGCCGGGCGGCGCCTGGCTCAGCGCGTAGTCCATCAGCGCCGGGGTCACCAGGCGCGAGCGGGCGCCGCGCACCAGCACGATGGGGCATTGCGCCTGGCCGAGGTCGCGCTGCGGCGTGCCGAACGTGAAGCCCTCGAACAGGAAGGGATCGAAGCGCCAGGTCCAGCCACCGTCCACCGCCTTCAGCGAATGACGCGCAATGTGATCGACCACGAACAGGTGCTCGCAGCGCTGCGGCGGCAGGAAGCGAAAGCGCATCAGCGCCTCTTCGGGCGACAGGTACACGCGTGAAGGCTGCGGCCGGCGCCGCTGGCGCTGGCGCTCGGCCTGCTGTGCCGGCATGCGCAGCGGCGCGTCGATGACCATCGTGCCGCGCAGGCGGCGGCCCCAGCGCGCGGCCGCCGTCATCGCGACGAAGCCGCCGAAGGAATGCGCGGCCAGCCAGGGCGCGACCGGGCCCTCGAACAGGCCGGCGGCCTCGGCCGCGGCCTCGGCCTCGTCGGACCATTGCGCGATGCCATAGCGCTCGCGCCAGTCGGAGCCGCCCATGCCGGACAGCGACATCGCCGCCACGCGGTAGCCGGCCTGCGCCACCAGCGGCGCGATGAAGGCATACCAGTCGGCATGCGCGGCATTGCCGTGCAGCAGCAGCAGGCCGGGGTCGCCGCGGCGGCCCCAGGTGAGCAGCTCGATGCCGGCGCCTTGCACGTCGATGCGCCGGCGTTCGGGGGCATCGGCCAGCGCGGCCTCGAACCACGCGGGCGCCGGGGGCGGCTCGCCGTACAGGTGCGCCAGCGGCGGCGGCTCGGGGCGCTCGGGCTCGTCGCCCGAGTCGTCCTGCGGCTCTTCGGTGGGTTCGCCCGCCATCAGCCGCGGCCGGCCGCTGCCATCGCCTGGCCGACCTCGTTCGTGCCCTGGGCCGCGCCACTGGCCGGCACTGTCTCGCCCGCGCGGTCGCTCACCTGGGCCCAGGCCGCGGCCAGCCGCTCCGGCGTGTCCTCGGTCAGGCCCAGGTGCAGGCCCTGCGTCAGCGTGATGTGCGCGGCCTCGTAGGTGCCGGCGCCGGCGCAGGCAATGGCGCGGGTCGGCGCGCCCTCGCTGGCCAGCACCAGCATGGCCGGCACCACGGCTTCGGGCTTCAGCGCGGCCAGCACCGCCGGCGGCATCAGGTCCTCGGTCATGCGCGTGGCGGCGGTGGGCGCCAGGCAGTTGACGCGGATGTCGTGCTTCGCGCCTTCGATGGCCAGCGTCTGCATCAGGCCCACCAGCGCCATCTTCGCGGCACCGTAGTTGGCCTGGCCGAAGTTGCCGTACAGGCCCGAGCTCGAGGTCGTCATCACGATGCGACCGTACTTGCGCTCGGTCATGATCGGCCAGACGGCCTTGCTGCAGTGCACCGCGCCCATCAGGTGCACGTCGACGACGAGGCGGAAGTCCTCGAGCGTCATCTTGCCGAAGCTCTTGTCGCGCAGGATGCCGGCGTTGTTGACGAGGATGTCGACCCGGCCCCAGGCGTCCATGGCCTGCTGCACCATGGCCTGCACCGCGTCGAAGTCGGTGACCGAGGCGCCATTGGCAATCGCCTGGCCGCCGGCGGCGCGGATCTCGTCGACCACCGCCTGCGCCGCGCTGACCGAGCCGCCGGACCCGTCGCGGGCACCGCCCAGGTCGTTGACCAGCACCTTCGCGCCGCGCGCGGCCAGCGCCAGCGCATGGCAGCGGCCCAGGCCGTTGCCGGCGCCGGTGACGATGGCCACCCGATCGGTGAATTGCAGACTCATCTCGTGCTCGCCTTGCGTTGCTGTGACAAGGCGACGCTTATACCGCGCCGGGCGCGCCGGGGCTGTCACCCGCTTGACCCGGCGCGCCGCTCCACAATGCCGCATGTCCAGCCAGACCCTGCTGTGGATCGACGACACCACGCCGCTGCCGCCCACGCACCGCGCGCTGGGTCCGCACAGTGACGCGCCCGGGCTGCTGGCCGCGGGCGGCAGCGTCACGCCCCGGCGGCTGGAGGAGGCCTACCACGCCGGCGTGTTCCCCTGGTACAGCCCGGGCCAGCCCACGCTGTGGTGGAGCCCCGATCCGCGCATGGTGCTGCCGGTGGCCGAATTCAAGCTCGCGCCTTCGCTGCGCAAGACCATCCGCCGCTTCCTGCGCACGTCGGGCTGCGAGATCCGCATCGACAGCGCCTTCCGCCGCGTGATGGAGGCCTGCGCCAGCGCGCCGCGCGAAGGACAGCATGGCACCTGGATCGTGCCCGAGCTGATCGAGGCCTACGTGGCCTGGCACCGCGCCGGCCGCGCGCACAGCTTCGAGACCTGGATCGACGGCGAGCTGGCCGGTGGGCTCTACGGCGTGGGCATCGGTCGCATGTTCTACGGCGAATCGATGTTCACCCGGCGCACCGACGCCTCGAAGATCGCGCTGGCCGCGCTGGTCGCGTTCTGTCGTGCGCACGGCATCACGCTGATCGATTGCCAGCAGTACACGCAACACCTGGCCTCGTTCGGCGCGCGGGAGATTTCACGGCGCGCCTTCGAAGCCCACCTGGCGCGCGCGCTGCCGGCTGCGGCGCCAGCGGCTTGGACCTATCATCGCGGGCTGTGGGGCCAGCTCGGCTTCGAGCCCGACCCCGCAGCCCCGGCCTAGGGCCCGATCAGCCCTGGCGCCTTCACTTCCCGGGACCCCTGTGCTGGCGTGACGCATCCGAAGGAGCTACCGCTGTCGTCGTTGCAGTTCTATGCAACGGCCCCCTACCCCTGCAGCTACCTGCCGGACCGGCTGGCACGCTCGCAGGTCGCCACGCCCAGCCACCTGATCCATGCCGACGCCTATTCCGGCCTGGTGGCCAACGGCTTCCGGCGCAGCGGCATGTTCACCTACCGGCCGTTCTGCGACAACTGCCGCGCCTGCGTGCCGTTGCGCCTGCCGGTGGCCGCCTTCGAACCCACGCGCAGTCAGCGCCGCGCCTGGAAGCGCCATGCGCACCTGAAGGCCCGCGTGCTGCGCCTGTGCTTCGTGCCCGAGCACTACCAGCTCTACCTGCGCTACCAGTCCGGCCGCCATTCCGGCGGCGGCATGGACCACGACAGCGTCGACCAGTACACGCAGTTCCTGCTGCAAAGCCGCGTCAACTCGCGGCTGGTCGAGTTCCGCGAGCCGGCGCAAGGGCACGAGGCCGCCGGCACCCTGCGCATGGTGGCGATCGTCGACGTGCTCAACGACGGCATCTCGGCCGTCTACACCTTCTACGACCCTGACTACAAGGGCAGCCTCGGCACCTACAGCATCCTGTGGCAGATCGAGCAGACCCGGCAGCTGAAGCTGCCGCATGTCTACCTCGGCTACTGGATCAGCGAGAGCGACAAGATGGGCTACAAGGCCGAATTCCGGCCGCACCAGCTGCTCATCGACGGGCGCTGGCAGTACCCCGACGCGGCGCAGGCGCCGACGCCGGGCTGACGAAACCGCCGCGGCGCGCTGCCGCCGTGGCACGCGCAGCGGCCGAGGGCTTCGCCGTCGCGTTCTCGATCGGCACCGCCACCGCCGGCGCACACCCCAGCGACGCAAAAGTCGCCAGCAGCTCGCGCTTGAGCGCCCGCAGCTGGCGCATGTGGGCATCGATCTCGGCGATCTTGGCCTGCAGGTGCTGCTCGATCTCGCGCCGATCGACCCGGCCCGCTTCCAGCCGCGGCAGGATCCAGCGGATCTCGGCCAGCGAGAAGCCCAGCGCCTGCGCGCTGCGCACGAAGCGCACGCGCGCCGCATGCGTGTCGCCGTAGCGGCGGTAGCCGTTGGCGCCGCGCGCCGGTGGCGCCAGCAAGCCTTCGCGCTCGTAGTAGCGCAGCGTGTCGGGCGTGGTGCCGGTCAGCTGGGCCAGGGTGCCGATGTTCATCGTGGGGCTCGCCGCAGGAAACGCTTGACCTTGGAGTCTACTCAAGGCTTGAGACTGCGCGCCTTCGCTACTCCACCAGGAAACACCCGATGCGCCGCTGGCTCGTTGCCCTTGTGCTCGCCTTCTTGCCGCTGTGGGCCGCGGCCCAGGCCGAAGTGCGTTTCGCGATCGTCAAGACCGCCTCGTTGCGCGTGAAGCAGGGGCTGGTGTTCTCCGGCGGCAGCTTCTCCGAAGACGTGGCCTCGCACTTCTCGGCCTTCCTCGTCGAGCATGGCGACGACCGCTTCCTGTTCGACGCCGGCCTGGGCCGCCAGGTCGCGCAGCAGTACGCGCAGGACATGCCGCGCTGGAACCGGCCGTTCTTCCGCTACGAAGACCCGGTGCATCCGGCGGCCGAGCAGTTGCAGGCCGCCGGCATCGGCCCGATCCGGCGCATCGTGCTCAGCCATGCCCACTGGGACCATGCCAGCGGGCTGGAGGACTTTCCCGGCGCCGAGGTCTGGCTGGCCGGCGAAGAGCTGGACTTCGTGCGGCATCCGGCATCGAAGGTCGGCAGCGCCTGGCCCTCGCAGGTGGTCGGCAAGCCGGTGCGCTGGCAGGCCATCGCCTTCGAGCCGGTGGCCTTCGAAGGCTTCGAGCGCAGCCTCGACCTCTACCGCGACGGCAGCGCGGTGCTGGTGCCGATGTTCGGCCACACGCCCGGCTCGGTGGGGCTGTTCCTGCGCACCAGCACGGGCCGGCGCTTCTTCTTCGTCGGCGACGTGGTGTGGAACGCCGGCGCGCTGGCCGAGGGGCGGCCCAAGTTCTGGGCCGGCCGCTGGCTGGTGGACCATGACCCGGCGCCGACGCTGGCGGCCATCGAGAAGATCCGCGCCGCGATGGCGCGCGACCCGGCGCTGGTGGTGGTGCCGGCGCACGATGGCGGCGTGCAGGACCGGCTGGGCCTGTTTCCCCAGTGGGTGAGGTAGGAGAAAGCCCTCCTTACAATCCCGGGATGCCGATATCCCCTGTTCCCGAGCTGGTGGCCGAACTGGCCGCCGGCCGCATGGTGATCCTGGTCGACGAGGAAGACCGCGAGAACGAAGGCGATCTCGTGCTCGCCGCGGACCATGTGACCCCCGAAGCCATCAACTTCATGGCCAAGTACGGCCGTGGCCTGATCTGCCTGACCCTCACCCGCGAACGCTGCGAACGCCTGCAGCTGCCGCCGATGGCCGCACGCAACGGCACCGTGCACGGCACCGCGTTCACCGTGTCGATCGAGGCGGCCAGCGGTGTCACCACCGGCATCTCTGCCGCCGACCGCGCGCGCACCGTGCAGGCCGCGGTGGCCCGCGACGCCAAGGCCAGCGACCTGGTGCAGCCCGGCCACATCTTCCCGCTGCAGGCGCAGGAAGGCGGCGTGCTGATGCGCGCCGGCCATACCGAGGCGGGTTGCGACCTCGCGCACATGGCCGGGCTGACCCCGGCCGCGGTGATCTGCGAGATCATGAACGACGACGGCACGATGGCGCGGCTGCCGGACCTGCAGGTGTTCGCGCGCGAGCATGGCCTGAAGATCGGCACCATCGCCGACCTGATCGCGTTCCGCAGCCACAACGAGACGCTGATCGAGCGCGTCGGCGAACGCGAGCTCAGCACGCCGCAGGGCCGCTTCCGTTGCACCGCCTACCGCGACCGCTCCGGCAACCTGCACCTGGCGCTGCGCCAGGGCGACTGGTCCGCGGGCGACGAGGTGACCGTGCGCGTGCACGAGCCCTTCACGGCGCTGGACCTGCTCGACGTCGGCGCCGGCGGCCACAGCTGGCCGCTGCCCGATGCGCTGGCCGCGATCCAGCAGTCGCCGCGCGGCCTGGCCATCCTGCTGAACTGCAGCCATGACGTGAACACCCTGCTGCCGCAGCTGCAGGGCGGCCGCGCCGACCCCGCCGCCCGCAACACGCAGATGGACCTGCGCACCTACGGCGTGGGCGCGCAGATCCTGCGCGACCATGGCGTCACCCGCATGAAGCTGCTCGGCAGCCCGCGCCGCATGCCGAGCATGGTGGGCTACGGCCTCGAGGTGACCGGCTTCGTCGCGGCCAGCCGCTGACCCTTCCCTTCCGAAAGACACCCCATGCAACACGCCAACCAAGGGTCGGCCGGCAACCTCGATGGCGAAGGCCTGGCCATCGGCATCGTGCAGGCCCGGTTCAACGCCGACATCACCGACAAGCTGGCCGAGTCCTGCCTGGCCGAACTGGCCGCGCTGGGCGTGTCCGACAAGCACATCACGCACGTCACGGTGCCCGGCGCGCTGGAGATCCCGGTGGTGCTGAAGGCCATGGCCGAGAGCGACGACTACGACGCGCTGATCGCGCTGGGCTGCATCATCCGCGGCGAGACCTACCACTTCGAGCTGGTGGCCAACGAAAGCGGTGCCGGCGTCAGCCGTGTCGCGCTCGACCACCAGTTGCCGATCGCCAATGCGATCCTCACGGTCGACACGCTGGCGCAGGCCGAGGCCCGCTCGGTCGACAAGGGCCGCGACGCCGCGCGTGTCGCGGTCGAGATGGCCAACCTGCTGGACGAACTGACGTGAACGACGCCGCGAAACCTGCCAAGCCCGCCGGCCCCAAGCCCGGCGGCAAGCCCGCGGCCAAGGGCGGCCCGCGACCGAAATCGGCGCGCCGCCGCTCGCGCGAGATTGCGTTGCAAGGCCTGTACGAATGGCTGATCGGCGGCGCGGACGCCGGCGTGATCGATGCCCACATGCGCGAGCAGGAAGACTTCGACAAGGCCGACCGCGTGCACTACGACGCGCTGCTGCACGGCTGCATCGCCGAGGCCGCCGACCTCGATGCGGTGCTCGGCCGCCATGTCGATCGCAAGACCACCGAGCTGTCGCCGGTGGAACACGCGGTGCTGCTGATCGGCGCCTACGAGCTGAAGCACTGCCTCGACATCCCGTACAAGGTGGCGATCAACGAAGCGGTGGAACTGGCCAAGAGCTTTGGCGGTACCGACGGCCACAAGTACGTCAACGGCGTGCTCGACAAGACCGCCGGCGACCTGCGACCGGTCGAAGTGGCGGCCAAGAGAGCCTCATGAAGCTGGCCAGGAGGCTCGACCACATCGAGCCGTTCTATGTGATGGAGTGCGCCAAGGCGGCGGTCGAGATCGCCGCCAGCCCGGCCTGCGACCCGCGCCAGGGCGGCGAGCGCATGATCTTCCTGAACATCGGCGAGCCGGACTTCACCGCGCCGCCGCTGGTGCAGGAAGCGGCCGAGCGCGCCATCCGCGACGGCCGCTCACAATACACGTCAGCCACCGGCCTGCCGGCGCTGCGCGAGCGGCTGTCGCAGTGGTACGCCGATCGCTTCGGGCTGGACATTCCGGCGCGGCGCATCGTCGTCACCGCCGGCGCGTCGGCCGCGCTGCAGCTGGCCTGCCTGGCGCTGTTCGAGGCCGGCGACGAAGTGCTGATGCCCGACCCCAGCTACCCCTGCAACCGGCATTTCGTCGCGGCCGCCGAGGCGGTGGCGCGCCTGCTGCCGGCGACGGCCGAGCACCGCTTCCAGCTCGATGCCGAGGCCGTGGCCCGCGCCTGGAGCCCGGCCACGCGCGGCGTGCTGCTGGCATCGCCGTCGAATCCCACGGGCACCTCGATCCACCCGGACGAGATGCGCCGCATCGACGCGGTGGTGCGCGGCCATGACGGCGTGACGGTGATCGACGAGATCTACCTGGGACTGAGCTACGACGACACCTTCGGCCACAGCGCGCTGGGTCTCGGCGAGCACATCGTCTCGGTCAACAGCTTCTCGAAGTACTTCAACATGACCGGCTGGCGCCTGGGCTGGCTGGTGCTGCCCGAAGCGCTGGTGGCGCCGGTCGAGCGGCTGGCGCAGAACCTGTTCATCTGCGCCTCCACCATCGCGCAGCATGCGGCGCTGGCCTGCTTCGAGCCCGCGTCGATCGCCGAGTACGAGCGCCGCCGCGCCGAGTTCCGCCGCCGCCGCGACATGGTGGTGCCGGCGCTCAACGAACTCGGCCTCACGGTGCCGGTGATGCCCGACGGCGCCTTCTACGCCTACGCCGACTGCAGCCGCTTCAGCCCCAACAGCTGGGACTTCGCGTTCGAGCTGATGCACAGCGCGCATGTCGCGCTGACACCCGGCCGCGATTTCGGCCGCCATGATCCGGCGCGCTGGCTGCGCCTGTCCTTCGCCAGCAGCATGGACCAGCTGGAGGAAGCGCTGCAGCGCCTGCGCCGCGAGTTGCATCGCCGCGCGTGACATTTGCCCGACGGGCAGCGGCAAAGCCGTGACAAGCCGTAAACGATCGGCATTCCCCCACGCATTTCGAATCACGAAAACGGTGCAGCGCCCCTAAGCTGCGCAGCTGTGAGCACCCCCCCTCCGTCCAAATCCGGCGATCCGCAGCAGGGCTTTGCGCCGACGCAGTTCGAGCCGCACCCGGCCGACGTGCCGGCAGAAGAGTGGCCGGCCTTCAGCGACGAAAGCGCGCCGGTCCCGCTGGACCTCTTCCCCGAACCGAACCAGGCCGAGCCGACCATCGGCCATGTCGGACGCTACGCGCTGAAGCGCCGCCTCGGCGAAGGCGGGCTCGGCCGCGTGTACACGGCCTGGGACCCGATCCTGTCGCGCAACCTGGCGATCAAGACGGTGCAGCTCTCGAACGCCAACACCGACCGCGAGCTGCTCAACGCGATGATCCTGAACGAGGCGCGCGCGGTCGCGGGCCTCAACCATCCGCACATCGTCACGGTGTTCGATGCCGGCCTGTCCGAGCGCGGCGTCTACATCGCGATGGAACAGCTGCCGGGCCGCGACCTGCGCGAGATGCTGGCCGAAGGCTGGCGCCCCGATGCGCAGCGCGTGGCCAAGCTGGTGCGCCGCGTCGCCGATGCGCTGACCTATGCGCATGGCATGGGCGTGATCCACTGCGACATCAAGCCGGCCAACATCTTCATGGTCGACCACCGCAAGCCCAAGGTGCTGGATTTCGGCATCGCGCGCATCGCCCACCGGCCGGGCCTGCCGGCGCTGGAAGGGCTGATCACCGGTTCGCCGCACTACCTGGCGCCCGAGCAGTTGCGCGGCGGCCCCGTCGACGAGCGCAGCGACGTCTACGCGCTGGGCGTCGTGATGTACGAGTTGCTCACCGGCCGCAAGGCCTTCAGTGGCACCTCGCTGACCGGCATCACCGACGCGGTGCTGGAAGGCAACGCCGTGCCGCCGCATGCGCTGGTGCCGGGGCTGCCGGCCGAGCTGTCGCAGATCGCGATCCGCGCGATGGCGCGCGATCCGGCCGAGCGCTTCCAGACCGCACGCGAGCTGTCGCAGGCCATCCGCCGCTGGCAGGCCACGTCCGCGGCGCAGGCCGCGCAGGCCGCCCACGTGCCGGCCCCGGCGGTGGCCGACGACCCGCCCAGCACGGTGCCCTCGGCCGTCACCGGCACGCACCGGCGCAGCCCGGCGGTGGCCGCCGCCACCGCGGCACGGCGCGAGCGCGACCGCAGCGCGCGGCGCAAGCGACGTGTCGGCATGGTCGCCTCACTGGCGCTGCTGTTGCTGGCCGTCAGTGCCTGGTGGCTGTGGCCGGGGGCCGAGCCCGCCGCCAAGCGGACCGGCCAGCACCTCGAGGCGACAGCGCCGTCCTTGCCCGGTTGAGGACGCAGGCGCCGCAGGCGCTCGCGTATCATCGCCCGGCCGATGTCCGCACCCGCCCTGCCCACTGCCGAACAGCCGTTCCGCCACGCCCTGCGGGTGTACTGGGAAGACACCGACGCCGGTGGCGTGGTGTTCTATGCGAACTACCTGAAATTCTTCGAGCGCGCACGCACCGAATGGCTGCGCTCGCTGGGCGTACAGCAGCAGGCGCTGCGCGAAGAGACCGGCGCGATCTTCATCGTCACCGACACGGCGCTGCGCTTTCGCCAGCCGGCGCGGCTGGACGACGAACTGAGCGTCACCGTGGCGGTGGATGACTGGCGCCCCGCTTCGATGCGCCTCTCGCAGCAGGCCTGGCGCGCCGACACGCTGCTGTGCGAAGGCGAGATCCGCATCGGCTGCGTCGACGCGGTGAACTTTCGGCCGCGCCGCATCCCCAACGTCATTTCGGGCTTGTTCGCATGAACCAGGATCTGTCGATCGTCAACCTCGTGCTGCATGCCAGCCTGGTGGTGCAGCTGGTGATTGCCGGGCTGATGCTCACCTCGCTGTCGAGCTGGACCGTGATCTTCGCGAAGATCTTCGGCCTGCGCGGCGTGCGCCGCCACAACGACGACTTCGAGCGCGAGTTCTGGTCCGGCAAGAACCTGACCGAGCTGTACAACGCCGCCGGCACCAAGCCGCGCACCGCGGCGATGGAGCGGCTGTTCGCCAGCGGCATGCGCGAGTTCATGAAGCTGCGCGAGCGCCGGCTCGAAGCCCAGTCGCAGCTCGACGGCGCCCGCCGCGCGATGCGCGCCAGCCTGCAGCGCGAGCTCGACATGATCGAGGGCAACGTCGGCTTCCTCGCCTCGGTGGCCTCGGTCAGCCCCTACGTCGGGCTGTTCGGTACCGTGTGGGGGATCATGCATGCGTTCGTCGGCCTGTCGAACATGCAGCAGGTGACGCTGGCCACCGTGGCCCCCGGCATCGCCGAAGCGCTGGTGGCCACCGCGATCGGCCTGTTCGCCGCCATTCCGGCGGTGGTGGCCTACAACCGCTTCGCGCGCGACATCGACCGCATCGCGGTGCAGCTCGAGACCTTCATCGAGGAGTTCTCTAACATCCTGCAGCGCAACGTCGGCGCACCGGTCACGGTGCAGCACCACTGAGCAGCGGAGCAAGCCGATGGCCGCTGTCGTATCCCGGGGTCGCCGCCGCCGCGCGATGGGCGAGATCAACATGGTGCCCTTCATCGACGTGATGCTGGTGCTGCTGATCATCTTCATGGTCAGTGCGCCGCTCATCACCACCGGAATGGTCGAGCTGCCCAGCGTGGGCAAGGCGGCGCAGAAGCCGGAGAAGGTGATCGAGATCGTCGTCGGCACCGATGAACGCTTCAAGCTGCGCGTCAACGGGGGCGATCCGCAGCCGGTGAACTTCAACCAGCTGGCCGCGCGCGTCAAGCAGCTGCAGGACGGCAACGCACAGGTGCCGGTGGTGATCTCGGCCGACAAGGCGGTGAAGTACGAGCAGGTCGTGAAGGCGATGGACACCTTGCAGCGCAACGGCGTGCAGCGCGTCGGCCTGGCCGTGCGCCAGGGCGGCTAGCGCGGCAGACGATGTCGACGCTGGCGCTCGACCCCAGCCCCTCCCAGGCGCAGTGGCAGCCGCCCCGCCCGGGCGGGATGGGCATCGGTGCGCTGCTGGCGCTGATCGCCCATGCGCTGCTGGTCGGCGCCCTGGCCGTCGGGGTGGCCTGGCGCACCAAGCCCAGCGAGGTGGTGATGAGCGCCGAGCTCTGGAGTGCGGTGCCCGAGGTGGCCGCACCGGCGCCGGTCGCGCCCCCGCCGCACCCCAAGCCACGCGTGGTGGAGCCGCCCCGCCCCGACCCGAACGTGGAACGCCAGCAGCAGCAACAGCGCGACGCGCAGATCGCGCTGGAGAAGGCCGAAAAGAAGAAGAAGCTCGAGATGGAGCAGCAGGAGAAGCTCAAGGAAGAGAAGCTGAAGGAAGAGCGGCTCAAGGAAGAGAAGCTGAAGGAGGAGAAGCGCAAGAAGGACCTGGCGGCCAAGCAGAAGGCCGAGGAAGAGCGACTGGCCAAGCAGCGCGAGGAGAACCTGGCCCGCATCCGCGGCCTGGCCGGGGCCTCGGGGCCGGCCACGTCCACTGGCCAGTCCCTGCGCGATGCCGCGCCTTCCGCGAGTTATGCCGGCCGCATCCTGGCCCGCATCAAGCCCAACATCGTGCTGACGGGCGACGTGCCCGACAGCGCCGAGACCACCGTCGAGGTCAAGTGCGCGCCCGACGGCAGGATCACCGGCCGGCGCATCGTGCGCTCGACCGGCCATGCGCTCTACGAGGAGGCCGTGCTGCGCGCGATCGACAAGGCCGAGGTGCTGCCCAAGGACGTCGACGGCCGCGTGCCGGCCACGATGACGCTGGTGTTCAAGCGCAAGGAGTGATCCTCGCGCTCCTCCCGCTCATGGCGCTCATGGCGCCCCGGGCGGGCGTCCAGCGGCCCCGCGGCAGCGGGCGCCTGCTGCCACTGCCAGGCCCAGAAGGCCAGCACCGCGCCCAGCAGCAACGCGGCCAGCCAGCCGCGCGGGCGGCGCACCACATCCGGCCCCGGGCCGGGCAGGCGGCCGGTCAGCATCGGCAAGGCCTGGTTCTGGCGGCGCAGCAGGCTCAGCCCCAGCAACAGGCCCAGGTGCAGCAGCACGCCGGCCAGCATCAGGTTGCCGAAGAACTCGTGCAGTTCCTCCAGCCACTCGCCACCCCAGTCGTCGTACACCGCATAGCCGCTCAGCACCAGTGGCGCGATGGTCAGCAGCAGCAGCGTCGTGGCGACCACCATCGCCAGGTTCTGGCCCTGGCGCCAGTTCGGTGCCGCGCCGCCTGGCAGCAGGCCGCGGACCCAGGCCGGCGCGGCGGCCAGGCGCCGCCACAGGCCGGACCAGCGCAGGCCCTGGGGACCGACCAGGCCGTAGACGATGCGGAAGACCAGCAGGCCCGCCATCGTGTAGCCCAGGGTCACGTGCAGCAGCCGCCAGGGCTCGGACTCGGCGGTGATCCACGCGCCGGTGAAGCTGGCCGCCAGCAGCCAGTGCAGCGCACGGGTGGGCAGGTCCGTCACGCGCCGGCCAAGTTGCGCGGCGCGGCTTGGCAGGGCCCCCCCGGCAGGGAGGGTCTGGGTGGACGAAGGAGTGGCGTTGTTCATGATCGTGGGCTCGGTTCGTGGATCAGTCCGCGTCGCGTCGATAACGCGCATCCAGCGCGGCCGGCCAGCGCAGCTCGTGCTCGCTGAAGCGGCCGCGGGCGGCGCCCGGATGGCAGGCCGCGCAGTTGGCCGCGCTGCGCACCGAAGGGTCACGCCAGACGGCGGGTTCGACCTCGCGGTGCTTGCGCTGGAACCAGGCGGCCTGGGTGATGCGCTGCTGCGGCGGCGGCTCGCGCAGGCGCCGGGCGGTGGCGGCATTGGCCTGCAGCCAGTCGGCCAGCTGCCGGGTGGTGGCTTCGTCCAGCGACGCGTCGCTGCCGAAGTGGCGCGGCAGGCCCGCCATCAGGCCCTGCCAGGAAGCCGCGGGCAGCAGCCCCGGCGGGTAGGCCAGGTGGCAGGCACCGCATTCGGCGGCATAGGCCGGCGGCGCCGGTGTCGACGGACTCTGCACATGGTCGCCGGCCTGGGCCGGCGCGAGGCCACTGACCAGCAGCAGCGCCAGCACGGCGCAGAGGCCATGGCGGCCGCGGGTCAGCGGCGGGTGGAGGATCGGGATCATCATCGGGCTCCAGGGCGCGGGGTGTCAGGCTCAGGGCTTGAGGCTCAGCAGGTAGGCCAGCACGTCCGCCTTCTCGGCGGCGCTGCATTCGCGCTGCAGCACGTCGCCGCAGTTGCGACGGAACCACTTGTCGACCTTGGCCGTGCTGGTGAAGGCCTGCGCATTGGCGGCAGGCGCCAAGGGCTCGATGGCCTTGCCGGTGCTGGCATGCTGGCCAGGGACGAGCGGCCGTTCGCCATGGCAGGAAGCGCAGGCCCAGCGACCGCCGTGCTTGTCGGCAAAGAACTGGCGGCCCCGCTCAGGCACGCCCGGCGCGCCGGCCGCGGCCTCGAAGCGGGCCAGCTGCTGCGCCGGGCTGGTGTCGGCCGCCCGGGCGGGCCCGCTGGCCACGAGGGCCATGCCGAGCGCCCCGGCCAGGACCAACGCGCGAGATGCGCACGGGCTGCGAAAGATCAGACGCGGCCGTTTCAGGATGAGTGAAGCTTTCATGCCGGCGATTCTTCGCAACCGCGCTTGAAGCCAGCCTGAAGCCGCCGTTCATCTGCCGTTCATCCCGTGACACCGATCATCTGCCCGATGAGCCCCCTGCCCGCGCCGCCCCGCGCCTGGCCACGTTGCAGACTGCCGCTGCCCCGCCTGCTGCTGGCAGGCCTGCTGCTGGCCAGCGCCGCTGCCTGGGCGGGGCGCCACGCCGACCACGAGCAGGCGCGCGCCGCGCTGCAGGCCGGCGAGGTGCTGCCGCTGCCGGCGCTGCTGGAGAAACTGCAGCGCAGCCACCCGGGGCGCGTGCTGGAGATCGAGCTCGAGCGTGACGACGGCCGCTGGATCTACGAGCTCAAGCTGCTCGAGCCCGGCGGCCGCATCGTCAAGCTCGAGCTCGATGCCCGCAGCGGCGAACTGCTGCGCCAGCGCCGCCGGCCCGGGCCGGCCGATGCCGCCGCATCGCAAGCCCCGCGCGAAGGTCGCTGATGCGCCTGCTGCTGGTCGAGGACGAGCCGACGCTGCGCACATCGCTGCAGGCGGCCCTGCAGGATGCCGGCTACGCGGTGGACGTTGCGGATAACGGCCAGGATGCGCAGCACCTGGGCGAGACCGAGCCCTTCGATGCGGTGGTGCTGGACCTGGGCCTGCCGATGCTGGACGGGCTGACCGTGCTGCAGCGCTGGCGCGCCGCCGGCCGCACGATGCCGGTGCTGATCCTCACCGCGCGCGACCGCTGGCACGAGAAGGTCACCGCCATCGATGCCGGTGCCGACGATTACCTGACCAAGCCCTTCCACACCGAGGAACTGCTGGCCCGCCTGCGCGCGCTGATCCGCCGCGCGCAGGGCGCGGCCTCCCCGCTGCTGCAATGCGGCGCGCTGACGCTGGACACGCGCAGCAGCCGCGTCACCATGGACGGCCGGCCGGTGACGCTGACCTCGCTGGAGTACCGGCTGCTGGCCTACCTGATGCACCGGCCCGGCCGCGTGGTGTCGCGCACCGAGCTCACCGAACACCTCTACGCGCAGGACTTCGACCGCGACTCCAACACCATCGAGGTGTTCATCGCCCGGCTGCGGCGCAAGCTGCCGCCGGACACCATCGAGACCGTGCGCGGCCTGGGCTACCGGCTGGCGGCCACCCCGGCGTGAAGCTGCCGCCCGGTCCCCGGTCGCTGCGCTGGCGCCTGCTCTGGGCCACGCTGTCGGGCGCCGCGCTGACGATGCTGCTGGCCGGCTGGCTGCTGGCCCGCGTCTTCGACGAGCAGGTGCAGCGCCAGTTCACCACGCTGCTGAGCGCGCAGCTCGACCAGGTGCTCGCCCGCGTCGAGCCCGGCAGCGGCGGCGAGCCGACGCTCGACCCGGCGCGGCTGAGCGACCCGCGCTGGCTGCAGCCGTACTCGGGGCTGTACTGGCAGGTCGACGAACGGCGCAACGGCGGCTGGCGGCGCGCAGTGCTACGCTCGCGCTCGCTGTGGGACGCCGAGCTGCTGGCGCCGGCCGACGCGCTGGCCGACGGCGAGCTGCACGTGCATGCGGTGCCCGGGCCGGGCGGCAGCCGGCTGCGGCTGGTGGAGCGGCAGATCCGCGTCGAGGGCAGTGCCGGCTGGCGCGTGATGGTGGCGGCCGATCTGCGCGAGACCGAGGCCGCCGCCGGCCGCTTCCATCGCGTGCTATTCGCCGCGCTGGCGCTGCTGCTGGTGCTGCTGCTGGCCGCCGCCGCGGCGCAGGTCTTGCTGGGCCTGGCACCGCTGCGCACGCTCCAGCAGGCGCTGGCCGCGCTGCGCCAGGGCCGCGCGCCACGCCTGATCGGCCGCTTTCCGTCCGAAGTGCAGCCGCTGGTGGACGACTTCAACAGCGTGCTCGACAGCCAGGCCGGCACCGTGGAACGCGCGCGCACCGCGGCCGGCAACCTGGCCCATGCGCTGAAGACGCCGCTGGCCGCATTGCTGCAGGCCGCCGACGGCGCCGCCCGGCGCCCGGACGCGCTGGCCGAGCTGCCGGCCCAGGTGCAGGACCAGGTGGCGCGCGCCCGGCGGCAGATCGACTGGCACCTGGCGCGCGCCCGCGCCGCGGCAGCGCACGCGCAGCCGGGCCTGCGCACGCCGCTGGCGCCGGTGGTCGACGGGCTGGTGCGTGTGATGTCCCGCGTGCATGCCGAACGCGGACTGCAGTGGCAGGTGGTGCCCATCGACCCGGCGCTGGCCTTTGCCGGCGAAGGCGAGGACCTGCACGAGATGGTCGGCAACCTGCTGGACAACGCCGGCAAGTGGGCGCGGCAGCGGGTGTCGGTCGAGGCTGCACGCCTCGCGGCGGCCGGCGCACCCGTGCTGCGGATACGCATCGACGACGACGGCCCGGGCATCGCCGCCGAGCGCCGCCTGCAGGCCCTGACCCGCGGCGCGCGGCTGGACGAAAGCGTGCCCGGCAGCGGCCTGGGCCTGGCCATCGTGCACGAACTGGCCGGCCTGTACGGCGGACAGCTGACGCTGGGCGACAGTCCCGGCGGCGGGCTGCGCGCAGAGCTGCAGGTGACGGCGGCGCCGTCGCGGGGCTGAGGCCGCTCAGTTCAGACGCTACTTCTTCTTGTCTTCCTCCAGCGCACGGCGCAGCGCCTCGTTGTCGTCGCGCTGTTCGTTGCGCTGGTCCGGCATGCTCTGGATCATCTCGGTGGCCTTGTTCATGTCCACCGCCACCTCCTTGTCGAGCAGCGCGGTCACCGAGGCCGGCCAGAAGATCACCACGATCACCAGGATCAGCTGCATGATGACCCAGGGGATCGAGCCGAGGTAGATGTCGCTCGATTCCACCCGCTTGGGCAGCGCGCCGTTCTTGAACAGCGTGTCGGCGATGCCGCGCAGGTAGAACAGCGCGAAGCCGAAGGGCGGGTGCATGAAGCTGGTCTGCATGTTCACGCACAGCAGCACGCCGAACCAGATCAGGTTGATGCCCAGCTTGTCGGCCACCGGGCCCAGCAGCGGCAGGATGATGAACGCGATCTCGAAGAAGTCGAGGAAGAACGCGAGGAAGAAGATGAACACATTGACCACGAGCAGGAAGCCGACCTGGCCGCCCGGCAGGTTGGACAGCAGGTGTTCGATCCACTTCGCGCCGTCCACGCCCTGGAACACCAGCGAGAACATGCGCGAGCCGATCAGGATGAACACCACCATCGCGGTGATGCGCATGGTGCCCAGCATCGCCTCCTGCACCAGCGGCCAGGTCAGGCGCCGGTGCATCGCCGCCAGCACGAAGGCCCCCACCGCGCCCATCGCGCCGGCCTCGGTGGGCGTGCACACCGCGGTGTCGATGCCGGGCAACCCGCCCATGCTGCCGAGCACCGCGAAGATCAGCACCGCCGAAGGGATGATGCCGCGCAGGCACTTGGCCCACAGCGCCCAGCCCTGCAGCGTGCGCGCCTCCTTCGGCACGCCGGGCACGTGATGCGGCCGCACGCGCGACACGATGAAGGTGTAGATGATGAAGATCAGCACCTGCAGCACCGAGGGGCCCCAGGCGCCCTTGTACATGTCGCCCACGCTCTTGCCGAGCTGGTCGGCCAGCACCACCAGGATCAGCGAAGGCGGCACCAGCTGCGTGATGGTGCCCGAGGCCGCCAGCACGCCGGTGGCGTAGCGCATGTTGTAGCCGTAGCGCTGCATCACGGGCAGCGAAATCATCGCCATCGCGATCACCTGGCCCGCCACGGTACCGGTGATGGCGCCGAGGATGAAGCCGACGATGATCACCGAATAGCCCAGCCCGCCGCGCACCGGGCCGAAGAGCTGGCCCATCGAGTCGAGCATGTCTTCGGCCAGGCCGCACTTCTCGAGCAGTGCGCCCATCATCGTGAAGAACGGAATCGCCAGCAGCAGGTCGTTGGACAGGATGCTGAACACGTTCAGCGGCAGGTTGGCCAGGAAGCTGGCCGGGAACCAGCCCTGCGACACCGCGAACAGGCCGCAGCCCAGGCCCAGCGCGGCCAGCGAGAAGGCCACCGGAAAGCCGATCAGCATCACCAGCACCAGGCCGGCGAACATGAGTGGCGGAAAGACGTCCATGCTCATTGCAGCGGCCTCTCGTAGTGGGTGTCCATGTCGTACTTGTGTGCCAGCCAGGCGGCGCGCTTGATCACCTCGGACACACCCTGCAGCAGCATCAGCGCGAAGCCCAGCGGCAGCATCCCCATCGCCGGCCAGCGGATGAGTCCGCCGGCGTTGTTGGACATCTCGCCGGTGAGGTACATGCGGGCGAAGATCGGCCACGAGAAGTACACCATCGTGACCATCACCGGCAGCAGGAAGACCACCAGGCCGGCCAGGTCGATCAGCACCTTGGTGCGACCGCCATAACGACCATACAGCACGTCCACTCGCACATGCTCGTTGACGCGCAGCACCTGCGGCGCGCCGAGCATCACGCAGGCCGCGAACAGGTACCACTGCACCTCCAGCCAGCCATTGGAGCTGGTGTTGAAGGCATAGCGCACGATGGCGTTGCCGGCGCTGATGGCGCAGGCCAAGAACACGGTGTATTTGGCGAGGATGGCGAACCGGTCCGTGACCCAGTCCACCCTTCGGGCGAGGGCGAGCATTGTCTCCATGCGTCTTCCGTGGCGGTGGCGGCGCGCAGCGGCGCCGATGGCCGCGCACTCTAGGAGCCGCGCGCTGAAACGCGGCTGAACGGCGCGCGGTTTTTACGCGCTTTTTACGGCGCGCTTGACGCCGGCCGCCATGGAAGAATGACGGCTCCCCGATGCCGCCGACAAGATGAACGCTCCGGTCCTGCGACGCCTGCCCGCACCGGCGGACCTGCTGCTGGTGCTGGCCGTGGTGGCCCTGTCGACCGGCGTGTGCGCGCTGTTCGAGCCCTACCTCGAAAGCGCGAACCTGGTGCTGGTCTACACCGCCGGCGTGGCCTTCGCAGCCTACCGTCGCGGCGAGGCGGCCTCGATCCTCACGGTGTTGGCGAGCATCCTGGTGTTCGACTGGATCTTCGTCGCGCCGCGCTGGTCGCTCAAGCCCACCGATCCTCAGCACTACTTCACCTTCGCGGTGATGCTGGCCGTGGGCATGCTGATCGGTCGGCTGGCCGAGCGCGCGCGCCAGCAGACGACGCTGGCCGAGACGCGCGCGCGCCGCGCGCAGGCGCTGCAGCGGCTGACCGAGCGGCTCACGTTCGCGAAGACGCGCGAGGCCGTGCAGGCCGCGCTGCAGCAGCAGGTTGCCGACACACTGGGCCTGGCCTCGACGATCAGCTGGGACGACGAGCTGCGCCTGATGGCCGCCGCCACGCCGCCGCCGGGCACGGCGATCGCGCTGGCGGCCAACGGCATCGGCTTCGGCGTGTTCCGCATCGCTGGCGACGGACCGGCGCCGGCCAGCGAGCAGCGCGAGATGCTCGAAGCCTTCGCCAACCAGGCCTCGCTCGCGCTGGAGCGCAACCTGTTCGAGTCGCGCAGCGCCGAGGCCGCGCTGCGCGCCGAGAGCGAGCGCCTGCGCAACACCTTGCTGTCGGCGATATCGCACGACTTCCGCACGCCGCTGACCACCATCGTCGGCGCCACCACCAGCCTGCTGGAGCAGCAAGACCGGCTCGGACCGGCGGCGCGCCAGGCCCTGCTGCAGGCGGTGCTGCAGGAATCGGTGCGGCTGCACGAGCAGATGAGCGACCTGCTCGAACTCACGCGGCTCGAGGGCGGCGCGCTGCGGCCACGCCCCGAATGGTGCCCGGTCGATGAGCTGGTGGCCGCGGCCCTGGGTGCCGTGGAGGCGCGTCTGTCGGGGCACGCTGTGCGCAGCGCCCTGCCAGATGAGCTGTTCGGCTGGGGCGATGCGCATCTGCTGCAGCGGGCACTGGTGAACCTGCTCGACAACGCGGCCCGCCACACGCCGCCCGGCACGCGGGTGGAGGTGGCCGCGGGCTGCGAGGCCGGGCAGTGGTGGATCGAGGTGCGCGACGACGGACCCGGCCTCGCGCCGGGCAGCGAGCAGCAGGCCTTCCAGAAATTCCACCATGGCGCCGGCGGTGGCGCCGGCAGCGGCACCGGGCTGGGCCTGGCCATCTGCGGTGCGGTGGCCCGCGTGCATGGCGGCCAGGTCGAGGCGCGCACGAGCCCGGGCTTCGCGGTGCGGCTGACGCTGCCGCAACCCGCCGGCGCGCCGACCGAGGAGCTCACCGCGTGAGCCAGGGCGCGCCGGTGCAGACGCTGGTCGTCGAGGACGACGAGGCGATCCGCCAGATGCTGCGGACCACGCTGGAAGCCGAAGGACATCGCGTGCACACCGCACGCTCGCTGCGCGAAGGCCTGACACTGGCCGGGAATCGGCGGCTGGACCTCTTCATCGTCGACCTGGGCCTGCCCGATGGCGACGGCCTGCAGCTGATCCATGCACTGCGCAAATGGACCAGCCGGCCTGTGCTGGTGCTGTCGGCCCGCACCGATGAAACGCAGAAGGTGCAGGCATTGGACGCCGGCGCGGACGACTACGTCACCAAGCCCTTCGGCGTGGCCGAGTTGCATGCGCGGGTACGCGTGGCGCTGCGGCACGCCGCGCGGCCTGCGCGACTGGCCAGCACGCTGCTGCGCTGTGGGGCTGTGAGCATCGACCTCGGCACCAAGCGCGTCCAGCGCGGCGCCGAGGAGCTCAAGCTCACCGCCACGCAGTGGCGGCTTCTCGAGGTCCTGGCGCGCCATGCGGGCCGCGTCGTCACCGCGGACAGGCTGCTGGCCGAGGTCTGGGGCCCCAGCCATGCCGAGCAGCGCCACTACCTGCGCATCTACGTGCGCCAGCTGCGGCAAAAGCTCGAGCAGGACCCGGCGCGCCCGCGCTACCTGCTCAACGACACCGGCATCGGCTACCGGCTGATGACCGACGAGGAAGTGGGCGGCGCGCCGTCCTAGTCGAGCATCACATCGGCCACGTGCGCCACGCTGTGCGTGCGCGTGTTGTCCGCGTCGGCCCCCACCGCGATGCCCAGCAGCGGCGGCACCGTGTGCGTCTCGTCGCCGAACAGGCGCAGGAAGTCGGCGTCGATGTTGCGCTGCTCGTGCTGCCACTGGTGCAGCGGCGCGTTGGGGCCCTGCAGCACGATGAAGCGGATGCGGCGTGTGAAGGCGTTGTCCAGCACCGCGCCGGCGGCCAGGTGCGCGTCCCACACGTAGCAGACACTGGCCGCGGGCAGCACCTCGCCCGAGCGCATGCGCGCCACCCGCAGCACCTGGCGTTCGACGAAGGGCACCAGTTGCAGCGGCAGGTCGTACAGCGCACACACCTTGACCGGGCTGTCGTCGCCGGCGCGGCGCGTGAGGTCGGACTGCGGATTGGGCTCGTCGACGCGCCAGCGCCAGCTCAGGCGGTGCGGTGCGCCGGTGTCTTCGTGCAGCGGATGCACCAGATTGCCGTAGGACGAATCGGCCTCGACCTTCAGCACCCGCTGGCCGTCGAGCGAGACCACGCTGAAGCGCGTGAAGGGCTTGGTCTGCTGCGGCAGGCCGGCCACATGCCAGGGCGCGGGCGGGGTGTCGCCCGCCACGGCGGCCAGCGGCGCCAGGGTCAGCGTGGGCGCGGGGCTTGCGCCCAGCAGCAGCAGCGCGCAGGGCGCGAGCAGGAGCTTGAAATTCACCGGCCCATTTTCACCGCAGCGCGCCGGCCGTGCCTTGATTCAGCGCGGCTCCGGCAACGCCCACCAGCGGCGAACCCACGCATGGTCCAGCGACCAGCGGCCCGGCCCCCACAGCAGCAGCGCCACCAGCAGGCTGCCCCAGAAGACGTGCTGCTGCCGCGCGGCGTCGGTGATGTCGGGCAGGCTGATCGCCGCGACGGCATTGACGCACAGCAGCCCGAGCGCCGCGAAGCGCGTGCCCAGGCCCAGCACCAGCAACACCGGCAACGCCAGCTCGCCGGCCGTGCCCAGCGCGGCGGCCAGTTCGGGCGGCAGCAGCGGCACGTGGTACTCCTCCATGAACAGCGCGAGCGTGATGTCCCAGTCGCGCAGCTTGGTCAGGCCCGACAGGAAGAACACCTGGGCCACGTAGCCGCGCGCCAGCAGCAGCGCCAGCGGCTGCAGCGCTTCCAGCCAGCCGATGATGCGCGCGGCGGGCGCGGCCAGTGCGCGCAGCGGCGGCGGGCTCATCGTTCCGCGGCCGCCGCGTGCGGTGGGCACGGCAGCACCGCGGCCAGCCAGCCGTGCTGCAGGGCCTGCATCAGCCAGGCCTCGAAGTCGAGGCCCTCGCCCGCGGCGTCCAGCGCCACGGCGAGCGGCTGCGCACCGAGCAGCGCCTGCGTGAAGCGGGCTTCGGCATCGGCCAGGGCGCTGACGCGCGGGCGCCAGCCTTCGCGCCACACCAGGGCCTGCTCGCCGCGCTGCTGCGCGAAGGCCTCGCGCACGGGCGCGAAGCGGTCTTCCGCGTGGCTGCGATGGGCCTGCCAGATCGTCACGATCGGCCAGCGCGAGGCCAGCAGCACCAGCCCGGGCCGCAGCACCAGCGCGAGCTCGGCCGGGTCGTCCGTGACCAGCCGCTGCAGGCCTTCGGGCGGGGCATGCGCGTCGGCCGCGGTCTCGGCCCGGTGCACGGCCCAGTCCAGCCGCGCGCAATCGGCCAGGTAGGGTTCGCTGGCCAGTTGCGCATCGGCCGCCAGGGCCTCGGCCAAGCCAGCGCCGTACAGCGCCATATCACCGCAAGTGGGCGGCCGTTCGCGCCAGTGCCGCGCAGCCACGGCGGCAAACGCCTCTTCGCCGATCAGTTCGGCCACGGTGGGGTAGGCCGCGGCCAGCGCACGGGCGGCCAGCGCCTCGCCGTTCGCGCGGTAGGCCGAGAGCCCGCGCGCCTGGCGCGGCGCCGCGTCGCGCAGCCAGCCGGCCAGCGTGGCATCGGGTGCCTCGCGCCACAGCGTGCGCAGCAGCAGTTGCTGGCGCTGGGCCTCGCGCTCGCAGGCGGCGTCGCAGCTCATGCGGGTACCGGCTCTGCCACCGGTTGCACGTCGATCGCCCGCTCGATGCAGCGCTGCGCGCGCGCCGCTTCATCCAGCAGCACGTCCAGCGCCGGCAGTGCGGTGTCCCATTCGATCAGCGTGGGCACCGACCCCAGGCGCCGCAGCGCATGGGCATAGGCCTGCCACACCGGCGGATGCACGCGCGAGCCATGGTCGTCGATCACGATGTCGCCCAGCTCGGCATAGCCGGCCAGGTGGATCTCGCCGACGATGGCGGGATCGATCGCCTCGATGAAGGCACAGGCCGCCTCGACCGGCGGCTGGCCGGCGTTCAGTGCATTGACGACCAGGTTGTTCACGTCCAGCAGCAGGCCGCAGCCCGTGCGGCCTGCCAGCTGGTTGAAGAAATCGGCCTCGGCCAGGCTGTCGTCGGCCCAGCCGAGGTAGGCCGAGAGGTTCTCGACCAGCAGCGGCCGCCGCAGCCGGTCCTGCACCCGCTGCACGTTGGCCGCCATGATGGCCAGCGAGCCCGGCGTGAAGGCCACCGGCAGCAGGTCGTTGCCATGCAGCACCGGCTGGCCCGGCCGCAGCGGCGCCCGCGCGAAGCTGGCATGGTCGCTGACGCGCACCGGCTCGACGCGCTCGACCAGCCGCGCCAGCTGCTCCAGGTGCCAGGCATCCAGCCCGCAGGCCGAGCCCAGCGACAGGCCCACGCCATGCAGGCTGACCGGGTAGGCGGCGCGGCCCTCGGCCAGCACCGCCAGGGCCGCCCCGCCCTCGGCGAAGAAGTTCTCCGAGTGCACCTCGATGAAGGCCAGCGCCGGCCGCCGCTCGAGCAGCTCGGCGTAATGCGGCTGGCGCCAGCCAATGCCAACGATGGGAGCGCTCATGGAAGCCTGCAAGAAACGGTGAGCGAAGCGCCGAAGTCCCCCTGGGACAGGTCGCCAAAGGCGACCAGGGGCGGCCTCAGTCGAAGGGCGTGGCCCGATCCGGGTTGCCCGGTCGGGTCACGCGGCCCCCTCGGGGGGCGGCCGCCAGGCGGCCGGGGGCTCACTTTTTCATCTTGGCCTTGGCGTCGGCTTCGGTCATGCCCTTCATGCTGGCGCAGGTGCCCTTGGCGACGTACTTCCATTCGTCGGCACCCATGTCGACCTTGGACTGGCCGGCGCAGGAATGCGAGCCCGAGAGGTTGGCGCAGTCGTTCTGGCCGGCCTTGACGATGCCGAAGCACTTTTCCTTTTCCTTGCCCTGCGCGGCAGCCTGGCCGGCGAGGCCCAGGGCCAGCACCGAAGCGAGGGCGGACGAGATGATGAGGCGTTGGTTCATGGAAACTCCGTTGACGGTTGGGTATGGGGTGAATATACGGATCGCCTTGGCAATTGGATCCATGCTGGCGACAGGCGTCTGTCGGCCGCCCCGCAGAATTCCTTACACTGCGCGTCGATTCAATCCCCAGCAACCCAGCGTGACCCCATTCGTCGACCAGGTCGAGCAGTTACGCCCTCAGCTCCTGCGCTTTGCCCGCAGCCAGTTGCGCAACGACGCCTGGGCCGAGGACGCCGTCTCGGAAACCCTGCTGGCCGCGCTGGAGAAGCCGCAGTCCTTTGCCGGCCAGTCACAGCTGAAGACCTGGCTGGTGGGTGTGCTCAAGCACAAGGTGGTGGACCAGCTGCGCCGCCACACCCGTGAAGCCACCGTGCTGACCACCGAGGACGGCGACGATTTCGACGAGGCCTTCTTCGACGAGACCGGCCACTGGCGCGACAAGCAGGCCGACTGGGGCGACCCCGAGGCCAGCTGCGGCCAGCACCAGTTCCTGCAGGTGATGGACATCTGCATCGAGCAGCTGCCCGCGATGCAGGGCCGCGTGTTCATGATGCGCGAGTGGCTGGAGCTCGAATCTGTCGAGATCTGTAAGGAACTGCAGATCAGCTCGACAAACCTGTGGGTGCTGCTGCACCGTGCCCGACTGCGGTTGCGGGAATGCCTGCAACAGCGTTGGTTCGATGGTCGCGCGTGATGATTGACGATGGCATGAAAGTCCGCCGCTCCTGCAAGGAGGTGACTCGCCTGGTGCTGGAGTCGGAAGATCGCGAGCTCACGCTGCTGGAAAAGGCCTCGCTGCAGTTCCACTGGCTGGCCTGCACCAACTGCACCCGCTTCCGCAACCAGGCCGCGCTGATGCACGAGGCCGTCAAGCGCTGGCGCCAGTACCGCGACGAAGGCGACGACACGCCGGCGGCCTGAGCGGCCGGCGCCTGCCGCGCCGCGCGACCCCTCAATCGATCCGGCCGGTGCTGTGCTGGTGGTGCTCGGCCGGGCGCGTGAGGGCCACCGTCACCGCCAGCAGGATGGCCCGCACCTGCTCGTCCAGCGCCAGCGGGCGGCAGCCCGGGTAGCGGGCGGCCTGCTCGGGCAGCGGCGGCAGGTGGATGAAGCCACCGCTCAGGCCGGGCCAGGCGCGCAGGCGATGCATCAGCGTGTAGAAGACCTGGTTGCAGACGAAGGTGCCGGCCGAGTGCGACACCTCCACCGGCAGCCCCGCCTCGTGCAGGGCGGCATGCAGCGCCTTCACCGGCAAACTCGTGAAGTAAGCGGCCGGCCCCTCGGCCACCACCGGCTCGTCGATCGGCTGCACGCCGGCGTTGTCCGGAATGCGCGCGTCGATCAGGTTCACCGCCAGGCGTTCGATCGACACCGCGGCGCGGCTGGCCGCCAGGCCCAGGCCGAGCACCAGGCAGGGCCGCAGGCTGTCGATCGCCGCGTTCAAGGCAGGCATTGCATCGGCAAAGGTGCAGGGCAGGCGCAGCGCCACCAGCCGGTGGCCGGCCACGCGGCGCCCGTCCAGTGCGCGGGCCACTTCCCACGAGGGGTTGAGCCTGTCGCCATCAAAGGGCTCGAAGCCGGTGATCAGGATGGGTGCGCTCATGCTCGGTACGGTCATGCGGCCATCATCGCAGGGTGCAGCCGGGCCAGCACCGGCTGCAGGCCGGCCAGGGCCGGCGCCGTGCCGACGGCCATCGCGGCCGGGCACCAGGGGTAAGGCAGGCCGTCGAGCCAGTCGGTCACCGGCGCCAGCGCGCTGGGCGGCAGCACGGTGCTGCGCATGATCGTCACCTTCAGGCCCTGCACGCGGAACGGCAGCTCCTGCTGGAAGCGCCAGTCGTAGCGGCCGCAGGCGATGCGCAGCTGGCCGCTGTCCTTGGACGACATGCCGGTCAGCCAGTCGCACGAGAACTCCGGGCTGACCCAGTCGGCGCCGGGCCGCTGCAGGCAGAAGGTGTAGACGTTCTCGTAGTGGCGGCCGAAATGCCGCACCAGCGCGCGAGTGATCGCCTCGCGGCCCTGGGCCAGCGAGGATGAGTGCGCGCACTCGCCGTCGACCACGGTTTCGAGCCAGGCATCCTCGGCGAAGGCCTGGCCCATCAGGTGCGGGCGGTTGCCGTCCTTGGCGCGGCAGAAGGCACTCACCCGCTGTTCGGCAATGCATCGTGGTGACATGGCGACCACTCCCAACGGAGTCTCCCTCTGCACTGGCCGGCGGCGCTTCGGCCGCCTGGGCTCAACCGGCCGGCGTACCCCAGCCGCCGCCGCCCGGGGTCTCGATCACGAACACGTCGCCCGGCTGCATCTCGACCGAGCCGATGTGGCCCAGGGCCTCGGTGCGGCCGTTGGCGCGCTCGACCCGGTTGACGCCCGGCGCCCCGGCCTGCCCGCCGGCCAGCCCGAACGCGCCGGCACTGCGGCCGTTGCTGAGGATAGAGGCCGTCATCGGCTGCAGGAAGCGCACGCGGCGGATCCCGCCATCGCCGCCGCGCCAGCGGCCGGCACCGCCCGAGCCGCGGCGGATCTCGTAGCTGTCCAGCCGCACGGGGTAGCGGAACTCCAGCACCTCGGGGTCGGTGAGCCGCGAGTTGGTCATGTGCGTCTGCACCACCGCGCAGCCGTCGAAGCCGGGTCCGGCGCCGGAGCCGCCGGAGATGGTTTCGTAGTACTGCCGCTCGTCGTCGCCGAAGGTGAAGTTGTTCATCGTGCACTGGCTCGCGGCCATCACGTTCAGCGCGCCGTACAGCGCGTTGGTGACGCAGGACGAGGTCTCGACATTGCCGGCCACCACCGCGGCCGGCGCGCGCGGATTGAGCATGCAGCCCTCGGGCACGATCACGTGCAGCGGCTTCAGGCAGCCGGCGTTCAGCGGGATCTCGTCGTCCACCAGCGTGCGGAAGACGTACAGCACCGCCGCCATCGTCACCGCCTTGGGCGCGTTGAAGTTGTTCGGCAACTGCTCGCTGGTGCCGGTGAAATCGATGGTGGCGGAGCGGCTGGCGCTGTCGACCGAGACCTTCACCGCGATCTGCGCGCCGTTGTCCAGCGGCAGCGTGAAGCGGCCATCGCCCATCGCGCTGGTCAGCGCGGTGATCACGCGGCGCACCGACTCCTCGGCGTTGTCCTGCACATGCTGCATGTAGGCCGCCACGGTGGTGCGGCCGAACTGGTCGACCATCGCGCGCAGCTCCTGCACGCCCTTCTCGTTGGCGGCGATCTGCGCCCGCAGGTCGGCAATCGTCTGGTCCGGATTGCGCGCCGGCCAGGGGCCCGAAGCCAGCGCGTCGCGCAGCGCCTGCTGGCGCAGCTGGCCGTCGCGCACCAGCAGGAAGTTGTCGAGCAGCACGCCCTCTTCCTCGATCGTGCGCGAGAACGGCGGCACCGAGCCCGGCGTGATGCCGCCGATGTCGCCATGGTGGCCGCGGCTGGCGACGAAGAAGCTCGGCTTCGCGTCGCTGCGCTCGAGGTACACCGGTGTGACCACGGTGACGTCCGGCAGGTGCGTGCCGCCGTGGTACGGGTCGTTCAGCACGTAGACGTCGCCCTGGTGCATGGCCGGGTTGCGCTCGATCACGGTCTTGATCGATTCGCTCATGGAGCCCAGGTGCACCGGCATGTGCGGCGCATTGGCGATCAGCTGGCCCTGCGCGTCGAACAGCGCGCAGGAGAAGTCCAGCCGCTCCTTGATGTTCACCGAGTAGGCGGTGTTCTGAAGCCGCAGGCCCATCTGCTCGGCGATGTTCATGAACAGGTTGTTGAACACCTCCAGCATCACCGGGTCGGCCTCGGTGCCGATGGCATGCGCCACCGCGCGGGCGCGGATGCGGTGCAGCGCCAGCGAACCGTCGTCGCCCAGCTGCGCCTGCCAGCCGGGCTCGACCACCGTGGTGGCATTGCGTTCGGCGATCACCGCCGGGCCGTCGATGATCGAGCCGGCCGGCAGGGCCTCGCGCTGGAACAGGCCGGCCTCGCGCCAGGTGTCGGCGCCGCCGTCGTCCGGCGCGCTGAACATCTGCACGGTGGCCAGCGGCGCGGGCCGCTGCGAGACGCTGAAGCTGCGCGTGGCCTCTTCCGGCATGTGCTCGCCGGCGCCGATGGCCTCGACCGACACCGCCTCGATCACCAGCTTGCGGTCAGGCATCAGGAAGGCGAAGCGCTGGCGGTAGCCGGCCTCGAACTCGGCCTTGGCCTGCGCGGCATCGGCCATCGCGACCTGCAGCGTGGTGTCGGTCCCTTCGTAGCGCAGGTGCAGGCGCTCGCGCCGCGTGATGCGCTCGGCCGGCACGCCCTGCGCGGCCACCTCGGCCACCGCCGAGGCGCCGAGCGCGTCGATGCGCTCGCGCGCGACCTGCAGGCCGCCGGCATCGAGCGGCTGCTCGAGCGAGGACTCGCGCATCGCGATCTGGTCGGCCAGGCCCATGCCGTAGGCCGACAGCACGCCGGCCAGCGGATGCACCAGCACACGCTGCATGCCCAGCGCATCGGCCACCAGGCAGGCATGCTGGCCGCCCGCGCCGCCGAAGCACTGCAGCGTGTAATTGGTGACGTCGTAGCCGCGCGCCACCGAGATGCGCTTGATGGCATTGGCCATGCTGGCCACCGCGATCTGCAGCGCGCCGGCGGCCACGGCCTCGGGCGAGGTGGGCTTGCCGGTGGCCGCCGTCATGCGCGCGGCCAGCGCGCTGAAGCCGGCCACCACCGCATCGCGGTCCAGCGCCTGGTCGGCCGCGGGCCCGAACACCTTGGGGAAATGGGCCGGCTGGATCTTGCCCAGCATCACGTTCGCATCGGTCACCGCCAGCGGGCCGCCGCGGCGGTAGCAGGCCGGGCCGGGGTTGGCGCCCGCCGATTCCGGCCCGACGCGCAGCCGCGCGCCGTCGAAGCTGATGATCGAGCCGCCGCCGGCGGCCACGGTGTGGATGCTCATCATCGGCGCACGCATGCGCACGCCGGCCACCTGGGTCTCGAACGCGCGCTCGAACTCGCCGGCGAAGTGGGACACGTCGGTCGAGGTGCCACCCATGTCGAAGCCGATGACCTTGTCGTGGCCCGCGGCCTGCGCGGTGCGCACCATGCCGACGATGCCGCCGGCCGGGCCGGACAGAATCGCGTCCTTGCCCTGGAAGCGCTGCGCCTCGGTGAGGCCACCCGAGCTCTGCATGAAGAACAGCCGCACGCCGGGCATCTGGCTCGACACCTGCTCGACATAGCGGCGCAGGATCGGCGACAGGTAGGCGTCGACCACCGTGGTGTCGCCGCGCGACACCAGCTTCATCAGCGGGCTCACCTCGTGGGAGGTGCTGATCTGCGTGAAGCCGATCTCGCGCGCGATGGCCGCGGCCGCGGTCTCGTGCGCCGGGTAGCGGTCGCCGTGCATGAAGACGATCGCGCAGGAGCGGATGCCGCTGTCGTAGGACGCCTGCAGCGCGCGCCGCAGCGAGGAAGTCTCCAGGCCCTGGATCAGCTCGCCCTTGGCGCCGACGCGTTCCTGCGCCTCGATCACCTGCTCGTACAGCAGTTCGGGCAGCACGATGTGGCGGTCGAACAGCCGCGGCCGCGCCTGGTAGGCGATGCGCAGCGCGTCACGGAAGCCCTTGGTGATGACCAGCAGCGTGCGGTCGCCCTTGCGCTCCAGCAGCGCATTGGTGGCAACGGTGGTGCCCATCTTCACGCACTCGACCCGCTCGGGCGTGATCGGCTCGCCGGCCTTCAGCCCCAGCAGTCGGCGGATGCCCTCGACCGCGGCGTCGCGGTACTGCTCGGGGTTCTCGCTCAGCAGCTTGGCGGTGGTCAGCGTGCCGTCGGGCCGGCGGCCGACGATGTCGGTGAAGGTACCGCCGCGATCGATCCAGAACTGCCAGCGCGGTTGGGTGGGGGTGTGCATGGAGCCTCAGCTGTTGGTGAAGTATGAAATGAACATCTGGTTCGCTTCGGGGCCGACCTGGCGGACCCATTCGAGCGAAAGTTTCTCGCCCATGCGGCGCAAGGCCTGGGCGAATTCGGGGCCGACGGCCTCGACGTGCATGCCGTTGCTGCGCAAGGTGTCGACCGATTCGCTGGCCGCGCGCTCGCTGGCCTGCCAGCCGCGCGCCTCCGCAGCGCCGGCGGCCTGCATCAGGCGGGCTTGCGTCTCGGCATCGAGCTGGTCGTAGGCGGACTGGCGCACCATCAGCAGGTTCTTCGGGAACCAGGCGTTGATTGGATAGAAATACTTCAGGCCGGTCCAGACGCGGCTTTCCACCCCGGTGACGGCGGAAGTGATCATCGCATTCAGGCGCCCCTCGGCCAGCGCCTGGCCGACCTGGATCATCGGCACGTCCACCGGCCGCGCCTGCATCAGCTCGGCGATGCGCACGGTGGTGCTGTTGTAGGTGCGCATGGCCTGGCCCCGCAGGTCGCCGACACCGGCAATCGGCTTCTGCGAGAACAGGCCCTGCGGCGGCCAGGGCACGGCCATCAGCACGCGCAGGCCACGCGCCGCCAGGTGCTTCTCGATCAGCGGCCGCTGGTGGCGCCACAGCCGCCGTGCGTCGGCATAGCTGCGCACGATGAAGGGCACGCTGTCGGCACCGGCCAGCGGAATCTCCTTCACCAGCCCGGTCATGATGGCCTCGCCGGCCTCGGCCTCACCGGCCTGCAGGCCGCCCAACATACGTGTTAGCGGAATCAGGCTGCCCTCGGCCTGCAGGCGGATGCGAAGGCCCCCGGCGGTGGCCTGTGCCACCTCGTCGGCCATCTGCTGCAGGTTCAGCCCGTGCAGCGAATCGGCCCGGTAGCCGGTGGCCAGGCGCCAGGTGGTGCCTGCCGCGTTCGCCGCGACGCTGCAGGCGGTGCCCGCGAGCATCAGTCCCAGGTGCCGACGTCGAATCATCGCGATCTCCGGTCCGTGGAAGGCAGGCAACTGCAGGCGGGGCCTACATCAGGCTGGGCCCGATGAGCACGATCTGCGGGAAGGCATAGATCAGCAGCACGGCCAACACCAGCAGCATGAAGAACGGCAGCGCCATGCGGGCCAGTTCGGGCAGCTCGCGCTTGGTCAGGCCCTGCAGCACGAAGAGGTTGAAGCCCACCGGCGGCGTGATCTGCGCCATCTCGACCACCAGCACGATGAAGACGCCGAACCAGATCAGGTCGATGTGCGCGGCCTGCACCGTGGGCAGCAGCACCGCCATCGTCAGCACCACCATCGAGATGCCGTCGAGGAAGCAGCCGAGCAGGATGAAGAACGCCATCAGCAGCATCAGCAGCCAGAACTGCGACAGGTGCAGCCCGCCGATGAACAGCGCCACCTCGCGCGGCAGGCCGATGAAGCCCATGGCCAGCGTGAGGAAGGCGGCGCCCGCCAGGATCAGGCCGATCATGCAGTACACCCGGCAGGCGGCGTACAGCCCTTCCTTGAACGAGGCCCAGGTCAGCGAGCGCTCGATGGCACTGAGCGCCAGCGCCCCGGCCACGCCCATCGCGGCCGATTCGGTGGCAGTGGCCACGCCGCTGTAGATGGCGCCGATCACCAGCGCGATCAGCGAGACGATGGGGATCAGGTGGCGCCCGGCATAGAGCTTCTGGCTGAAGCTCATGTCGGCGTCGGCCGCCGGCACCTTGTCCTTGTTGCGCAGCGCCCAGATCGCGATGTAGACGGAGAAGATGGCCATCAGCATCACGCCCGGGATCACGCCGGCCACGAACAGCTTGGCGATCGAGACGTCGGCCGCCACCGCGTAGACGATCATGATGATCGAAGGCGGGATCAGCAGCCCGAAGGTGCCGGCGCCGGCCAGCGAGCCCATCGAGATGTCGTCAGGGTAGCCGCGCTTCTTCAGCTCCGGCAGCGTGATCTTGCCGATGGTGGCGCAGGTGGCGGCGCTCGAGCCCGACACCGCCGCGAAGATGCCGCAGCCGATGACGTTGGCATGCAGCAGCCGGCCGGGCAGCCGGTTCAGCCACGGCGCCAGGCCCTTGAACATGTCGGCGGTCAGTCGCGAGCGGAACAGGATCTCGCCCATCCACAGGAACAGCGGCAGCGCCGTCAGCGTCCAGCTCGAGGTGGAGCCCCAGATCGTGAAGACCATGCTGTCGCCGACCGGGCGGCTGCTGAAGAATTCCATCGCGAACAGCGCGACGCCCAGCAGCGACAGCCCGATCCACAGGCCCGAGCCGAGCACGACGATCATCAGCACGATGAGCAGGCCGGCAATGAAGATATCCATGTTGATTGCGTGTTATCGGTTGCGTGGATGGCGCCGTCATTCGACGTGAGCCGCTTCGCCGCTGATGGGCTGGTAGAACTCGTCCCCGCGCAGGTGGCTGAACAGGGCCTGGGCCAGCGCGACCGCCAGGCCGATGCAGCCCAGCGCCATCGCGATCTGCGGAATCCACATCGGCGTGGCATCCGAGCTCGGCGAGATGTCGTGCGTGCTCATCGAGACCCACACCAGGCGGCAGGCGTACCAGGCCAGGTACAGGGCCAGCGCGACGCCGGCGCCCAGGCACCAAAACTCCATCAGCCGGCGGGCGCGCTCGGGCAGGCGCTGCAGCAGCAGCGTCACGCGGATGTGGTCGCCACGGCGCAGCGTCTCGGGCAGCGCCAGGAACAGCGCGGCGGCAATCGAGTAGCCGGCGTAGGCATCCAGCCCGCGCAGGTTGAACCAGTCGGTCTCGCGTCCGATGATGCCGAGCATCACCACGACGAAGGTGGCCACCATCGACAGCGCGGAGAGCGCGCACAGCAGGGCATAGAACCGCGTCAACGCGTTCTTCATCGTTGTCTCCTGGAGTCTGGATCGGGCCGACCCCCTGCCGGCCCGTCGGGCGCCGCGCGGCGCCCGCGGCCGGGCTTACTTGCGGAAGGCCTCGATCACGGCCTTGCCGTCGTCGCCGGCGGACTTCAGCCACTCGGTCGTCATGCGCCCGCCGATCAGCTTGAGCTCGCGCTTCAGGCTGTCGCTGGTGGTGTCCACCGTCATGCCCTTGGCAGCGAGTTCCTTCAGGTACTCGGCGTCCTTCTGCTCGCTGACCTTCCAGCCGCGCGGGCCGGCCTCGGCGGCCACCTTCAGCAGCGCATCCTGCGTCGCCTTGTCGAGCGCCTCGAAGGCCTTCTGGTTCACCACCACCGCGTTGCGCGGCAGCCAGGCATTGACGTCATAGAAGTACTTGACGTGCTCGTACAGCTTGCTGTCCACGCCCGACGCGCTGGAGGTGAGGAAGTTCTGCACCGTGCCGGTGGCCAGGCCCTGCGGCAGTTCGGCCAGCTGGATCGTGACCGGCTGCGCACCGACGTATTCGGCAATGCGCGTGGTGGCCGGGTTGTAGGCGCGCATCTTGGTGCCCTTCAAGTCCGACATCGAGGTGACCGGCTTGATCGAGTACAGCCCCTGCGGCGGCCAGGCCACCGTGTAGAGCAGCTTCATGCCCTGCGAAGCGAGCAGCTTCTCCAGCGCCGGGTTCGAGATGCCGTCGAGCTTCTTGGCCTCGGCATAGCTGGTGGCGAGGAACGGGATCGAATCGATGCCGAACAGCGGGTTCTCGTTGGCCGCGCCGGACAGGATGAACTCGCCCGCCTGCACCTGACCGGTCTGCACCGCGCGCTTGATCTCGTTGGCCTTGAACAGCGAGGCGCCCGGATGCAGCGTGATCTTGAGCTTGCCCTTGGTGACCTTGTCCACCTCGTCGGCAAACCATTGCAGGTTCTGGACCTGGAAGGTGTTGGTACCGTAGCCGGAGGGCAGGTCCCACTTGGTCTGGGCCTGGGCGCCGGCGGCCAGCAGCATGCCGGCAATGGCGAGGATCTTGGTCTTCATGTCGAGAGTCTCCTGTTCAGGATGGGCGGAAGGGCAAGGGGGATCAGAAGGAAGCCAGCTGCTGGTTGAGCAGGTCGGTCACCAGCATCGCGCCGGGTGCATGCGTGATGCAGAACGGCGGCCGCGCGGCCGCCAACGCGGCCTGCGGGGTGACGCCACAGGCCCAGAACACCGGCAGCTCGTCGGCCATCACCTGCACCGCGTCGCCGTAGTCCGGCCGGGCGAGGTCGGCAATGCCGATCAGGGCCGGATCGCCGATGTGCACCGGCGCGCCGTGCACCTGCGGGAAGCGCGAGGTGATCTGCGTGGCGCGAATCGCGTCGGCGGCGCGCAGCGGGCGCATCGATACCACCATCGGCCCGTGGAAGCGCCCCGCCGGCACGGTGGCCACGTTGGTGCGGTACATCGCGACATTGCGGCCTTGGTCGATGTGGCGCAGCTGCATGCCGTCGTCCAGCAGCGCCTGCTCGAAGCTGAACGAGCAGCCCAGCACGAAGGCCACCAGATCGTCGCGCCACAGGTCCCGCACGTCGGTCGGCTCGGCCACCAGCTCACCTTCGCGCCAGACGCGGTAGCGCGGCACGTCGGTGCGGATGTCCAGGTCGGCGCCCAGCACGGGCAGGTGCGGGTCGCCGGGTTCCGACATGCCCAGCACCGGGCAGGGCTTCGAGTTGCGTTGGCAATAACGCAGGAATTCATCGGCCACATCGGCCGGCAGGATCACCACGTTGCCCTGCACCTGCCGGGTCGCGAGTCCGCTGGTGTGGCCGCTCAGCCGGCCGTCGCGGGCCGCCTGGCGCACGGCAAGGCCGCTGCTTCCCGCATGCAGCGCGGGCCGGCCTTCCGCCTGCTGCGCGCTGTTGGAACTGGAGGGCGGGAACCGGTCAGCCACGTTGCGTTCTCCCCGGCCCACACCATCGGGACCGGCATGGAGGGCGATTGTGGGCATCGGCCCCTGCGGGCGCTAACGCAAAATCTTTTGCTCAGCTGATCGATTTCTTCGATGAGGCGCGCTTGCGCAGCCCGGCGAAAGCAGCCGCCGCTTCGAGGGCAGCCAGCGTCACGGTGGAGGTCGGATCGTCGCGGTAGCTCACGTGCAGCGGCAGCGGTGCCAACAATGCCACGGTGTTGAGCACCCGCACCGGCTGCCTTTGTGCCATGCGCTCGGCCACCAGGCGCGGCAGGGTGGCAATGCCGAAGCCACCCTCCACCAATTGCACCATCGCCGAGATCGACGAGATCGCATGCACCCGCGGCGGCTCCACGCCTTCCTGGCGGAAGGCATCGAGCAGTGCCAGATGCGGCTGCGAGCCGCGCTGGAAGGTGAGCAGGTCGAAGCGGGCCAGGTCGGCCAGCGAGTAGCGCTTGCGCGGATGCAGCAGCGCATGGCCGACGAACACCATCTCCATCGGCGCCAAGGCCCGCGTGCGTACCCCTTCGCCCGACGACGGCAACGCGGCGAAGACCAGGTCCAGCGTGCCGCGCCGCACGTGCTCGGTGAGCAGCGGCGTGGTTTCCACCGTCAGCTCGAGCTCGAACCCCGGCTGGTCGGCGCGCATCTGCTGCAGCCAGTCGCCCAGCCAGCTGTGCACCACCGACTCGATGGCGCCGATGCGCAGCATCGAGGCGCGCAGCTGGTCGGAACCCATCTCGGCCTTGATCTGGCGCTGCAGCTCGAGCAGGCGCTGGGCATAGTTGTAGAAGCGGGTACCGACCACGGTGACGCGGAACTGCTTGTCGCGCCGGTCCAGCAGCATCACGCCGAGCTCCTCCTCCAGCGCGGCGATGCGCGCCGACAGCGCCGACTGCGTGATGAACAGCTTCTCGGCCGCCCGCGTCACGCTCTTGAGCGATACCGCCCAGTAGTAGGCCTCGACGAAGCGCAGGTTCATGCCGTCTTCTCCGGCGCGTCGACGTAGGGCGCCAGCCTGGGATCATCGGCCAGACCGTACACGCGCCAGCCGGTGGCAGCGACCAGAGCGGCCGCGTGGGGCGGCATGTTGGTGCATTCGAGCACCACCCGACGCAATGCGGGGGCACGCTGGCGCAGGGCCAGCGCGGCCCGCAGCAGGTCGACCTGGGCCGCGGCGCGGTCGCGTTGCGGCGAGTCCTGCAGGATCGGCGCGGCAAATGCACCGTCGGGCGGCAGGCCGCCAATCACCACCCGGGACAGGTCGGCCTCGGCGACACCGGCAGCCCGCAGATGTGCGGGACCCAGGGATGCGCCATCGATGGTCAGGACACCGACCTGCGGCTCCTCGGCCAGCAACGCCGGCAATTGCAGCAGCGCCGAGCTCACCAGAGGCACCTGCACGGCCGCCTGCAAAGCATGCTGCAGCAGCACCAGGAAGCCGCAGCTGGTGGTGATGGCGCTGGCCCCAGCGTCCTGCAGACAGCGTGCCGCCTGGGCGAACCGCTGCGCCCAGGCCGATGCGGCGAACTGCGCCGCATCGGTCACCACTTCGCGCGGCATCGCGCCGCCGACCACCTGGCGTAGCGGCGGCATGCGGAAACCGGCGTCGCAGCCGATGTCGCCGGGCCAGCGCGGAAAGCGCGTGTCGAGCATCAGCACTCCCAGCCGCCCTGCGGGCGGTGGGCCGCCAGCGGCCGTGGCGGCCTGGCCGGCCGATTGCTTGGTGTTCGGATCAATCCCCATGGAAGCCACAGTGCTTGCGCCGCTATTCTCGGGGGCTGACACGCGACACGGAGAACTTCATGCGCTTTCGATCGATGGCCGCCGCCCTGCTGGGTGCCCTGACCACCACGCTGGCAGCCCATGCCCAGACCAAGTGGGACCTGCCCGCGGCCTACCCGGCCAACAACTTCCACACCGAGAACCTGGCGCAGTTCGCGGCCGATGTCGACAAGGCGACCGGTGGCAAGCTGAAGATCCAGGTGCATGCCAACGCCTCGTTGTTCAAGGCCAACGAGATCAAGCGCGCTGTCCAAGGCGGCCAGGCCCAGATCGGCGAGGTGCTGCTGGCCAACTTCGCCAACGAGGCGCCGATCTACGCGCTGGACGGCATTCCCTTCCTCGCCAGCTCGTATGCCGAGGCCAAGTTGCTGTACGACGCGCAGCGTCCGGTGCTGGACAAGCAGTTGGGCACGCAGGGCATGAAACTGCTGTTCTCGGTGCCCTGGCCGCCGCAGGGCATCTACACCAAGAAGCTGATCAACTCGGTGGCCGACATGCGCGGCATCAAGTGGCGCGCCTACAGCCCTGCCACCGCGAAGATCGCCGAACTGATCGGCGCGCAGCCGGTCACCATCCAGGCCGCCGAGCTCTCGCAGGCACTGGCCACCGGCGTGGTCGAGAGCTACATGTCCTCGGGCTCCACCGGCTACGACAGCAAGACCTACGAGCACATCAAGAACTGGTACGACACCCAGGCCTGGCTGCCGAAGAACGCGGTGCTCGTGAACAAGAAGGCCTTCGACGCGCTGGACAAGCCGACGCAGGACGCGGTGCTGAAGGCCGCCGCCGACGCCGAGCTGCGCGGCTGGAAGATCAGCCAGGAGAAGAACGACTGGTACAAGAATGCGCTGACCGAGAAGGGCATGACGATCCATCGGCCGCACGCCAAGCTCAAGGCCGACCTGAAGCAGGTGGGCGACATCATGCTGGCGGACTGGGAAAAGACTGCCGGGGCCGAGAACGTCGCGGTGGTGCAGGCCTACAAGAAGGCGCAGGCCGCGATGCCCGCGCCGAAGAACTGACGCGGCGCGGCCCCACGCGATGCGTCGCCTGCTCGATGCCGTCTACGACGGCTGTGCCGCGCTGGCCGCACTGGCAATGGTCGGACTGCTGGTGGCCATCCTGGCCTCGGTGGCCGGCCGCCAGTTCGGCTTCAACCTCACCGGGCTCGACGGCTACGCCGGCTACCTGCTGGCAGCCAGCGGCTTTCTTTCGCTGGCCCACACGCTCAAGCGCGGCGAGCACATCCGCGTGACGCTGCTGCTGCAGGCGGTCGGCCCGCGCTGGCGCCGCGGACTGGAAGTCTGGACCCTGCTGGCCGGCGTGCTGCTGGCCGGACTGTTCGCGTGGTACAGCGTGCGGCTGGCCTGGCAATCGCACGAGTTCAACGACGTCTCCACCGGCAGCGACGCCACGCCGCTGTGGCTGCCGCAGCTGTCGATGGCGCTCGGCGCGGTCGTGCTGCTGATCGCGCTGCTCGACGACTTCGTGCTCGAGTTGCGCGGCCAGCGCGTGCAGATCAGCAGCGAGGAGGCCCTGCACAATGAGTGACCTGGCGATCACCACGCTGCTGATCGCAGCGCTGTTCCTGATCCTCGCCAGCGGCGTGTGGATCGGCCTCACGCTCTCGGGCGTGGCCTGGATCGGCATGCAGCTGTTCAGCAGCCGGCCGGCCGGCGATGCGATGGCGCTCACGATCTGGGGCTCGGCCTCGAGCTGGACGCTGACGGCGCTGCCGCTGTTCATCTGGATGGGCGAGATCCTGTTCCGCACCCGGCTGTCGCAGGACATGTTCAAGGGCCTGGCACCCTGGATGCAGTGGCTGCCCGGCCGGCTGCTGCACACCAACGTGATCGGCTGCGCGATCTTCGCCGCGGTGTCGGGCTCCAGCGCGGCCACCTGCGCGACCATCGGCAAGATGTCGCTGCCCGAGCTGACGCGCCGCGGCTACCCGGCAGACATCACCGTCGGCTCGCTCGCCGGCGCCGGCACGCTGGGCCTGCTGATCCCGCCCTCGATCATCATGATCGTCTACGGCGTCAGCGCCGACGTCTCGATCGCGCAGTTGTTCATGGCCGGCGTCGTGCCCGGCATCATGCTGGCCGGCCTGTTCTCCGGCTACCTGGTGGTCTGGGGCCTGCTGAACCCCGACCGCGTGCCGCCGGCCGATGCGCGCATGACGCTGCGCGAGAAGCTGCACGAATCGCGCCACCTGATCCCGGTGGTGCTGCTGATCACCGCGGTGCTGGGCTCGATCTACAGCGGCCTGGCCACCGCCACCGAGGCCGCGGCGGTGGGCGTGCTGGGTTCGCTGGTACTGTCGGCGCTGCAGGGCTCATTGAGCTGGGCCACCTTCCGCGAGGCGCTGATGGGCGGCACGCGGCTGTACTGCATGATCGCGCTGATCCTCGCCGGTGCCTCGTTCCTCACGCTGTCGATGGGCTACATCGGTCTGCCGCGCCACCTGGCCGAATGGATCGCCACGCTGGGCCTGAGCCCGTTCGGCCTGGTGCTGGTGCTGACGGTGTTCTACGCCATCCTCGGATGCTTCCTCGACGGCATCTCGATGGTGGTGCTGACGATGGGCGTGATCCTGCCCACGGTGCAGAAGGCCGGCATCGACCTGCTGTGGTTCGGCATCTTCATCGTGCTGGTGGTCGAGATGGCGCAGATCACGCCGCCGGTGGGCTTCAACCTGTTCGTGCTGCAGGGCATGACCAGGCGCGAGATCGGCTGGATCGCCCGCGTCACCTTGCCCTTCTTCTTCCTGATGGTGGCGGCCGTGCTGCTGATCTGGTTCTTCCCGCAGATCGTCACGGTGCTGCCGCGCAGCATGACGGGGCCTTGAGGCCCGCGGCCCGATAAGGCTGCGCCGCGCGGCGTTTTTCGGCGCTTCGGCGCGGGGCCGGCGGCCTAGCATCGGACACCGGGGCGCCCTGTCCCCGCAAAGACCGCATGTCCGACCTTTCGCTGCCGCCGCTGGTGTCCACACGAGGCTTGCCCTTCGCATGGCCGACACCGCCGTATGCCAGCTTCGCCTCGCCGCAGGTGCAGCGGGAAGCGGAGCCCTGCGAGATCGAAGGCCCGAACGGCCGCGTCACGCGCGGCCAGCTGGTGCGCTTCGATGCAGACACCGGCATCGCCCACCTGCTGGTGCCACCGGCCCGCGGCACCCTGCCGCTGAAGCTGGCGCAGGTGCGCCGCCTCACGCTGCTGCGGCCGCTGGCGCCGCTGGAACATGCCGCGCCCGGCTCGGCGGCCGACCTGCTGGGCGCCGCGGTGGCCAGCCCCTGCCGGCTGCGCTATGCCAATGGCGGCGAAGCGCAGATCGAGACGCTGGGCCAGGTCGAGCATGCGCTCGGCCACTTCCTGTTCCCACCTGCCGACGACAGCGGCGCGGTGCTGCGCAGCTTCTACCCGCGCGAGGCGCTGGCCGGCGTGGAGATCGGCCCGCGCGTGGGCGAGCTGCTGCTGGCCCAGCAGGCGGTGAGCGTGGACACGCTGGATGCGGTGGCCGCCGAGCAGCAGGGCCTGCGCCAGCGGCGCCTGGGCGACATCCTGCTGACGCAGCGCATCGTCGCGCCCGAGCAGCTGGTCGAGGCCATCGAGCAGCAGGCCAGGATGCCGATGGTGCGCATCGGCGAAGCGCTGCTGGCGCTGGGCTTCATCGACGAGGCCGAACTGGGCGACGCGCTGCAGCAGCAGACGCAGGACCGCAAGCTGCCGCTGGGCGAGCTGCTGGTGCAGCGCGGCGTGGTCACGCGCGACGACCTGCAGACCGCGCTGGCCCGCAAGATGGGCTATCCGGTCGTCGACGCCGGCGAGTTCCCGGTCGAGAACGAAGCCGCACTGCGCCTGCCGCAGGCGGTGGCCCGGCGCCTGCCCGCGCTGCCGCTGATGATGCGCGGCGGCCGGCTGGTGGTGGCGCTGGAAGACCCGTCGGCGCGGATGCTGATCGACGAGATCGAGTTCAATGCCCAGGCCAAGGTGGTGCCGGTGCTGGCGCGCGCCGGCACGCTGGCGCCAGCGATCGAGCGCGTGTACCAGCGCCTGGGCTTCGACGCGCTGCCGCCGACGGCCGAGCTGGCCGCCGCGGCGAACGATCACGAGCCGGAAAGTGCCAACCAGCTGCTGGCCAGCCTGGAGCTGCAGCTGGCCGGCGAACCCGCGCGCGACGACGGACCGGTGATCGAGCAGAGCGACAACTCGCTGGTGCGGCTGATCAACACGATGATCCTCGAGGCGCAGCAGGCCGGTGTATCCGACATCCACATCGAATGCCCGCCGGCGCCCGAGAAGGTGCGCATCCGCTTCCGCCGCGACGGCAGGCTGAAGCCCTACCTCGAATTGCCGCCGGGCTACCGCACGGCGCTGGTCGCGCGGCTGAAGATCATGTGCGACCTCGACATCTCCGAGCGTCGCAAGCCGCAGGACGGCAAGATCAGCTTCGGCCGCTTCATGCAGGGCCAGACGCTGGAGCTGCGCGTCCGGTTCGTCGACGCCGGCGAGTTCCCGGTCGAGAACGAAGCCGCACTGCGCCTGCCGCAGGCGGTGGCCCGGCGCCTGCCCGCGCTGCCGCTGATGATGCGCGGCGGCCGGCTGGTGGTGGCGCTGGAAGACCCGTCGGCGCGCATGCTGATCGACGAGATCGAGTTCAATGCCCAGGCCAAGGTGGTGCCGGTGCTGGCGCGCGCCGGCACCTTGGCGCCGGCGATCGAGCGCGTGTACCAGCGCCTGGGCTTCGACGCGCTGCAGCCGACGGCCGAACTGGCGGCCGCGGCGAACGATCACGAGCCGGAAAGTGCCAACCAGCTGCTGGCCAGCCTGGAGCTGCAGCTCGCTGGCGAACCCGCGCGCGACGACGGACCGGTGATCGAGCAGAGCGACAACTCGCTGGTGCGGCTGATCAACACGATGATCCTCGAAGCGCAGCAGGCCGGCGTCTCGGACATCCACATCGAATGCCCGCCGGCGCCCGAGAAGGTGCGCATCCGCTTCCGCCGCGATGGGCGCCTGAAGCCCTACCTCGAACTGCCGCCGGGCTACCGCACGGCGCTGGTCGCGCGGCTGAAGATCATGTGCGACCTCGACATCTCCGAGCGTCGCAAGCCGCAGGACGGCAAGATCAGCTTCGGCCGCTTCATGCAGGGCCAGACGCTGGAGCTGCGCGTCGCGACGATCCCCACCGCCAACAACCACGAGGACGTGGTGCTGCGCCTGCTGGCCTCGGCCCGCGCGCTGCCGCTGGACGACATGGGCCTGGCACCCGCGGTGCTGCGCGCGCTGAAGGAGGTGGTCGAGCGGCCCTACGGCCTGGTGCTGTGCGTCGGCCCCACCGGCAGCGGCAAGACCACCACGCTGCATGCGGCGCTGGCCCACATCAACACCCCCGAGCGCAAGATCTGGACCGCCGAGGACCCGGTCGAAATCACGCAGAAGGGCCTGCGCCAGGTGCAGGTGAACCCGCGCATCGACTGGACCTTCGCGAAGGCGCTGCGCGCCTTCCTGCGCGCCGACCCCGACGTGGTGATGGTGGGCGAGATCCGCGACCCCGAAACCGCGCAGATGGCGGTGGAGGCTTCGCTGACCGGCCACCTCGTGCTGTCGACCCTGCACACCAACAGCGCCACCGAGACCGTGACGCGGCTGCTCGACATGGGGCTGGACCCCTTCGGCTTCGCCGACTCGCTGCTGGCGGTGCTGGCCCAGCGCCTGGTGCGCCGGCTGTGCCGCCACTGCGTCAGCACGCGGCCCGCCACCGAGGCCGAGGTCGACGCGCTGCTGGACGACTGGCTGTCCGGCTTCGGCGACGCGCCGGGGCGCCCCGCGCGCGAGGCCACGCTGGCCGACTGGCGCCACCGCCACGGCCGGCACGGCGTGCTGCAGCACCATGCTGCGCGCGGCTGCCGGCAC
The DNA here is from genome assembly GCF_044226965.1 of Aquabacterium sp. GTDB lineage: Bacteria > Pseudomonadota > Gammaproteobacteria > Burkholderiales > Burkholderiaceae_C > Pseudaquabacterium. Next base: position 73,567 of record NZ_JBGAGA010000008.1, on the reverse strand, counting down.
TGCGCCGACACCGGCTTCAACGGCCGGCTGGGCCTGCACGAGCTGCTGCTGGTGAACCGCGAGATGCGGCACCTGATCCAGACCCATGCGCGCAGCGCCGAGCTGCAGCAGGCCGCCGTCGCCGAGGGCCTGCGCACGCTGCGGCAGGACGGCATCGAGAAGGTGCTGGCCGGACTGACGACCATCGAGGAAGTGCGCGCCACCAGCAACGCCTGAGCCCAGGCGGAAGCTGAGACAATCCGCGCCGGGCATCCCCGCCCCGGGCAACCCAAGGAACAGCGTGCGCGGGCCCTTCCACCACAGCGGACATTCACGCGACCCGAGACGCGGCACGGCCATCGTCCCGCGGCCGATCGCCGCCGCGCTGAAGCTCGACAGCGCGCACACCGCCGAGATCGACCGCTCCCACGAACGCTGCCTGGCGCTGGGCCTTTCGCGCATCGAATCCCCCGACCATGCGCGCGTGCCCGCCAACGAGCTGCTGCTGCGCCGCGAGCGCAACCTGCGCCTGCACCTGCATGCCGCGCCGGTGATGGAGCTGCTGCACGAGCAGATCGTCAACACCCACAGCATGGTCGCGCTCACCGATGCCAGCGGCACCATCCTGCTGTCGATCGGCGACGACGATTTCCTCTCCCGCGCCGCCCGCGTGGCGCTGGCACCGGGCGCCGACTGGTCTGAGGCCGGCAAGGGCACCAACGCCGTGGGCACCGCGCTGGTCTCCGAGCAGCCGACGCTGGTGCATGCCGACGAGCACTTCCTGCACGCCAACCATTTCCTCACCTGCTCGGCCGCGCCCATCCTCGACCCGCGCGGCAACGTGCTGGGCGTGCTCGACGTGTCCGGCGACCACCGCAGCTACCACCAGCACACGATGGCGCTGGTGAAGATGTCGGCGCGCATGATCGAGAACCACTGGCTCAGCGACGACTGGCGCCATGGCCTGCGGCTGCATTTCCACCGCCGCGTCGAATGCATCGGCACGCTGCAGGAAGGCATCCTCGCGGTCGAGGCCGACGGCCGCATCAGCGGCGCCAACCGCGGCGCGCTCGAGCAGCTGGGCCTGGCCGGCGCGGCACTGCGGCAGCAGACGTTGCAGTCGCTGTTCGATCTGCGCGTCGATGCGCTGGTCGACCGCTTCCGCTCGCCACTGGCGCTGCCGCTGGCGGTGCACACCGCCGACGGCCAGGTATTCCACCTGCATGCGCGCTTCAACGGCCCGATGTGGGCACCGCTGGTCGAGGCCGTCGTGCCGGCCGCCGCAGCGCCCGTTGCCGCAGCGCCCGCCGCCGTGGTGCCGAGCCCGGCGCCCGCGCCGCCGGCCCGTCGCCGCAGTGCGCTGGCGGCGCTGTGCTGCGGCGATGCTGCCTTCGAACGCCTGGTCGACCAGCTGCGCCGCGTGCGCGACGCCGGCGTGCCAGTGCAGCTGGTCGGCGAGCACGGCACCGGCCAGGCGCGGCTGGCGCAGGCGCTGCACCAGGACTCCGCGCGCGCCGCGCACCGCTTCGTCGCCTTCGACGGCAGCACCACCGCGGCGGAAACCGCCGAAGCGCAGCTGGCCGAGGCGCTGCAGCGCGCCGCCGGCGGCACGCTGCTGCTGAACCAGCCGCAGGCGCTGCCGCTCACTTTGCAGGCCAGGTTGCTGCAGCATCTGCGCAGCCACCCGCTGACCGTGGTGTGCGCCAGCCGCGTGCCACTGGCCCGGGCGCTGCAGCAGCAGACGCTGCGCGAAGACCTGTACTACCAGCTGCAGGGCCTGAGCCTGCAGCTGCCGCCGCTGCGTGAGCGCAGCGACCTGCCGGCGCTGGCGCTGGCGCTGCTGAACGAGCTGCCGCTGGCAGCGCGCGGTTGGCAGATCGCGCCCGAGGCGATGGCGCTGCTGCAGCGCCACCCCTGGCCGGGCAACGTACGCGAGCTGAAGAACGTGCTGCGCACCGCTGCCGCGCTGGCCGGCGAGGCTTCGCTGCTGGGCTGCGAACACCTGCCCGACGCCCTGGTGCAGGCCGCGGCCGGGGCGGGCGCCCCGCCGCCGGCCGCGCCCGACGCCCCGCTCGATGCCCAGCAGCTCGCCGCAATGCAGCGCGCGCTGGCCGCCGCCGGCGGCAACATCAGTGCCGCAGCCAAGGCCCTGGGCATCAGCCGCAACACCCTCTACCGCAAGCTGCGCTGGCGCAACAAGGCTTGATTCACGGGCCCGCGAGGGGCCCAGTTTTTTGTTGCAACATGTCGGGTGGGCCGGCGATTTGGTATCTTGTCGGTCATAGCGGCTGTCAATGCCGTCGCAGGGAGTTCGAAGGCCATGGTGCGTCCAGCCCGTTGCAGTACCCGCAGTACCAACCGGCGACCGCCGGGTGCCGGCCCGCGGCTTTTTTCATGCGCAAGGACTGATCCATGACGCGCATCTACCTGGTCGACGACCAGCTGTTGTTGCGCGACGGTCTGCAGGCCCTGCTCCAATCCGCCGGCCACGACGTGGTCGGCCAGGGCAGCGACCCGACCCAGGCGGTGGTCGAAGCGCAGCAGCGCCAGGCCGAGGTGATGCTGCTCGACCTGGGCCTGGGCGAGCGCTCCGGCTTCGAGGTGCTGCAGGAATTGAAGCGGCGCGAGTCCCCGGTGCGCGCCATCGTGCTGACGATGTCGGCGCAGCCCCGGCACGTGGCCGAAGCGGTGCGCCTGGGCGCGGCGGGCTATGTGCTGAAGGACTCGGGCGCCGTCGAATTGCTGCAGGCCATCGACAGCGTGGCCGTCGGCCGCCGCTTCTTCGGCCCGCAGGTGGCCGCGCTGGCGCTGCAGGCGCTGGCCGACGACGCGCCGGCCGATCCCTTCGCCAGCCTGTCGCCGCGCGAGCGGCAGATCGTCACGATGGTGGTCAACGGCATGAGCAGCTCGGCCATCGGCACCGAGCTGCACCTGTCGCCGAAGACGGTGGACACCTACCGCAGCCGCATCATGACCAAGCTCGGCGTCAGCGGCGTCACCGCCCTGGTGCGACTGGCGGTGCGCGAAGGCCTGGTGGACGACTGATCGGCCCGCGCCCGATCAGAGGGCGCAGCTGCGGAAGCCGCAGAAGGCCGCGTCGTGCTCGGGCGGCAGGAAGCGGCGCGCCGCCGGGTGCTTCTGGCGCGGCACCGTGAGCCAGCTGCCGCCGCGCAGCGTGCGCCAGCCGGGCTCGGGCGGCAGCACGTCCAGCCGCGCCGGGCCATTGCGGTGGCCCGGGTAGCCACGCGCGACGCCGGCCACCCACTCGTGCACGTCGCCCCACACGAAGCCGCGCGCCGCTGCGCCGCAGGCCAGGGTCCACTCACCCTCGCTGGGCAGCCGGCGGCCGGCCCAGCGGCACCAGGCATCGGCTTCATAACTGCTCAAGTGCACGGCCGCCTGGCCGCCCGGCACGCGCTGCAGCCGGCCCTGGCGGCGCAGCAGCACGCCTCCGGCCAGCTGCTCCACATGCCGCGGCGCGCGCCGACCCAGGGCCTGTTGCCAGCGCCAGCCGACCTCGGACCACCAGGCCGGGTTGTCGTAGCCGCCGTCGTCGACGAACTCGGCGTACTGCGCCCAGCACACCGGCTGCGCGTCGATCTCGAACTCGGGCAAGGCCACCTCGTGCGTGTTGCGCTCGTTGTCGGGCACCAGGCCGCCCGGCGGCGAGCCGAGCGTCACGCGCTGGGCCGGGAACCACAGCGCATCGCGCCGGCCGCGCGCAGGCAGCTCGGGCCAGCGCTGGTCCGGCGTGGCCGCCGGTGCGCCCAGGGTCTGCGCCAGCACCGCGAGCGATTCGCCAAGGCGGTCCTCGTGCAGCAGGGCCAGGCGAAAGAAGTACAGCCCGGCATCGCTGGCATCGGACTTCTCCAGCAGGTCCAGCGTGTCGTCCAGCGTCGCCGCGAGGTAGTCGCGGATCGCCTCGGCCGCCGGCGCACTGCCCTGCCAGCGCTGCGCGCGGCTGGCCGCCTGCGGGTCCAGCCACCAGTCCAGCACCGGGTCGATCGAGGCCAGCCGCACTGCCTTGGCATCGGCCTGCTCGCCGCGGCCGCGCTGCACGAAGCGCGTGATCCAGAACTCCTGGAAGCGCGCGGCCTGCCCGGCGATCCAGGCCGGCGGGTCGAGCTCGGTCGGCGGCGTGGTCCAGCTCACGCCCTCGAAGGCCGCCAGGCGCTGCAAGGTGCGGTTGCGCGCGTCCATCAGCGCCAGCGACAGCGCGTCGGCGTCGGCCTGCCGCATCGCGACAGGGTCGTGGATGTTGACGGCCACGAACGACGATGAGCTCATCGTCGCTTCAGCGCCGCTGCCACGCGCCGCTCAGGCGCGTTCGATGCGCGCGAAGGCGCTGTGGTTGTGGATGGATTCGAAGTTCTCGACATCGACGCTGTAGCGGCCGATGCGGCCGTCGGCGTTCAGCCGCAGCGCGACATCGCGCACCATGTCTTCGACGAACTTCGGGTTCTCGTAGGCCCGCTCGGTGACCCACTTCTCGTCCTGGCGCTTGAGCATCGGCCAGATCTCGCTGGAGGCGGAGTCTTCCGCGAAGCGCACCAGCTCGTGCCACTCGATCGCGCCCTTCAGCTCGACCCGGATCGTCACCAGCGAGCGCTGGTTGTGCGCGCCGTAGTCCGAGATCTCCTTCGAGCACGGGCACAGGCTCTTCACCGGCACGCCGACCTCGGCCCACACCGAGGTGACGCCGGCGCGCCGCTCGGCGATCCAGCGGCCCTGGTAATCGAGCAGGCTCTGCACGCCCGAGACGGGCGCGCGCTTGCGCAGGAAGAACGCGAAGCGGGCCTCGATGCGCCCCGTGTCGGCATGCAGCTTGTCGAGCATCACGCCCAGCTCGTGGCGCAGCATGGCCGCGTCCATCGGCGCTTCCAGCGTGTCCAGCCAGGCGACGAAGCGCGACATGTGCGTGCCCTTCTGCTCGCGGGAATGTGCAGGGCGTCGGTCAGGTTGGTCATGGGTGTCAGGCTCGCGCTGGGCCCGGAGCATCGCATCGATTGTCGGGCCGCGCTGCGGCGGGGGCTTGTCGCGGCGGCGTCAGCATCAGTCGTTCACCGCGGGCTTGACGAGCTTCAGGGGACTGCCGAAGCGCTTGCGCACCGACTGCTCGATGCCCGGCGCGTCCAGGCCCAGCATCGCCAGCAGCTTGGCCGGGTCACCATGCTCGGTGAACTGGTCCGGCAAGCCCAGTTGCAGCAGCGGCGTGTCAAGGCCCAGCGAATGCAGCAGCTCGCCCACCGCGCTGCCGGCACCGCCGGCGACGCAGCCTTCCTCGATCGTGACCAGCGCGTCGTGGCTGCGCGCGAGCTCGGCCACCAGCGCGCCGTCGAGCGGCTTGGCAAAGCGCATGTTGACCACCGTGGCATCCAGCGCCTCGGCCGCTTCGAGCGCCGGGTACAGCACGGTGCCGAAGGCCAGCAGCGCGATGCGCTGGCCTTGGCCGCGCCCGATGCCGGACTGGCGGCGCAGCTCCGCGCGCGCCCAGGGCCAGGTGGCCAGGCCCGCTTCGGGCTGCCGGCCGACGCCGGCGCCGCGCGGGTAGCGCACCGCCACCGGGTGGTTCTGCGCGAAGGCCGTGCTCAGGGCCATGCGGCATTCGGCCTCGTCGGCGGGCGTCAGCACGCTGACGTTCGGGATGCAGCGCAGGTAGGCGATGTCGAAGGCGCCGCAGTGCGTCGCACCATCGGCACCGACAATGCCGGCACGGTCGAGCGCGAACACCACCGGGAGGTTCTGGATCGCCACGTCGTGGATCAGCTGGTCGTAGCCACGCTGCAGGAAGGTGGAATAGATCGCCAGCACCGGCTTCAGGCCTTCGCAGGCCAGGCCGGCGGCGAAGGTGACCGCGTGCTGCTCGGCAATGCCGACATCGTGGTAGCGCTTCGGGAAGCGCTGCTCGAACTCGACCAGGCCCGAGCCCTCGCGCATTNCGGGAATGTGCAGGGCGTCGGTCAGGTTGGTCATGGGTGTCAGGCTCGCGCTGGGCCCGGAGCATCGCATCGATTGTCGGGCCGCGCTGCGGCGGGGGCTTGTCGCGGCGGCGTCAGCATCAGTCGTTCACCGCGGGCTTCACGAGTTTGAGCGGACTGCCGAAGCGCTTGCGCACCGACTGCTCGATGCCCGGCGCGTCCAGGCCCAGCATCGCCAGCAGCTTGGCCGGGTCGCCATGCTCGGTGAACTGGTCCGGCAGGCCCAGCTGCAGCAGCGGCGTCTCGATACCCAGCGCATGCAGCAGCTCGCCCACCGCGCTGCCGGCGCCGCCGGCGATGCAGCCTTCCTCGATCGTGACCAGCGCGTCGTGGCTGCGCGCGAGCTCGGCCACCAGTGCACCATCGAGCGGCTTGGCGAAACGCATGTTGGCCACCGTGGCATCCAGCGCCTCGGCAGCTTCGAGCGCCGGGTACAGCACGGTACCGAAGGCCAGCAGCGCGATGCGCTGGCCTTGGCCGCGCCCGATGCCGGACTGGCGGCGCAGCTCGCCGCGCGCCCAGGGCCAGGTGGCCAGGCCCGCCTCGGGCTGCCGGCCGGCGCCGGCGCCGCGCGGGTAGCGCACCGCCACCGGATGGTTCTGCGCGAAGGCGGTGCTCAGGGCCATGCGGCATTCGGCCTCGTCGGCCGGGGTCAGCACGCTGACGTTCGGGATGCAGCGCAGGTAGGCGATGTCGAAGGCGCCGCAGTGCGTCGCACCATCGGCACCGACGATGCCGGCACGGTCGAGCGCGAACACCACCGGCAGGTTCTGGATCGCCACGTCGTGGATCAGCTGGTCGTAGCCGCGCTGCAGGAAGGTGGAGTAGATCGCCAGCACCGGCTTCAGGCCTTCGCAGGCCAGGCCGGCGGCGAAGGTGACCGCGTGCTGCTCGGCAATGCCGACATCGTGGTAGCGCTTCGGGAAGCGCTGCTCGAACTCGACCAGGCCCGAGCCCTCGCGCATCGCCGGCGTGATGCCGATCAACCGCTCGTCGGCCGCCGCCATGTCGCACAGCCACTGGCCGAACACCTGCGTGAAGGTGGGCTTCGGCGGCGTGGTCGGCTTGGTCAGGCCCACGGCCGGGTCGAACTTGCTCGGCCCGTGGTAGTTCACCGGGTCGGCCTCGGCCAGCTTGTAGCCGTAGCCTTTCTTGGTGACCACGTGCAGGAAGCGCGGGCCCTTCTTGTCGCGCAGGTTCTCCAGCGTCGGGATCAGCGCGTCGAGGTCGTGGCCATCGATCGGGCCGACGTAGGTGAAGCCCAGCTCCTCGAAGATGGTGCCGGGCACCACCATGCCCTTGGTGTGCTCCTCGAAGCGCTTGGCGAACTCGTACAGCGGCGTGCCCTTCAGCACGCTCTTGGCGCCTTCGCGCGCCTTGTCGTAGAAGCTGCCGCTCATCAGCCGCGCCAGGTGCTTGTTCAGCGCGCCGACCGGCGGCGAAATCGACATGTCGTTGTCGTTCAGGATCACCAGCACGTCGGCCGGGCCTGCACCCTCGGTGGCGCCGCCATGGTTCAGCGCCTCGAAGGCCATGCCGCCGGTGAGCGCGCCGTCGCCGATCACCGCCACCGCGCGGCGGTTCTCGCCCTTCACCCGGGCGGCATGGGCCATGCCGATGGCTGCGGAGATCGAGGTGGACGAGTGTGCGGTGCCGAAGGTGTCGTACTCGCTCTCGTCGCGGCGCGGGAAGCCCGACAGGCCGCCCAGCTGGCGCAGCGTGCCCATGCGGTCCTTGCGGCCGGTGAGGATCTTGTGCGGGTAGGTCTGGTGGCCCACGTCCCAGACCAGGCGGTCGTAGGGCGTGTTGAAGACGTAGTGCAGCGCAATCGTCAGCTCCACCGTGCCCAGGTTGGACGACAGGTGGCCCCCGGTCTTGCTGACGCTGGCGAGCAGGAACTCGCGCAGCTCGGCGGCCAGCTTGCGCAGGTCGGCCTGCGGCAGGCGGCGCAGGTCGGCCGGGCTGTGGATGGTGTCTAGCAGCGCAGTGCTCATGGCGGGCCAATCAGTGTTCGCGGTCGACGACGAGGTCGGCCAGCTGGCGCAGGTGTTCGCAACGCTCGGCGGCCAGGCCGCTGGCGGCCAGCGCCTCGTGCGCCGTGCGGCGCAGCGCCCGGGCTTCCGTGCGTGCGGCCTCGAGGCCGAGCACCGAGACGTAGGTCGGCTTGTTCAGGTGCTGGTCCTTGCCGGCGGTCTTGCCGAGCTTGTCCGAGGCCTGGGTCACGTCGAGGATGTCGTCCACCACCTGGAAGGCCAGTCCGATCGCGGCGCCATAGCGCGACAGCGCGGCCCAGCCGGCCGGCGTGGTGGGCCCGCAGGCCGCGCCCATCAGCACGCTGGCCTCGAGCAGCGCACCGGTCTTGCGGTGGTGCATGTCGCGCAGCTGGGCTTCGTCCAGCGGCTTGCCGGTGTTGGCCAGGTCGATGGCCTGGCCGCCGGCCATGCCGGCGTGGCCCGCGGCACGCGACAGCAGCGCACACAGCCGCGCCTGCAGGGCCGGGTCGACGCTGCCGTCCTCGGGTGTCAGCACCTCGAAGGCCAGCGCCTGCATCGCGTCGCCGGCCAGCATGGCGCCGGCTTCGCCAAAGCGCACATGCACGGTGGGCTTGCCACGTCGCAGCACGTCGTTGTCCATGCAGGGCATGTCGTCGTGCACCAGCGAATACGCATGGATCAATTCAACCGCCACCGCAGCATGCAGCGCCGCCGCGGCATCGCCCTGCACCGCTTCGCAGGCCGCCCGCACCAGCAGCGGCCGCAGGCGCTTGCCGCCGTCGAGCACGCCGTAGCGCATGGCCTCGCCCAGGCCTGCCGGCGCGTCGGCCGGCACCCAGCGTTCGAGCGCCTGCTCCACCTGCAGCAGTGCGTCGCGCATCCAGGCCGAGAAGCTCATTCCGGCGCCCAATCCTTCAGCTGCCCCTCTTCGAGCACCTTCACCTGGGCCTCCACCGCCTGCAGCCGCTCGCGGCAGAAGGCCAGCAGCTCGGCGCCGCGCCGGTAGTTGTCGAGCAGGCCATCCAGCGGCATCTGTCCGCTCTCCATCGCCTGCACCAGGCGTTCGAGTTCGGCCAGCGCGTCTTCGTAGCGGGCGGGCTCGGCCGCTGTGGCGGCAGCCGCGGAAGGAGGGGATGCGGGCATGAGGCGGTTCGAGGGCAAGCGCACGATTTTAGTCGCGCACGCCCGTTGCCAACCGACCCCGCGGGTACACTCCCGCCTTCGGCCACTCGCTCGGGTGGCCGTTCTTGTCATTGGACAAACCCATCCGCGGGGCCACCGGGTGGGGGTTTTGACATCCTTGCTGGAGATCCTGGGGATCATGTCGGACCTGAGCATCAGTCTCGAAGCTCTTGCGCGCAGCCATTCAAGCACGCGCTCGCAACTCTCAGTCACCACCTACTTCGCCGAAGACCTCTTCCGTCGCGAGATGGAGCTGATCTTCCAGCACGGCCCGCGCTACCTCGGGCACGAGCTGGCCGTGCCCGAGGTGGGCGACTTCTACGCGCTGCCCCAGGAAGGCGAGGGCCGCGCGCTGGTGCGCACGCCCGAGGGCGTGCGGCTGCTGTCCAATGTCTGTCGCCACCGCCAGGCCGTGATGCTGCGCGGCCGCGGCAACACCCGCTCGAACATCGTCTGCCCCCTGCACCGCTGGACCTACGACCTGCAGGGCCAGCTGCAGGGCGCGCCGCACTTCGAGCAGGACCCCTGCCTGCACCTGAACAACTATCGCACCCGCACCTGGAACGGCCTGGTGTTCGAGGACAACGGCCGCGACATCGTCGGCGAGCTCGACGGCATCGGCCCGCGCGCGCAGCTGGACTTCAGCGGCTACGTGCTCGACAAGGTGCAGCTGCACGAGTGCAACTACAACTGGAAGACCTTCATCGAGGTCTACCTCGAGGACTACCACGTCGGGCCGTTCCACCCGGGGCTGGGCCGCTTCGTCAGCTGCGACGACCTGCAGTGGGAATTCGGCCGCCACCACTCGGTGCAGACGGTGGGCGTACGCGACGCGCTGGCCCGCCCCGGCTCGGCCACCTACCGGCGCTGGCACGAGGCGGTGATGGCCTTCAACGGTGGCCAGCCACCGGCGCATGGTGCGATCTGGCTCACGTACTACCCGAACATCATGATCGAGTGGTACCCGCACGTGCTGGTGGTCTCGGCGCTGTACCCCAAGGGTCCGCAGAAGACGCTGAACGTCGTCGAGTTCTACTACCCCGAGGAAGTGGCCGCCTTCGAGCGCGAGCTGGTCGAGGCCGAACAGGCCGCCTACATGGAGACCTGCGTCGAGGATGACGAGATCGCCGAGCGCATGGACGCCGGCCGCCGCGCGTTGATGGAGCGCGGCGACGACGAGGCCGGCCCCTACCAGAGCCCGATGGAGGACGGCATGCGCCACTTCCACGAGTGGTACCGGCGCGTGATGGGCATCGGGCGCGCCAGCTGGTAGGCCCGGCCCAGGGAGGCGCTCGAAGTGCCAGTTTGTCACGCCCCGCCCCCCGGCTGGCGCCTCACCCTGATTGAGGGGGGGGCGGCGGGTGGGGCTCCAACTGATAATTTAAGGACAAGCACTTGGCTTGCACTCCACAGGCTCGCAGGGGAATTGCATGATGAACAACAGCTTCGACGGTGATCGGGACACGCTCCCCAGCGCGCCGCACGATGTCGATCCCCTGACGGGCCCCACCCCGCTGAACGCCGGACGCCGGCGCCTGTTCCGCGGTGTGGGCGGTGGCGCAGGCGTGCTGATGGCCATCAGCGCCAAGTCGGCGCTGGGAGGCGGGGTCTGCCAGAGCCCTTCGGCGATGATGAGCGGCAACACCAGCCCGCGTGCGGGCAACGGCACCACCTGCTCCGGCGGTCTCTCGCCCGGCTATTGGGTGCAGCCCCAGCACTCGCCCAACTGGACGACGGCAGGCGGCGTCTTTCCGCAGTTCAACGGCAACATCGTCACCTGCACGAGCAACCTGAATCAGGTCGTCTTCAGCGACATCACCAACCAGGGTACGACGATCCAGAGCATCTTCTCAGGCTGGACGTCGAAGAGTGCGTACAAGGGTGCCGTGAGCATCTGGTGGGTCATCAACGCGCCCAACGATGCGATGTTCGGTGGGCCGGGTGGCGTGGGCCAGTTGCTGCGCCACCTCAGTTGCGCCTGGCTCAATGCCGGCTATTTCCAGGGTTCGAGCGCCAAGTACCCCCTCACCAAGGCCCAGGTCATCGACATGTGGGTTCAGCTGAGCACCAAGGGTTCGTATTGCCCCACCACGCTCACCTGCACCAAGCCCTGGACGGCCACTGATGTCATCAATTACATCAGCGGCATGTACGACGTGAATGCCCCGGTCGACAACCTGTGCAAGGCGTAGCGCCAGGTCACGCTGCCACAGCGGCAGCGTGGACCATCCGCGCGGGACGTGACCTTCGATTCGGGCCGGACTGGCCCGAGTCCTCGGATCGGCTGGCCTTCGATGCCTGCTCCGGAGACTTCTGGGTTCTGGATGAACTCGGCCATCGCGTACTGCGACGGCTGCTGGACCGGGCCCCGCTTCCAGCGGGGCAATTGCAGGCCGAGTTTGGTCTGCGCACGGACGGGTCGGACGTCGGCGATGCCTTGGCAAACGTCCTGGCGCGACTGCAGGAAGCGGGGCTGATCCAGCCGACGCCGGCCCACGCTGCCTGACCGCCGGTGTTCGACGCCACGCTGCACATTCCGCCGTTCACGGTCCGGCTGCGCTCGCCCTTCGCGTCCGTGCGCCGGCATGTCGAGACCTTCTATTCCCAGTCCCTGCTGTCGGAAGACAGTCGCGACTTCATCGACTTCGACGTCGAGATCCTGCCGGGCCGCGGCGTGCGCAGGGTCTGGCGGCGCCAGGCCAGGTTCCTGCTGGACGGCGTCGAGCCCTTCTATCCGCTGCCAGCGGCCCAGGCGGCCCCGATGTTCGAGTGGGGCATGAACTGGTGCGTGGCGCAACGGCCCATGGGCTGGCTCGTCATGCATGGCGCCGTGCTGGCGCGCGAGGGCGCGGCGCTCGTGATGCCAGGCTTCCCAGGCGCGGGCAAGAGCACGCTGTGCGCGTCGCTCGCATTCATCGAGGGCTGGCGCCTGCTCTCCGATGAAATGACGGTGCTGGACCCCGCCGACGGACTGCTGCTGCCGCACCCCCGCCCCATCAGCCTGAAGAACAACTCGATCGATGTGGTGGCAGCCTTTCCGGAAGCACGCCTCGGACCCATCTACCGCGACACCCGCAAGGGAACGATCACCCACGCGGCCTGCCCGCCGGCTTCACTGCGGCAGGCAGACCAGCGGGCGCGCGCAGCCTGGATCGTGTTCCCGCGATTCGAGGCAGGGGCAACCCTGCGCATCGAGCAGCTCAGCCGGGTCGAAGCCTTCACGCTGATCTCCGAGCAGTCGTTCAACGGCGAACGCATGGGGGCCCCGGGCTTCGAGGCCCTGTGCGCCATGCTCGATCATGTGAGCTGCCACGAACTGGTCTATGGCTCGACCGAGCAGGGCCTGGAGGGCATTCGAAGGATCTGCGTCACATGAGGTCGACGCGGCAAGCCCGGCTCGACCTGCTGCGGATCCTGGTGGAACCCGACCGAGCCAGCCATCTCACCAACGCCGACTGGTCGGTCCTGGTGGCCACCGCGCGCGATGCCAATCTCCTCGGCGCCCTGGCGACACGGCTGGACGGCACCGGCGTGCGGCCTTGCGCGCAGGCCCAGCGCCATCTGGAGGGGATGCGCCGGATGGGTGAACGCCAGCACCTGTCGATCCGTTGGGAGGCGCATCAGCTCCAGGACGCACTGGGCCCGCTCGGCATCCCGGTCGTCCTGCTCAAGGGCAGCGCCTATGTCATGGCCTACCCGGAGATCGGACGGGGACGCCTGTTTGGCGACGTCGACATCCTGGTGCCCAGAGAAGCGCTGGGCGACGTGGAAAGCTGCCTGATGCTGCAAGGCTGGATCAGCGCGAAAAGCGACCCCTACGACCAGCGCTACTACCGCGAATGGATGCACGAGCTGCCGCCGATGAGCCACGTGCGTCGAGGGACCGTGCTCGACATCCATCACAACATCCTGCCGCTGACGGCCCGCAACGCGCCCGACCCGAAGAGCATCCTGGCGCGTTCGCGGCCGCTGCCGGACCTGCCCGCGCTGCGCGTTCCCTGCCCGGAAGACCTCGTGACGCACTGCCTCACGCACCTGGTGCACGAGGGTGAGTTGCAGAACGGGTTGCGCGACCTGAATGACGCCGACCGGATGTTGCGGCTCTTTGCCCGGACGCCTGGCTTCTGGGAACGCCTGCAGGCGGTGGCCGCCGGCAACGACCTCGCCGGGCCGGTCGCCCTGGGCCTGCGGCTGGTCGCCCGGCTGTTCGAAACCCCCGTGCCAGCGGGCTGGGTGGCGTCGCTCGAGCAGTCGCTGGCGCCAGCCCGGCGGTGGAGCCAGTGGCAGGGCACCTACGAAGCAGCCCTGCTGGCGCCATCGCCCGGCACGGGCGGCCTGCGCGCTGCGTGGGCCCGACAGCGGGTCTACCTGCGCGCGCATGCCCTGCGCATGCCTGTCGGATTGCTGGCCCGTCATCTGGCGCGCAAGGCGTGGATGCGTCAGCGCGGCGCAGCCGCCGACAGCGAGGCCGCCTGAGCAGGGCGACAGCCACTACCCGCCTCAGGCCAGATGCGCGGCGCTGAAGGCCTTCAGCAGCGGCCAGCCGCCGGTCCCGGTCCGCGTTCGCGGCGCAGCCGCCGAGCCAGCTCGAAGTAGGCCGCTGCCGCCGCACGGTAGACCTGCTGAACGCCATCGCCTGGGGCCGCGGTGGCCGGCTGGGCGAGCAGCGCGCGCACCAGGCGTACCAGGATGCCCGCATCCCCCACGCCATGCGGCCGGGCCGGCAGCATGGCCTGGGCACCGATGAACTCGGGCAAAGGCACGATTGCGAAAGCCGACGGCACCAGGGCCCGCCCCTCGCGCGCGAGCTGCTGCCGCAGCCGCCAGGGCTGCCCGTAGACCGCCACCACCTCGGGCCGCCGCGGGTCGACCAGGTCGGCCAGCGCGCGCGCCGCGCCGCCCGCGGCATCCACCTGCCAGTGCTGCAGCAGTTGCCGGCGCAGCTGGCCCAGCCCGTCGAGCGAGCGCGGATCGAGGAACAGGCCCACCTCGTCGAGGTCGGCGCGCCGGTGCCAGCCGGTGTGCTCGGCAAACAAGGGTCCGACCCAGCCATGCTCGGCCGCCGCGTCGTCGTCCAGCAGGGGCAGGCGGGGCCGCAGGCCGCCTGCGACCAACGCCACGAGACTCGGCGCACGCGCGCCGGCAGCCTGGGCCTTGACGCGGTGCACCAGCATCGCGAAGGGCTCCACCGCCGCGGCCAGCGCCTCGCCTTCGAACATCGAAGTCCAGTTCATGCGCAGGGAGTGCGCGGCAGCGCTGCCGCGCTCCAGGGAAAGGCGGCATCATTGCACTCGAAGACGAGAGAAATCTTCCTCAATGCACCAGCATCTTCGCCACAATTGAGAATTTTCTTCTCGAATTCAGCCATGAACGAGAACACTTCACTTCTCGACCAGCACAGCCTGAACATCCTGCTCGAACTGCAGCGCGACGCGCGGCAGACGCTGCAGCAGATCGCCGAAGCGGTGGGCCTGTCGCCCACGCCCTGCTGGCGCCGCATCAAGGACATGGAAGCCGCCGGCGTGATCCGGGGCTACACGGTCACGGTGGACCGCGAGGCGGTGGGCCTGAACATCTCGGCCGTCACCGAGGTCAACCTCGATCGCCACAGCGAGCAGCATGTGCGGCGCTTCGAGGAGGCGGTGGCCGCCTGCCCGCAGATCGTGCGCTGCGTGTCGGCCACCGGATCGGCCGACTACATCCTCACCGTGCTGGCGCCGGACATCAAGCGCTACGAGCGCTTCCTGCAGGACACGCTGTTCAAGCTGCCCGGCGTGACGCACGTGCGCTCGAGCATCGTGCTGCGCGAGGTGAAGTCCGACGCCACGCTGCCGCTGGGGCAGGACGGCACGGCGGCACCGCGCCGCCGCACCCGCTGAGCGCTGGCGCGCCCCGGTCTCAGGGCTGGTACAGCCAGGCGCCCTTGTCGATCTTCACCATCACCCGCGCGCGCTGGTCCAGCCCGAGGTGGTCGTTGGCCGACATGTTGAACACCCCGTGCGCGCCCGCCACGTTGCGCACGCGCTCCAGCGCATCGCGCAGCGCGGCGCGGAAGGCCGGCGTGCCAGGCTCGGCGGTCTTGCCCACCGACGCCACCGCCGCCTGCAGCAGCAGGCCGGCGTCCCAGGCATGCGCGCCGAAGGTGGACACCGAGCCCTTGCCGTAGGCCGCCTCGTAGGTGGTGACGTAGTGCAGCGCGGTCTTGCGCACCGGGTGGTTGTCCGGCAGCTGCGTGGCCACCAGCACGCCGCCCGAGGGCAGGTAGGTGCCTTCGACGTCCTTGCCGCCGACGCGCAGGAAATCGTTGTTGGCCACGCCGTGGGTCTGGTAGACCTTGCCGGTGTAGCCACGCTCCTTCAGGGCCTTCTGCGGCAGGGCAGCCGGCGTGCCGGAGCCGGCGATCAGGATGGCCTGCGGATTGGCCGAGGT
This sequence comes from Aquabacterium sp., assembly GCF_044226965.1. Classification (GTDB taxonomy): domain Bacteria; phylum Pseudomonadota; class Gammaproteobacteria; order Burkholderiales; family Burkholderiaceae_C; genus Pseudaquabacterium. The sequence goes on along the minus strand of NZ_JBGAGA010000008.1, from coordinate 58,005 downwards.
GAGCTTGAGCACCTGGCCGGTGACCGACGAATCGGTGCGGTTGTAGCGCTCGGAGGCCACAACCGAAATGCCCTTCAGGCCGGCGGCCTTGCCGAACTCGGTGAGCCAGCCCTCGCCATAGGCGTCGGCAAAGCCGATGAAGCCGACCGTCTTGATGCCATGGTCGGCCATGTGCTGGGCGATCGCCAGCGCCATCATGATGTCGTTCTGCGGCGTCTTGAAGACCCAGCGGCGCTTGGCGTCCATGGGCTCGACGATGCGCGACGAGGCCGCCAGCGAGATCATCGGCGTCTGGCTCTCGGACACCACGTCGAGCATCGCCAGCGAGTTCGGCGTGGTGGTGGAGCCGATGATCACGTCGACCTTGCTCTCGGTGATCAGCCGCCGGGCATTGGCCACCGCGGCCGTGGTGTCCGAAGCGTCGTCGAGCACGATGTAGTTGACCTTGTGGCCGCTCATCGTCTTGGGTAGCAAGTCGATCGTGTTCTTCTCGGGAATGCCGAGCGATGCCGCCGGCCCGGTGGCCGAGACGGTGACGCCCACGGTGATGTCGGCCCGCGCGGCCAGCGCGGTGGCGGCCAGCGCCAACGCGGCCAGCCAGGGGCGCAGCTTCAGGATCTTCATGCGACGGTCTCCTTTTTCGTCCTTCGGGTACGGGAATCGGCAGTGTGGCCCGGCGGCGGCGCTTCAGGCATCCGGACCGACGCCAAGCCACCGAGGAAAAGATCGACGACGACCGGCGCCATCGCGGCATGGCTCAGCGGCCCGTCGGGCTTCAGCCAGGTGAACATCCAGTTGATCATGCCGAACAGCAGCATCGTCAACGGCGTGGCGAGCGCGGCACCGGCCAGGTCCGGTCGCAGCGCGGCCACGGTCTCGGCAAAGGCCGCGACGACCTGGCGTTCGCCACCGAGCACCCGCTCGCGCGCCTCGGCGTCGAGGAACTTCACGTCCTCGGTCAGCACGCGGTGCTGGTGCTGCGCATCGGCATAGGCCTGCACGAAGCGCAGGATCAGTTGCGCCAGCGCCTCGCGCGGCGGCAGCTCTTCGGCCCGGACCGCGGCCACCAGCGCCTGCAGCCGGGCGATGTGGGCTTCGGCCACGCGCAGCAGCAGCTCGTGCTTGTCGCGCACGTAGTGGTACAGCGTCGGCTTGCTGATGCCGCAGGCCGCAGCCACCTGGTTCATCGAGGTCAAGGGGTAGCCCTGGTGCGCGAACAGCGCTGCGGCCTGCGCGAGGATCAACTCGCGCTGGTCGTCGAAGCCGGCGCTGCGGGTGCGGGCCATCAGCGGTCGTCGAACGAGACCGTCACCGTCGGCGTCAGAGGATGCGCCTGGCAGGTGAGGATGAAGCCGGCAGCGAGGTCGGCCTGCTCGAGCGCGAAGTTGCGGTCCATGCGCACCTCGCCGGCCTGCAGCCGCGCGCGGCAGGTGCCGCAGACGCCGGACTTGCAGGAGTACGGCACGTCCATGCCGGCGCGCGCGGCGGCCTGCAGCAGGTGGCCGTCGCGGGCCTCGAAGGGCACCACGCGGGTGAGCCCGTCGCGCACGATGGTGATCTGCGCCTGCGCCGCGTCCCCGGCCTGCGGCGCGACGGTTGGGGCAGCGCCCTCGCCCGGCACGCCGAAGCGTTCGACATGGATGCGCTCGGGCGCCAGCCCGGCCTCGCGCAGCGCGGCCTCGGCCTCGTCGTTCATCGCATGCGGGCCGCAGATGTAGGCGGCATCCACGCCCCGCACGTCGACCAGCGTCCGCAGGAACAGCGCCAGCTTGTCGTGGTCGACGCGGCCGCTGTTCAGCGGTGCATCGACCGGCTCGCGCGAGAACACGGTGTGGATGGCCAGCCGCGTCAGGTGGCGGTTCTTCAGGTCTTCCAGCTCGTCCTTGAACATCGTCGAGGCGCCGCTGCGGTTGCCGTAGATCAGCGTGCAGCGGCTGCCCGGTTCCTGCGCTAGCAGGCTGCGGACGATGGCCAGGATCGGCGTGATGCCGCTGCCGCCGGCGATCGCCAGCACATGCCGGCGCGCGCCGGGCTCGGGCCGGAACACGAAGCGGCCCTGCGGCGGCATCACCTCGATGCGGTCGCCGGCCTGCAGCGCCTGGTGCACCCAGCCCGAGAACACGCCGCCCGGCACGCGGCGGATGCCCACGCGCAGCAAGGGCTCGTCGGTGCCCGAGCAGATGGAATAGGAGCGGCGCTGTTCCTCGCCGGCCAGCGTGTGGCGCAGCGTGAGGTGCTGGCCGGGCTCGAAGCGGAAGGCCTCGCGCAGCGCGGCCGGTATCTCGAGGCCCAGCACCAGCGCATCTTCGGCCTCGGGCCGGCATTCGGCGATGCGCAGCGCGTGGAAGTGGGTGTCGGTGCTCATCGTCCAGGGCTCACAGCGGCTTGAAGTATTCGAAGGGCTCGGCGCAGGCGCGGCAGCGGTACAGCGCCTTGCAGGCGGTGGCACCGAAGGCCGAGAGCCGCTCGGTCTGCTGCGAGCCGCAGCGCGGGCACGGCACCTGCGGCGTGGCGAAGCGGATCGTCTGCTCCACGCGCGGGCCCGGCGGCGCGATGCCGTACTCGCGCAGCTTGCGGCGGCCTTCGTCGCTGATCCAGTCGGTGGTCCAGGCGGGCGCCCGCTGCAGCCGGACACGCACCGGCCCGAGGCCTGCGGCCTCCAGCGCCTCGCGCGCCATCGACTCGATCAGCTCGGTGGCCGGACAGCCGGAGTAGGTGGGCGTGAGCACGACCTCCAGGCCGTCGTCGTCGCTGTGCAGCGCGCGCACCAGGCCCAGGTCCAGCAGCGAGATCACCGGCACCTCGGGGTCCATCACGGTGGCCAGCACCTCGCGCGCCAGCGTGGCCCGGTCGCGCAGCTCGGCGCCGCACATCACCAGGCACCCCCGGGGTAGGCGCGCTGCAGGTGCTGCATCTCGGCCAGCAGGTAACCCATGTGCTCGCTGTGGCGGCCATTGCGGCCGGTGGAGCGGAAAGCCGTGACGGCCGGCGGCACCAGGCCCGCCTCGTCCAGCACCGGCTGCAGCTCGGCGCGCCATTCGGCCTGCAATTCGGCCAGCGAAGGCCCGAGGCCCGTCTGCGCCGCGGCGGCATCCACCGCATCGGCTTCGAACAGCTCGGCCACGTAGGGCCAGGCCCGCTGCAGCGCGGCCTGCATGCGGGCGGCCGATTCGGCGGTGCCGTCGCCCAGCCTAACCACCCATTCGGCGGCATGGCCCTGGTGGTAGCGCGCCTCCTTCAGCGCCTTGCCCGCGATGGCCGCCAGCTCGGCATCGCGCGAGGCCTGCAGCCGCTGCCACAGCAGCTTGAACCAGCCCGCCAGCAGCAGGTTGCGCAGCACGGTGTCGGCAAAGTCGCCACCGCCGCGGCGCAGCGGCAGCTCGGCCAGCGTGAGGTTGCGGTAGCCGGACTCGTCGCGCAGGAAGGCGAGCTGGTCCTCGTCGAGGCCGCGGCCATCGAGCGCCGCAACATGCGACAGCAGTGCGCGCGCCTGACCCAGCAGGTCCAGCGCCATGTTCGACAGCGCGATGTCTTCCTCGATGATGGGCGCGTGGCCGCACCATTCGCACAGGCGCTGCGCGTGGATCAGCGCGGTGTCGGCGATGCGCAGGATGTAGTCGGTGTCCGCCCGCGGCGGCAGCGTGATCGATGCGGTCATGCCGGCCCCGCTACATGTGGTTCACTGCGTCGGGCAGCGTGTAGAAGGTCGGGTGGCGGTAGACCTTGTCGTCGGCCGGCTCGAACAGCTGGTCCTTCTGGTCCGGGTCGCTGGCGACGATCTGGTCCGAGCGCACCACCCAGATGCTCACGCCTTCCTGGCGCCGGGTGTAGACCTCGCGTGCCATGCGCACCGCCATCTTGGCGTCGGACGCATGCAGGCTGCCGCAGTGCTTGTGGTCCAGGCCGGCCTTCGGGCGCACGAACACTTCCCACAGCGGCCACTCGTTTTGAACGTTATCCATGTCATTGCCTCCTTCAGGCCGCCTGTTGCTGCGCGCGCGCCGCGCGCTTGCGCTCGTGCGCCAGCGCGGCCTCGCGCACCCAGGCGCCGTCGTCGCGGGCCTTGATGCGCGCGGCCAGCCGCTCGCGGTTGCAAGGGCCGTCGCCGCCCACCACGCGCCAGAACTCGTCCCAGTCGATCGGGCCGAAGTCATGGTGGCCGCGTGCCTCGTTCCATTTCAGCAGCGGGTCGGGCATCGTCACGCCCAGCACCTGGGCCTGCTGCACCGTGGCGTCGACGAACTTCTGGCGCAGGTCGTCGTTGCTGATGCGCTTGATGCCCCAGCGCATCGACTGCGCCGAGTGCGTGCTCTCGCTGTCCGGCGGGCCGAACATCATCAGGCTGGGCCACCACCAGCGGTTCACCGCGTCCTGCACCATCGCGCGCTGTGCGTCGGTGCCCTTCTGCATCATCGTCAGCAGCGCGTCGTAGCCCTGGCGCTGGTGGAACGATTCCTCGCGGCAGATGCGGATCATCGCCCGGGCATAAGGCCCATAGCTGCAGCGGCACAGCGGGATCTGGTTCATGATCGCCGCGCCGTCGACCAGCCAGCCGATCACGCCGACATCGGCCCAGGTCAGCGTCGGGTAGTTGAAGATCGAGCTGTACTTGGCGCGGCCCGCGTGCAGCGCCTCGATCATCTGGTCGCGGCTCTCGCCCAGCGTCTCGGCCGCGGCGTACAGGTACAGGCCGTGGCCACCCTCGTCCTGGATCTTGGCCAGCAGGATGGCCTTGCGCTTGAGCGTGGGCGCACGCGTGACCCAGTTGCCCTCGGGCAGCATGCCGACGATCTCGGAATGCGCATGCTGGCTGATCTGGCGCAGCAGGGTCTTGCGGTAGTGCGCTGGCATCCAGTCGCGCGGCTCGATGAAGCCGCCTTCGTCGATGCGCGCATCGAAGCGCTCTTCCAGCACCGCCTCGTCGGCCGTGCGCACCCTGGCGCGCGCTTCCGGGGGTGCCGTGTCCATGGCCTGGGTGTACATGGCCGCTCCTTTCGTGTGTTGTCTAGCGCGGCCGCCGGTCGATGACGCGGCGCGCCTTGCCGACCAGCGTGCGCTCGATCGAGTCTGGTGCACCCACCGTGACGCGCGCACTGACGCCGATCAAGGTCTTGATGCGGTGCTGCAGCTCGTGGCCGATGGCCTCGGCGGGCGCGCCGGCATGCTCGGGCAGCAGCTCGCAGCGCACCTCCAGCGCGTCGAGCAGCGATTCGCGCGTCACCACCAGCTGGTACTGGCCGGCCAGCTGCCCCTGCTTGAGCACCAGTTCCTCGATCTGCGTGGGAAACACGTTGACGCCGCGGATGATCAGCATGTCGTCCGAGCGCCCGACGATCTTGCCCATGCGCCGCATGCTGCGCGCGGTGGGCGGCAGCAGGCGCGTGAGGTCGCGCGTGCGGTAGCGGATGACCGGCAGCGCCTGCTTGGTCAGCGTGGTGAACACCAGCTCGCCTTCACTGCCCTCGGGCAGCACCTCGCCGGTGTCGGGGTCGATGATCTCGGGATAGAAGTGGTCCTCCCAGATCACCGGGCCGTCCTTGGACTCGATGCACTCGTTGGCCACGCCCGGGCCCATCACTTCCGAGAGGCCGTAGATGTCCACCGCATCGATCGCCGCGCTGGCCTCGATGTCGGCCCGCATCGCCTCGGTCCAGGGCTCGGCGCCGAAGATGCCCACGCTGATGGACATCGCGCGCGGGTCCGCGCCCTGGCGCCGGAACTCCTCGATGATCACCTGCATGTAGCTCGGCGTCACCATGATGATGTCGGGCCGGAAGTCCTGGATCAGCTGCACCTGCTTCTCGGTCTGGCCGCCGGACATCGGGATCACCGTGCAGCCCAGGCGTTCGGCGCCGTAGTGCGCGCCCAGGCCGCCGGTGAACAGGCCATAGCCGTAGGCCACGTGCACGATGTCGCCGGCGCGGCCGCCGGCAGCGCGGATCGAGCGCGCCATCAGCTGCGCCCAGGTGTCGATGTCGGCCTGCGTGTAGCCCACCACGGTGGGCTTGCCGGTGGTGCCCGATGACGCATGGATGCGCACCACCTGCTCGCGCGGCACCGCGAACATGCCGAAGGGATAGTTCGCGCGCAGGTCGGCCTTGGACGTGAACGGGAACTTCGCCAGGTCGGCCAGCGTGCGGCAGTCGGACGGGTGCACGCCGCGCTCGTCGAACGCCTTGCGGTAGTGCGGCACGCGCTCGTAGGCCTGCGCCAGCGTCTGCTGCAGGCGCTGCAGTTGCAGAGCCTGCAGCTCGTCGCGGCTGGCGCGCTCGATGGGCTCCAGGTCGCCGGCGCGGGGTTGCTTCACGGGCATGGCTTCAGGTTCCTCGCGTGACCGGGCTGCCGCCGATGACCGGCCGCCCCTTCATCGTGTACGAGCGGCCACGGAAGGCCGCAATGCGCTGGCCGCGCTGGTTGCGCACCTCGATGTCGTAGACACCGGTGCGACCGGACTTGTTGAGCTCGTTCGCTTGCGCGGTCAACACGTCGCCCTCGTGCGAAGGCGCGAACAGTTCCATCGCAAAGCCCGAGGCCACGGTCAGCTCGTCATAGGCATTGCAGGCATAGGCGAAGGCCGTGTCGGCCAGCGTGGCCACCAGGCCGCCATGACAGATCGCGAAGCCGTTGAGCATGTCCGCCCGCACCGTCATCGACGCGCGGGCGCTGCCGGGGCCGATGGCGTCCACCGTGATGCCCAGCGTGCGCAGCACGGTGTCGTGGGCCAGCATCTGCGCCCGCACCTGCTCGGCGATCTGCTGGGCTGCGGCGGCGCTGTCGCTCATGGCTCGATGGACTCCAGAAGGGTACCGACCGGTCGGTCGATTAATTTTGAGCGAATGCTAAGGCCGTCCTTGCCGTCAAGGCAAGCCGGTGCGGGGCGGGGTTTCCCCCAAGCGAGGTGCCTGGTCCGAGCCCCTGCCGCCGGCGCGACGGAAGTCACGCCCGGTTGCCGGCTGCGACCGGAGTGAAACTTTCCACTCCCGGCGATGCAACGGATCTGCAACGGCCGCCACTCAGCATGCATCCATCGGCTGCCCACCAGCCGGCAACGCATCGAAGGAGCCCGACATGACCCGTTCCCGCCTGCTCATCCAAGCCAGCCGCCAGCGACAGCAGCGCCGCGCGCCGCGCCTGGGATCGCGCCTGATGCGCGGCTCAGCGTCCGCCGGCCACCTTGCGCAGCAGCTCGAACAGCATCGCGCGCTCGGCCGCGCTGAGGCGGCCGTCTAGTTCGCGCTCCATCGGGCCGGCGGCCTGCGCCGCCTCGCGCGAGAGCACCAGCCCGGCATCGGTGAGCACGATGTTCTGCGAGCGTCGGTCGGCCAGATTGCGCTCGCGGCGCAGCAGCTCGCGTGCCTGCAGGCGGTCCAGCAGCAGCGTCAGGTTCGGCGCGCTCAGGGCCAGCACCTGGCCGAGCCTTTTGGGCGATAGCGGGCCATTGGCCAGCAGCAGCATCAGGATCGAGAACTCCACCTTGCGCAGGTTGAAGCGCTCGCCCACGTGGCGCTCGAACATGTCCACCGTGGTGACCGCGGCCTGGGCGATGTGGTAGCCCAGCACGTCGGAGAGCGTGCCGAGCGTGATCTCGCGCTCCGGTGCCATCCGTTCCTTCGCCACGCGCCTGGGTTCAGTCACGCTTGCGTGCGGCGCCCAGGTAGGTGTCGATCACCCGCGGGTCCACCGCCAGCTGCCGGGCCGGCCCTTCGAGCGCGATGCTGCCGGTCTCCAGCACGTAGCCATGGTCGGCCACCTCGAGCGCGGCGCGGGCGTTCTGCTCGATCAGCAGGATGCTGACGCCCTGCGCGCGCAGCTGCTCGATGATGCGGAAGATCTCGCGCACGATCAGCGGCGCCAGGCCCAGGCTGGGTTCGTCCAGCATCAGCAGCTTGGGGCCGGACATCAGCGCTCGGCCCACCGCCAGCATCTGCCGTTCGCCACCGGAGAGCGTTCCGGCCAGTTGCATGCGCCGCTCCTTCAGCCGCGGGAACAGCGTGTAGACGCGCTCGAGTTCGCCACGCCAGTTCGGCACCCGCAGCTTCATCGCGCGGAATCCGCCGAGCACCAGGTTGTCTTCCACCGGCATGGTGCCGAACAGCTCGCGCTTCTCGGGCACCAGCGCCAGGCCCAGCATCACGCGCTCTTCCAGCGTGACGTCGGCAAGGTCCACGCCGTCGAAGCGCACCTGCCCGCGTGAGGGCAGCACCGCCATCAGCGCGTTCAGCGTGGTGGACTTGCCCGCGCCGTTGGGTCCGATGATGGTGGCCACCTGGCCCTTGGCCACCGCGAAGTTCAGGCCGGTCAGCACCTCGGCGCGGCCGTAGCCGGCATGCAGGCCGGTGACCTGGAGCAATGCGTCGCTCATCTCAGTGTTCCGTTCCGAGGTAGGCCGCGCGCACGACCGGGCTGGCCTGCACCTCGGCCGGCGTGCCTTCGATCAGCCGGGTGCCGAACTCCATCACGACGATGCGGTCGGTCAGGCCCATCACGAAGTCCATGTCGTGCTCGACCAGCAGGATGCTCATGCCCTCGGCCTTCAGCTGGCGCAGCACGTCGGCCAGCGCCTGCTTTTCCTTGTGGCGCAGGCCGGCGGCGGGTTCGTCCAGCAGCAGCAGCGCGGGGTCGGTGCACAGCGCGCGGGCAATCTCCATCAGCCGCTGCGGGCCCAGCGCCAGGTTGCCGGCCAGCTCGTGCATCTTGTCGGCCATGCCGATGCGCGCCAGCTGCGCCTCGGCCTCGGCGAACAGGCGCTTCTCCTCGGCCCGGTCCAGCCGCAGCATCGCGCGCACCGCGCCGGACTGGGTGCGTAGGTAGCCGCCCAGCGCCACGTTTTCCAGCACCGTCATCTCGGGAATCATCTTCACGTGCTGGAAGGTGCGCGAGATGCCGCGCCGCGCAATCTCGCGCGAGGGCTTGCCGTCGATGCGCTCGCCGCGGAAGCGCACCTCGCCCGAGGTGAGCTCGAGCACGCCGGTGATCAGGTTGAAGGTGGTGGACTTGCCCGCGCCGTTCGGGCCGATCAGGCCGACGATGTCGCCGCTCTTGATCTGGAAGCTCACGTCGTTGACGGCCACCAGCCCGCCGAAGGTCTTGCGCACCGCGGCCACGTCGAGCATCAGCTCACCGCCAGCTGGTTTGGCACGCGGCGCCAGGCGCGGCGCATCGCCCCAGTCGCGCACGCGCTGGCGCTGCGGCAGCCAGCGGGTGACGAAGGTCCACAGCCCGTCCGGTGCGTACTTCAGCACCGCCACCAGCACCAGGCCGAACACGATGATCTCGAAGTTGCCGCTGGTGCCGATCAGCTGGGGCAACAGCACCTGCAGCTGGTCTTCGATGATCTTGACCACTGCCGCGCCGAGGAAGGCGCCCCACACGTGGCCGACGCCGCCCAGCACCGCGATGAACAGGTACTCGATGCCGCGCTGCAGGCCGAAGGGCGAGGGGTTCACCGTGCGCTGGAAATGGGCGAACAGCCAGCCCGAGATGGCCGCCAGCACTGCCGCCAGCACGAACACCAGCACCTTGTAGCGGAAGGTGGAGATGCCCATGGCCTCGGCCATCGTCGTGCCGGTCTTCAGCGCACGGATCGCGCGGCCGGGCCGCGAATCGAGCAGGTGCGTGACGGCCAGCGCGCCGACCAGCGCGAACAGCCAGATCAGCAGGTAGATGCCACGCCCGCTGCCGAGGTTGAAGCCCGCCAGCGTGATGGCCGGCACGCCGAGGATGCCGTCGTACTTGCCGAGGAACTCCATGTTCGACATGGTGTAGAAGATGGTCAGCCCCCACGCGATGGTGGCCAGCGGCAGGTAGTGGCCCGACATGCGCAGCGTGATCGCGCCCAGCGCCAGCGCGACGACGACGCTCAACACGATGCCCAGCACCAGCGTGATCCAGGGCGACTGCAGCAGGCCGCCGGCCAGGGCCGGTGCCAGGTCGGGCAGCTTCACCGACAGGAAGGCCGCGGTGTAGGCACCCACGCCGACGAAGGCCGCCTGGCCGAACGAGGTGAGCCCGGCCACGCCGGTCAGCAGCACCAGGCCCAGCGCCACCAGCGCATAGAGGCCGATGTAGTTGAGCTGGGTGATCCAGAAGTCCGGCAGCGGCAGCAGCGGCACCGCCACCAGCATCAGCACCGCGAACAGGGGAAAGGCGAGTCGCTGCATGGCAGGCTTGGGCTTGTTGTGGTCGTCGCGGGGTGGGTCAGTGCTCTTCGCCGTGCGGATCGCGCAGCGAGCGCCACAGCAGCACCGGGATGATCGAGCTGAACACGATCACCTCCTTGAAGGCGCTGGCCCAGAAGGAGCCGAAGCTTTCCAGCAGGCCGACGCACAGCGCCCCGATCAGGGCCTGCGGATAGCTCGAGAGCCCTGCGAACACCGCGGCGACGAAGCCTTTCAGGCCGATCAGGAAGCCGGAGTCGTAGAACACCGTGGTGGTCGGGCCGATCAGCAGGCCGGACAGCGCACCAATGAAGGCGGCCATCGTGAAGGTGAGGCGCCCGGCCGAATCGGACGATATGCCCATCAGTCGCGCGCCCAGCCGATTGACCGCTGTGGCCCGCAGCGCCTTGCCGTACAGCGAGCGCTCGAAGAACAGCCACAGCGCGACGATCAGCGCGATCGACGCGAGGAAGATGATCAGCGTCTGTCCGCTGAAGGTGAGCGCCCCGACGTTGAAGCGCGCATCCCAGAAGCTCGGGTTGCGGAAGCCCTCGGCGCCGAAGAAGAACAGACCCAGGCCGGTGAGCGCGAAGTGCACGCCGACCGAGACGATCAGCAGCACCAGCACGGTGGCATCGGCCAAGGATTCATAGGCCAGGCGGTAGATCAGCGATCCGAAGGGCGTGACCAGCGCCAGCGTCAGCAGGGCCTGCACCAGCAGCGGAAAGTTCTTCGGCGCGGCCCAGATGCAGACCAGCGAGATCGCCACCGGATAGGCCAGCGTGCGGAGCACGCGAGCGGCCACGCGCGGCGCCGACTGGTGCTGCTGCAGGCCCTGCACCACGTCGGCCACCGCTGCGCCAGCGGCCAGCACGAGCAGGAACCACACCGTGCCGGGCACCTTGCCGAGCTGGAACACGGCCAGCGTCAGCGCCCCGAAGGCGACGAACTCGCCCTGCGGGATGAAGATCACCCGGGTGACGGCAAACACCAGCACCGTGGCCAGCGCCAGCAGCGCGTAGACCGCACCGTTGGTGACGCCATCGAGTGCCAGGATGCTGGCGATTGACAGGTCCATCTTGGCCGCTTCTTTAGTGGGTTACCTTGGCTCAGAGCCTGGCCGCTGGTATCGCGGCCAGTCCTTCGTCAGGCGCGCAGCCCCTTCCGGGCCTGCGCGTCCGGACTCAGTCTTCGTAGGCCCAGTCGCCGTTGACGACCTTCAGCACCACACCGGTCTTGTTGGTGTAGCCCCAGTGGTCGTCCTTGGTCCAGTTCATGATGCCGTGCGAGAACACCGTGCGGCCCATGTTCTCGATGGCGTCGCGCAGCGCGGCGCGGAACTCCTTGGTGCCCGGCTTGCCGGCCTTCAGCGCCACCGGAACCGTCTTCTCCAGCACGATCAGCGCGTCATAGGCATGGCCGGCAAACTGGTTGCGCGAGCCCGGGCCATAGGCCTTCTCGTACTTGGTGACGAAGTCGATGGCCACCGGCTTGGACGGGTGGCTGTCGGGCAGCAGCTCGCCCACCACGGCCGGACCGGAGACGACGTAGGTGCCTTCGACGTCCTTGCCGCCAATGCGCATCAGGTCGCGCGTGGCCGCGGCATGGGTCTGGAAGACCTTGCCTTTGTAGCCGCGTTCGACGATGGCCTTCTGCGGCATCGCAGCGCCCGAGCCCGAGGCCACGATCAGCATCGCGTCCGGGTTGGCCGCCACCAGCTTCAGCGCCTGGGCGGTGACGCTGGTATCGCTGCGCGCGAAGCGCTCGGTGGCGACGATCTTGATGCCGCTCTTCTCGGCCAGCGGCGTGAACTCCTTCAACCACTGCTCGCCGTAGGCGTCGGTGTAGCCGAGGAAGCCCACCGTCTTGATGTTGAGCTTGCGCATGGTGTTCAACATCGCGAAGGCCATCACGGTGTTGGACTGCGGCAGGCGGAAGGTCCAGTGGTCCTTGCCCGGGGGAAGGCCGGCCGGCGAGGCGGCCAGCTGCACCGTGCCCGATTCGGCGGCCACGTCGGCCATCGGGATGGCCACCGGCGTGGCGGCCGAGCCGATGATGATGTCGGCCTTGTCTTCGGTGACGAAACGCCGCGCGTTCTGCACGCCCTTGGTCGGGTCGGTGGCATCGTCCAGCACGATCAGGTTCACCTTCTGGCCGGCAATGGTCTGCGGCCAGAGCTTGAACTGGTTCTGCATCGGGATGCCCAGGCCCGAGGCCGGGCCGGTGAGCGGCAGGCTCACGCCCACGGTGATGTCTGCCCAGGCGGGCAAGGTGGCCAGCAGCGCGGTGCCGGCCGCGATCAGTGTCTTGATCAGTTTCATCGCAAGTCTCCTAGCGCCTTCAGGTGGTGGCATCACAGGCACAGCGCCTTGATGTCCTCGGGAATCGGAATGGCCTTGATTCGATCGGGGTTCGCAGTGTCGCGCACGCAGAAGGCGCGCACCTCGGTACCTTCACAGAGGATGTCGTCGCCGCGCCGCACCACGTGGCGGTGGCGGAAGGTCTTCAGCGCCCACTCCTCCACACTGGTGTGCACCTCGATCGTCTCGCCATAGGTGGCCGGCTTCATGAAGCGGGTGTGGATCTCGAGCAGCGGCGTGCCGATGATGCCGCGCGTCTTGGCCAGCTCGCGCCACGGCGGCACGCCGCAGGCCATGAAGAAGGCCAGCGACGCGGTGTCCATCCACTTCGAGAAGTTCGGGAAGAAGACGATGCCCGCGGGATCGCAATCGCCGAAGCAGACCTCGACGCGGTGGATGTGGACCTTGCCCATGCTGCTGCCGCCCTGCGCGCCTCAGCGTGGCGCCATGCGCAGCGCGCCGTCGAGCCGGATCACTTCGCCATTCAAGTGCGTGTTCGTCACCACGTGCGCGGCCAGCGCCGCGAATTCCTCGGGCTTGCCCAGCCGCTTGGGGAACGGGATCGAGGCGGCCAGCGACTGCTGCACCTCTGGCGGCAGCTGGTGCATCAGCGGCGTCAGGAACAGCCCCGGCGCGATGGTGACCACGCGCACGCCCCACTGCGCCAGGTCGCGCGCCAGCGGCAGCGTCATGCCGACGATGCCGCCCTTGCTGGCCGAGTAGGCCTCCTGGCCGACCTGGCCGTCGAAGGCCGCGACCGAGGCGGTGCACAGCATCACGCCGCGCTCGTTGTCCTCCAGCGGCGGCAAGGTGGCGATGCGCGCGGCCGCGAGGCGGATGACGTTGTAGGTGCCGATCAGGTTGATGCGCACCACGCGCTCGAAGTCTTCCAGCGGCGCGGGCGATCCGTCCTTGCCGATCACGCGCTTGGCGGTGCCGATGCCGGCGATGTTCATCACGATGCGCGGCACGCCGTGCGCGGCCGTCGCAGCATCCAGCGCCGCGACGACCTGCTCGGTCTGCGTGATGTCGCAGCGGCAGGCGATGCCGCCGATCTCGGCCGCGACGCGCTGCGCACCTTCGGCATTCACGTCGAGCACCGCGACCTTCGCGCCCTGGCGCGCCAGCTCGCGCGCCACCGCTTCACCCAGGCCCGAGCCACCGCCGGTGACCAGCGCGCTTTGTCCACGAATGTCCATCAGTTCACCTCTTCAGGCCTTGTTCGGCAGGATCAGGAAGGGATCGGCCGCGCCACCGTCGTACAGCGCCTCGACCAGCGCGGCACGATGGGTCAGCACCGCGCGCTGGTTGATCGAGCCCTTGTCGGTGATCTCGCCCTTGTCGATCGACGGCGGCTCGGCCAGCACATGCAGGCGGGCGACGCGGTTTGCGCTGCCGGTGGCCTCGCGCCACAGCCGGTCGGCCAGCGCCTGGAAGAAGGCGCGCACCGCCGGGTGGTGCAACACCTCGGGCAGCGGCGCGCTGTCGGGCAGGCCGGCCAGCTTGCGGCATTCGTCCGGCCGCGGAACGATCAGCGCGCCGAGTTCGTCGCGGTTGATGCCGGTGAGCACCGCGTCCTGCACGCAGGGGTCGCCGGCCTGGACGATCTTCGCGCGCATCGGGCCGACGCTGACGAAGGTACCGGTCGAGAGCTTGAAGTCCTCGGCGGTGCGACCGTCGAACAGCAGGCCGCGCTGCGGGTTCGCGTCATCGATCCAGCGCACCGCGTCGCCGGTGCGGTAGAAGCCTTCCTCGTCGAAGGCCTCGCGCGTCTGCTCGGGCGCACGCCAGTAGCCCGGCATCACGTTCGGGCCGCGGAAGCGGATCTCGGTCTTGTCGCCGGTGGACGCGTCCTTCACGAGCTTGACCTCGACACCCGGCACCGGCAGGCCGATGTGGCCCGAGCGCACGTCGGTGCCCACCGCGAAGGTGCACGAGGGCGCGGTCTCGGTCATGCCCAGGCCGGTGAGGATGCGCACGCGTTCGCCGATGGCGGCCTCGCCGTGCGCATCGAGCTTGTCCCATACCGGCTGCGACAGGCCCGCGCCGGCGAACATGAAGGCCTTCACGCGCTTGAACAGGGTGTCGCGCAGCTGCCTGTCGCTGTCCATCGCGATGGCGATTTCCTCGAAGCCCTTGGGCACGTTGAAATACACGGTGGGCGAGATCTCGCGCAGGTTGCGCAAGGTCTGCGCAATGCCCTTGGGCGTGGGCTTGCCTTCGTCGATGTACAGCGAGCCGCCGTTGTAGAGCACCAGGCCGACGTTGTGGTTGCCGCCGAAGGTGTGGTTCCACGGCAGCCAGTCGACCAGCACCGGCGGCTCGTCGCCGACGAAGGCCATGGTCTGGCGCAGCATCTGCTGGTTGGCGCACAGCATGCGGTGCGTGTTGACCACGCCCTTGGGCGCCTTGGTCGAACCCGAGGTGAACAGGAACTTGGCGATGGTGTCGGGCCCCACCGCGGCATGCGCGCGCGCCACGGCTTCGCCCGGCGCGGTGGCCAACAGGGCTGACGTGTGAATGACGCGGCGCCCTTCGATCGCGCCTTCGCTCAGCAGCACCGGCACGTCGGGCGCGAACGCCGCCTGGATCGCCGCGCCGAAGGCCGGACCGCTGGCGAACACCGCGCCGGGCGTCAGCGTGCCGACGATGTGGCGCAGCTTGCCGTAGTCCTGCGACACCAGCGAATAGGCCGGCGAGATGGGTGCGTAGGGCACGCCGGCCCACATCGCGCCCAGCGCCAGCGTCAGGTGGTCGAGGTCGTTGTCAGACAGGATGGCCAGCGGCCGCTCGACCGACAGGCCCAGGCCCAGCAGCGCCTGGCCGACGGCCTGAGCGCGCTGCAGCATCTGCGCGTAGCTGATCGTGCGCCACGGGCCGCCGCCACGCTCGCGCTGGGCGACCAGCGTGCGTTCGGGCGCTTCGCGCGCCCACTGCTCCAGGGCATCGGTCAGGCGCTCGGGGTACCAGCGCAAGGCCTCGGTGGAGCGCAGCACGGTGCTGCCGTCGGCGCGCCGCTCGATCTGCGCCTCGAGGCAGCCCCCCACGTGGGCATCGCGGTAGCGCGGCATCGCGGCACTCATGACTTGAGCACCTTGCCGGCGCGCTTCTCGAGGAAGGCACGCAGCCGTTCCTGCGCCTGCGGCGTGCTCTCGGCCACCGCGGCCATCAGCGATTCGGTGAACAGGCCGTCGCTCTGCGACTGGTCGGCGATGCGCGGCAGCGCGTGCATCACCGCGAAGTTGGACATCGGCGCATTGCCGGCAATACGCTCGGCCAGCTCGAAGGCCTTGGCCAGGCCCTGGCCTTCGGGCACCACGTACTGCGACAGGCCAGCCTGCAGGCCCTGCTCGGCGTCGTAGACGCGGCCGGTGAGCATCATGTCGGCCATGCGCGCCACGCCCATCAGCCGCGGGATGCGGGCCGAACCGCCACCACCGACGAACAGGCCGCGCTGCCCTTCCGGCAGCCCGTAGTAGGCCGAGGCCTCGGCCACGCGCACGTGGCAGGCCGAGGCCAGTTCCAGGCCGCCACCCACCACCGCACCATGCAGCACCGCCAGCACCGGCACGCGGCCGAACTGCACCTGATCGAAGGCCGCATGCCACATGCGCGAATGCAGAACGCCGCCCGCCACGTCGGTGGCCACCAGTTCGGACAGGTCCAGGCCGGCACAGAAATGATCGCCCTCGCCGCTGACCACCGCGGCGGCCGCGTCTGCCGGCAGGTTGACGAACGCGGTGTGCAGCTGCTGAATCAGCGTGTCGCTGAGCGCATTGCGCTTGGCAGGCCGGTTCAGCCGGATGTGGATGACCTTGCCGCGCTGCGAGATCTGCAGCAGGTCCAGCGTGGCCAGCAGGCCGCTCGCAGCTTGGAAGTCGGTACTCATCGGGATGTCCTTCTCTGGGGGCGAAAGATATTTCAGAAGTTGAACTTAAAGATTAGGACAAACCCGGATACAACACAAACCTGACGAAGAAAATTGACTGGACGCCCGCCAGATCGGCGCATAGACTTAATTCATTGGTTGAATGATGTGAGCCCTCAATGCAAGCCGACGAGCTGATCGCGATCGATGTCCACACGCATGCCGAGGTGTCGTGCTGGAACCCCTTCGACAACTACGGCGAGGAATACGACCGCGCGGCCGACAAGTACTTCGGCTCGAACCGCCGGCCGACCATCGACGAGACGGTGGCCTACTACCGCGAGCGCAAGCTCGGGCTGGTCATGTTCACGGTGGACTCCGAGGCCCAGCTCGGCCGTCGCCGCATCCCGAACGAGGAGATCTGCGAGGCTGCGGCGAAGAACAGCGACATGATGATCGCGTTCGCGTCGATCGATCCGCACAAGGGCAAGATGGGCGCGCGCGAGGCGCGGCGCCTGATCGAGGAACATGGCGTCAAGGGCTTCAAGTTCCACCCCACCGTGCAGGGCTTCCTGCCCTACGACCGCATGGCCTGGCCGCTGTACGAAGTGATTGCCGAGCACCAGCTGCCGGCCATCTTCCACAGCGGGCATTCGGGCATCGGCTCCGGCATGCGCTGCGGCGGCGGTCTGCGCCTGCAGAACTCGAACCCGATGCTGCTGGAAGACGTGGCGATCGACTTCCCCGACATGCAGATCGTCGTCGCCCACCCCAGCTGGCCCTGGCAGGACGAGGCGCTGTCGCTGGCGCTGCACAAGCCCAATGTGTGGATCGATCTCTCGGGCTGGAGCCCGAAGTACTTTCCGCCCCAGCTGGTGCAGTACGCGAACACGCTGCTGAAGGACCGCATGCTCTTCGGCAGCGACTATCCGCTGATCACGCCCGAGCGCTGGATGAAGGACTTCGACGAGGCCGGCTTCAAGGACAAGGTCAAGCCGCTGATCCTGAAGGAGAACGCGATGCGGCTGCTGAAGCTGGGCGGCGCAGCGCCTGCCGCGACCTGAAGACGATCAATCGCCCGGCG
Organism: Aquabacterium sp.; assembly: GCF_044226965.1. Taxonomy (GTDB): domain Bacteria; phylum Pseudomonadota; class Gammaproteobacteria; order Burkholderiales; family Burkholderiaceae_C; genus Pseudaquabacterium. Next base: position 40,536 of record NZ_JBGAGA010000008.1, on the reverse strand, counting down.
GCGCATTGACCTGCTGCGCGAGCTCGCGCACGCAGGCGATGGCCCGCTGCGCCATCGGCGAAGGCGTGCGGTTCAGCAGCGTGACGATGCCCATCTCCGCGAACATCGGCGGCAGGTCGGCGACGTTCAGCTGCACCAGCAGGCCGCTGCGCAGCTCTTCCTGCACCGCGGCATCGGAGACGGCCAGCACCGAGTCGGTGTTCAGCGCCAGGGTGCGCAGCAGGCTCAGGTCGTCGCATTCCACCGCCAGCGCCGCCGGTGTGCCGGCCGGCAGGCCCGCCAGCTGTGCCATCGATGCCTTCACCACCGTGGGCAGCCGCGTGGCGGCAAGCCCGTGTTGCCAGGCCTGCGCAAAGCGGCAGTCGGTGCCGGCCAGCGGATGGCCGGCCCGCGCGAACAGGTTGCCGTTCTGACGCCCAATGGACGCGGTCGCGATGTCGGGGTCGGCCGGCAGGTCGCGCGTGTCGGCCACGAAGAACTCGATGTCCTCGGCCAGCAGCCGCTGATACAGCAGCTGCCAGTTGTTGACCTCCAGCCGCAGGCCGACACCCGGGTACTGGCGCCGGAGCGCCGGCAGCACCAGCGGCATGATGGTGGCCGCCGGCAAGGGGCCGGCGCCGAACGCGGTGTCACCCAGCTCGCTGCTGCGGTAGAGCTCGGCATCGCGCTGCAGGCAGCGCGCGTCGAACAGCAGGCGGCGCGCGCGGGCGATCAGGAAGGCACCGGCCGGCGTGGGCTGCACGGTGCCGGATTCGCGGTCGAACAAGCGCATCGCCAACTCGCGTTCGATCGCCTGGATGCTGCGACTGAAGGCCGGCTGGCTCAGGTGCACGCGCTCGGCCGCGCGCGCGAAGTGGCATTCGTCCGCCAGGGCCACCACATGCGCCAGCCGCTTCAGGTCCACCATGGGCGCAATGCTGGCCATGCATCAGGCCGTTGTCAACAATGCATTGGACACATGAGCACGGCTCGTCCGTAAATACGGCCTCCGCGACCGCCCCCCTACGGCCCATGAACCCGCTGCTGCAGAACACCCTGATCCTCACGCTGATCCTCGGCTTTGCCGCGAAGGAATGGCTGAGCCGGCGCTACCAGGCCACGGTGCACGCCAATGCCAACGACACCAAGCTCGAACTGGCGATGTTCATCAGCCTGCTGGCGCTGGCGCAGCCGATCGCGCTGCTCGGCGCGGACAAGGTGTGCACCTGGCTGATGCCCGGCCAGCGCGACGCCTGGGCCGGCCTGCCGTGGTGGGCGATGGTCGGCATCCTGCTGCTGGCCGACGACATGACGCAGTACTGGTGGCACCGCCTGTCGCACACGCCGCTGCTGTGGCCACTGCACCGCGCGCACCACTCGGCGCAGTACATGAGCATCCGCATCACCTACCGCAACAACTTCTTCTACTACCTGATGATGCCGGGCCTGTGGCTTGCCGGCGTGCTGCTGTTCCTGGGCCTGGGCAAGGTGTATGCGTTCTACATCGTCGTGAAGATGGCCGTGATCCTCGGCGCGCATTGCGCCTGGCGATGGGACGAGCCGCTGTATCGCATCCCGGCGCTGCGCCCGCTGATGTGGCTGGTCGAGCGCACGATCTCGACGCCGGCCACGCACTGGGCCCACCACGCGCTGAGCAATGCCGACGGCATTGGCCACTACAAGGGCAATTTCGGCAACCTGCTGTTCGTGTGGGACATGCTGTTCGGCTCGGCACACATCACCCGCCGGTACCCGCCCGCCGTCGGCCTGCAGGACGACAAGCTGTTCGGCGAGGAGCATTGGGCGGACCAGATGTTCTATCCGCTGTCGCAGTCGGCACGGGCGCACAGCGCGCTGCGGCCGGGCGGGCGGCCTTATGAAGAGGCCGCCGACGCAGCCACGGCCGGCAGCTAGCGCCAGCCATCGAGCTGGCCCCAAAGACAAAACCCCCGCGCCTTGCGACGCGGGGGTTTGCTATTGGCGTCCCCTAGGGGATTCGAACCCCTGTAGTCACCGTGAAAGGGTGGTGTCCTAGGCCTCTAGACGAAGGGGACTGAAATCCTTCACCATCTTGAACAGCGCCACCTTGGAATTTTGGTGGAGGTAAGCGGGATCGAACCGCTGACCTCTTGCATGCCATGCAAGCGCTCTCCCAGCTGAGCTATACCCCCGATGTGACTCGAAAGCCGCGCTGTTCAAGCGAGTCCATGACTATAGCACAGCTCTTGCACTGCGCAATCAGGTCGAGAGCCGCGCGAGCACGGTGTCGCGATCGAACAATGCCAGCACGGCATCGACCGAGGGCGTCTGGGCGCGGCCGCACACGAGCACGCGCACCGGAATCGCCAGCTGCGGCATCTTCAGCTTGTGTTCGCCGATGGTGTCCTTGATGGCCTGGCTGATCGCCGCCTTGTCCCACACCGCGGCCGACAGGCGCTCACGCAGCGCGGCCAGCGCGGGCTTCACCGCCGCGGTGACATGCGCCGCAAGGTCCTGCTCGGTGGGTGCCACCGGCGCGAAGTACATCGCCAGCCAATCGGCCAGCTCGACCGTGGTGCTGCAACGGTCCTTGAACAGCGCGCAGGCTGCGGCCAGCCGTTCGTCGGCTGCGGCGCTGATGCCGCGCCGCGCCATTTGCGCGGCCACCAGGCCGGCCAGGCGAGCGTCATCGGCCTGCTTCAGGTACTGGGCGTTGACCCAGGCCAGCTTGGCCGGGTCCCACTGCGCCGGGCTCTTGGCCAGGTGGCTGCCATCGAACCAGCCGACCATCTGCTCGCGGGTGAACAGCTCGTCGTCGCCGTGGCTCCAGCCCAGGCGCGCCAGGTAGTTCAGCATCGCCTCGGGCAGGTAGCCGCCCTCCTCGTAGGCCGTGACGCTGACGGCGCCGCGGCGCTTGGACAGCTTCAGCCCGTCGTCGCCCAGGATGATCGGACAATGGCCGAAGCGCGGCAGCGGCGCGTTCAGCGCGTGGAAGATGTTGATCTGCCAGGGCGTGTTGTTGATGTGCTCGTCGCCGCGGAAGACATGGGTGATCTGCATGTCCCAGTCGTCGACCACCACGGCGAAGTTGTAGGTCGGCACGCCGTCGGGCCGCAGGATGATGAGGTCGTCGATCTCCTCGTTGGCAATGCTGATCGGGCCCTTGACCAGGTCATCCCAGCTGACCACACCCTGTTCCGGATTGGCAAATCGCACCACCGGCGATACGCCGGCCGGCACCGGCGGCAACACCTTGCCGGGCGCAGGACGCCAGGTACCGTCGTAGCGGCGCTTTTCGCCGCGCGCTTCCTGGCCGGCCTTCATGGCCTCCAGTTCCTCGGGCGTGCAGTAGCAGCGATAGGCCGTGCCCGCGGCGATCATCTGCTCGATGACCTCGTGGTAGCGCGCCAGGCGCTGCATCTGGTAGATCGGGCCTTCGTCGTAGTCCAGGCCCAGCCAGCGCATCGATTCGAGGATCTGGTCGACCGAATCCTGCGTCGAGCGGGCGACGTCGGTGTCTTCGATGCGCAGCACGAACTGGCCACCGAAGTGCCGGGCATAGGCCCAGGAGAACAGCGCGGTGCGGGCAGTGCCCAGGTGCAGGAATCCGGTGGGCGACGGGGCGATACGGGTGCGGACAGTGGTCATCTGAAGGGGTGGGCTTCGGGTGGTGCAGCGGTGGTTCAGGGCTCGTCGCGGCTTTGCAGGGTCAGGCGGCTGCGCTGGCTGCCCTCCTCGTCGTCCTGGCGCGCCTCGGTGCGCTGCTGCTCGATAGCCTCGAAGTCGGCGGCGCTGACGTCGCCGGTGATGTAGACGCCGTCGAAGCACGAGGCCTCGAAGCCCTGGATCTTCGGGTTCAGCTGCTTGACGACGCGCTTCATCGCATCCACATCCTGGTAGATCAGCGCGTCGGCGCCGATGTACTCGCGGATCTGCTCGACGCTGCGACCGTGTGCAATCAGCTCCTCGCGCGTCGGCATGTCGATGCCATAGACATTGGGATAACGCACCGGTGGAGCGGCCGAAGCCATGTAGACCTTGCGCGCGCCGGCCTCGCGGGCCATCTGCACGATTTCCTTGCTGGTGGTGCCGCGCACGATCGAGTCGTCGACCAGCAGCACGTTGCGGCCCTTGAACTCCTGCACGATGGCGTTGAGCTTCTGCCGCACGCTCTTCTTGCGCACGCTCTGGCCCGGCATGATGAAGGTGCGGCCGACGTAGCGGTTCTTCACGAATCCCTCGCGGTAGGGCTTGCCGATCTTCTGCGCAACCTGCATCGCGGAGGGACGGCTGGATTCGGGGATCGGGATCACCACGTCGATCTCGCTCGGCGGCATGGTGTTGATCACGCGCTGCGCCAGCGTCTCGCCCAGGTTCAGCCGCGCCTGGTAGACCGAGATGCCGTCGATCACCGAATCGGGCCGCGCCAGGTACACGTACTCGAACATGCAGGGGTTCAGCGTCGGCGCCTGGGCGCACTGCTCGGCATGGATGGTGCCCTCGAGGTCGATGAAGATCGCCTCGCCGGGCGCCACGTCGCGCAGTACCTTGTGGCCGGTGCCTTCGAGCGCGACCGTCTCGCTGGCCACCATCACCTCGCGGCCGCCGCCTTCGCTGGCGGGCAGGTCGGCCTCGCCCACCACCAGCGGGCGGATGCCGTAGGGGTCGCGGAAGGCCAGGAGGCCATAACCCGCGATCAGAGCGACCACCGCATACGAGCCGCGGATGCGCCGGTGGACGGCCTTCACCGCACGGAACACCAGCTGCGGCGTCAATGGCACGTCGCGGCCGGCCAGTTCCATCTCGTGCGCGAGGATGTTGATCAGCACCTCGGTGTCGCTGCCGGTGTTGATGTGGCGCCGGTCGACGTCGAACAGCTCCTTCTTCAGCGCGTGCGCATTGGTGAGGTTGCCGTTGTGCACCAGCACGATGCCATACGGCGCGTTGACGTAGAACGGCTGCGCTTCTTCCTCGTTGAAGGCGTTGCCGGCGGTCGGGTAGCGCACCTGGCCCAGGCCCACGCTGCCGGGCAACGCGCGCATGTTGCGGGTGCGGAACACGTCCTTCACCATGCCGCGGGCCTTGTGCATGAAGCACTGGGTGCCGGCCATCGTGACGATGCCGGCGGCATCCTGCCCGCGGTGCTGCAGCAGCAGCAAGGCGTCGTAGATCAGCTGGTTGACGGGCGCTTTGGAGATGACGCCGACGATGCCGCACATGATGGTGTGAATCCGTGAGTAGACGAGGAATTCGGGATCAGGCCGCCGGCAGGTGACGCGCCATGTCGGCGGGCAGCACCGGCTTCAGCCCTTGCAGTGCGACGTTGAGCATTGCCGCACCATGCGAGGCCCGCCACAGCGGCGATTGCCGTGCCGGCGTGAAGGTCACCAGCGTGGCCAGGGCCAGCAGCAGCACCAGGCCGCGCAGCAGTCCGAAGCCGCCACCGAGCAGGCGATCGAGCACCGTCAGCGGCGTGGCCTGGATCAGCAGGCGCACCAACCGGGCCAGCAGCGACCAGACGATCAGCACGCCGATGAAGGTCAGCGCGAAGGTCGCGCCGTGATTCAGTGCGGAACCGGCTTCGCCAATCGGCACATGGACGCTCACTTCAGGCGTGAAGGCCTGCGCCATCACATAGGCCACCACCCAGCCGAACAGCGACATCAGCTCGAACACCAGGCCGCGCCACAGTCCGACGATCACCGAGATCGACAGCACCGCGATGAGGCCGATATCGACCCAGCCGAGTTCGATGGCCGGCATGCCTTCGCTCACAGCGTGAGGATCGCCACCGGCAGGCCGGCGGCCTTGATGCGGGCGGCAGCCTTGTCAGCCTCGTCGCGCGTCGCGAAGGGACCGACGCGCACGCGGGTGCGCTTGCCGCCATCGGCCTCGATCACCTGCGTGTAGGTCTTCATGCCCAGCTTCTCGACCTTCTGGCGCGCCTCGCGCAGCTTGTCGGCGTCGGTGTAGGCACCGACCTGCACGACGATGCGCGCGCCGTTGGCACTGGCCTCGGCAGCCGGCTTGGCTGCGGCCGCAGCGGGCTTGCCGTCAAGCAGCGCCTGTGCGCGCTGGCCATCGGCCGATGGCTTGGGCGGGGAGGCCTGCGGCGTGGACACCGGCTTCGGCGCGGACGCGGGCTTCGGCGCGGGACTCGACGCCACGGGCCGTGCCGGCGCAGCGGCCACTTCGCGGCCCTGGTCGGCCTCGCGCTCGGTGACCATGGGAACCGTGCCCGGCCTGGATGCGGCGGGCACAGGGCGAGTGGCCGGCACCGGTTCGGGCACGGCGGCTTCGGTCACGGCGGGCGGCACGGCTATCGTCGCAGCCGAGGCCGGCGCAGCCGGTGGCAGGCTCAGAGGCGGGACCGACTCGCGGCGTGGGATCTCGATCGGGATGTCCACCGGCACGGGTCGCGGCTGGGTCTCGAACAGCAGAGGGAAGCCAATCACGCCAACGCCGAGCAGCACGGTCGCGCCGATCAGCCGGCGCCTGGCCCGCGTGCGCGCGGTGGCCACGGCATCGGGCGCGTCAGCCGCAGCCGGAGATTCGTCTTTGCGCTTGAAGAACGACAGCAATGCCATGCGAACCAGATGGGGCCGCTGCGGAACAAGCGAAGGGGCCCCGGTCAGCCCAGGTGCCGGGCCGCCAATCGGGGCAGGCCGTCCTTCAGCACGCCGCCTACGGTGAAGAACGAGCCGAAGACAACGATTCTATCAGCGGGGTCTGCTGCGGCGGCCGCTGCGCGCAGGGCTTGCTCGGGGGACTCGAACTCGGCGACGGACACCGCGCGCGCGCTGCTCGCAGCCGTCCGAACGGCCGGCGCCAACTCGGAGGCACTGGCCGCGCGTGGCAGCGGCAGGTCGGTCAGGTACCAGTGGTCGACCAGCGGCGCCACATGCTTCAGCAGCGCGGCGATGTCCTTGTCGCGCATCGCACCGAACACCGCATGCGTGCGCGGGTAGAAGCCCATCTGGTCGAGGTTGAGCGCCAGCGCGGCGACCGCCTGCGGGTTGTGTGCGACATCCAGCACCAGGGTCGGCTGGCCCGGCACGATCTGGAAACGGCCAGGCAGCTCGACGAGTGCCAGGCCGTTGCGCACGGCCTGCGCCGTGATCGGCAGGCGCTCGCGGATGGCCTCGAAAGCCGCCAGCGCCGCCGAGGCATTGAGCAGCTGGTTCGCACCGCGCAGCGCCGGGTAGGCCAGGCCGTTGAATCGGCGCCCACGGCCGCTCCAGGCCCACTGCTGCTTGTCACCTTGGAAGTTGAAGTCGCGCCCGATCTGCCACAGGTCGGCGCCCACTTCGGTGGCGCGCGCCGCCAGGCTCGCAGGCGGTTCGGGGTCGCTGACGATCACCGGCCGGCCGGCGCGCATGATGCCGGCTTTCTCGCGGCCGATGGATTCGCGGTCGGGGCCGAGAAACTCGGTGTGGTCGAGCGCGATGCCGGTGATCACCGCGCAGTCGGCGTCGATGGTGTTGACCGCATCGAGCCGGCCACCCATGCCGACCTCCAGGATCACCAAGTCCAGCGGCGCCAGCGACAGGGCCCGCATGATCGCCAGCGTCGTGAACTCGAAATAGGTGAGCGTCAGCTTCAGCGCGAGGCGCGCGGCCTCGACGGCTTCGAAATGCGGCAGCAGTGCCTCGGCCTGCACCATCTCGCCGTTGATGCGGCAGCGCTCCTCGAAGTGCACCAGGTGCGGCTTGATGTACAGGCCCACCTTGTAGCCCGCCTGCAGCGCGATGCACTCGAGCATCGCGCAGGTCGAGCCCTTGCCATTGGTGCCGGCCACGCTGATCACCGGCACCTCGAAGCGCAGCCCGAGCCGGTTCCGCACCGCGTTGACCCGGTCGAGCGTCATGTCGATGGTCTTCGGGTGCAGGCGCTCGCAATGAGCGAGCCAGTCGGCGAGAGTCTGGGGATGGGAGGTCATCAATGCAAAACCGGGCCGCTGGGGCCCGGTCGATGGAGGCGCTGGAGGTTTGGAAGGATCAGCTCACCGCGTCTGCGCCTTGGCGCTGCAGCATGGCCAACATCTGGGCAACGCGCGAGCGTAACTGCCGCCGGTCGACGATCTGGTCGACCGCGCCCTTTTTCAGCAGGAACTCGGCCCGCTGGAATCCTTCGGGCAGCTTCTCGCGCACGGTGTTCTCGATGACCCGCGGGCCCGCAAAGCCGACCAGCGCCTTGGGCTCGGCCAGCACCACGTCGCCGACGAAGGCGAAGCTGGCCGAGACGCCGCCCATCGTCGGGTCGGTCAGCACGCTGATGTAGGGCAGCTTGGCCTTGGCCAGGCGCGTCAGGGCTGCATTGGTCTTGGCCATCTGCAGCAGGCTGAACAGGCCCTCCTGCATGCGCGCACCGCCGGTGGCGGTGAAGCAGACGAACGGCACCTTCTGCTCGACCGCGGTCTCGACGCCGCGCACGAAGCGCTCGCCGACCACGGAGCCCATCGAGCCGCCCATGAAATCGAACTCGAAGCAGGCGGCGACCAGCGGCACGCTCATCACTGCGCCGCCCAGCACCACCAGCGCATCGGTCTCGCCGGTGGCTTCCAGTGCGTCCTTCAGGCGCTCGGGGTACTTGCGGCTGTCCTTGAACTTCAGCGGGTCGACCGGCACCACCTCCTGGCCGATCTCGTAGCGCCCTTCGGCGTCCAGGAAGGCATCGAGCCGCGCGCGGGCACCGATGCGGTGGTGGTGGTCGCACTTCGGGCAGACGTTGAGGTTCTGCGCCAGGTCGGTGTTGTACAGCACCGTCTCGCAGGCCGGACACTTGACCCAGAGACCTTCGGGCACCGAGCGACGCTCGGTCGGATCGGTCTGCTGGATCTTCGGCGGCAGCAGTTTTTCTAGCCAGCTCATCAGGATGCTCCTGTTGCTATCGCATCGAGCGCTGTGCGGATTTCGGCCATGAAGGCCTGGCCGGCAGCCGCCACCGTGTCTCTCGGCTGCGCGTGCAGAAGCTGCACCAGCCGCGAACCGATCACCACCGCGTCGGCCACCCGGGCCACGGCCTGGGCCGTTTGCGCATCGCGAATACCGAAGCCTACACCCACCGGCACCTTGACATGCCGGCGGATGCGTGGCACCGCCTCGGCCACCGCCGACGTGTCGAGATGACCTGCCCCCGTGACACCCTTCAGCGACACGTAGTAGACATAGCCGCTGGCGATGCGGCCCACTTCCTCGATGCGATGCTCGGTCGAGGTCGGCGCGAGCAGGAAGATCAGGTCCATGTCGGCCTGCTTCAGCGCAGCGGCCAGCGACTCGCATTCCTCGGGCGGATAGTCCACCACCAGCAGGCCGTCGACACCCGCCTCGCGCGCCGCGGCAACGAAGCTGCCTGCACCATGGCGCTGGTCATAGCGCTCGATCGGGTTGGCATAGCCCATCAGCACGACCGGGGTGCGCTTGTCGCTGCGGCGGAAGGCCTGCACATAGCCCAGCACCTGCGCCAGGCCTATGCCCTGCGCCAGCGCGCGCTCGGAGGCCTGCTGGATCACCGGGCCATCGGCCATCGGGTCGGAGAACGGCACGCCGAGCTCGATGACATCGGCCCCGCCGGCCGCCAGTGCCAGCATCACCTCCACGGTGGCATCGGGATACGGGTCGCCGGCGCAGATGTAGGGAATCAGCGCCTTGTGGCCGGCGGCCTGCAGGGCTTGCAGCGTGGGGGCAATGCGGCTCATCGCTGCACCTCCACCGTCTGCACGCCGCCCTTGACGGTCTGGCCTCGACACGAAGGTCGGCAGAAGAATTCGGCGCCCGACAGGTCGGCCACCGTGCCGATGTCCTTGTCGCCACGCCCGGACAGGTTCACCAGCAGGTGCTGCTCCGGCGACATCGTGGCCGCCAGCTTCATGGCGTAGGCCACGGCGTGGCTGGATTCCAGCGCCGGGATGATGCCTTCGGTGCGGCACAGGCGGTGGAAGGCGGCCAGCGCTTCATCGTCGGTGATGCCGACGTACTCGGCCCGGCCGATGTCCTTCAAGTACGCATGCTCGGGGCCGACGCCGGGGTAGTCCAGGCCCGCCGACACCGAATGCGTCTCGGTGATCTGGCCGTTCTCGTCCTGCAGCAGGTAGGTGCGGTTGCCGTGCAGCACGCCGGGCGAGCCGGCCGAGAGGCTGGCCGCATGCTTGCCGCTGTCCAGCCCCTGCCCTGCGGCCTCCACGCCAATCAGCCGCACCTTGTCGTGGGGGATGTAGGGGTAGAAGATGCCCATGGCGTTGCTGCCCCCGCCCACGCAGGCGATCACCGCGTCGGGCTGCCGGCCGATCTGCGCCGGCATCTGCACCATGCACTCGTCGCCGATCACGCGCTGGAAGTCGCGCACCATCATCGGATACGGGTGCGGGCCGGCGACGGTGCCGATGATGTAGAAAGTGTTCTCGACGTTGGTGACCCAGTCGCGCAGGGCTTCGTTCAGCGCATCCTTCAGCGTGCGACTGCCGGATTCGACCGGCACCACCCGTGCGCCGAGCAGGTTCATGCGGTAGACGTTGGGCGACTGGCGCTTGACGTCTTCGCTGCCCATGTACACCACGCACTCCATGCCGTAGCGCGCGCAGATCGTCGCGGTGGCCACGCCATGCTGGCCGGCCCCGGTCTCGGCGATCACGCGCGGCTTGCCCATGCGCTTGGCCAGCAGCGCCTGGCCAATGGTGTTGTTGACCTTGTGCGCGCCGGTGTGGTTCAGGTCCTCGCGCTTCAGATGGATCTGTGCACCGCCGATTTCGCGCGACAGGCGCGCCGCGTGGTAGATCGGGCTCGGCCGCCCGACGAAGTGCTTCAGCTCGTTGCGAAACTCGGTCTGGAACGAAGGGTCGACGCGGTACTTCTCATAGGCGGCCTTCAACTCGTCGAGCGCATGCACCAGCGTCTCGGCGACGAAGGTGCCGCCATAGGGTCCGAAATGCCCGTGGGCATCGGGTTGGTGGTAATCGAACATCGTGGTCTTCCTGCAAGGCCTGGCGCTGGCAGCGCACAGGCGGATTCAATCGGCGGCGTCGGCGATGCGCGCATCGGCTTCGCGCACTGCCTCGCAGAACCGGCGCATCAGCACGGCATCCTTGATGCCCTTGGCCGACTCGACGCCGGAACTCACGTCAACGGCCCAGGGCCGGACGTGCAGGATCCCATCGATCACGTTTGCAGGATTCAACCCACCAGACAAAACGACCGGAAGGGGCACGTGATGAGGCACGAGTGACCAATCGAACGCCTTTCCACCACCGCCATAGCCTTCGACATGGGCGTCGAGCAACAGGCCGGCAGCACTCGTGTATGAGGAGGCGAAGTCTAGCAAAGCAAGGCCAGCCGCCATGCGGGCGGCCCGCAGGTAGGGGTGGCCATACCGCGCGCATTCGGCGGGCGCCTCGTCACCGTGGAACTGCAGCAGTGCGTTGGGGACCGCCTCCAGCAGGGCCTGCACCTGCTCCGGCGCCGCGTTGACGAACAAGGCCACCGGCGTCACGAAGGGCGGCAGGCGGCGCGCCAGTTCGGCTGCGCGGGCGATGCTGATCGCTCGCGGGCTGCGTTCGTACAGCACAAAGCCGATGGCGTCGGCCCCGCATTCGACGGCGGTGTCGAGATCGGCCTCGCGGGTGAGGCCGCAGATCTTGATGCGGGTGCGGGTGGTCATGACGGCCTCAGACGAACCAGTCCATCGCCGGCGTGTGCGCCGGAATGCGATGGTGGGCATCGTACTGCGGACCGACGAAGTACAGGCCATCGGCCATGAAGGTGGGGGCTGCGGCATCGCGACTGCGGGCGCGCAGCACCTCGCCCATCCAGCCGGCTGGCTGGCGACCGCTGCCGATGGCCACCAGGCAGCCCATGATGTTGCGGATCATGTGGTGCAGGAAGGCGTTGCCGTGGAAATCGAAGCACCAGTACGCGCCGCGGCGGGTGATCCCGATCGCATAGAGGGTCTTCACCGGGCTGGCGGCCTGGCATTCGGCGGCCCGGAACGAGCTGAAATCGTGCTCGCCGATCAGCGCTCGGGCTGCCTCCTGCATCGCTGACGCTTCGAGGGGCCGGAACACCCAGCCGACCTGGCCTGCTTCGAGCGCCGGACGCAAGGCCGATTCCAGCAGCAGGTAGCGGTAGCGCCGACTGCGGGCGCTGTTGCGGGCATGGAACCCGGGCACCACCGGCTGAGCCCACTGCACGGCAATGTCGGGCGGCAGGTAGCGGTTGGTGCCGCGCACCCAGCTGAAGGGCTCGCGCTCGACCGGGCTGTCCAGGTGCACCACCTGGTTCAGGCCGTGCACACCGGTGTCGGTGCGACCGGCGCACATCGTGCTGATCGGCCGTGCGGCAAAGGCGCTCAGCGCTTGCTCGAGCTGGTCTTGCACGGTACGACCGCCGGGCTGGCTTTGCCATCCCAGGTAGCCGCTGCCGCGGTAGGCAATGCCGAGGGCGATGCGCTGGCTGCTCACCCGAGCTGTTCGAGCATCCCCTGGGCCTTGGTCTTCAGTGCGCCGCTGCTCTTGTTGATGACTTCCTCGAGCAGGTCGCGGGCGCCTTCCATGTCGCCGATCTGGCGGAACTCCTCGGCCAGCTCGAGCTTGCGGGCGATCGGGTCGGCGTCGTCGTTCGGCAGCTCGCTCGGGTCATGCGTCGACGGCGGGCCCGCGTCGGACAAGGCCGCGGGCTGCGAAAGCGTGAAGTCACCGAAGTCCAGCGAAGGTTCGCTGCGCGCAGACTTCAGCGGCAAGGTCGCATCGCCGCCGGAGGCGACAGGCAGGGTGGCGTCGGCGTCGAGCGACAACTCGTCGAGGTTGAAGTCCATCGACGCGGCCGACGGTGCAGGGACGCTGCCAGCCTTCTTCGAAATCGTGGGCGGCTCGGGCGAGAAATCGAAATCGAGATCGCCCGCAACGGGTACCGCGCTGGTGGCCAGCGGGCGGGTCATTTCCATCGGGGTCGGCGCCGGCTCGAGGTCGAGATCCAGGTCGAGGTCGACCCCCGTCGGCTCGGCCGGCAGGGTCGGCGCGCCGCCATCGGTCGGGAACATCGACTGCGCCGGCATCACCGATTGCGGCAAGGTCGTCGCGCCAATGGGGTCGGCGATCACCTGGCCATCGCGCACCACCTCTTCGGGCTTGCCACCCGGCTTGTACAGAGGGTTCTCGGGGTCGATCTGGCGGCCCATTTCCTGGGCCTTTTCCCAGTCCGCGCCGGCGCCCTGGGTGATGGCGTACAGCTGCGTGGCCAGCAGTTCGAAGCCCTTGGTGTCGCGCCGCTTCGCGTAGACCTCGAGCAGCTTGGTGCGAATGGCCAGCCGGTCCGGCGTGGTGCGCATCGCCTCCTTCAGGATTTCTTCGGCCTGCAGGTCGCGGCCGTAGGCCAGGTAGACGTCGGCCTCCGCCACCGGATCGACATCACCGATGGCGTCGAGCTGGCTCAGCGAGAAGCCCATCGAGGACGTGCCGGCCGACTGATCGCTCGTGTCGACACGCTGGCCACCGCTGGCACCGAAGAACGAGTCGGGTTGCACCCGGCTTTCAAGGAAAGAGGTTTCTGCGCGGTCCTTCTTGGGCCCGCGGCTGCGGAACTTGTAGTAGCCCAGACCCGCCAGCACGATGGCCAGGATGCCGGCACCCGGCAGCGCCAACGGGCTTTCGAGGATCGAATCGAGGAAGCCGGGCTCGGCAGCGACAGGCGCCGCAGCGGCCGGACGTGAGGCTGCCAGACGTGGCGCCGAAGCGACGGCCGGCGGCGTGGCCGCGGGCGCCGCACTGGCCTGCGGCGCCGGGGCGGGCGCCGGCCTGGAGGCGTCGGCCGCCGGCGCGGGCGCCGGGGCCGGCGTGGCCACTGCCGGCGGTGCGGCCGCGGGCACCGCCACCACCGGCGCGGGCGCGGGTGCCGTGGCCGGCGCTTGCGCGGCGGCAGCCCCCGCCTGCAGCTTCTTCAGTTCTTCGACATTTCGGGTCAGTTCGGCCACGCGAGTGGCGTTGTCCTTGCGCTCGGCGGACTTCGCGATCTGCGCCTCGGGCGCCGAGGCGGTCGCGCCGGAGAGCTTGAGCTTGTCGGCCGAGCCAGCACCCGTCTGCTTCTTGTCCTCGACCGCCGCCTGGACCTTGCCCTTGTCCTGGCGCGCAGGTGCGGCGGCGCCGACTTGCGGTGCGCCCTCGGCCAGCTTGTGGCGGTAGGCCCCGAAGTCGGCGCTCTGAGCCGCGATCACTTCGCGCGCCTCGGCCGGGGCAATGGCCTTCACCGCCTCAGCGGACGGAACCGACAGCACGACGCCGGATTTCAGCCGGTTCATGTTGTTGCCGAGGAAGGCATCCGGGTTGGCGCGGAACAGGCCGACCAGCATCTGGTCGAGCGCGACACCCGGTCGCTGCGTGCGGCCGGCGATGCGCGACAGCGTGTCCCCATTGCGCACGCGGTACTGGTCGGCGCCGGCTGCATCGGCGGCCGGTTTCGGCGCAGGCGTCGGCTTCGGCCCGGCGGCCGCGGGTGCGGCGGGCACGGGCGCCGGACGCGGCGCCACGGCCACCGCCGGCGGCGCAGCAGGGGCGGCGGGCACCGGTGCCGGGGTGATGACCGAAGGCACCGGCGCTGCCGCCTGGGCGGGCGGGGCGACGCGGGTGGGCGGATCCAACAGCAGCGTGAACTCACGAACCAGCTTGCCCGAGGACCACGACAGCTCGAGGATCACGTCGACGAACGGCTCCTGGATCGCGCGGCTGCTGGTCAGTCGCAGGTAGGGCCGGCCATCGTCGCGGCGCATCAGCACCGCCTGGGCAGCCGACAGCGCGCTGTTGTAGTCGACGCCCGCCGCGCGGTACGACTCGGGCGAGGCGACACGCACCTGCAGGCTCGACGCCTCGTCGGGGGTGAGGCTGGTGATGTCGATCTCGGCCTTCAGGCTCTCGCCGAGTGCCGACTGCACGTTCAGCCGGCCCAGGCCCAGCGCCGAGGCATCGAGGGTGGTAGCGCCCAGCGCAGCGGCCGCAGCCAGCGCCAGGGTGGTTCGGGCAGAGAGGAACGTGCGGTTATTCAAGGCGTCTCCACAACGGCGTCGGCAGGCCTCATCGGGCCCGCCGCCTAGGGGCAAAACTCAGAATCTGGCATCCCACCCAGCTTGCAGCCTAAATGCCCGAATTCACAATAACATCAAGCATATAGGCTGACAAGCTCATGCAAAGCCTGACATTCGGCCCAGCACAGGCCCTGTTGTAGCGACTGGTTGCCAATTGTTGCCGCACGGCAACGAGATCACTGCTCCAGCAGGATGCGCAACATGCGGCGCAGCGGTTCCGCAGCCCCCCACAGCAGCTGGTCGCCGATGGTAAACGCCCCCAGGTAGTCCGGACCCATCGCCAGCTTGCGCAGACGACCCACGGGAATTGTCATCGTGCCGGTGACGGCCACCGGGGTCAGGTCGCGCAGCGTCGCTTCCCGGTTGTTCGGCACCACCTTCACCCAGGCGTTGTCGGCGGCGATCATGGCTTCGATGTCGGCCAGCGGCACATCCTTCTTCAGCTTGAAGGCCAGCGCCTGGCTGTGGCAGCGCATCGCGCCGACGCGCACGCAGAAGCCGTCGACGGGCACGGGCGCGGTGCCAAAGCCGTCACCCTGGCCGAGGATCTTGTTGGTCTCGGCCATGCCCTTCCATTCTTCCCGGGACTGGCCGTTGCCAAGGTCCTTGTCGATCCAGGGGATCAGCGAGCCGCCCAGCGGCACACCGAAGTGCTGGGTCTCCTCGGCCGACAGGCTGCGCTGCTTGGCGATGACCTGGCGGTCGATCTCGAGGATCGCGCTCTTCGGGTCGTCCAGCAGCGCCTTGACCTCGGCGTTCAGCGTGCCGTACTGCGTCAGCAGTTCGCGCATGTGCTGCGCGCCGCCGCCGGAGGCCGCCTGGTAGGTCTGCGTGCTCATCCACTCGACCAGCCCGGCCTTGAACAGCGCACCTACGCCCATCAGCATGCAGCTGACGGTGCAATTGCCGCCGATCCAGTTGCGCCCGCCCTTGGCAAGCGCGCTCTTGATCACCGGCAGGTTGACAGGGTCGAGGATGATGACCGCGTCGTCCTTCATGCGCAGCGTGGACGCCGCATCGATCCAGTGGCCGTTCCAGCCGGCCGCGCGCAGCTTCGGGAAGACCTCGGTGGTGTAGTCGCCACCCTGGGCGGTGATGACGATGTCACAGCGCTTGAGCGATTCGATGTCGAATGCGTCGTACAGCTTCGACTCGTTCTTCGCCATTGACGGCGCAGAGCCGCCGGCATTGCTGGTGGAAAAGAACATCGGCTCGATGAGCGCGAAGTCGTTCTCGGCCTGCATGCGCTCCATCAGCACGGAACCGACCATTCCGCGCCAGCCAACCAAACCTACGAGTGCCATTTCAATACGCCTTTCCAGTTGCTCTGGACCCCTGGGTTCCCCGGCTCGTTCGCCGGGGTCCAGTTGTGGGGGCGAGACGATCCGGAGCTTGCTAGCCCTTGGTAATCGTCTTGGTGGTGCTCAGAGCGGCGACAACGGCATCGCCCATCTCGATGGTGCCCACCTTCTTCGTGCCCTCGGACCAGATGTCGCCGGTGCGGTACCCGGCCGACAGCACCGCACGCACCGCGGATTCGATCCGGTCGGCGGCTTCGGGCTGGTTGAGGGAGAAGCGGAGCATCATGGCAGCAGACAGGATTGTAGCCAAAGGATTGGCGATGCCCTTGCCGGCGATGTCCGGCGCGCTGCCATGGCTGGGTTCGTACAGGCCCTTGTTGGCCTTGTCGAGTGACGCAGAAGGCAGCATGCCGATCGAGCCGGTGAGCATGGCCGCCTCGTCGGACAGGATGTCGCCGAACATGTTGCCGGTGACCACCACGTCGAACTTCTTCGGCGCCTTGACCAGCTGCATCGCCGCGTTGTCGACGTACATGTGCTCGAGCTCGACGTCGGGGTACTGGGCGTGCACCTCGGTGACGACGTCCTTCCAGAACTGGAAGGTCTCGAGCACGTTGGCCTTGTCGACCGAGGTCACCTTCTTGCCGCGCTTGCGAGCCGCCTGGAACGCGACGTGGGCGATGCGCTCGATCTCGGGCTTCGAGTAGCGCATCGTGTCGAAGGCTTCCTCGGCGCCCGGGAAGTGACCGTCCACCGCCGTGCGGCGGCCGCGCGGCTGCCCGAAGTAGATGTCGCCGGTGAGCTCGCGGATGATCAGGATGTCCAGGCCCGCCACCAGCTCGGGCTTCAGCGACGAGGCATGCGTCAGCTGCTCGTAGCAGATCGCCGGGCGGAAGTTCGCGAACAGGCCCAGGTGCTTGCGCAGGCCCAGGATGGCCTGCTCGGGCCGGAACTGGCGTTCGAGCTTGTCGTACTTCCAGTCGCCGACAGCGCCGAACAGCACCGCATCGGCGGCCTTGGCCAGGTTCAGCGTGCCCTCGGGCAGCGGATGGCCATGGGCTTCGTAGGCGGCGCCGCCGACCAGCGCCTCTTCCATCTCCAGTTTCAGGTCCAGGACCTTCAGCACCTTCACGGCCTCGGCCATGATCTCGGTGCCGATGCCGTCGCCCGGCAGGACTGCAATCTTCATGATGCGCAACTCTTCAAGTTTCAGTGGGAATCGGGTGTGTCGATCAGACCGTGCACCAGCCGGTACTCGCAGGCCTTGAACACGATGTAGGCGGCCATGCCGACGACGCCATTGACCAGCAGTTCGACCAGCTGCTGCGCGCCGCCGTCCATCACCGCCTGCCAGCCGTTCTCGAGCAGCAGGTTGCCATTGGCGCGCAGCAGGTAGAACAGGTTCAGCGTGCCGATGCCGAAGGCGAAGAAACTGGCCACCATCACGAGGAAGGTGAGCCAGCGCCGGCTCAGCACGACGCGGTGGAACCAGGCCTTCAGCACGGCAGTCTCGACCGGCCGCTCACAACAGGCGTTGGGACAGCCACGGCATTCTTGCCAGGCGCTCGGCCTCGAAGGCGCGGATCTTGTCGGCATGGCGCAGGGTCAGGCCGATGTCGTCGAAGCCATTGACCAGGCAATGCTTGCGGAAGGGCTCGATCTGGAACGGCAGCTCGCTGCCATCGGGCTTCACGACCACCTGGCGCGGCAGATCGATCGTCAGCCGGTAGCCCGGGAAGGCCGCTACCTCGTCGAACAGCTGCGCCACCTGCGACTCGGTGAGCACGATCGGCAGCAGGCCGTTCTTGAAGCAGTTGTTGAAGAAGATGTCGGCATAGCTCGGCGCAATGATCGCGCGGAAGCCGTACTGGTCCAGCGCCCAGGGCGCATGCTCGCGGCTCGATCCGCAGCCGAAGTTCCTGCGCGCCAGCAGCACCGAGGCGCCCTGGTAGCGGGGCTGGTTCAGCACGAAGTCCGGGTTCGGCTTGCGCACCGCCGGGTCCTGCCCGGGCTCGCCCTTGTCGAGGTAGCGCCATTCGTCGAACAGGTTCGGGCCGAAGCCCGAGCGCTTGATCGACTTCAGGAACTGCTTCGGGATGATCGCGTCGGTGTCGACGTTGTCGCGGTCCAGCGGCGCGACGAGGCCCTGGTGCACGGTGAAGGCTTGCATGTCGTGTTCTCCCTCGGGGCTCAGGCGATGCGGCGGACGTCGACGAAATGGCCGTTCAGCGCGGCTGCCGCGGCCATCGCCGGGCTGACCAGGTGCGTGCGGCCGCCGGCGCCCTGGCGCCCTTCGAAGTTGCGGTTGCTGGTGGAGGCGCAGCGCTCGCCGGGCTCGAGCTTGTCGGCATTCATCGCCAGGCACATGCTGCAGCCGGGTTCGCGCCATTCGAAGCCGGCGGCCTTGAACACCTCGTGCAGGCCCTCGGCCTCGGCCTGGGCTTTCACCAGGCCAGAGCCGGGCACCACCATCGCCAGCTTGACGTTGCTGGCCACGCGGCCGCCGATGCGGCGCACCACCGCAGCGGCCTCGCGCATGTCCTCGATGCGGCTGTTGGTGCAGGAGCCGATGAAGACCTTGTCGATGCGCACGTCGGCCAGGGCCTTGTTCGGCTCCAGGCCCATGTACTGCAGCGCGCGCTCGATCGCGCCGCGCTTGACGGCGTCCTTCTCCTTGTCGGGATCGGGTACGCGGTCTTCGATCGACAGCACCATCTCCGGCGAGGTGCCCCAGGTCACCTGCGGCTTCAGGCCGCTGACGTCGAGGTCGACCACCGCGTCGAAGTGCGCGCCGGGGTCGCTGTGCAGCGTGCGCCAGTAGGCGGCGGCCTGGTCGAACTCCACGCCCTTGGGCGCGAACGGGCGGCCCTTGACGTACTGGATCGTCGTCTCGTCCACCGCCACCAGGCCGGCGCGGGCGCCAGCCTCGATGGCCATGTTGCACACCGTCATGCGCCCTTCCATCGACAGCGCGCGGATCGCCGCGCCGCCGAACTCGATGGTGTAGCCGGTGCCGCCGGCAGTGCCGATCCTGCCGATGATCGCCAGCACGATGTCCTTGGCGCCGCAGCCCTTGGGCAGCGTGCCGTCCACCTTCACCAGCATGTTCTTGGCCTTGCGCGCCAGCAGCGTCTGCGTGGCCAGCACGTGCTCGACCTCGCTGGTGCCGATGCCGTGCGCCAGCGCCCCGAAGGCGCCGTGCGTGCTGGTATGGCTGTCGCCGCAGACCACCGTCATGCCGGGCAAGGTGGCACCCTGCTCCGGCCCGATGACGTGCACGATGCCCTGGCGCTTGTCGAGGAACGGAAAGTACGCGGCCGCCCCGCTGGCCTGGATGTTGGCGTCCAGCGTGGTGATCTGCTGCTTGCTGATGGGATCGGCAATGCCGTCGTAGCCACGCTCCCAGCCGGTGGTGGGCGTGTTGTGGTCGGCGGTGGCGACGATGGAGCTGATGCGCCACACCTTGCGCCCGGCCAGGCGCAGGCCCTCGAAGGCCTGCGGGCTGGTGACTTCGTGCACCAGGTGCCGGTCGATGTAGAGCACGGCGGTGCCGTCCTCTTCGGTGTGGACGACGTGGTCGTCCCAGAGCTTGTCGTAGAGGGTGCGGGCGGTCATGAGGACTTCCTCTTGCGGGTCGGGGATTGTCGCGCCGCGGGCGGCGCATCGGAAGCGGGCGCGTGGGCGGCGGCCGCGTGGTGATCGGGCGGGCACAGCGCATCGACAAAACGCTGCAAGACGGCGGGCAGCACTTCCTGCCGGCGCACGGCCAGCAGGTAGGGGCGGCGCGCCCAGGGCTCGTCCAGCCGCAGCGACTGGACCGCGAAGATGCGGGCAAAGCGCGCGGCCACCACCGCCGGCAGCACCGCGACGCCGAGGCCGGCTTCGACCAGCTGCGCGATGGCGTCGAAGCCATGCACCTGCACCCGCGTGTTCAGCGTGCGGCCAAGCGCCTGGGCGCGTTCGCGCATTTCCTCGTGCACGGCCGCGCCCAGGTGCAGGCCGACGATGTCGAAGTCCAGCAGCGCATCGAAGGGCACCGCCTTGCGCCGCGCCAGCGCGTGGCCGGTGGGCACCAGCACGGACAGTTCACCTTGTCGGTAGGGCCGGCAGTCGAGCGCGGCCTCGTGCTGCGGCGGCACGAAGATGCCCACGTCGGCCCGGCCGGTGGCCACCGCGGCCTGCACCTCGGCGCTGGTCAGGTCGTCCAGACTGATGCGGATGCCGGGGTGTGCGTGGGCGAAGGCCGCCAGGTCGGCCGGCAGGTGCTCGGCGATCGCGCTCGGGTTGGCCACGATGCGCAGGTGGCCCTTGATGCCGCGCGAGAACTCGACCACCTCGCTTTCCAGCGCATGCAGCGAGGCATGCAGCGTGCGGATGTGGCGCACCAGCGCACGGCCGGCCTCGGTGGGCTCGACGCCGCGCGCGCGGCGTTCGAACAGGCTCACGCCCAGGCGCGCCTCCAGGTCGGACAGGCGCTTGCTGGCCGCCGCCAGCGCCAGGTGCTCGCGGTCGGCCCCGCGCGTGATGCTGCGGGTTTCGGCGATCGCGAGCACGAGGTTGAGGCTGAGCAGGTCGAAGCGCATGGCGGCACCAGGATTGCGAATGATGCGCGAAGGCTCGGCCTGCTGTCCACGGGAATGAACAAGCGAGGCTTCGTGCACCACGAAGCCGTGAGAGGATCAGCGGCGTGGGGTGGGCGCCTGCGTGGCCATGGCCCACTCGCCCTGGCGCGCGAAGTCGTCGATGTAGCGGCCCATCACCTCGAGCTGGGCGCAGCTGAGCGGCGGCAGCTTCAGCGACTGGTCCAGCCGCTCGGCCAGTCGCGCCTTGGCCTGGCCGATCTGCCGGCGCCGTTCGGCCACGCGTTCTGCCGGCCAGGCGCCGCTGCGCTCGACCAGCGTCAGGCCCAGGCTGCGCGAGAGCACCGTGCCGGACTGCCCGGCCAGCAGCTCCGCGACGGCGCGGCACTGCTCGCGCCGGTTGGCGTCGGTGGCCAGGTTCGAGGGGCACAGCTGGAGCAAGGGCTTGTAGACCAGCGTGGCCTTCGCCAGTTCGGCGTTGAACGCCAGGATCCGCAGTTGCAGCCGCGCCGGCTGCGGCAGGTCCTGCGGGGCCGCCTGGTCGACCACCGCGGCGAGCGCGCCGACCCGTTCATCGAAGCGCCGCGCGCGCGTCAGCCCGTACAGCGCATCGGCCTGCGCCGCCGGCTCGGCCGACATCAGCTGCAGCCAGGCCGCGCCGTTGTCCGGTTCCACTTCGGTCCACAGGCGGGTCGGCAGCATCAGGCAGGCCGACTCGGCCTGCGCGGCACCCGCCGCCTGGCAGGCCTGCACGGCCCATTGCACGGTGCGTGCATCGCGGTCGCGCAAGGCCAGGCGCACCAGGTCCGCGCTGCGCCCCTGCAGCAGTGCCACGGCCGCTTCGGCCCCTGGCACCCCGGAGCGCGCCAGCCCCGGCAGCAGCGCCTCGACCTCCTGCTGCCAGCGCGTTTCCAGCTCCTTCGGCGGCAGGTACTCGGCCGGCCGGCCGGCTGCCGAGGGCTCCACCGGCTGGCCCTGCACGATGCCGTGGCCGCAGACATCGAACTCGCCAGGTCGCAACGCGCGGGAAGCCGCGGTCGCCGCCGCGGGGGACGGGGCCTGCGCAGCGACCCCCGTGTCGGACGGCCGCACGGCGCGCGCGGTCGACGCCAGGGCGGCGGCCTGCGCCGAGGATGCGGCGGCACTGACAGCGACCGACGCCACCGGCGCGACGGGCGGCGCGACGGCCGGAGCAACTCCAGCAGCAGCCACCCCCCTGCGCGGCGCGCCGACATCCAGGCTTCAGCGCGGCTGCTGCGCCGCCACCGCCTCGCGCACGGCCGCCAGCTGCCGGCGCGAAACGGCCAGCCAGTCGCCATTGCTCACCTGCACGGCCCAGCCCTCTTCGCCTTCTTCCTCGCCGTGGCGTGCGAGCGCGCGCACCGCACTCAGCGCCACCACCGCATTGCGGTGCACGCGCAGGAAGCCCGGGCCCAGGCGCTGCTCCAGATCGGCCAGCGCATCGTCCAGCACCCAGCGGCCCCGCGCGCTGCACAGGGTGACGTACTTCTGCTCGGCCTTCAGGTACAGCACCTCCGATGCCGGCACGCGAAGGATGCGGCCACGGTCGCTGACCACCACCATCGGCCCCTGCGGGGCGACCGGCGTGCTGATGCCGCGGCGCTCGTCGACGCGCAGCAGCGCGGCCTGCAGGCGCTCGCGCCGCACCGGCTTGGTCAGGTAGTCGACCGCGTCGACCTCGAAGGCCCGCAGGGCGTGGTCGGCGTGGGCGGTGACGAACACCACCTTCGGCGGCACCGGACGCCTGCGCAGCTCGTCGGCCAGCTTCAGCCCGTCGCGGCCGGGCATCGCGATGTCCAGCAGCAGCAGGTCGACCGGCTGCTGCGCCAGCAGCGCGATGGCCTCGTCGGCATCGCCCGCCTCGCCGACCACCTGCGCCGGCGGCTCGCTGCAGGTCTCGACCAGCGAGCGCAGGCGCATGCGGGCCAGTGGCTCGTCATCGACGATCAGCACCGACAGCGGCGGACGTTCGCTCATCGTGAGGGCCTCATCGCGGCAACGTCACAGCGGCAGGCTGATGCGCACTTCGTAGCGCCCGTCGACCACGCCGGTCTCCAGCGTGGCGGCCAGGTCGTGCAGCAGGCGCAGGCGCTCGCGCACGTTGGCCAGCGCGATGCCGGCACCCGGCGGGCCGGGCTCTTCCGGCAAGGTGTTGCTGACCCACAGCTCGACCATGCCCAGGCGCGCCCGCGTGCGCACCAGCACATGGCCGCCGCCCAGCGCGGGCTCGATGCCGTGGCGCACCGCGTTCTCCACTAGCGGCTGCAGCACCAGCGGCGGCACGCGCGCCACGGCCGCGGCCGGGTCCAGGTCCCACACCAGCTGCAGCCGCTTGCCAAAGCGCAGCTGCTCGATCGCCAGGTAGCGCTGCGCAAGGTCGATCTCCTCGTCCAGCGACACCGCGCTGCCGGTCTCGGCCAGCGCCACGCGGAACAGCTGCGACAGGTCTTCCAGCACCGTCTCGGCACGGCCCGGGTCGACGCGCACCAGCGCCAGAGCGGTGTTCAGCGCGTTGAACAGGAAGTGCGGCCGGATGCGCGACTGCAACTCGGCCAGCCGCGCGCTGGCCTCGACCGGTTGCGCGGCGATCGAGCGCAAGGTCAGCCAATGCCACACCAGCGCAGCGAGGACTGCGCCGCCCAGCGCCGCCGACACCGCCGCGAACACCGTGCCCGGCGCCAGGCCCAGCAGCGCGATGGTTCCCCAGCCCACCACACCGGCCAGGCCGCCCAGGCCCATCACGATCAGCCGCACCCAGTGGAAAGAGCGCCGCACCAGCACGCCCCGCAGCGCACACACCGCCGGCACCCACACCAGCCCGGCGCCGAGGCCGGCAAAGGCGAGGCTGATGGCGCGGAACAGCCAGTCCATCAGGCCATCGGAAGCCGGCAGCGCAGCGACCGCGACGACCACCTGGATGAACACCAGCACGCGCAGGCCCACCGCCGGCCGGCACAGGTCGAACGGCGTGCTCAGGCGCTCGCGTGCGCGCTGCTGCTGCTCGTGCAGCGGGTCGAAGCGGCTGGGGTCGAAGTGCGTGCTGCCGCCATCGCGAGGTTGGCGCGTGGTGGCCGGCCACAGGCTGGCCGGGCGCGTGTCGGCTTCGGCCGGGCTCGGCGCCGGCCCTGGCGCGGGCGCTTCGGGGGGTGATGGGATGGCCATGGGTGCGGCTCGGGATAATACGGGCTTCGCCTCCCCTCCCCCTTCCTCCTCCGCGCAGCATGTCCGGCAATCAACTCGACAAGAAATCCGAAGCCTGGTCGGCCCTGTTCTCCGAGCCGATGAGCGATCTCGTCAAGCGCTACACCGCCAGCGTCGATTTCGACAAGCGCCTGTGGCGGGCCGACATCCAGGGCAGCCTGGCGCATGCGCAGATGCTGGCCGCGCAGGGCGTGATCGGCGCGCAGGACCTGGCCGACATCCAGCGCGGCATGGCGCAGATCACCGAGGAGATCGAGTCCGGCCGCTTCGAGTGGAAGCTGGAGCTCGAGGACGTGCACCTGAACATCGAGGCGCGGCTGACGCAGCTGGTCGGCGACGCCGGCAAGCGCCTGCACACCGGCCGCTCGCGCAACGACCAGGTGGCCACCGACGTGCGCCTGTGGCTGCGCGGCGAGGTCGATGGCCTGGACTCCCTGCTGGCCGACATGCAGCGTGCGCTGCTGGGCGTGGCCGAAGCGCACGCCGACACCGTGATGCCCGGCTTCACCCACCTGCAGGTGGCGCAGCCAGTGAGCTTTGCGCACCACCTGCTGGCCTACGTGGAGATGTTCGCGCGCGACGGCGAGCGCCTGGCCGACCTGCGCAAGCGCCTGAATCGCCTGCCGTTGGGTGCGGCCGCGCTGGCCGGCACCAGCTACCCGCTGGACCGCGAGGCGGTGGCGCGCACGCTGGGCTTCGACGGCGTCTGCGAGAACTCGCTCGACGCGGTGAGCGACCGCGACTTCGCGCTGGAGTTCGCCTCGTTCGCCTCGATCGCGATGGTGCATGTCTCGCGCCTGGCCGAGGAACTGGTGCTGTGGAAGAGCCAGAACTTCGACTTCATCGACCTGGCCGACCGCTACTGCACCGGCTCTTCGATCATGCCGCAGAAGCGCAACCCCGACGTGGCCGAACTGGCGCGCGGCAAGAGCGGCCGCGTGGTCGGCCACCTGATGGGCCTGATCACGCTGATGAAGGGCCAGCCACTGGCCTACAACAAGGACAACCAGGAAGACAAGGAGCCGATGTTCGACACCGTCGACACGCTGGCCGACACCTTGCGCATCATGGCCGAGATGGTCAGCGGCATCGTCGTGAAGAAGGTGAACATGGAGGCCGCTGCACTCAAGGGTTATGCCACCGCCACCGACCTGGCCGACTACCTGGCGAAGAAGGGCCTTCCGTTCCGCGACGCGCACGAGGTGGTGTCGCATGTGGTCAAGCTCGGGCTGCAGCGCGGCGTCGAACTGGCGGCCCTGCCGCTGCCGGAACTGAAGGCCTTCCACCCCTCCATCGAGGACGACGTGCTGCAGGTGCTGAGCCTGCGCGGATCCCTCGAAGCGCGCAATGTGCGCGGCGGCACCGCGCCGCAGCAGGCGCGGCTGCAGATCGAGCGGCACCGCGCCCGGCTCGCGGGCTGAGGCGCCCGCGCGCGGTCCGGTGCCGCGCATCCGCTCATCACCTGGGCCGCCCAGCAGCCGCAGCTCGATGCGCAGCGCCTCGGTGTCTGGGGTTCCAGCTATTCCTGCTGCCCGGCCTGCGCGCGATGTGCGACGCGGACCGCGCGGCGCGCTTCGCCGGTGCCGAGCCGGTGCGCATGCCGGTGGTGTCGGACGATCCGGCCGTGCCCTGCGCCTTCCCGACCTCCGGCAGCTGGCTGCGGCGCATCAGCCCGACGCCGCTGCTGATGATCGTCGCGCGTGACGACCGGCTCGCGGTCAGCGACCTGGCGCTGGCCGCCTACCAGCAGGCGCTGGAACCCAAGCGACTGGTTCGTGCAGCACCTGGGCGGCTGAGGCCGCGGCGTCAGGGCAGCTGCTTCTCGGCCTCGGACAGCGGCTGGCCCTTGTCGAACACGATGCGCCAGACGCCCGGGCTCTCCTGGCGCCACACCGAGTTGAAGCGCGACACGCGCTTGCCGTTCTCGTCGCGCACCGGGCCGCTGGAGTGCGCCAGCGTGCCGTCTGGCAGCACGTCCACCTGGTCGGGCTCCCAGGAGAACGGCGCCTTGTCGCCTTCGTAGAAGGGCTTCCAGGCCGCCATCACCGCCGCCTTGCCGCGCAACACGCTGCGGCCGTAGAACACCGTGCCTTCGGACAGGTGCCGCGCGAAGGCCGCGAAGTCGCGCTCGGCCATCGAGCGGGCGAAGGCCTTTTCCGTCTCGGTGACCTGCTTGCGCAGCAGCTCCAGATCGGGCGCACCCTGCGCCGCGGCAGCGCCCAGCGTCATCGCCAGCCCCAGGCCGGCGGCCAGACGGCGCATCTCAATGACTGGCCGCAGGCAAGCCCTGCGGCTCTTCGTGCGCCAGCCAGCCCAGCAGGATCAGTGCCGCCGCGCCACCCACCGGAAACAGCAGGATCGCCGCCGCCACGCTGCCCAGCACCGAGCGGCCCATGCGCCGCGCCGCCATGCCCAGCAGCACCCAGTGCAGTGGCAGCGCCAATGCGATGGCCAGCGCGACCGCCACGGTGCGCGGGACCGAAGCGGTGGTGCTGTGCACCATCGGTGGCAGGAACATCGCGATCGCCGCGCAACCGGCGATCAGGGCCAGCGCCGAATCGGCCAGCGCTCTTTTGGCGGACTTGGTGTTCATCACCGGGCTCCTGCAATGGACTGCTGCGATCGTAGTACGAAGTGGCCGGGGCGTTGTCAGCAGCCCGGCATCACAATGCGGCGCCATGAGCAGCCACCCGCCGCGCCGCTGGATTGCGCACCTCGACATGGATGCGTTCTATGCCTCCGTCGAGCTGCTGCGCTACCCCGAGCTGAAGGGGCTGCCGGTGGTCATCGGCGGCGGCCGGCGCCACCAGCCCGAGCGCCTGGCCGATGGCTCGCGCCGCTTCGCGACGCTGCAGCACTACACCGGCCGTGGCGTGATCACCACCGCCACCTACCCGGCGCGCGACCTCGGCGTGCACTCGGGCATGGGGCTGATGAAGGCCGCGCTGCGCGCGCCGCAGGCCATCCTGCTGCCCACCGACTTCGAGCAGTACCGCGCGTACTCGCGCCGCTTCAAGGCCGCGGTGGCCGAGGTGGCACCGGTGATCGAGGACCGCGGCATCGACGAGATCTACATCGACCTGACCGAGCAACCCGGCGCGCAGGACAGCGTGGCGCACGATCCCCACGGCGGCGTGCGCGCGATCGCGCTGGACATCAAGAACAACGTGCGGGGCGCCACAGGGCTGAGCTGCTCGATCGGCGTGACGCCGAACAAGCTGCTGTCGAAGATCGCCTCCGACCTGGACAAGCCCGACGGCCTGACCCTGCTGACGCACGAGGACCTGCCCGAGCGCATCTGGCCGCTGCCGGTGCGGCGCATCAACGGCATCGGGCCGAAGGCGGGCGACAAGCTGGCCGGCCTGGGCATCCACACCATCGCCGAGCTGGCCGCCTGCGAGCGGGGCTGGCTGGTGCAGCACTTTGGCCGCAGCTACGGCCAGTGGCTGCACGACGCCGCCCACGGCCGCGACGACCGGCCGGTGTCCACCCGCAGCGAGCCGGTGTCGATGAGCCGCGAGACCACCTTCGAGCGCGACCTGCATGCGCGGCGCGACCGCAGCGAGCTCTCCGGTGTGTTCACCGAGCTGGTCGAGCAGGTGGCGGTCGACCTGCAGCGAAAGGGCTACGTCGGCCGCACCATCGGCATCAAGCTGCGCTTCGACGACTTCAAGACCGTCACGCGCGACATGACCATCGAGCAACCCACCGCCGAGGCCAGCACCATCCGCCTGGCCGCGGGGCTGTGCCTGAAGCGGGTGGACCTGAGCCGGCGCATCCGCCTGCTCGGGGTTCGCGTAAGTGCGCTGCGGCGCGCGGCGCCGGCCACCGTGTCGCACTGAGCGCCGTCCCCAACCACTCCCCAGGAAGATCCGCACCATGCCCAAGACCTCGCTTGCCTGCGTCGCCGTCGCGGCCCTCACCGGCCTGCTGAGCTGTGGCCTGGCCTCGGCCGCCCAGCTGCAGGTCACCGTCACCACGCCCGACGGCAAGCCCGCCGCCGATGTCGCGGTGCTGGTGCAGCCCACCGCGGCCTGGCCGCAGCAGCCGCTGCCCGAGCCGGCCGTGATCGCGCAGCAGAACATCCGCTTCGTGCCCTTCGTCACCGTGGTGCCGGTGGGCGGCACGGTGCGCTTCGTCAACCGCGATCGCTACGACCACCATGTGCGTTCGCAGCCCGGCGGCCCGCTGGGCAACGTGGCGCCGGCCAAGGAATTCGAGTTCCGCATGGCCGCCATGAAGAACGGCAAGGAAGGGCCGCCGGCCGACCTGAAGCTGGAGGTACCCGGCAGCATCGTGCTCGGCTGCCACCTGCACGGGTCAATGCGCGGCCACGTGCTGGTGAGCCCCACGCCCTGGTATGCGGTGACCGACGACAAGGGCGTGGCCCGCATCACCAACGTGCCCGACGGCCAGGTGGAGCTGAAGCTCTGGCACCCCGACCAGCTGACCGACCAGGCCACCCAGCGGGTGCAGGCCGCTGGCGCGATGAGCATCGAAGCGCCCCTGAACTTCGCGCCGCGGCGCCGATCCGCCGCCCCGGCCTCCGGCTACGACAAGTACTGAACGCCGCTTCCACGGCCTGCTTGACGCCACGCAAGCCCTGCTGGGCCGGCAGCGGCTAGGCTGCACGATCCGCATTTCTCGCCCGACCGATGAGCACCCTTGCCTGGACCGACGACCTCGCGCTGCAACACCCGCAAATGGACCTGACCCACCAGGAGTTCATCGAACTGCTGGCCGCGGCCGATGCGGTGCTGGCACCGGGCCAGGAAGCCGCGCTGCTGGCCCGCTTCGACACCCTGGTCGCCCACACCATCGAGCACTTCGGCCAGGAGGACCGCTGGATGCAGGCCAGCGGCTTCGCGCCCGAGAACTGCCACAGCTTCCAGCACCAGGCCGTGCTGCAGGTGATGCAGGAATGCGCCCGCCGCGCCCGGCTGACCGATGCGCCGGACTTCGAGCCGCTGCGCATTGCCGTGCGCGAACTGGCGGTGTGGTTTCCGCAGCACGCGAAGATGATGGATGCCGCGCTGGCGCAGCACCTGGAATCCGTCGGGCTGGACATCGCCAGCGGCCAATGCGCACAGGCGCCGGCCGCCGGCGCCATCACCGGCTGCGGCGGCAGCAGCTGCGGCGGCTGAAGCCGCGGGGCTGCCGCTACAGTCGGCGGCCATGTCCGCCAAAGCCGTCCGCGCCACCCGGTTTCCGTCGATCGACGGCCTGCGGGCCTTCGAGGCGGCAGCCCGGCTGGGCACCTTCGAGCGCGCCGCGGACGAACTGGCCATCACCGCCAGTGCGGTGAGCAAGCGCGTCGGCACGCTGGAAGACCTGGTCGGCACGCCGCTGCTGCTGCGCACCGGCAAGACGCTGGCGCTCAGCGCCGCGGGCAAGGAATACCTGGGCCAGGTGAGCACCGCGCTGGGCATGCTGCAGGCCATGCCGCTGCACCAGCGCGCGGTGCAGCGCATCACGCGGCTGCGCGTGACCACGCCGCCCACCTTCGCGCGCCAGATCCTGGTGCCGCAGCTCGAGAGCTTCACGCAGGCGCATCCGCGCATCGAGCTCGAACTGCTGCTGTCGATTCCCTACCTCGACAGCTCGCCGCACGATGCCGACATCGAGGTGCGCACCGGCGCCGACAAGGGCGAGCTGCTGCTGGACGACCGCGTGCTGCCGGTGGCCGCGCCCGCGCTGCTGGCACGCCTGCCGCCGCTGCGCACGCCGGCCGACCTGGCGCAGGCACCGCTGCTGCGCTCGCCACTCGAGCCGTGGCTGCCATGGTTCCAGGCCGCCGGGCTGGACTGGCCCGAACCCGCCAGCGGCCCGCGGCTGGTGGACCTGGGCATGACGATGGAAGCCGCGGTCTCGGGCCAGGGCATCACGCTGGCCCGGCCGACGCTGGCGCGGCACTGGCTGACCACCGGCACGCTGGTGCCGCTGTTCCGCGTCACCTCGGCGGCGGCGAACCCCTACTACCTGGCCACCCACCGGCCCTCGGCCGCGACCGACGCCTTCGCGCAGTGGCTGCACGAGATCTGCGACACCGCACGCGCCCAGTCGGCCGCCTGGCTTTCCGCCCTGCCCTGACGAAGTTTCCGGCTTCGCCGCGGGCCGCGCCGCTAGCATCCGGGCTCACGAGGAGACGACAGCCCATGAGCACCGTGATCACCACCATCGAAGACCTGCGCGTGCTGGCCGAGCAGCGCGTGCCGCGCATGTTCTACGACTACGCCGATTCCGGCAGCTGGACCGAAGGCACCTACCGCGCCAACAGCGCCGACTTCCAGGGCATCAAGCTGCGCCAGCGCGTCGCGGTGAACATGGAGAACCGCAGCACCGCGGTGACGATGGTCGGCCAGGCCGCGAAGATGCCGGTGGCCATCGCGCCGGTGGGCCTGACGGGCATGCAGCATGCCGATGGCGAGATCCACGCCGCGCGTGCGGCCGAGAAGTTCGGCATCCCGTTCACGCTGTCGACGATGAGCATCTGCTCGATCGAGGACATCGCCGAGCACACCAGCGCGCCGTTCTGGTTCCAGCTCTACATGATGCGCGACCGCGACGCGATGGCCCGCATGATCGACCGCTGCAAGGCCGCCAAGTGCAGCGCGCTGGTGCTGACGCTGGACCTGCAGGTGATCGGCCAGCGCCACAAGGACCTGAAGAACGGCCTCACCGCGCCGCCGCGGCCCACGCTGCGCAACATCGTCAACCTGATGACCAAGCCGCGCTGGTGCTTGGGGATGCTGGGCACCCGGCGCCACACCTTCCGCAACCTCGTCGGCCATGTGAAGGGCGTCAGCGACATGAGCTCGCTGGCGGCCTGGACCAACGAGCAGTTCGACCCGCGCCTGTCCTGGCCCGACGTGGCCTGGGTCAAGGAGCGCTGGGGCGGCAAGCTGATCCTCAAGGGCATCATGGACGTCGAGGACGCGAAGCTCGCCGCGCAGAGCGGCGCCGACGCCATCGTCGTCAGCAACCACGGCGGCCGGCAGCTCGACGGCGCACCGTCGAGCATCTCGGCGCTGCCGGCCATCGTCGAGGCGGTGGGCGACAAGCTCGAAGTGTGGATGGACGGCGGCATCCGCTCGGGCCAGGACGTGCTGAAGGCCTGGGCGCTGGGCGCGCGCGGCACGATGATCGGCCGCGCGATGGTCTATGGCCTGGGCGCGATGGGCGAGGCCGGCGTCACCAAGGCGCTGCAGATCATCCACAAGGAGCTCGACGTGACGATGGCCTTCTGCGGCCACACGCAGCTCGTGAACGTCGGGCGCGACATCCTGCTGCCCGGCACCTACCCGCTGCCCTGAGCAAAGGTCCGCATTGGTCGCGGGGTAACACCGCGTTGTCGCGCGGCGGCGGTGGCGCGAGCATCGGCGATCGACCGATCCCCGATGGAGACACGACCATGACGCTGAACCGCCGCGCGCTGCTGAACACCACCGCCACCGCCACGCTGGGAGCGGTGGCCGGGTGCGCCCTGCCCGGCAACGCCGCCAACACGCCGAAGACGCCGTTCACGGTGGCCGACACCTACATCCCGATCGTCGGCAGCGACTTGGTGTTCCCGGTGCGGCGCATCTACTGCATCGGCCGCAACTACGCCGCGCATGCGCGCGAGATGGGCTCGGACCCCAACCGCGAGCCGCCGTTCTTCTTCCAGAAGCCCACCGACGCGATCCAGAACGTCGCGCCCGGCACGGTGGCCGACCACCCCTACCCGACGCTGACCAAGAACTACCACTACGAGGTGGAACTGGTGGCCGCGCTGCACCAGGGCGGCCGCAACATCGACCCTGCGCAGGCGCTGTCACACGTCTACGGCTACACCATCGGCCTGGACATGACACGCCGCGACCTGCAGCGCGCGATGGGCGACGAGAAGAAGCCCTGGGAGATCGGCAAGAGCTTCGACCGCTCGGCGCCGCTGGGCCCGCTGCACCTGGCCAGCCAGATCGGCCACTTCACGCAGGGCGCGATCTGGCTCAAGGTGAATGGCCAGCTCAAGCAGAACGCCAACCTGAAGCAGATGATCTGGAGCGTGGCCGAGCAGATCAGCAAGCTCAGCCAGGCCTTCGAGCTGCAGCCCGGCGACATCATCTATTCCGGCACGCCGGAGAACGTGGGCCCGGTGGTCAGGGGCGACGTGATCGACTGCCACATCGACGGCCTGCCGAACCTGGGCATCCGCATCACCTGAAGGCAGCGACGGGCGCGCGCTACTCGGCGTCCAGCGCCATCAGCCCTTCGCGGATGGCCCACCGGACGATCGCCGCCGTATCGGCCAGCGACAGCTTCTGCATTGCGCGGTGGCGGTAGCTGTCGACTGTCTTGGGCGAAAGATGCAGCGCCGACCCTATCGCCGCACTGGTGCGGCCATGTGCGGCCAGCGCCAGCACCTGGCGTTCACGCGGGGTCAGCGGCGCGGGCCCCGCGGAGGCCGCGGCCATGCCCTGCAGGGCCAGGTCGGCCTCGGTCAGCCCCAGGAATCGCTCGCCGCGTTGCGCGGCCTCAATCGCGGCCATCAGCACCGGTGCGCGCGAACCCTTCAGCACATAGCCACAGGCGCCATGCCGCAGCGCCGCGGCCACGTCCGCGGCGCGCTCGGACATGGTGATCACGACAGCCCGGGCAGTGACGCGGCGCCGCTGCAGCTCCACCAGCAGTTCCAGCCCCGAACGCTCGCCGAGGTTGAGGTCGACGAGCACCACATCGGGACTGCTGGCAACGACCCCGGTCAGGGCCTGCTCCAGCGTGCCGGACTCGCCGACGACGATGTGGCCGGCCCGTTCGACCATCGCCCGCAGTCCGTCCCGGACCAGGGCGTGGTCGTCGACGAGAAATAGACGGATCATGGTGCCGGCCCTCCCGCAAGCAGGCGGATGGACCCCATTCTTCCGCGACCGGCAGGCGCCGTCGAGACGCCCCGCGTGCCCCCCCCCGCCTCGGCTCAGGCGGCTCGGGTCCAGTCGGTTTGCCTGGCCGACCACCTCAACTGCACCTGCGTGCCGTAGCTGCGATAGCACCGATCCAGCCGCTTCGCCCGCTCGACCAGCTCGTCGGCGCCGCCGATGGCGGCATGGTGCCGCAGCAAGGTCTGCAGCGCCAGCTCGATCAGCTTGGCGTTGAGCGAATGCTCGGCGTGCGCCAGCAGCTCACTCACCGCCTGCCTGGGTCGCCCCGCCACGGCATGGGCCACGGCCGCCTCGGCCTGGTCGCACACCCGGCCATGGCTCTGCCGTACCAGCTGCGCCAGCGCCGGCACCGCCTGGCAGGCACGGCACAGCAACTCGCAGCTGGTGCGCGACACCGCGAAGCGATCCGCCAGTGTGCGCACCCAATCCTCCAGCCCGTCGGGCCGTAGCTCGCGCGACACCAGGCGCGACAACAGTGACAGCAGGTTGCACGCCGCCTCGAACTCGAAGTTGGACTCCTTGAGTTCGCACACCGCGCACTGGGTGGTCGCCATCGCATCCGCAACGCGCCTCAACTGCAGCTGCTGCAAGGCCTGCAGCACTTGCTCGAAGCGGCGCAGGCGCGCGCTCTGCGGCTGACTCTCGCGCATCGCGCTGATGCTGCGCAGCGATTGTCCGAGCCCGCGGGCGTCGTTCTGGTCGAACTGCAGGGCGCCCACCAGCACCAACGTCTGCATGTCGAACACCTTGGAGTGCATTCCCAGCGCCGCGGCACGCTGCAGCGCACGGGCCGCCTCCGCCGGATCCCCGTGGTAGAAGGCCAGCAGACCCAGCTTCTGAAGTCGCGCCACGCTGCCCGGCGTGAGGCCGCAGGCGCGGCGCAGAGCGTGCAGCGCCGCTTCCGGTTCGCCTTGGTCCAGCAGCACCCGGCCCATCACGTCGTAGGCGTCGGCGTAGCCCGGCTGGTCGTTGAGCAGGCTCTCCAGCGTGCGTCGGGCCTGCTGCACGCCACCAGCCTGGTACTCGGTCCGGGCATAGCCCAGGCGGGCCCAGGGCAGGGCGTGCGTCGAGAGGATGGCCTCGAACAAGGCCATCGCGCGGTCCATGCGGCCCAGCCGCAGGCACAACTCGGCCCCGATGCGCGCGGCATTGAGCCAGTTCGCCGCGCGGGCAGTCGAGCGGGCTTCGCAGGCCGATAGCGCCTGATCGAAGCGGCCATCCTCGATGTGGTCGATCACGTCCCTGAGCTCGAGCTTGCGACGCATCGCCTGGAGAATGCGATCGCGCAGCGCCGTCACCGTGTGCGGCTTCAGCAGGTAGGCATCGAGTGCAGCCTCGGCTGCCTCGGCCACGTGGGCGTAGGCAGCCTCGCTGGAGATCATCACGACCACGGTCGACAAGGGCAGCAACTGCGCGAGCCGCAGATCGTCCATCAGGTCCTGGCCGGTCATCGGCTGCCCGTCGAAGTGGTACTCGCAGATGATGATGTGGAAGTGGCGATGCTCGATCAAGCGGCGGGCGTCCTGGGCGCGGCTGGACTGCGTGACGCTGCCGACTCCGAAGTCGCGCAGCATCGCGGCAAGCACCGATCGAGAGGCAGGATTGCCATCGATCACCAGGGCATGGCAGCGCTCCAGCGCAAAGCCCCCGCGTGGCGCCAGGGGCCAGAGCGCCACAGGCGCCGCCGGGGCGGTCGCGCTCATCGCTCGCCCCCGGCGAAGGCCGATTCGCGCTCGGCCCGATGGCGCCGCATCGCGCCGTACACCCGCTCGGCCGCCTGCACCTGTGAGACCGACACCGCCAGGCCCACCACCATGCTGCAACCATCGCTGGCGCCACGCTGCATCGGCGCGAAGACCGTGCGCATCCACAGGCCCGCGCCATCGGCGCGCAGCCACTTCAGTGGCGCGGACCAGACAAGCCCATCATCCAGCATGACCCAGACATCGCGCAGCACCTGCGGCGGCATGTCGGGATGGCAGCAACTGCGCAGCGGCCGATCGGCGCAGGCCTTCGCCCCGAAGCCCAGCGCCCGACGCATGTCGGCGTTCGCATGCGTGATCCGGCGGGCGGCATCGAGGGTCATCACGCAGACGAGTCCCGGTGACACGGTGACGAACGGATTCGCTGCGAGGGGGCGGTCGGCAAGCGTCGGCATGGGACTCCGGGCGGGTTCGACGAAACAGGCGCACGCCGGTCGTGCGCATGCCACCTATGTCGGCCATCCGCCGCCGCGCGAGTTGTGGGGACGTCTTGATCCGACAGGCCAGGATTCCGCTCGATCGCACCTGGTACGCACGACCCGGACGCGCCACCCGTCGGACCACCGGCATGGCGTCACTGCATATCGTGCGCTAGGATCAGCCGTAGCACGGGCCTGGCTGGATCCCCGAGGGTCCCACCACCAAGGGAGGCACTGATGCAAGTTGAAGACCGTGACCCGGACGCGCTGGTGCTGGTGCATGACGTGGCATCGGGTGCGATGCGCCGGCGCGCGGTCGTGGCGATGGGGGCGTCTTTGGCGGCCCTTGCGGCCCTCGCCCCGATTGCGACCCGACCCCTGGCGCCGGTGCCGGGCTTCGTGCCGGTCTACGAGTCGATGCTGATCTTCGGCGACGTGGTCACCGCGCTGTTGCTGTATGGACAGCACCGCATTCACCGGCACATCGGCGTCGGCCTGCTGGCCTGCGGCTACCTGTTCACGGCACTGCTGGCATCCGTGCATCTGTCCAGCTTCCCTGGCCTGTTCAGCCCGGATGGCCTGTTGGGCGCTGGCATGCAGAGCACGGCCTGGCTGTTCATGTTCTGGCACGGCGGATTCCCGCTGTTCGTGATCGGCTTCGCCCTGGCAGGTGAACGCACCGCCCGGCGCCCCTGGTCGGGGCACGTGGTGACAGGGGTGGCATGCGCTTCAGTGGCGGGGCTCGCTGCACTGGCAACCCGGGGCCAGGACTTGCTACCGCCGATCATGAGCGGCAGCCGCTACACCCAGGTGATGCCTGTGGTGGTGGGCACCGTGTGGATCACCTGCCTGCTCGCGCTGGCGATGTTGTGGCGCATTCGCCGCCGCCAGGTGCTGCACCTGTGGCTGCGCGTGGTGATGGTGGCCTGGATCTGCGACATCGGGCTGTCGGCGCTGTTCAACGGCGGGCGCTTCGACCTCGGCTTCTACGCCGGCCGGATCTTCGGCCTGCTCGCGGCCAGCTACGTGCTGATGGAGTTGCTGGTGGAGCACGCGCGCCTGCACCAGCACGTGGTCGAGCTGCACCGCGCCGAACGCGAGCGGGTCGCCGAGCTGGCCCAGGCCCGCGACGCGGCGCTGGCCGCCGACGAGGCCAAGGGGCGCTTCCTGGCCAATACGAGCCACGAGATCCGAACGCCGATGAACGCGATCCTCGGCCTGACCCACCTGGCGCTGGACACCGCGCTCGACGCCCGGCAGCGCGACTACCTCACCAAGGTGCAATCGGCCTCGAAGGTGCTGATGCGGCTGCTGGACGACATCCTCGACTACTCGAAGCTCGAAGCGGACAAGCTGCGCCTGGAACACGAGATGTTCGAGCTCGAGGCCTTGTTGGACGACGTCGCCAGCCTGCACTCCGCACGCGCCGAACAAGCCGGACTGGCGCTGCTGGTCGACCTGCCGCCCGGCCTGCCCCGGCGCCTGGTGGGTGACACGCTGCGCCTGTCGCAGGTGTTGAACAATCTGGTTGGCAATGCGATCAAGTTCACCGAGCGCGGCGAAGTGCTGCTCGGCGTCGAATCGCTGGGCCAGGACGGGCCCGGCGCGCGACTGCGCTTCTTCGTGCGCGACACCGGCATTGGCATGTCACCGGCGCAGCTGGCGCGCCTGTTCGCACCCTTCACGCAGGCGGACGAGTCGACCACGCGGCGATTCGGCGGCACCGGTCTGGGCCTGGCCATCAGTCAGCGACTGGCCCGCATGATGGACGGCGAAGTGAGCGTCGTGAGCGCGCCGGGCCAGGGTTCCGAGTTCAGCATGACGGCCCGCCTGGCGTTGCCCGCCCAAGGCCTGGACGAACCGCTGCGCGGGCCGGAGCGCGGCCTGCGAACCCTGCTGATCGATCCGCACGACACCTCGTCACGCATCCTGAGGCAGATGCTCGAATCCTGGGGCTTCCCGGTCGCGCCGGCAGACTCGGCCGCCGCGGCGCTGGCGCTGCTGCATCAGGCCGAAGCCGACGGGGCGCCGTTCCAGCTGGTGCTGCTCGATGAACGCACGACGGCCATTGCCGAGGAAGGCGGATTGGCGCACAAGCTGCGGCGGGCCACCCATCCGGCCCGCCTGGAACGGCCGTCGATCATGATCCTGGTGTCGGCCTCCAGCATGGAGCGCACGCTCGCTCTGGCCGGGGCCATCCCCACCGACGGGGTGCTCACCAAGCCGATCACGCCCTCGCGCCTGATGGACGCCATCGTGCTGCTCGAGCGCGGCGTGCCCGGCACCAGCCGGCCCCCGACTTTGCGGGCCGACGCGGCGCACGAGGGGCTTCACGGCCTGCGCGGTGCGCGTGTGCTGGTCGCCGAGGACAACCCGGTCAACCAGGAGGTGGTTCGTGAACTGCTGCGCCGCGCCGGCTTGAACGTGGTGGTGGCCGGCAACGGCGTCCAGGCGCTCGAGTACCTCGAAGCCGAACGGTTCGATCTCGTGCTGATGGACGTGCAGATGCCGCTGATGGACGGCCTGCAGGCCACCCGCCTGCTGCGCCGCCTGCCCCATTGCGCCGGGGTACCGGTGCTGGCGCTGACCGCCTCGGCCTTTGCGCAGGACCGTCGCGAATGCCGCGAAGCCGGGATGAACGGCCACCTCGCCAAGCCGATCGACCCGGCCGAACTGAACGCTGCGCTGCTGGCTTGGATCGCCCCGCGAATACCGGACCCCGAGCCGGGGGCGCCGGAGCCAGCGAACGATGGCATTGCGCGCGGCATGCTCGATGCCGATGCGCTCGCCGGGCTGCTGCCGGCGGTGCAGGTCCGCGCTGCGCTCGACCGCCTGGGCGGCGACATCACGATGTACCGTCTGCTGCTGGCCACCTATGCCAGCCAGCATGCCGCCGACCCGGCCATGATCGGCCAGAGCCTGGCAATGCGCGACAACGCCGCGCTGGCGCGCCGCGCGCATGCACTGGCGGGCGCGGCATCGATCCTCGGCTTCGGCGAAGTGGCCCGGCTCGCCAATGTCCTGGCGCAACCCACTGACGGCCGACCTTCGCAAGATCGGGCCTCGCAGGTTCATGCGCTGACCGAAGCGCAAGCCCACGTCATTGATCAGCTGGCGCGTCTGCCGCCGCCGCGACACGAGGCCGAAAGCGATGCCTGAATGGGCCGAACATCGGCGGCGCGGGGCACCCCCACGCGTCGGACTCGGCGCCCGGCGGTCGACGCAGGAAATAGTCCAGGTCCTGGGATGGTCGGGACTGGGCGCCGGCGCCGGCCTGATGCCCTCGTCCCGCGGCACGTTCGCGATCCACGGCGATGTCACTCCCGATGTTGCAGAGCCCTGTTGGCCTTGGTGCTTGCATCGACAACTGCGCCGCCTACCAAAGCACACGAGCGTCGGGAATTCTTGTCGGCGCGTGCGAGGATTCGGCTGGATCGCAGGCGGGTGCTGATGAGGCACCGCGGGCAACCCGACCCCGGCATCACGGCACGGCCCCGGGCAGCGCCCGCAGCGCGGTCTGCAGCGCGGCAATCGCGTGGCGCACCTTGGCCGGTTGGGTGTCGCGCTGCGGCACCACGGCCCACACCGGGGTCGAAGCGAGCTGCCAGTCGGCGAGCAGCGGCACGATGCGGCCGGCGCGCAGGTCGTCGTCGGCATCGGGCCGCACCAGCAGCGCCAGGCCCAGGCCGGCGGCGCACATCTGCCCGATCGTCAGCTGGTTGTTGCTGACGATGCGCGGCTCGACGCGGATGCGCTCGGCCTCCTGCGGCCGGCCCGCGCGCTGCAGCTCGATCGGGAATCCGCCGGCGCCGGTCTCGTGGCCGATCCATTCATGCATTAGCAGGTCGGCCGGCGCCTGGGGTGTGCCGCGTTGCGCCAGGTAGGCCGGCGCCGCGCACAGGACCCACTGGAAGCTGCACAGCCGCCGCGCCACCCAGCTCGAATCGGCCAGCCGGCCGGCGCGCAGCGCCAGGTCGATGCGCGCGTCGATCAGGTCGATCATGCGGTCGTCGACCACCAGCCGCAGCGTCAGCGCCGGGTGCCGGGCCAGCAGCGGCGCCAACGCCGGCGCCACGTGGCGCGCGAAACCCACCGGGGCCGAGATGCGCAGCTCGCCCTCGAGCGTGTCGCGCGAGCGCTGCATCTGTTCGCGCGCGGCCTCGGCCGCCTGCACCACCGCCAGGCAATGCGCATGCACGCGCGCGCCGACCTCGGTGAGTTCGAGCTTGCGGGTCGAGCGGTGCAGCAGCGTCACGCCATGCGCGGCCTCCAGCGCGCGCACGCGCTGGCTCACCGCCGAGGGCGTCATCGCCAGCTGGCGCGCGGCCGCGCTCATCGACCCCTGGCGCACCACTTCGGCAAACACGGCCATGGCCTGCAGGTCGTCCATCTTGAAGATTGGCTTCAAAGACATTGCGATTCCAGCCGTCTAGTCGGCCGATTGTGAAGCCAGGATCATCTCGCCATCGCATCAACCCGCGTTGGAGAACGAGATGAAAGTCGCCCTGATCGGCGCCACCGGCTTCGTCGGATCGGCCCTGCTGAACGAACTGCTGCAGCGCGGACACACCGTCACCGCGCTGGTGCGCGACCCCGCCAAGCTGCCAGCCCGCGAAGGCCTCGGCATCGTGCAGGCGGATGTGTATGACGCAGCCCAGGTGGCCCAGGCCGTCGAAGGCCATGACGTGGTGCTGAGCGCCTTCAACCCCGGCTGGAACGACCCGGCGCTGTACGAGCGCTTCACCGCAGGCCACCGCGCCATCGTCGCCGGCAGCAAGCGGGCGAAGGCGCCGCGCCTGCTGGTGATCGGCGGTGCCGGCAGCCTGTTCGTGGCACCGGGCGTGCAGCTGGTCGACACGCCGGCCTTCCTGGACCACGTGCCGCCGAACATCGTGCCCGGCGCGCAGGCCGCGCGCGATGCGCTGACCGAGCTGCGCAGCGAGACCGCGCTGAACTGGACCCTGGTGTCGCCGGCCGCGATGCTGCAGCCCGGCCAGCGCACCGGCCACTACCGCCTGGGCGGCGAGCAGCTGCTGATGGACGGCGACAAGCCGGCCAGCATCTCGGTGCAGGACCTCGCGGTCGCGGTGGTCGACGAGCTCGAGACACCGCGCCACCCGCAGCAGCGCTTCA
Source organism: Aquabacterium sp. (assembly GCF_044226965.1). GTDB lineage: Bacteria > Pseudomonadota > Gammaproteobacteria > Burkholderiales > Burkholderiaceae_C > Pseudaquabacterium. Next base: position 179 of record NZ_JBGAGA010000008.1, on the reverse strand, counting down.
CCGCCGCGAACTGATCGCCCTCATCCGCCGAAGCCATCGCCCGGCGAGGGCAGCGGGGCCTGCCCCACGAGCTCGACCAGGAAGTCCGCCAGCGGCTTGTCGACGTTGTCGGGCAGCGCGGCCAGCGCGCTGGCGGCCTCGTAGGTCCTGGAGCCGATCTCCCAGCGCTCGATGCTGAC
>NZ_JBGAGA010000007.1:0-124552 GCF_044226965.1 Aquabacterium sp. | reverse complement strand
TCGGTGGCGCCATGCAGGGCCAGCGCGGCCCCACGGTCCCGCGGCTCCAGCCAGGCCGAAGCGACGACCAGCAGGCGCAGCACGTCCTGGCCCAGCGGGTTGTCCGGCAAGGCCACCTCGAAGGCGCGGCGGAGTTCGCGCAGCGCTTCGTCGTGCCGGCCCGCCTTGTCCAGCACCAGCGCCAGGTTCAGCAGGTTCGACGAGATCGGCTGCGCCAGCCCCTCGACCGCCTGGCGCGCCTGCGCCTCGGCCTGTGCCAGGTCGCCTTCGTGCAGCAGGAACTGCGAGTGCAGCGAGGCCAGCGCGCGGCGCAGCCGGTCGTCGTCCCGGCCGCCGCCGGGCGCGGGCTGGCCGGCAGCCTGCGCCGCGGCGCGTGCCGCCTGCAGCCGCTGGAGCGCGGCCAGGCCCTTGGCGCACCAGCCGGCGCCGGCCGCGGCATCGCGCCGGTAGTGGCAGATCCAGCCCTTGTTGCGGTAGGCCTCGGCCTGCAGCGCATCGTCGGGCTCGGGCAGCGCCTCGATGCGGGCGATGGCGCTGTCCATCAGCTGGTCGGCGCGGGCCAGGTTCACCGCATCCGCAGCGAACAGCAGTGCGCCGGCCAGCGCCATCTCGGCCACCGCGCAGGCGCGCTGCTGCGCCGGGCCGGCATCGCCCGCCAGCACGTAGGCGCACAGCTGCAGCACCAGTTCGGCCGCGTCGCGTGCCGCACGAGCGTCCTGCCGGTCCATGGCCTGCAGGTAGGCGAACTGCACGCCGCTGGCCGCCATCTCGGCCAGCGGCCGGCACAGCCCGTCGATCAGCGCTGACTGCGTGACGCTGTGGCCCTGCCACTCGATCACCGTGTCGGCCTCGGGCCGCAGGCGCTGCTGGCGCAGCTTGGCCAGCCGCAGCAGCAGGTCGTCGGCCGCGGCACGACCCTGCGCCGCCGCCAGGTCCAGCCGGCGCTCGGCCGCCGCCGCGCAGGCCTGGCGCCAGAGCCAGGTGCCGCGGGTATCGAGCAGGGCCTGCGGCAACAGATCGTCCGGCGCCTGCGGCAGTTGCATGCGCCGCGCCTGCAGCAGCGCGCACTTGTACCGCAGCTGGCGCCACTGCTCGACCAGCGGCCCCTGCAGCGCGCGCGGCACGCCCAGCGCGGGCAGCAGCGCCGGCGCGCCCATGGCCAGCCATTCGGCCGCCCGGGCGGGCAGCGGATCGCCGCTGATGCCGGCCAGCCCCACCAGCAGGCTCACCACGCATTGCACGGCCTGCAGGTCGGGGCTGCGCTGGTCCGACACCAGGCTGGCCAGCCAGTGGCTGCGCGCCAGGGCCAGGCCGCGCTGCAACACGGCCTGTGCAGCGTCCGCGTGGCCCTGGTCGATGGCCTGCAGCGCTTCACGCTGGCAGTCGGCCACGCCATCGAGCGACTGCGCGGGCGGGGAGGTGCCCTCGGGCGGCAGCCGCAGCGAGGCCAGCACGCGCGGCAGCAAGGCGGCGGCGGCCAGCGCTTCGTCGGACTGTGCATCGGCCGGATGCGGCCGCCAGTGCTCGACCACCAGCTCCAGCCGCAGCCCGCGCACGAAGGCCACGCGGGTCCACACCCGGCCATGGCGCTCGGCCGCCAGCGCCGGGCCCACCGGGCAGGCCATGGGCACCAGCGCGGCCTCGGGCGGCAGCTCGGCGGCGATCAGGGCCTGCCACTCGGCCAGCGGGGCAGTAGCCGGCAGGCGCGGCGGGCGCAGCAGGATGGCCAGCGCCGCCTCGGGTTCGGCCCAGTGGATGAAGACCGGCCGCGTCAGGCTGGCGCCAAAGGGGTCGAGCACCCAGCCGGGCGGCAGGTCGACCGACAGCGTGCCCAGCGGATCGTCGTAGCGCGGCATCGCGGACCTCCTGGCCTGCCGGCCTTGCGGGCGGAGGCCCAGCATAGCCCGCGCCGCGCGCCATGGGGTCCGCCGAAGAGGGGATCTACTCCAGCCCGCCCAGCGGCGCGCGCCAGTACTTGAAGGTGCCCATCGCGCTGGCCACCAGTTCGCCGGCGGCGTTGCGCACATGGGCTTCGGTGGTGCACAGCGAGCCGCCGCAGTTCAGCACGCGTCCTTCGGCCGTCAGCGGCCCGCGGCCGGGCTTGACGAAGCGGGTGGACATCTCCACCGTCACCACGCTGCTGGACGTGGCCTGCGGGTGCGAGGTAGCGGCGCGCGCCATCGCGACATCGAGCAAGGTCATCAGCACCCCGCCATGGGCGGCGGGCAGCAGGTTGCAGAGTTCGTCGCGCAGTTCCAGCGCCAGCAGCGAGTGGCCGGGGTCGGCCTCGCGCTGCTGCATGCCTAGCAGCTTCAAGAAGGGAATGTGGTCGATCGGTGTCTGAACACCACCACTCATGAGACTTCCTTGATCATGTTGCGCGCGATCACGAGCTGCTGGATCTGGCTGGTGCCTTCGTACAGGCGGAACAGCCGGACGTCGCGGTAGAAGCGCTCCATCGCATGCTCGGCAATGTAGCCCGAGCCGCCGAGGATCTGCACGCCGCGGTCTGCGACGCGGCCGACCATCTCGCTGGCGAAGAGCTTGCAGCACGAGGCCTCGGTGGCATGCGGCAGGCCGTCGTCGCGCCGGCGCGCGGCGTCCAGCACCATGCACTCCGCCGCGTACAGCTCGGTGCGGCTGTCGGCCAGCATCGCCTGCACCAGCTGGAACTCGGCGATCGGCTGGCCGAACTGCTGGCGCTCGACCGCGTAGCGCAGCGCGTCAGACAGGATGCGCTTGGCCACGCCGACGCACACCGCGGCGATGTGGATGCGGCCCTTGTCCAGCACCTTCATCGCGGTGTAGAAGCCCTTCCCCTCGACGCCGCCGATCAGGTTGGCCGCCGGCACGCGGCAGTTGTCGAAGATCACGTCGCAGGTGTGCGCGCCCTTCTGGCCCATCTTCCTGTCGCGCTTGCCCAGGCTGATGCCTGGCGACTTCGCGTCGACGATGAAGGCCGAGATGCCCGAGGCGCCCTTCTTCGCCGGGTCGGTGCGCGCCATCAGCGTGAACAGCCCCGCCTGCGGCGCGTTGGTGATGAAGCGCTTGGTGCCGTTGACGAGGTAGTGGTCGCCCTGCGCGTCGTGGCCACGAATGGCGCTCGTGCGGATAGCCGCCGAATCCGAGCCCGCGCCCGGCTCGGTCAGCGCGAACGAGGCGATCAGCTCAGCCGGCGAGGTCTGGCCCAGCTCGATCATCACGCGGGCCTCTTCTTCCATCGTCAGCCCGAGGCCGCCGTAGGCCTCGGGGATGGTCAGGCCGAACAGACCGAGCGCGCGCATCTGCTGCACGATGGCCGGCGGGATCTCGTCGGTCTCGGCCACCTCGTGCTCGGCGGGCACCAGCACCTCGCGCACGAAGCGGCGCACGCTGTCCAGCAGCAGGTCCAGGGTTTCTCTATCTCGGATCATGAGCGTCCACTCCGGCTGCGGCCTACAGCGCCGCGGCGGTGCCGAGGATCGCGGTGGCCTGGCTGGACAGCGTGCCGCCGTTGCCATGCGCCAGCGCCGTCTGCACGCCCGCCACCTGGCGCGCGCCGGCCTCGCCGCGCAGCTGGCGCACCGCCTCGATCAGCGTGAAGATGCCGTACATGCCGGGGTGCGTGCACGACAGGCCACCGCCATTGGTGTTGACCGGCAGCCGGCCGCCCGGCGCGATGGCGCCACCCTCGACGAAGGCGCCGCCCTCGCCCTTGGCGCAGAAGCCCAGGTCCTCCAGGAACAGCAGCGTGTTGATCGTGAACGCGTCGTAGAGCTCGAGCAGCTGGATGTCCTGCGGCGCCAGTCCGGCCATCGCGAAGGCTTCCGCGCCCGATTGCGAGGCCGCGGTCACCGTGAGGTCGGGCATCGACGAGATCTGCCGGTGCCACACCGCGGTGGCCGCGCCCAGCAGGTAGACCGGCGGCCGCGGCAGGTCGCGCGCACGCTCGGCGCGCACCAGCACCAGCGCGCCGGCGCCGTCGGTGACCAGGCAGCAGTCGCGCACCGTCAGCGGGTCGGCCACCATGCGGGCGTTCAGCACCTCGTCGATCGTCAGCGGTTCGCGCAGGAAGGCCTCGGGGTTCAGCCGGGCCCAGGCGCGCGCGGCCACCGCCACCTCGGCCAGCTGGCGCCGCGTGGTGCCGTACAGCGCCATGTGGCGCGAGGCGGCCAGTGCGTAAGCCGACACCGGCATCACCGGGTCGTACGGTTGTTCATACGGCTGCGGATCGAGGTGGCGGCGCGCCAGGCCGATCTCCTTGCGGCCGAAGGTGGCGGTGCGCTGCGCGCTGCCGTAGCACACCAGCACGGCGTTGCACTGGCCGTAGTGCAGCGCGCGCATGGCCGGCAGCAGGTGGGCGATGAAGCTGGAGCCGCCGAGCATGGTGCCGTCGATGTGGCGCGGGTTCAGGCCCAGGTGCTCGATCACCGGCATCGCCCACATCGCCGACGAGACGCTGGCGGTGCACAGGCCGTCGATGTCGCGCATCGACAGGCCCGCATCGGCCACCGCGGCATGCGCGGCATGGGCCAGCAGGCTCATGTCGTCGTGGCCGGGCGATTCGCCGCAGCCGAAGGTGGCGGCGCCGGCAATGGCGACGCTGCCGCGCAGGTCCTGCCAATCGCGCGCGCTCACGATGCCGGCTCCGGTTCGACGTCCGGACTGACGGCATCGAAGACCACGAGGCCGCGTCCTTCGTGCACCAGCACCCTGCTGCGCACGCGCTGGCCGATGCGCACCGCCGCGGGCGCCAGGCCTTCGACTCGGCTCATCAGCCGCACGCCTTCGTCCAGTTCGATCAGCGACACGTTGTAGTCCCCGCCAGCCTCGGCCTTGCGGCGCACGGTGGTCACCGCATGCACGGTGCCCCCGCCCGCGGGCTCGGCCCAGCGCAGCGCCATCGCGCCGCAGTGCGGGCACAGCTCGCGCGGGTAGAACACGGCGCGCTCGCAGGCGCCGCAACGCTGGATCAGCCAGCGGCCCTGGTCCAGCGCGGCCTGGTAGGCGCGCTGCACGCTGCCGCCGGGCGGTGGCGCGGAAGGGTCGAATGTCTCCATGCCTGCCAGCATGCAGGCATCGGGCCGCGCCGGCAATTCGTCATTGTCGAAGGGGGGCTTTGCGGGTCGGCCCCGACCTACACTTCACCCATGCCAGGCGCCGCAGCGGCGGCGCGGCCAGTCAAGGAGCGACACAAACGATGGCGACGGGTTCGCCGACCCCCGGCGCTGCGCCCGGCAGCGCCTCCCGCAAGCCGGGCGAACTGAGCATCGACGCCACGCAGGTGCGCGTGGGCGTCTACGTGCGCATACCGCTGTCCTGGCTGGACCATCCCTTCCTGAGCTCGAGCTTCCTCGTCACCACCGAGGAGCAGGTGCGCGAGATCCAGGCACTGGGCCTGCCGGTGTTCTGCAATCCCGCCAAGTCCAAGGAGAAGCCGCTGCCGAATGCTGCGCTGCTGGCCGCGCAGGCGCAGGACGAAGCCGCGCAGCAGGAAAAGGAACTGCAGCTGACCCTGCTGCGCCAGCGCCAGGAGGCGCAACGCGCCGCCAAGGCCCAGCGCGCCGAGGTGATGGCGCAGATGCGCGAGCGGCTCGACGTGGCGCAGCGCCAGTACATCGCCGCCACCGAGCAGGCCTCGGGCGCCTTCACGCAGTTCGGCGCGCGGCCGCGCGAGGCGGTGGAGGCCTTGACCGAAGTGGCCGGCGGCTCGGCCGCGCTGCTGCTGGCCGACCCCAACTCGGCCATCATCCTGATCGCCGACAAGGGCCGCAGCCAGGGCGAGGTGATGCATGCGCTGAGCGTGATGACGCTGGCGCTGCTGCTGGCCAAGCAGCTCGACCTGGGCGAGGAGGCCTTGCGCCAGGTGGGCCTGGCCGCGCTGCTGCACGACATCGGCATGCGCAGCCTGAACATGTCCATCGTGCGCAACCCGGCGCGCAACAAGCACGAGCAGGCCATCTACGAGACGCATTGCCGCGTCGGCGCCGAGCAGCTGATGGTGCAGGGCGGCGTGGTGCCGCCGGCGGTGCTGCAGGGCGTGCTGTGCCACCACGAGGCCGAGGACGGGCGCGGCTACCCACGCGGGCTGCGCGGCAACGAGATTCCGCTAACGGCCAAGGTGATCGGCATCGCGAACCGCTTCGACAACCTGACCAACCCGATCGACCCGCGCGCCGCCGTGTCGCCCTTCGAGGCGCTGGGCGTGATGTGGGCGCGCGAGCGCAGCGCCTTCGACGAGGTGCTGCTGCAGACCTTCATCCGCACGATGGGCATCTACCCGCCCGGCACGCTGGTGCAGCTGAGCGACGGCCGCACCGGCGTGGTGGCCGCCGCCGCCCCGCCGCAGGCCCGGCTGTGCCCGCAGGTGCTGGTGTACGACCCCGACACGCCGCGGCGCGAAGCCATCATCCTGGACCTGGCCGAGCCCGAGGTGGCGCAGCAGCTGAAGGTGGAGAAGGCGCTGCGCATGCAGGACCGCAGCGAGGACGAGCTGGACTACCTGTTGCCACGGCGCAAGATGAGTTGGTTCCGTGGCAACAACGGCTAGGCCGCCGCAGCCGCGCGGCGCCGCCGCGGCGCCCGCGGCACGGCCACCGGTCCGTCCACCCGCGCGCCCACCGGCCCGCCGCCCCGGTGCCACGAGCCGGTCGCTGCGGCTGAACCAGCTCAGCCCGGCCGAGCGCCGCAAGCTGCGCTACGCGCTGCTGTTCTCGCTGCTGGTGCACGGGCTGCTGATGACCCTGGCCGTCGGCGGCGGGCCGGGCTGGCCGAGCTTCGACCTGCCGTGGCATGAACGCCGCATCGAGGTGCCCGACCTGCGGGTGGTGCTGATGCCGGCGCCGATGCCCGCTGCGGCGCCGGCGCCCGTGCCCGTGCCGACACCGGCACCGGCATCGGTGATCGAACCGGCAGCGGTACCGGCAACGGCAAAGGACGAGGCCGCGGCACCGCCCCCGGCCGAGGTGGCGGTGGCCGCGCCGCCCCCTGCGCCGCCGCCGGCCCCGCCCTCGCCACCGGCCACCGCCGTGATCGCGATGGAGCGGCTGGCGCCCCCTGCGCTGGTGGTGCCGCCAGCGCCCCCGCTGCCGGTGCCAGCAGCCGAGCCGGCCCCGGCGCCCAGCGCGTCGAGCCCGGCCCCCCTGCCCGCCCCAGCGGCCGAGCCGGCAGCGGCGCGTGAAGCCCTCGCAGACGAGGCGCGCGAGCGCGCCGCCGAGCAGGCCCGGCTCGAGCGTGCCGAGATCGAGCGCGCCGGGATCGAACGCGCCGAACGCGAGGCCCGGCGCCAGGCCGAGCAACTGGCAGCAGCACAAGCGGAGGCGGCGCGCGTGGAAGCGGCGCGGGCCGAGGCCGCGCGGGCAGAAGCGGCCCGCGTGGAAGCTGCTCGCACAGAAGCAGCGCGCGCGGAGGCCGCTCGTGTGGAAGCGGCTCGTGTGGAAGCCGCGCGTGTGGAAGCCGCGCGTGTGGAAGCCGCGCGTGTGGAAGCGGCTCGTGTGGAAGCCGCGCGTGTGGAGGCCGCTCGTGTGGAGGCCGTGCGTGAGGAAGCGGCGCGTCAGGAGCTCGCGCGACAGCAGGCCATCCGTCAGGAAGCCGAGCGACGCGCCGCGGCGCAGCAGGAAGCGGCACGGCAGGAAGCCGCCCGGCAGGAAGCGGCACGGCAGGAGGCGGCACGGCAAGAAGCTGCACGCCAGGAAGCCGCCCGCGCCGAGTCTGCACGCCAGCAGGCGGCCCGCGAGGAGGCCGCGCGCCAGCAGGCCGCGCAGGCCGCCCAGGCTGCCCAAGCCGCCAAGGCGGCCCAGGACGAAGAGGCCCGGCGCGAGGCCATCAAGCGCGCCATCGGCCGCCAGCTCGATGCGGAAGCCGCGCAGCGCGAGGCCGCGGCCCAGCCCCCGGCGGGCAGCCTGCCCTACTCGCTGAGCACGGCCCGCCGCGGCCGGCTGTTCGGCCGCATCGACGCCAACACCGAGCTGGTGCTGTATGCCGAGGCCCTGGCGCGCAAGATCCAGCTCAACACCCCGCCGGACGCCGTGCGCGAGCTGGCCCGGCGACCGCACGCCGACCCGATGGTGACGCTGGCCATCCGCCGCGACGGCTCGGTCGAATCGGTGGTCTTCGTCACGTCCAGCGGCGTGCCGGAGATCGACGAAGCCATCCGCCGCATCGTGCAGAGCCAGGCGCCCTACCCGTCCTTCTCGGCGGCCCTGGCGGCCGACTACGACATCGTCGAGATCCGCCGCACCTGGTACTTCGACGTGGCGGTGCGGCTGTATTGAGCGCCGCCGCTCACAGGTCTTTTTCGGGAATCAAGGGCCCCAGCAGCTGCAGCTTGAAGCGCTGCCAGGCGCTGGTCTCGGGCGGCACGCGCAGCACCTGCTCGCCGCCGTTGCCGTCGCTGCCCACCCATTCGATCTCGCGACCGTCGGGCGACAGGCGCAGCTGGTACCAGCTGCCGGTGTCGGCAAAGTCGTTGAGCTGCGCCGCCATCTCGGGGCTCTCGATGATCAGGCCGAGTTCGGTGTTGAGCTTGGCCGAGCGCGGGTCCAGGTTCATCGAGCCGAGGAACACCTCGCGGTCGTCCACCACCGCGTTCTTCATGTGCAGCGCGCCCTGGCGGTGGCCGAACAGGCCCAGCCGCTGGCGCTTCACGCTCAGCGAAGGGCTGAGTTCCTCGATGCGCACGCCGGCCGCCAGCAGCGCCTTCACCCGGCTCCAGTAGGCGAAGTAGACGAAGGGCTCGTCGGTCGAGGCCAGCGAGTTGGTGACCAGCAGCACGTCCAGCCCGAGGCGCCGCGCATAGGCCAGGCTGTCGACCGCCGCCTGGCTCGGGATGAAGTACGGCGACACCATCTTGATGCGCCGCCGCGCGGTGTTGAGCCAGCGCACCACGCCCTGGATCACCGTGCCCTCCACCGAGTCCCGCTCTTCGTGCCAGCCGGTGGTCTTGCTCAGCGGATCGAACAGCACCCGCGCGCGGGCCGGCAGCAGCGGCCCCAGCGTGCCGCGTGGCAGGTCGAAGGGCAGGTTCAGCATCGACACCAGCGCCGGCGACAGCTGCACCGGCTGGCCCGAATCGGGATGCGTGACGCGGCCGTCCGGCGGGATCGGCGCCGCAGGGGGCGGCACCGCCGCACGGCTGCGGCGCTCGAAGGCCTCGCGCAGCGCCGCCGGATCGGCCGAGCCCTGCGCGATGCCGCGGATGTCGTAGACGACGCGGCTGTTCCAGTAGTGGTCGAACGCCGCCGACAGGTCGCGCACCACCGGGCCGGTGGCGAACACGTCCATGTCGATGAAGTTGTAGCCCTGCGCGTTCATCACGTACTCGTCGGCCATGTTTCGGCCGCCGGCCACCGCGGCCACGTTGTCGGCGATGAACAGCTTGTTGTGCATGCGCCGGTTGACGCGGCTGAAGTCGAAGGCCGAGGCGAGGAAGCGGCTCCAGGTCTGCGAGCGCGCGGCCGGAAACGGGTTGAACAGCCGCACCTCGATGTTGGGCGTGTGCGCCAGCGCGAGCAGCGTGTCGTCCTCGCCCGCGGTGTAGAAGTCGTCGACCAGCAGCCGCACGCGCACGCCGCGTGCCGCCGCATCGCGCAGCGCCCGCATCAGCGCCAGGCCGGTGCTGTCGTCGCGCAGCAGGTAGTACTGCACGTCCAGGCTGCGCGTGGCCAGGCCGGCCAGCACCAGCCGCGTCGCCAGGGCGTTAGGACCATAGGGCTGCAGCATGAAGCCGGACCGGCCGTCGCCGGGCAAGCGCGCGGCCAGCAGCGCCGCCAGCGGCGTGCGCTCACCATCGGCAATGGCGGTCGAGGGCGCCTGGTCCGGCGCCGGCGGCGGCAGCGTGGCACAGCCGGCGGCCAGCGCCAGCGCCAGTGCCAGCAGCAGCGCCCCGGCCAGGCGGCGCGCACCCCAGGCGGACCGGGGCAGGGCTTGGCAGGAAAGCATCGTCAGGCAACTCCGCGCGGTCTGGGCCACCGCGCCGCGCGGATTGTCGGGCACCGCTGGCGCCCGGCGCCAGCGAAGGGTCAGCCGCCACCTGCGGCATGCCGTCGCGGCAGGTGGCTTTCGCTTGACCGGCCGTCAGGCCACGTTGACGGTGATGCGACGCGGCTGCGCGTGCGCGGCCTTCGGGATGCGCACCCGCAGCACGCCCTGGCTGAGCTCGGCGTTGACCTTGTCGGCGTCCAGCTCGTTGCTGAGCGTGAAGGCGCGGCGGTAGCGCGCGTACTGCACTTCGGCATGGGTCGATGCCATGCCCTGGGGCACGGCGAGCACCAGCTCGGCCTCGATGGTCAGCTGGTCGCCTTCGACACGCAGGTTCAGCTTGTCGCGCGGCACGCCCGGCAGGTCGGCATACAGCGAGATGCCGGTCGAGTCCTCGATCACGTCCACCGGCGGCAGCAGCGTCGGCTCGCGGCGCGCGGCGGTCTCTTCAGCGGTCTGGGTCACGGCATTCATGGTGGGCTGCTCCTTCATTGAACTTCGATGCGGCGCGGTTGCGACGCGGCCTTGCGCTGGATGCTGATGTGCAGCACGCCATCGCGGTAGTTCGCGGTCACGGCCTGCGGGTCGATGTCGTCGGGCAGGCTGATGACGCGGCGGAAGCGGCCGGCAAAGCGCTCGTTGACATGCAGCGTGGTCTTCTCGTCGCTCGCCGACGGCGCCGCGGCAGGCCGCTCACCGGCCAGCGTCAGCACGCCGCGGTCGAGGTTGACCTCGATCTTCGCCGGGTCCATGCCCGGGGCGAAGGCATAGACCTCCACCGATTGCGACGTGGCGCCGACGTTCAGCGCCGGGTAGCCACCGCGGGCAAAGCCGCGGATGCTGGGAGACGCGTCGAACCACGAGCTCATCTCGCGCTGCAGACGGTCGAGCTCGGCGATGGCATCGCGTGCGAACAGGGATCGGTACATGGTGTTTCCTCCAATCGGGTCGGTCGGCGGGCCGCTGTCTGCCAGGGCCGTGAACCGAGAGATAGGGGCCTGCGGCCGCGGCTTCAAGACCCCCTCGCGACGATCGGCTGCGCTGGATCAAGGCCGCTCGCCGGCGCCCGCCCGAAGCTCTTGAAACGCCGGACCGCCAGCACCAGATGCACCGGCAAGAGGCGAGACTACCGTGGAGTACAAGGACTATTACCAGCTGCTGGGCGTGGCCCGCGACGCCACCGCGGAGGACATCAAGAAGGCCTTCCGCCGGCTGGCGCGCAAGTACCACCCCGACGTCAGCAAGGAAGCCGACGCCGCCGCGCGCATGAGCGAGGTCAACGAGGCCTACGCGGTGCTGTCCGACCCCGAGCGTCGCGCCGCCTACGACGCGCTGGGCCGTGGCCACCGCGCGGGCGAGGCCTTCACGCCCCCGCCAGACTGGGACGCCGGCTTCGAGTTCAGCGGCCGCGGCTTCCCGGGCGGCGGCAGCTTCGACGACGAAGCCTTCAGCGACTTCTTCGCCGAGCTGTTCGGCCGCATGGGCCACCCGCCGCCGCAGTCGCCGCGTGGTGCCGCCCGCGGCGCCGGCGCGGGGCCACGCAGCCGCCGCCGCACGACCGCCGCCGCCATGGCCGGCGAGGACCACCACGCCCGCATCGTGCTGGACCTGGCAGACGCGTTCAGCGGCGCGACGCGCGAGCTCACGCTGCGCAACCCGCAGCTCGACGACGAAGGCCGCGTGGTGCTGAAGCCGCGGACGCTGTCGGTGCGCATTCCGCGCGGCGTGCGGCCCGGCCAGATGATCCGGCTGGCCGGCCAGGGCGGCGCCGGCAGCGGTGGCGCCCCGGCGGGCGACCTGCTGCTCGAGGTGGCCTTCGCGCCGCACCCGCGCTTCCGCGTCGAAGGGCCGACGCTGTCGGCCGACCTGCCGGTGGCCCCCTGGGAAGCCGCGCTCGGGGCCGTGGTGCCGGTGGAGATGCCCGATGGCAGCACGCTGAAGGTGCGGGTGCCCGCGGACGCCCAGTCCGGCCGCGTGCTGCGCGTACGCGGCCACGGGCTGCCGGGCCGCGAGCCGGGCGACCTGGAACTGCGGCTGCAGGTGGTGCTGCCCAGCGCCTGGGACCCGCGCGCCAAGGCGCTGTACGAGCAGATGGCACGCGAGCTGGCCGACTTCGATGCGCGCAAGGTTGCGGCGGCCGAGGCCCGGCGCGGCGACGGCGACGGCGACTGACCCGGCGCGCAGCGCCGGGAGACACCTAGGCGACTGTCGGCCGGGGTCGCCTCCGCGACACTGCGGCGATCCCCACGACATCCGGAGACCGCGCCCATGAAGACCCGCATCACCGAACTGTTCGGCATCCAGCACCCCATCATCCAGGGCGGCATGCACTACGTCGGCTTTGCCGAACTGGCCGCGGCCGTCTCCAATGCCGGGGGCCTGGGCATCATCACCGGCCTGACGCAGAAGACGCCCGAGCTGCTGGCCAACGAGATCCGCCGCTGCCGCGAGATGACCGACAAGCCCTTCGGCGTGAACCTCACCTTCCTGCCCACCGTCACCTCGCCGGACTACCCCGGCTACATCAAGGCCATCATCGACGGCGGCATCAAGGTGGTCGAGACCGCCGGCAACAACCCGCAGAAGTGGCTGCCCGCGCTGCACGAGGCCGGCGTCAAGGTGATCCACAAGTGCACCTCGGTGCGCCACTCGCTGAAGGCCCAGGCCATCGGCTGCGACGCGGTCAGCGTCGACGGATTCGAATGCGGCGGCCATCCGGGCGAGGACGACGTGCCCAACTTCATCCTGCTGCCGCGCGCGGCCGAGGAGCTGAAGATCCCCTTCGTCGCCTCCGGCGGCATGGCCGACGGCCGCTCGCTGGTGGCCGCGCTGGCCCTGGGCGCCGAAGGCATGAACATGGGCACGCGCTTCATCGCGACGAAGGAAGCGCCGGTGCACGAGAAGGTCAAGCAGGCCATCGTCGCCGCCAGCGAGCTCGACACCCGCCTGGTGATGCGCCCGCTGCGCAACACCGAGCGCGTGCTGAATAACGCCGCAGTGGAGCGGCTGATCGAGAAGGAACGCAGCCTGGGCGCCGGGCTGAAGTTCGAGGACATCATCCAGGAAGTGGCGGGCGTCTACCCGCGCATCATGAAGGACGGCGACATGGACGCCGGCGCCTGGTCCTGCGGCATGGTGGCCGGCCTCATCCACGACATCCCCAGCTGCCAGGAACTGATCGACCGCATCATGGCCGAGGCGCACGCGATCATCACGCAGCGCCTGGCCAGCTTCGACGCAGGCTGAACGGGCGCGCAGACGTAACGCCCGGTTGCCGCGGCTGACGGCGCCGGCACGGCGCGGCTATGCTCCCTGGACACGCCTGCAAGGCGTTATCAGGGAGACAACACATGGCCGGCGCCGACATCCAGGCCGCGCTGCACGCCTGGCGCAGCCTGCTCGGCCCCGAGGCCGTGCTCGACGGCCCGGCCGCCTGGGCCGCCTACGGCGAAGACACCAACGGCATCCGCCGCCGCCTGGCGGGCGCGCTGCGCATCACGGCGGCTGGCCAGCTGCCGGCCGTGCTGGCGACCGCACGCCGCCACGGCGTGCCGCTGTACCCCATCAGCACCGGCCGCAACTGGGGCTACGGCACCGCGCTGCCGCCGCGCGACGATTGCGCGATCGTCGACCTCTCGCGCCTGAACCGCATCCTGCACATCGATGCCACGCTGGGCACCGTGACGGTGGAGCCCGGTGTCACGCAGGGCCAGCTGGCCGAGTTCCTCGCCGCCCGCGGGCACCCCTTCCTGGTGCCGGTGACCGGCGCCGGCCCCTGGGGCAGCCTGGTGGGCAATGCGCTGGAGCGCGGCTACGGCCTGACGCCGTTCACCGACCACTTCGGCGCCGTCACCGAGCTCGAAGCGGTGCTCGCCGACGGCACGCCCTTCCGCAGCGTGCTGCGCGAGGCCGGCGCCGAAGCGCTGGCGCGGGTCTCGCGCTGGGGCCTGGGGCCGGCGGTCAACGGGCTCTTCTCGCAATCGGCCTTCGGCATCGTCACCCGCGCCACCTTGCGGCTGGCGCGGCGCCCGCCCTGCTGCCAGATCGGGCTGTTCCAGCTGCCGGACGACGCGCGGCTGGGCCCGGCCATCGAGCGCGTGCGCGAGCTGCTGGCGCACCTGTCGGGCATCGTCGGCGGCATCAACCTGATGAACCGGCACCGGGTGCTGGCGATGACCGCGCCCTACCCGGCCGCGCAGGTGGGGCCCGATGGCGTGCTGCCGGCCGCGCTGATCGCTGCGCTCGGCCGCGAACACCATGTGCCGCCCTGGACCGGCTTCGTCACGCTGTACGGCACGCGGCGCACGGTGGCTGCGGCCCGTGCCGAGCTGCGCGCAGGCCTGCGCGGCATCGCGCATCGGCTGCTGTTCTTCTCAGGGCCGGGGGTACAGCGGCTGCAGGCCGTGGCGCGCTGGGTGCCGGGCCGTGCCGGCCAGCGCCTGCAGCCGATGCTGCAGACCCTGCGCAGCGCCACCGAGCTGGTGGCCGGGCGGCCCAACCGCACTGCGCTTCGCCTGGCCTACTGGCGCCACCCGGCCGGCAGCGCGGCCGAGCGCAGTGGCGACCCCGCGCGCGACGGCTGCGGCCTGATCTGGTACGCACCCAAGCTGCCACTGCTGGGCGCGGAGGCCGAGGCCGCCGCCGCGCTGGTGCGCGCCACCACGCCGCGCCACGGCATCGAGCCGCTGATCACTTTCACCGCGGCCGACACGCACACGCTGGACTGCACCGTGCCGCTGCTGTTCGCGCGCCACGACGCCGCCGCCGTGGCCGCTGCACAAGCGTGTTATCAATCGCTGTTCGAGCAGGGCCGCCAGCGCGGCTACCTGCCCTACCGCCTGGGCAGCGACCAGTTCGGGCTGCTCGATGCCGCGCTGGCCGGCCGCGCCGAGTGGCTGCACACCCTGCGCCGCGCGTTCGATCCGCAGGACCTGATCGCGCCGGGGCGCTATGCGTGGCCTGCCGACCGACCGGACCCCGGCCCGCTCAGGCGTCCAGGCCGCGCAGCAACGCGCGCTTGAGGATCTTGCCGCTGGCCGTCATCGGCAGCTCGGCCATCACCTGCACGCGCGCCGGGCGCTTGTACGGCGCCAGCGCGTCGCGCAGGTGTGCACGCAGCGCGGCCTCGTCCAGCACCGCGCCGTGACGCAGTTCGACGAAGGCCAGCACTTCCTCGTTGCCATCGCCCTCGGGTCGGCCGACCACCGCCGAGCGCGCGATGGCGGGCCAGGCGTTCAGCGCCGCCTCCACCTCGCCCGGGTAGACGTTGAAGCCCGAGCGGATGATCATTTCCTTCAGGCGCCCGACGACGCGGATCGCCCCATCGGGCGCCCATTCGCCCAGGTCGCCGCTGGCGTACCAGCCGCCCTCGCGCATCACCGCGGCGGTGGCCTCGGGGTCGCGGAAGTAGCCGGGCATCAGGCCGCGGCCGCGCATCCAGATCTCGCCGCGTTCACCCGCCGGCAGCGTGCCGCCGGTGGCGGGATCGACCACCCGCAGCTCGGCCCCGTCGACGACGAAGCCGGCCGCGGTGTCCTCGCGCCATTCGCCGCGGCGGGTCAACGCGGTGGAGCCGGCGTACTCCGACAGGCCGTAGCCATGCTGCAGCGGCTGGCCGAACGCCGCCTCGATGCGCCGCTTCAAGGCCAGGTCCAGCGGGCCGGCGCCGGTGTAGAGATAACGCAGATGCGGTGCGTCCACCCGGCTGCGACCCTGCTGCTCCAGGTGCGCCAGCAGCCGCGCGAACAAGGTCGGCGGCCCTTGCAGCTGCGTGACGCCCTGCGTGGCCAGCGACTGCAGCAGGTCGTCGGGGTCGAACTGGCTGCGCATCACCAGGCTCGCGCCGGCGTGCAGCGAGGCCATCAGCACCGTGCCCAGGCCGAAGATGTGCGTCATCGGCAGGTAGGCGTAGACCCGGTCGTCCGGCCCCAGCGCGCGCGACTGCGCCGAGACGCGCGCGAAGTGGGTGACGCCGTCGTGCGTCATCAGCACCCCCTTGGGCGTGCCGGTGGTGCCGGAGGTGAAGATGATGGCCGCCACCTGCGCGGCCAGCACGCCGGTCTCGGCCACGGCCTCGGGCCGGGCGGCGCTGCGCTGCAGATCGGGCAGCACCGAGCTTCGTGGGTGATGGCGTTCAGCATGAGCGGCCGCCGCCGCCGAGACACCGCTGGTGAAGTAGGCCACCCGCGCATCGGCCTTGGCCAGGAACGCGGCCAGCTCGCCCGGCGCCATGCGCGCATTGACACCGCAGGACCAGGCGCCGAGCCGGCTGATGGCCAGGATCAGCGCCACATGCGCGGGACAGTTCTCGGCGATGATCAGCACGCGGTCGCCGGGGCCGACGCCGTCGGCGCGCAACTCGGCCTGCAGCACGTCGACCATCGCGCCGAGCGCGGCGATCGTCACGTCGCCGTCAGCACAGCGCAGCAGCACGCGCTGCGGGTCGCGCACGAGCCAGGTGTCGAACAGCGTGTGCAGGCGCGTGCCGGTCGCGGGCGGGCTCATTCGATCTCGATGCCCTTGGTCACGCTGGCCCACAGCGCCCGTTCCTTCTGCGCGCGCTCGGCCACCAGTTTCGGCGCGCCGGTCCACAGTTCGTAGCCCATCTCTTCCAGCCGCGCCTTCAATTCGGGCTGCGCCAGCGCCTTGGTCACCGCCTGGTTCAGTTTCGCGACCACCGGCGCCGGCGTGTTGGCCGCGCCGTACACGCCGTACCAGCCGCCGACGTCGAAGCCCGCCACGCCGGCCTCGCCCATCGTCGGCACATCGGGCAGCGAAGGGTTGCGCGCCGGCGAGGTCACCGCGAGTGCCCGCACCTTGCCGCTGGCGATGTAGTTGCGCGCGCTGCCGACGATGTCGAACATCATCGCGATCTGTCCGCCGATGACATCGGTCATCGCCGGCGCGTTGCCCTTGTACGGCACGTGCGTGAGCTTGACGCCGGCCTTGGCAGCCAGCAACTCGCCGCTCAGGTGGTTGGAGCCGCCGATGCCGGCCGAGCCGTAGCTCAGCTTCTCGGGGTTGGCGCGGGCGTGGTCGATCAGGTCCTTCAGATTCTTGAACGGCAGGTCCTTGTTGATCACCAGCACGTTGTAGTAGCTGAGCACCGGCGCCACCGGCGTCAGGTCCTTGCCCGGGTCGAAGGGCATCTTCTTCATCACGTTCGGACTGATCGTCACCGTGGGGCTGGCCGCAAACCACAGCAGGCTGCCGTCGGTCGGGCCCTTGGAGACGATGTCACCGGCCAGCGTGGCGTTCGCGCCCGGCTTGTTCTCCACCACCACCGGCTGCCCAAGCTCCTTGGACAGCGCCGGCGCCATCAGCCGCGCCGCCGCATCCACCGGCCCGCCGGCCGCATAGCCCACCAGCAGGCGCACGGGTGGGGTGGGCTGGGACCAGGCGGCGCCGGCCCCGAGCAGCAGGCTGGCAATGAAGGCGCGGCGTACAGGCAAGGTCATGGTCATCGTGTGTCTCCGGAGTTCTGAAGCGGCCATCGTCAAACGGGATCCCAGCTGAACACGTCCGCGGAGCGGTCCATCGGCACGAACGACGCCCGCAGCGCCGGCATCGCATGCTCGGCGATCTGCTGCGCCGTCCAGCCTTCGCCGCGCTGCACCGAGCGCAGCGGCCGCGGCTGGCTCATCAGGAAGATCTCGTTGTTGCGCACCGCGAAGACCTGCGCGTTCACCGCACTGGCCGCGTCACTCAGCAGGTAGACCGCCAGCGGCGCGATCTTGTTCGGCGTCATCTGCCTGATCTTGGCCACGCGCGCCTGCTGCTCCGGCGTGTCGGTCGGGATCGAGCCGATCATGCGGCTCCACGCGAAGGGCGCGATGCAGTTCGAGCGCACGCCGAACTTCTGCATGTCCAGCGCGATGCTCTTGCTCAGCGCCACCAGCCCCAGCTTGGCCGCCGAGTAGTTGGCCTGGCCGAAGTTGCCCACCAGGCCCGAGGTGCTGGTCATGTGCACGTAGGCGCCGCTGCCCTGCTCCTTGAAGTGGTTGGCCGCGGCACGGCTGACGTGGTAGCTGCCGTACAGGTGCACCTTCACCACCGCGTCGAACTCGTCGTCGCTCATCTTGTGGAAGAAGCGGTCGCGCAGGATGCCGGCGTTGTTCACCACCCCATCGATACGGCCGAAGTGGTCCAGCGCGCACTGGATGATGCGGTTGGCCGGCACGCTCTCGGCCACGCTGTCGGTGTTGGCCGCGGCCTGGCCGCCGGCGGCGCGGATCTCGTCGACCACCCGCTGCGCCGGGCCTGCGTCGGTGCCCTCGCCGCTGGTGGAGGTGCCGATGTCGTTGACCACCACCTTCGCGCCCTCGGCCGCCAGCGCCAGCGCGATCTCGCGGCCAATGCCGCCGCCCGCGCCGGTCACCACCACCACCTTGCCGTCGACCATGCCTGCCATGGGCCCTGCCTTTCGCGTTGTCTCCACCAATGGCCGCGAGCATGCCCGCAAGCGCCGGCCGGCGCCATTCGGCATTGGCAAGGGAAGCCTTCGGCATTGCCAAAGCGGCAGGCCGGGCGCACTGGTTAGCATCGCTGCAAGAGAGCCCCGCAGGAGACGAGCCGATGGCGATTCCGCAACCCACGCCCCCGTGGATGAGCGAAGACCTGGTGCTGCTGGCCGACAATGCCGCGCGCTTCTTCGAACGCGAATGTGTGCCGCACGAGGCGCGCTGGCGCGCCCAGCACCACGGCGACCGCGAGATCTGGCACAAGGCCGGCGCGGCCGGGCTGCTGTGCATCAGCATTCCCGAGGCCTACGGCGGCGGCGGCGGCCACTTCGGCCACGAGGTGGTGATCACCCAGGCGCACGCGCGCTCGCTGACCGGCGGCTTCTCCAACGGCGTGCACTCGGGCATCGTCGCGCACTACATCCTGCGCTACGGCACCGAGGCGCAGAAGCAGCGCTGGCTGCCCAAGATGGCCAGCGGCGAGATGGTGGCCGCCATCGCGATGACCGAGCCCGGCGCCGGCACCGACCTGCAGGCGGTGCGGACCAAGGCGGTGCGCGACGGCGAGCATTACGTGATCAACGGCGCCAAGACCTTCATCACCAACGGCTGGCATGCCGACCTGGTGTGCGTGGTGGCCCGCACCGGCGCAGAGGCCGGCGGCAAGGGCCTGTCGCTGATCATGGTCGAGACGCAGGGCCAGCCCGGCTTCCGCCGCGGCCGGCTGCTCGACAAGGTGGGCCAGCACAGCATCGACACCGCCGAGCTGTTCTTCGACGACATGCGCGTGCCGGCGCACCAGCTGCTGGGCAGCGAGGAAGGCCAGGGCTTCCGCCAGCTGATGGAGCAGCTGCCGCGCGAGCGGCTGATCATCGCGGTGGGCGGCGTGGCCACGCTGCAGCGCGCCATCGACGAAACGCTGGCCTACACGCGCCAGCGCCAGATCTTCGGCCAGCCGCTGCTGGCAATGCAGAACACCCGCTTCAAGCTGGCCGAGTGCCAGACCAAGGCGACCATCGCGAAGAGCTTCGTCGACGACTGCATTGGCCGCGCCTTGCGCAACGAGCTCGACCTGGCCACCGCCGCGATGGCCAAGCTGTGGGTCACCGAAGCGGTCGGCCAGGTGGTCGACGAATGCGTGCAGCTGCACGGCGGCTACGGCTACATGACCGAATACCCGATCGCCCGGATGTATGCCGATGCGCGGGTGGGCCGCATCTACGGCGGCAGCAACGAGGTGATGAAGGAGCTGATCGCGCGCTCGATGGAACGCTGACCCCCGGCGGGCGCTAAGCTCGCGCCCGTGAGTCGCTCCCCTGCCCCGCCGCCCAAGCCCGACGACGCGCGCCAATTGGCCGCGCTGCTGACATCCACCGACCTGGCCGCGGCCGAGGCCCAGGCGCGCGCCTGGACCGAGCGCCGGCCGCAGCATGCCGCCGGCTGGGCCGTGCTGGCCACGCTGCTGCAGCGCCAGGGCCGGCACGACGAAGCGCTGGCGCCGCTGCGCCATGCCGTCACGCTGGCGCCCACCGACGTGGGCCTGCAGTACAACCTGGGCAATGCGCTGCGCCGCGCCGGCCGGCCGGACGAGGCCGCCGAGCACTACCGCCGCGCGCTGGCGCTGCAGCCCGACCACGCCAAGAGCCATTACAGCCTGGCCAACGTGCTGCGCGACACCGGCCGGCTGGACGAGGCCCGGCGCGGCTACCAGCTGGCGCTGCGCATAGCCCCCGACCACGCCGAGGCCAGCCTGAACCTGGGCAACACCTGCCTCGAGCTGGGCCTGCTGGCCGAGGCCGAGGCCGCCTACCGCCGCGCCGCGCAGATCAAGCCCGACTGGGCCACGCCGCACTTCAACCTGCATGCGCGGCAGCTGGCCGCCGGCCGCACCGACGCCGCGATCGACGCGCTGCGCGCGGCCCACGCGCGCGAGCCCCACGAGCCGCGCCACGCCTTCTTCCTGGGCCTGCTGCTGGACCATGCCGGCCGCGGCACCGAGGCGCTGCCGCTGTTCGACCAGGTGCGCCACGGCCCGCCGCTGGGCCTGGCCTGGCTGGATGCCTGGCAGATGCTGCGCGATGCCAGGCACCATCCAAGGCCGCTCACTTTGTGCGGCAGCGCGATCCAGACCTTCCAGCTGGCGCTGGGCGCGGCGCGGCCCGACGGCCTGGTGCTGGAGTTCGGCGTGCGCTGGGGCAAGTCGATCCGCCAACTGGCCGCGCTGGTGCCCGGCCCGGTGCATGGCTTCGACAGCTTCGAGGGCCTGCCCGAGGCCTGGCACCACGAGCCGCGCGGCAGCTACTCCACCGGCGGCCAGCTGCCCGAGGTGCCGCCCAACGTCACGCTGCACCGCGGCTGGTTCAACGAATCGCTGCCGCCCTTCCTGCTGTCGCAGCCCGGCCCGCTGCGCCTGGCCAACATCGACTGCGACCTCTACAGCTCCACCGCCACGGTGCTCAGCCTGCTGGCCGGCCGCGTCGGCCCCGGCACCGTGCTGGTGTTCGACGAATACATCGGCAAGCGAGGGCTGGGCCTACGAATACCTCAGCGCCAGCTTCGCCACCAAGCAGGTGGCCGTGCGCATCCTGCCGCGCTGATCCGGCGGCGCTGATCCGGTCGCCCCCGTCAGCCGGCCTCGCGCAGGATGGCTTCGGCGCGCTTCAACACCGGCAGGTCGACCATCTTGCCGTCGACCGCCACCGCCGCGCCGCCCGAGGCCTGCACCGCGGCGACGATGCGCCGCGCCCAGCGCCGTTCGGCCTCGCTCGGCGCGAAGCCCGTGTTCACCGCGGCCACCTGGCGCGGGTGGATGCACAGCTTGCCGCCGAAGCCCAGGCGCCGGGCGCGCTGCACGTCCGCGTCCAGCACAGCCGCATCGTCGATCGCGGTGCTGACGCCATCGATCGGCGCGCCGATGTTCGCCAGCCGCGACGCCAGCACGATGCGCTGACGGAAGTACAGCAGCTCATCCTCCAGCGCATCGCGCATGCCGAGGTCGACCTGGAAGTCGATCGAGCCGAAGGCCAGCGCCTGCACACCGGGCGCGCGGGCGATGGCGTCGAGCGCGGCAAAGCCCGCGGCCGACTCGATCAGCGGCAGCACCGCCAGTCCGCCGGCCTGCCGCAGCTGCCCGACCGTGTCGGCCCGCTCGGCCTTGGGCAGCATCACCGCGGCGACACCGGGGTGGCCGCACAGCGCCAGGTCGTCGTCGAACCACGGCGTGCCGGCGGCATTGATCCGCACGATCACCGGCCGCTGCGGCGCGAGCCACGCGCGCAGCGCCTCGCGCGCCGCCGGCTTGTCGGCCGGTGCCACCGCGTCTTCGAGGTCGACGATCACGGCATCGGGCCCGGCGGCCAAGGCCTTGTCGAAGCGGTCGGCGCGGTGGCCGGGCACGAACAGCAGCGAGCACAGGCGCATCGTCGATCCGGCCGCTTCAGCCGAGGAACGGCGGCAGGTTCCGGGCTTCCGCCAGGGACCAGACGCGACCGATCACGCCGCGCATCTCGGCTTCGCTCGCACCATCGGCATAACGCGCCAAGCGCACGGCCTTGTCTTCCAGCTCGGGCCGGCTCAGCGTGTTGCCCGGGTCGCCCTTGGGTTCGTCGACGCGGGCCTCGAAGCGGCGGCCATCGGTGGTCTGCACCTGCACCTTGCCGATCCAGCGCGAAGGATACGCAGTGTCGACCTCGGCATCGAGCACCATGCTCACCTTGTCGCGGAAGGCCTGCACCGCCGGCGCGCGGTAGTCGGCATCGAACTCGCCCAGGCCCGCGCTGCCGCGGGTGGCGATCAGGCCCAGCACCGTGCCCATCGAGAACTTGGCCTGGTGCACCGTCTGCGGGTCGACCACCGGGCCCAGCACGTCGATGGCGCCCTGGTGCACCTGGGCCACCACCTGCTGCACCGCATCCGCGGCCAGGTGGTGCTCGCGCATCAGCGCCTGCAGCGCATCGGCGGCCGGGTGGGTGTGGCGGCAGGAGGCGTGGTACTTGAATGAGGTCTCGGCGGTGGCCCAGCGCGTGCCCAACCGGTCGGCCAGGCGCGCCGGATCGGCATCGCTCGACATGCCGGCGGCCATGCCGCGCGGCCCGTCGAAGATGCGCTGCGCGCCGGTGAAACCGTCGCGCGCGAGATAGGCGGCGGTCAGGCCGGTGGCCGCGGCATGCGCGGTGTGCAACTGCTTCGAATCGGCCGCGTCGCGCAGGAACTCCCACAGCCCCGCGGCCTGGGTGCCGGCCGAGCCGAAGGCATGCAGCATCTGCTCTGGCGTCAATCCCAGCAGGCTGCCGACCGCGGCCGCGGCCGCCACGCCGCCGGCCGTGCCGGTGGTGTGGAATACCTTGTAATGCGAGCGTCCCAGGAACTCGCCGACCCGGATGCCGACCTCGTAGCCCACCACGCTGGCGCACAGCAGCGCGCGGCCGCCGAGGCCCAGGGCCTGCGCCACCGCCAGCGCCGGCGGAAACACCACCGCGGCCGGATGGAACACCGAGCCGTTGTGCACGTCATCCTGTTCGGCGAAGTGCGAAGCGGCGGCATTGATCGCCGCGGCCACCAGCGGGCTGGAGCCGCGGCGGTGGATCAAGACCTCGCTGGGGCCGTCCGCCGGGCCCATGCTGGCCATGAAGCGTGCGATGGTTTCCACCGGCCGCGCGCCCTTGCCGGCCAGCGCCGAGCCGAACCAGTCGAGGAACAGGTCTTCGGTGCGGCGCAGCACCGGCGGCGGAATGTCCTCGAAGCGCAAGGTGGAAGCGAAGGTGGCCAGCGTGCGGCCGGGGTCGTTGGTGGCGTCGGTGCTCATGATGAAGCGGTGTCCTGCAAGGCGCCGATCTGCTCGGCGCTGTAGCCCAGTTCGGCCAGGATCGCGGTGGTGTGCTGGCCCAGCGCGGGCACGGCGTCCATGCGCGCACTTTCGGCGTCAGGAACGCCCGGCGGCAGGGTGGCCGGTACCGGGCCGGCGGGCGTGGCCACCTGCACCCAGCGTTCGCGCGCGCGCAGCTGCGCATGGGCCCAGACCTGGGCCATGTCGTTGACCTGCGCGTTGGCGATGCCGGCTTCGTCCAGCCGCTGCGCCACCTGGTCGGCCGTCAGCCCCGCGAAGGCCTCGACGATGAGCGCGCGCAGTTCGGCCCGCGCGGCGCTGCGCTTGGCGTTCCGGTCGTAGCGCGGGTCGGTGGCCAGCGCCGGGCGTTCGAGCACGCGCTCGCAGAAGCTGCGCCATTCGCGCTCGTTTTGCAGGCCCAACATCACGGTGCGGCCGTCACCGGTGGGGAACGGGCCGTAGGGGTAGATGGTGGCGTGCGCGGCGCCGGCGCGCGGCGGCGGCGCGGCACCGTCGTAGGCGTAGTACAGCGGGTAGCCCATCCATTCGACCATGGCTTCGAGCATCGACACGTCGATGCGCTTGCCGCGGCCGGTGCGGCCGCGCTCGATCAGCGCCGCCAGGATGTTGGTGTAGGCATACATGCCGGCGGCGATGTCGGCGATCGAGCAGCCGGCTTTCGCGGGTTCATCCGGGCTGCCGGTGATCGACACGAAGCCCGATTCGCTCTGGATCAGCAGGTCGTAGGCCTTCCTGTCGCGGTAGGGACCGGGGCGCGCGGGGTCGTCACCGTAGCCCGAGATGTCGCAGACGATCAGCTTCGGATGGCGCTCGCACAGCGCTTCGTAGGACAGGCCCAGCCGCGCGGCGGCGCCGGGCGCGAGGTTCTGCACCAGCACGTCGGCCTCCTGCAGCAGCCGGTCCAGCACCTCGCCGGCCTGCGGGTGCTTCAAGTCCAGCGCCAGGCTTTCCTTCGAGCGATTGGTCCACACGAAGTGCGAAGACAGGCCCTGCACCCGCTGGTCGTAGCCGCGCGCGAAGTCGCCGACGCCGGGCCGCTCGACCTTGATCACGCGTGCGCCCAGGTCGGCCAGTTGCCGCGTGCAGAACGGCGCGGCGATGGCATGTTCCAGTGCGACGACGGTGATACCTTCCAAAGCGAGCGTCATGATTGGCTGTCGTTGGCTTGATGGGGCTGGCGCGGCAAAGCCGGGCGTGGGCTGTGCGGCCAGGGCTACATGGCGGTCGGCTCTGGCGAGCCGACTGCCCTGCGCTGATGTCTGATTGCCCTGGCCGCACAGCCGCGCCCGGCTTCGCAGAACCAGTGGTGGCATGCGGATAGGCGCAGTGCTCGGTGCCTCGCAAAGCCGGTGGCCGGTGCGCTGGCCGGGCGATCAGGAGACCAGCGCCGAGCAGCGCAGCGGGCGCGGGTCGGCGACCGAAGGGAGCTGGGCGGGAGTGTCTGAGGCCCTGTACTCAGGGCCGAGTTGCCCGCCCATCCCGCGTCCGCGAGCAGCGCAGGGTACCCAGCCCGCTGGGCTGGGCGCGGTCTCCGCCCGGCCGGCGCACCGGCCACCGGCTTTGCCGCTCGGTCCAGGAAGCCAACGAAGAACATCAAAAACTCCGCGGCAGCCCAAGCAGGTGCTCGGCCACGTACGACAGCACCAGGTTGGTCGAGATCGGCGCCACCTGGTACAGCCGGGTCTCGCGGAACTTGCGTTCGACGTCGTATTCGCAGGCGAAGCCGAAGCCGCCGTGGAGCTGCAGGCAGGCGTTGGCGGCTTCCCACGAGGCCTTGGCGGCCAGGTACTTCGCCATGTTGGCCTGGGCGCCGCAGGGCTGGTGGGCGTCGAACAGGCGGCAGGCTTCCCAGCGCATCAGGTCGGCGGCTTCCACCTCGATGTGCGCTTCGGCGATCGGGAACTGCACGCCCTGGTTCTGGCCGATCGGTCGGCCGAACACCACGCGGTCCTTCACGTAGCGGCTGACGCGGTCGATGAACCAGCGGCCGTCGCCGATGCATTCGGCGGCGATCAGCGTGCGCTCGGCGTTCAGCCCGTCCAGGATGTACTTGAAGCCCTGCCCTTCCTGGCCGATCAGGTTCTCGGCCGGGATCTCGAGGTTCTCGAAGAACAGCTCGTTGGTCTCGTGGTTGACCATGTTCGGGATCGGCCGCACCGCCAGGCCGTGGCCGATGGCCTGGTGCAGGTCGACGATGAAGATCGACATGCCCTCGCTCTTCTTCTGCACCTCGGCCAGCGGCGTGGTGCGCGCCAGCAGGATCATCAGGTCGGAATGCTGGATGCGCGAGATCCACACCTTCTGGCCGTTCACCACGTAGCGGTCGCCGCGCTTCACCGCGGTGGTCTTGATCTTGGTGGTGTCGGTGCCGGTGCTGGGCTCGGTGACGCCCATGCTCTGCAGGCGCAGTTCGCCCGTCGCGATCTTCGGCAGATAACGTTCTTTCTGAGCGACCGACCCATGCCGCAGCAGCGTGCCCATGTTGTACATCTGGCCGTGGCAGGCGCCGGCATTGCCGCCGCTGGCGTTGATTTCTTCCATGATCACGCTGGCTTCGCAGAGGCCCAGGCCCGAGCCGCCGTAGTCCTGCGGGATCATCGCGGCCAGCCAGCCGGCCTTGGTCAGCGCGTCGACGAAGGCTTCGGGGTAGCCGCGCTCGGCATCGATGCGGCGGTGGTACTCGTCCGGGAATTCGGCGCACAGCGCGCGCACGGCGTCGCGGATGTCGGGGTAGCGGCGGTCGGTGGATTCGGCCATGTCGATCAGTGGTGGATGGTTCAGCCCAGCTCGGCCTGGGCCTGCATCGCCAGCCAGCCTTCGTGGTCGCGCGCCCACAAGCCGACGCGGCGCTCGCCCTCGGGCCGGCCGCAGACGCTGAAGGGGTGGATGTCGAAGAGAGGCCGCAGCGCCTTGAACGCAAAGCGCCTGACGCGGGTCTGCGGCTGCTGGCGGCGCAGCGCGTCCAGCAGCAAGGTGGCGATCAAAGGGCCATGAACGATGAGGCCAGGGTAGCCCTCTACCTCGGTGACGTAGCGGCGGTCGTAGTGGATGCGGTGGCCGTTGAAGGTGAGCGCCGAATAGCGGAACAGCAGCACCGGGTCGGGCACGATGGCGCGGCTGAATGCGGCGTCCGCCGGTGCAGCCAGCGGCGCGGGACCGGGCGCGCCGGCCTGCGGCATGTCGCGGTAGACGATGTCGTGCTCTTCCTCGATGGCGAGGCCGCGCGCATTGGAGATCTCGTGCCGCACGGTGACGAACACCAGCGTGCCGCTGCGGCCGCGCTTGACCTGCACGTCGGTGACGCGCGAGACGCGCGTGAGCTCGTCGCCCACCTGCAGCGGATGGTGGAACTCGAGCCGGCCGCCGGCCCACATGCGGCGCGGCAGCGGCACCGGCGGCAGGAAGCCGCCGCGCCGCGCATGGCCGTCGGGCCCGAGGTCGCGCGCCAGCGACTGCGGCGTGAAGTACAGCCAGTGCCACAGCGGTGGCACGTCGCTGCCGGGCAGCGGCTCGCCGTCTTCGCGGTCGAGCGTGGCCGACAGCGCGGCCAGCGGCGCTGCGGTGACCAGGTCGCTGCGCCGCTCGCTGCGGCCGATCCATTCACGCAACCCGTCCAGCGCAGGGTCGGCAGCGGCGGTGGTCGAAGGGTCCGGGAAGGCCATGGCGCCACTGTGCCCGCAAGGCCCGGTGGCGGCAATTCGCAATTCGGGAACAGGCCCTTTGCGCGCGCCAAACCCGGGCGCCACAATCGCCGCATGCAGCAGATCGTCGACTTCATCCTCGAGCTGGACAAGCTCAAGGCGGTGACGCGCAAGACCCGCCCGCTGGGGCAGGCGCGCTACGAGAACAGCGCCGAGCACAGCTGGCAGATCGCGCTGCTGGCCGCGTCGCTGGCGCCGTATGCGCCGCAGCCGGTGCAGATGCCGCGCGTGATCGAGATGCTGCTGGTGCACGACATCGGCGAGATCGACACCGGCGATGTGCTGGTCTATGCCGACCACGACCCGGCCGCGCGCAAGGCCGAGGAGTTTGCCGCGGTGCAGCGCATCTTCGGCCTGTTGCCCGGCGTGCAGGCCGAGCGCTTTCTCGCGCTGTGGCAGGAGTTCGACGAAGCCCAGACGCCCGAGGCACGCTTCGCCCATGCGGCCGACCGGGCGATGCCGGTGCTGCTGAACCTGGCCAACCAGGGCCAGAGCTGGCGCGAGAACGGCGTGCGCCATGCCCAGGTGGTGGCGCGCATCGGCCCGCCCATCCGCGAAGGCTGCCCGGCGCTGTGGGACTACCTGCAGGCGCGGCTGAACGCGGCCCTGGCCGAAGGCTGGTTCGGCAGCCATTCGCCCGCCACGGTGCGGACCGGGCCGGCAGCGTGGGTCGCCGCACCTGTCGCGCTGCTGTCGCTGGCCGCCGCGCTGGCCACCAGCCCCGCACCGGCCCATGCGGCCACCGAACCGCTCACGGTCGCCGCCCCGGGCTTTCCCACCGCCTTCGTGCTGGACAAGCTCAACGCGCGCGCCGCCTTCCTGGCGGCCAAGGCCACTGGCGAAGGCTCGCTCACCGCATCGAAAACCGCACGCGAACTGCAGCTGATGATCGGCAATGCCCGCGCCGCGCTGCGCGACCAGGCCGACGAGCGCTGGGACAAGCTGGGCGCCGACGAGCAGGCGCTGCTGCGCAGCCTGGACAAGGCCGCAGCCGTCACGCCCGACCCCAAGGCCGACCACGGCCGCATCGAAGACCCGGTGCAACTGGACGTGGCCGCGCAGGTGACCCGGCCGCCCTTCAGCGAGGACAAGCCCAGCCTGCGCAAGGTGGAAGGCGCCACGCAGGCCTGGCACCGCGACAAAGGCAGTTACCGCGTCACGATCCACAGCAACCTCGCGGCCGCCGGCGCGATGAGCTATGCCGTCACCATCGCCGGCCAACCGGCGCCGCCACAGTGGCTGCAGGTGACGCCGCCCGGCATCCTGCAGCTGACCATTCCGGCCGCGGCACTGGCCGACAACTTCGGCGACCGCAACCTGGTGCACCTACCGGTTGAAGTGAGCGGCGTGTTCCCCAGTCGCTCATGGAAGTTCTGGCAGTCCAACACCATCGCGCTGAGCTTTCCGTTCAGCCTGGAGCTGCTGCCACGCAAGCCCTTCAGCTACACGCTGAAGGACAGCACGCACCCGACCGAGGTCGACCCCGGCCGCACACTGGTGGCCAAGGGCAAGCCGGTGCTGGTGCCAGGCTGCGGCGCGCCGCGCTGCGTGCACGACCACAACGTGTGCAACGAGGTGCCCGCCGGCGCCAAGCCGGTGGAGGCCATCAACTTCAGCGACAGCATGGTGGCCGACCCCAACGGCGGCTGGACCAGCGCGGTGATGGCGATGCCCACCGGCTTCTGCGCGGTGTTCAAGCAGCAGTCGCCGAATGTCGCGCGCACCGTCAGTTTCGACGTGCGCTACAACCCGGTCAATGGCGACCGCAAGGTCACCGAGCGCAAGCTCAAGCCCCTGCGCCCCGACAAGCCCGGTGAAGCGCCGGCCGAGGTGGACGCGCTCGAGCTCGGCCGTGCCTACGTCGGCGAGCTGGCCGCTGATCGCATGGGTTATGAGCTGCAGCTCAAGGCCTTCACCGGCCAGACCTACAGCGCGTCATCCGGCAGCGCACCGTCGAGCCCGATGATCAAGCTGACGCCGCCCGAGCGCAGCGCGGACAACACCAGGCTGCAGTTCAGCGTGCAACTGCCGTGGTGACCGCAGCCAGCGGAACCAGCGCACGTACGTCTGCTGCGCGTTCTTCAGCGTTGGCTACAGCGCACTGGCATCGCGCTTGCCCGCAATGGGACGTGCGGGGGTGATGACCGCATTGTCGGCAAGGTACCTGTTGTACTGCGCCAGCAGGTCGGTCACGACTTCTGGGTGAGCCCCTGCCAGGTTCTGGGTCTCGCCTCGGTCGCTGTCGATGTTGTAGAGCTGCCAGGGCACGTTCGCAAAGCTGGTCGGCGCCTGGCCCGGTGGCACGACAGAGCTCAGCTTCCAGCCGTCACGGATCAGGTAGCCCTGACCCAGGTACTCCAGCGCAAGCACCGAATTGGCAGGCCGGACGGCCGGGGGCGTGGCGGAAGTCGATTCCAGTGCGGCGCGCACCGAAATGCCGGTGATGGGCTTGATGGTCTTTCCCTGGTAGCTGCCATCCGGCTTCTTGACGCCCGCCAGATCCAGGAAGGTGGGCAGCAGATCCTTGACTTCCACAGCAGCCTGCAGTTGCGGCCGCGCGTCGCGCTGACGCGGCATCTTGATGAGTGCCGGTACGCTCACCGAGCCTTCCGCCCCGGTGAACGTCTTCCACAGCCTGAAGGGAGACGCACTGACTTCCGCCCAGCGCTCGCCGTAGGAGTAGGTCGAGCCGGCCCGGCCGATGTCGGCCAATGGGGACGCCGCCGTCGCAGCAGCGCCGGCCGCCGGGCCACTGTCTGATCCGTTGTCGGACATGAAGAAGATGACGGTGTTGTCGTACATCCCCTTGTCCTTCAGGTATTGAACGATGCGACCGATGTTCGCATCCATGTTCGACACCATGGCGGCGTAAACCTCCATCGTCCGTGCTTGGACGGCCTTCTCCTGATCGGTCAGCTCCGACCAGCGCTTCTTGCCCGTTCCTCCCGCCGCGACACTCGCAAGCCCCGGGTTCTCGGCGAAGTTGGCGGGGATGATGCCCAGCTGCTTCATGCGAGCAATCCGGCGTGCGCGAATGACGTCGTAGCCTTCGTCATAGCGACCCTTCTGCGCCGCAATGTCGGCGTCCGGTGCCTGCAGCGGCCAGTGCGGTGCGGTGAAGGCGGCGTAGGCGAAGAAGGGCTTGCCGTCGGCGCGATCGCGCTCGATGTAGGACAGCAGCTTGTCGGTGTAGGAGATGCTCGAGTAGAAATTGGCCGGAAGACTCGTGGCCGGGAACTCTACGTCGTCCTCGGTGTAGGTGACGCGGTCATAGGTCGACAGGGGCTTCCCAGGAACGGGCGCAAAGTGCGCGCCGGCGCCACTGAGCAAGGCATAGGAATGCTCGAATCCCTTCTTGTTGGGATAGTGGGACGGCAGGAAGTAGGAACCCGGTGTCGGCGTGGACTTGAATTCGTACGCCAGATGCCACTTGCCCGCCATGTAGGTGTGATAGCCAGCGTCCTTCAACAGCTGGGGCATCGTCACCACGTTGTCGGGCATGTGTCCCGCATAAGCTTCCGGCACGTTGTCAAAGCCGAAATCGACCCCAAACGGCGCATTCTTGGAGTTCAGCAGCGCCAAGGTGTTGTTCTCCAGCAGCGACACGCCAGCCCTGTGGCTGTCCGTGCCGGACATCAGCATGCCTCGTGTGGGCGAGCACGCCGGCGCCGTGTAGAACCGGGTCAGGACACGCCCCTCCCGCACCAGGGCATCGAGGTTCGGCGTCGAGATCTCGCTGCCGAAGGCGCCAATGTCGGAGTAGCCCATGTCATCCGCGACGAGGACCAGGATGTTCGGGCGCGCCTGTTCTGCGTCGTCGGATCCGCCGCATGCGGCAAGGGACCCGGCAAGCGCCGCGACAACCGCGGCGGCGGGAATGGCTCGATGCAGGACGATGCTTTTCATGCTCACGCTGTCTCCATGATTTGAAGATTGATGCAATGGCGCCAATGGCCTCGGATGGCGGTTCACCTTGCTGACGGCGCGGCACCCACGCGAAGCACGGTACGAAATCCCACGTGCGAGGTCGCCAGGTCCGCCTCCTGCGCCTCGCGCGCCGTGACGCGGTAGCGCATGCAATAGTTTTCGGCGCACAGGAAGGATCCGCCCTTGATGACGAGCCGCTCGCTGTCGTGCGTCTTGGCCCCCGCGCTCTTGGCGGTCTGCCAAGGGTCACCGTTCCCATGGGCTTGATGGCCACCGGTATAGCGGTCGCGCGTCAGCTCCCAGGCGTTGCCAATCATGTCGGCGAGGCCATAGCCGTTCTTCGGGAAGCAGCCCACCGGCGCCAATGCCACGAAGCCATCCTCCTTCGTGTTCACGTCGGGGAAGATGCCTTGCCAATAGTTGGCCACGGGCCTGCCCTTGGGATCGCGTGGCTGCCTATCGACCAACTCCTGCCGACCACCGCCAGCAGCGGCGTACTCCCACTCCGCTTCGGAAGGCAGGTCGCGCCCCATCCACTTCGCATAGGCAAGCGCGTCGTGCTGCGTGACCTGGACGACCGGCTCGTTGGGCTGGGCGCGCGCTGCGCTGGAAGGGCCCTCGGGCATCCGCCAATTGGCGCCCTGGATCCACTGCCACCAATCCCCATCGCGTCTGCTGCGATCTGATTTCTTCGGGGCCTTGAAGACGGCACTGGCCCCTTCCCGCTCTGCATCGGTCACGTACCCCGTGGCCTTCACAAATTCGGAGAACTGGGCATTGGTCACTTCTGTCCGGTCGATCCAGAACGCGGCAATGACAATCCGCTCGCCGCTCGGCGCCTCGTCTGCATACCCGCCCTGGGACCCCAGCACCACACTGCCGGCAGGCACCAGCGTCATGCCGGACTTCGTCCGCGGTGCGAATCCCTCGGGCAGGCCGCGGGAGCGCAGGCAAGCAACTGTCGGATCATCTGCAGTGGGAATTCGCGCCGCCGAGCCTGGGACGATCGCACACGAGAACACCAGCAACACACAACACGCTGCCAGCAGATTGAAGTCTTGTGCCCCGGGCTTCATCGTCTTATCGCATTTCGAATCAGCGTGGCGTCACGCGAGCCACCTCAGCCCCAGCCAGGACCCCTGCAGACGGTTCACACCAGAGTCGTTCCAGCGCTTGCTGCTGCAGAAGACTTTAGGGCGGCGACCCTTTGTTGTTGAAATCAAGAGCCCCTAGGGTTTGCGCGTGGCATGAGGCTGTGCGTGCCGTTCAGGCAGAGGAACGCTGCAACAGTCCCGTCGCGATGGCGGGCTACCAGCGCGGCGGCCGAACCGCAGTCCGGGCGGACAGCGTCCGGATCGCCTTCAGGCGCCGGTCGTGCGACGGCGCCGACGGTTGGCGTGCGGCAGATCGGGACCCGCTGCCATGACCTCGGCCGCCGACTCGAGCTTGGCGAAGATGCGATCGAGGTGCGCGCGGTCGGACTCGGTGATGGCACTCGTCAGGTGCGCATCGAGCGCCGTGACGACGGGATACAAGGAGTCAAGAATGGCGCGAGCGCGCACCGTGGGCTCGATCTGCAGGCATCGCCGGTCACTGGGTAGCGGCATGCGGGACGCCAATGCCTTGCTGCCCAAGCTCGTGACGGTTCGTGAAGTCCGGGTCGGCTCCATCCGAGCACGCCGAGCAAGTTCGGTGGACAGCATGTGGCCGTGCCGCGGTGTGATGGCGTCGCTCGGCCTCAAGGTCTGCATCGCTGCAAGCGTCCCCGCGCGAGCGATGCCGTCCACAACGGTGACGCCAGACGCGGCGTTCGCGATCCGCGCCGATGCCGAAGCGATGGCGGTGGCACCGTTCGTCACTTGCACCTGGTAGACAGAGTTCGTCATGCCTCCGTCAACGGGTGTGTCGCTCACCTTCTCGATCAAAGTGACACCCGGTGTCGGGGTCTCGGCCCCGCCACCGTCTCCGCCGCACGACGCGAGCATGAAGGCCAGAAGAGGCGCCCCTGCAGCCAGACTCGCCAGCCGCGTGCGTTAGTCCCATCCAGAGTGCATTGATATCTCCTTGCCCAGCGGGCTGCGAGCAACTACCAATCTGACTCTAGTGAGCTGACCAATACTTCAAGAAATCAAGTGTCTCGGGGGTTTTCACCGCCAGGAATGCGTGCCTTCTCTTCGTTCCTTTGGAGTGCTATCAGTCAAAAAGAGCGTCAACAGTGAGTGATCGAGCAAAGCCCTTTCGATGAAGCTGCTTCAGCCGTCGACGGGCTGCGCCGGCGTATCGAGGATGCGCTGGTAGAATGCCAGGTCCAGCCAGCGGCCGAACTTGAAGCCGGCCTGGCGGATGATGCCGGCCGGCTCGAAGCCCAGGCGCTGGTGCAGCGCGATGCTGGCCGCGTTGCTGGCATCGATGCCGCCGATCATCGTGTGCACCTCGCGCTGGCGCGCGGCGTCCACCAGCGCCTGCAGCAGCAGGCGGCCCAGGCCGCGGCCGCGGTGGTCGCGGTGGATGTAGATCGAATGCTCGACGCTGTACTTGTAGGCCGGCCACGCCCGGAAGGTGCCGTAGCTGGCAAAGCCGAGCAGCGTGCCGTCGTCGTCCTCGGCGCCGATCACCGGGAAGCCGTTGCTGCGCTTGGTGGCGAACCAGCCCACCATGGTCTCGGGGGCGCGCGGCCGGTAGTCGTACAGCGCGGTGGAATTCACGATCGCCTCGTTGAAGATCTCGAGGATCGCGGCCGCGTGGCGGGCTTCGGTGCAGTCGATCAGCTTCATCGCCGCATGATCCACGATATTGGATTTCATGTCCATCATCGGTGACGACGCGGTAGCGGCCGGCGCACCAGCGGCAGCCCATGCCGGCCGGTCATCGGCAGCCGGCATACTCGGGTCGTGAAGATCATCGACGAGATGCTCAGCCTCGACCTGCTGAGTGCGCAGCAGCACCGGGCCATCGCGTCCTGGATGCGCAGCGCCCGCACGCCCGAGGCCATCATGGCCATGCCACCGCACCTGTGGCGGGCCATCGAAGCCGCGAGCATCGCGATGAACATCGATGCCGACCTCACCCGCCCGCCGTGGCTGGGACACGAGTAGCCCGCAGCGCCGCCCGCGCCACGGCGCTGGGCCTGGCGGCCGTGCTGCTGTGGAGCACCTCGGTCGGCATCACCCGCAACACCACCGAGCTGCTGGGTGCCACCGGTGCGCCCGCGGTGCTGTTCACCGTGTCGGCCCTGCTGCTGTGGCCCGGGCGCAGCGCGCTGGGCGCGGTGCCGCGCACCTACCTGTGGCTGGGCGGCCTGCTGTTCGTCGGCTACCAGCTGTGCTTCGTGCTGGCGCTGGCGCTGGCGCGAACCCGGAGCGAGGCCATCGAGGTGGGCATGGTCAACTACCTCTGGCCCAGCCTGACGGTGCTGTCCGCCACGCTCGCCGGCGGTCGGCGTCCCAACGCGCCGATGCTGCTGGGCCTGGGCCTCGCCTTCGCCGGCATCGTCACCACCGCGTCGCCGGCCGAGGGCCTGTCCCTGACCCGCTTCTTCGCGCATGCGGCCGCCCACCCGCTGAGCTACGGGCTGGCCCTGGGCGCCGCGGTGGTGTGGGCGCTGTACAGCACCTGCACCCGGTACCTGGCCGGCGGCCAGAGCGCGCTGTGGCTGTATGTCGCGCTCAGCGCCGCGGCCTTCTGGGTGCTGCACGCCCTGCAGGCGGATCGCGGCGCGATGCGCTGGTCCGTGGCGGCGGTCTGGCTGGTCGTGCTGTCCAGCGCATCGGTCGCGCTGGCCTACTCGTTCTGGAACCACGGGCTGCTGCACGGCAACATCCACCTGCTGGCCCTGGCGGCCAACGGCACGCCGGTGCTGGCCGCGCTGTTTGCGTCCGTGCTGCTGCGCACGCCGCTGACGCTCACTTTCTGGGTGGGGGCCTTCATGGTGGCGATCGGGTCGGCGCTGGCCGGCCATGGGTCGCAGCGCCTGGGCTCGCCGGCCCGCAGGATCTGAGGCCCGCACCATGTCCCACCGCCGCCCGCGCCAGATGGCTGGATCACGCGCCGCGCGCTGTTCGATGGGTCGCTGTTCAGCCTCGTGCACATCCGCTGCCGCCCGGTGCCGGGGCAGCGCCATCCGGTCGAGCACGCGACGAGCAATGTCATCGCCCTGCCCACCGCCGGCCTGTTCGCACTGCACCCGACGGAACGGCACCCGGTCCTGGCGACGCCCGGCCACGCCGTCTTCCTGTCCTGCGGCCGGCCCTACCGGGTGAGCTTTCCCGGCTGCATCGGCGACGAATGCATCACGCTGCGGCTGACGCCCGAGGGCCTGGACCGCCTGCTGCCCGAGGCCATGGCGGGCGATGGCTTCGAGGAGGCCACGCCGTTCGCCCGCGCGCTGCTGTCTCCGGCGGCGGTGCTCGCGCGCAGCCTGCTCGAGCGTCGTGTGACGGGCGTGGCGGTCGACCCGCTCGAGATCGAGGAACTGGGCATCGGCCTGCTGCGTTCGGCGCTGGGCGCGGTGCGCCCGCTCGACCGACCTCGGCCGCAGGCCCGCCACGTCGAGCGCGTGAAGGAGGCTATCTGCGTCGAGCCCGGCCGCAAGTGGACGCTGGCCGAGCTGGCCGCGCTTGCCGGCGTGTCGCCGTTCCACCTGGCGCATGTGTTCCAGCGCGAGGTCGGCACCTCGGTCCATCGCTATGCGATGCACGCGCGCCTGGCGCAGGCGCTGCAAGCCGTGCTCGACGCCAGGCTGGACATCACCTCGATCGCGCTGGACGCCGGGTTCGCGAGCCACAGCCATTTCACGGCCCGCTTTCGCGCCTGCTTCGGCATCACGCCCGATGCGCTGCGCCGGTCCGCACGCGGCGCGCAGGTGGCCAGCCTGCGCAAGATCGTGACAGCGCGGATGGCCGCGGCCGCCTAGAGTCGCCTCCCAGCAAGGAGGCAACGGATGTGGAACACCATGGCTTGCAGGGCGCTCGGCGGCATGATGGCCCTGGGCATCAGCGCGGGGGGCTGCATGGCCGCCGACACCGAGGCTGACCACCAGGCCGTCTACGCGCTGGACGTGCAGTACCAGGCGGCCGTCGAGCGCAACGACGCCGCGACGATCGCGCGCATCCACCACCCGGACATGACGCTGGTGCTGTCCAACGGCAGTGTCGTGCCCGGCACCCAGATCGAGCAGCGGGCGCGCGAGAACACCTGGCGCTTCGAGCAGCAGGTCGTGGTGGACGACTCGCGCACCGTGCGGGTGTTGAACGACACCGCCGTCGTCACCGCCAAGCTCTGGCTCAAGGGCTGGCGGCCGAACGGCGAGGCCTTCGACTACAAGGTCTGGTTCAGCGACACCTATGTCCGCACGCCGGGCGGGTGGCGCTACTTCTTCGGCCAGGCCGGGGCACCGCTGCCGGGCTGATGCCACCTGCCCGATCCGGGCCTGCGCCGACGCGGGCTTTGGGAAAGTTTTGGCCCCGCTTGGGGACGGCGCAGGGCCCCGCCGGCGACAGTGACGCCATCGACAACATCCTCGAGCGAGGTCACGATGGACACACTGATTCGCAGCACCCGGGCGCTGGCCTGGACGGCATCGGCCCTGGCCTTCGGTGCCGCCGCGGCGGCACCGATCAACACGCCGGCCGACGTGGCGCAGGCGCTGGGCGCGCTGCGCCAGGCCGAGGTGGTGTATGCCGCCGCCGACGGGATGCCCACCTTCCTGCGCGGCGAACTGGGCCAGGCGCCGCGCTTCGATGCGGCCAACCTGCCCGCCACCGAACGCGCGATGCGCCCGGTGCTGGCACCCGCGCTGGCCGCGCTGCGCCTGCGCGCCGACGACCTGCGGCTGCGCCGCGTCAACGCCGGCACCGACGGCAACCAGCACCTGCGCTACCTGCAGACCCATCAAGGCCTCGACGTCGTGGGCGGCGACCTGATCGTGCACATCGACAGCAGCGGCCGGGTGTTCGCGCTGAACGGCTCGGCGCGCGGCGACCTGCCCGACCGGCTCGGCGCGCCCGACGTCGGCGCGAGCGCCGTGCATCCGCGCGTGGCGGCCGAGCCGCGCTACGCCGGCATGTCGACCACGCCGCCGCGCCTGGTGTACCTGGCGCAGGCCGACGGCCCCACCCGCCTGGCCTACGAGACCGAGGTCACCGGCCAGCGCGGCCTGGACCCGGTGCACGACAAGGTCTACATCGACGCCGGCACCGGCGCCTTGCTGGCCGCCTACCCGCAAATCCACTTCTCGATGTACCGGTCGGTGTACAGCACCGGCGGCGGCACCACCCTGCCCGGCATCCGGATGCGCAACGAGGGACAGGCCGCGAGCTCCGACACCGACGTGAACGCCGAGTACGACGCGCTGGGCAACACCTACGCTGCCTACAAGTCCTTCTGGAATCGCGATTCGTTCGACAACTACGGCGGACAGATCGTCGCGTCGGTGCACTACAGCCAGAACTACTGCAATGCCTTCTGGAACGGCAAGCAGCTCGCCTTCGGCGGCGGCAACACCAGCACCGGCTGCCTGCCACTGGACCGCAGCCTGGACATCAGCGCCCACGAGTACACCCATGGCGTCACCGCATGGGAATCGGCCCTGCAGAACGGCAGCGAATCGGGCGGCTTGAACGAGAGCCTGTCGGACATGTTCGGCGCCTTCGTCGAGGCCTGGGTGGCCGGCGGCAAGACCGGCGCGCTGACGGTCTCGGCCAACACCTGGAAGATAGGCGAAGGCATCCTGCCGCAGGGCATGGTGCGCAGCCTCAACGACCCGGTCGCCGACGGCCACTCGCTCGACTTCTGGACCTCTTCGGCCAAGAACGCCGACGTGCACGACAGCGCGGGCATCTCGAACCTGGCCTTCTACCTGCTGTCGCAGGGCGGCAAGCATCCGCGCGGCAAGTCCACGATCCAGGTCACCGGCCTGGGCATGGACAAGGCCATCCGCATCTTCTACGAGGCCAACGTCAACCTGCTGCACTCCACCGCCACCTTCCTGCAGGCTGCGCAGGCCACGGTGCAGGCCGCGGCCAACCTGCGCTACAGCCTGGCCGACCAGGTGTCGGTGGCCCAGGCCTGGCAGGCGGTGGGCGTGCCGATCGCGA
Organism: Aquabacterium sp.; assembly: GCF_044226965.1. GTDB lineage: Bacteria > Pseudomonadota > Gammaproteobacteria > Burkholderiales > Burkholderiaceae_C > Pseudaquabacterium. The sequence continues at coordinate 86,568 of NZ_JBGAGA010000007.1, read as the reverse complement.
CGCCGATCGACTCCAGCAACGACGGCGTGCCGGTGCTCGTCAGCGGCCAGGCCGTCGGCAACATCGCCGGTGCCCGCTACAGCCAGCAGTTCTGGAAGATCAGCGTGCCGCCCAACAAGGCGCTGACCGTGCAGATCTCCGGCGGCACCGGCGATGCCGACCTCTACGTCGGCTTCGGCGCCAAGCCCACGACCCACGCCTACGACTGCACGTCCTGGGGCGGCGGCAACAACCAGAGCTGCACGCTGAGCCCGACCAAGTCCGGCGTCTACTACATCCTGGTCTTTGGCTCGAACGTGTACTCGGGCGTCAGCCTCAAGGCCACGTACTGAACGTGCTAGGCGCCGGGGCCGACATGCGCATCACCCATGACCAGCGCCTCGGCCGCGTCGTCGGTGAGCGAGCGGCCCTGCTCGACCAGGGCCTGGGCCTGGCCGGCCCCCAGCGCTGCCGAGGCGGCCGCCAGCACGCGCTCGAGTCCCGCTGCTTCCTGGTGCTCGAAGCGCAGCCCGCGCGATTCGTAGCTCTGCCGCGCGTAGCCCTGCAGCAGCGCCGCCGCGGCAAAGCGCTGCTCGGCCGCGGCCAGCTGGCTCAGCACGGGCATCAGCAGCGGCAGCGTGGCGAAGCGGCGCGCGGCCGCGAACTGCCGCGGCAGCAGCGCCTTCGCCTCGCCGACCCGGCCCAGCGCCAGCAGCGCCGAAGACAAGGCCCCGAGCGTCCACGGCAGGTTGCCATTGCGGCCGCTGCCGTCGAAGTCCAGGCGCGCGAGCAGGGCCCAGCCGCGCTCGACCGCCTCGGCATGCCGGCCCAGGCCGCTCAGGACATTGACGATGCTGGACTCGGCGGCATCGATCGTGTCCTGCATGCCGAGCTGCCGCGCCAGCACGACTTCGGACTCGCGGCAGGCCAGCATGGTGGCGAGGTCGCCGCGCATCAGCGCGGCACGGGCCAGGGCCCCCTGCACGCTCAGGCATTCGAAGGGCGGCAGGTCCGGCAGGGCGGCCGCCTGGGCCTGCAGCGCGGCGCAGGCCTCGGCCAGCTCGGCGTCGGCGGCCGTGATGCTGCGCACCCAGATCAGCGTTGCGCGCAGCAGCTGGCGCGGCTGCTGCAGCGGCTGCCACAGCGCCATCGCGCGGCGCGCGGCCAGCCGCGCGTCGGGGTCGCGGCGCATCGAGGCGGTGCGCGCGCGCTCGGTCCACCACGCGGCCTGCAGCGGCGCCGGCAGCGCCTGGCCGGCGGGCGCCTCCATCAACGGCGCCAGCGCCAGCAGCCAGTTGCCCGCTTCATGGCGCCACACGCTGAAGGTGGAGACAAGCGTGCCCTGCGTGCACAGCTGCGCGGCACTGCCGAGGTCATGGTCGCGCGCCCAGGCGATGGCATCGCGCGCGTTCTCCATCTCGGCCAGGCACAGGGCCTGCACCGGCGCGTTGCCGATGGCAAAGCGGCCGAACAGGCCCAGCACCGCCGCCGCATGGTGCCGGCGTGCGTCGGCCAGCTCACCGGCGCGCGCCAGCTGCTCGAGCGCGAAGGCCCGCATCGACTCCAGCAGCTGATAACGCGGCAGATCCCCGTCGCCCACGACCAGCAGCGAGCGGTCGGCCAGCGCCGCGAGGCCGTCGATGACGTCCCAGCGCGCGTCGCCCGCGTCGGCCATCAAGGCCACCGCCAGCTCGAGCGTGAAGCCCCCTGCGAACACGCCGAGGTGGCGGAACAGGCGCTGCTCGTCGTCGCCGAGCAGGCCGTAGCTCCATTCGAGCGCGTTGTGCAAGGTGCGATGACGCGCGGCCGCATCGCGGTGGCCGCGCGTGAGCAGGGCGAAGCGCTCCGCCAGCGCATCGTGCACGCCCTGCAGGCCGAGCAGCGGCACGCGCGCCGCGGCCATCTCCAGCGCCAGCGGCAGGCCATCGAGCTGGGCGCACAACGCGCGCAGTTGCGGCAGCGCGGCCGGCGTCACCGTGAAGCGATGGTCGGCCGCGACGATGCGCTCGACCAGCAGCGCCAGCGCGCCGTCACCGAGATGGGTGTCGACGTCCGGCAGGGCCAGAGGCTGCAGGCGCAGCACGCGCTCGCCGGCAATCGCCAGCGGCGCCTGGCTGGTCACCAGCAGCTGCACGCCGGCCAGTGGGCGCATCAGCGCGGCCAGCTCGGCGCAGGTGTCGATCAGGTGCTCGGCGTTGTCCAGCACCAGCAGCAGCGACTGCGTGCGCAGCGCGGCCACCAGCTGCGCCGGTGCATCGGCGTCGCCGCCGCTGAGTTGCAGGTCCAGCGCACGCGCCAGCGCAGCGGCCACCTGGCGGCCCTGCGCCAGCGCGGCCAGGTCGACCCACACGCTGCGGCCACGCCAGCGCGCCACGGCGGCGCGCGCCAGGCTGGTCTTGCCGACGCCCGCGCTGCCGACCAGCGTGACGCAGCCTTCGCCTGACAGCAGGGCTTCGAGCTGCGCGAGGTCCGAGTCGCGGCCGATCAGGCGATGGTGCGGGCGCGAGGACGCCCCCTTGGTCGCGGGCTCCGTCAGCGCCGGCGCCGGCGCAGGCGCAGGCGCGGACGACGGCGCGGACGACGGCGCGGCGGCCGCAGGCGCCGCGCCATCGTCCACCGCCGCCGCGAAACGGTAGCCGCGCCCCGGCACCGTGGCGATCAGCTCGCTGCCCAGCACCTTGCGCAGGTTGCTGATCTGCATCTGCAGGTTCGCCTCCTCGACGACCAGCCCGGGCCAGACGCGGTCGAGCAGTTCGTTCTTGCTCAGCAGGTGGTCGGGCCGCTCGGCCAGCACGATCAGCAGGTCGAGCGCACGCCGGCCCAGCGCGGCAGGCTGGCCGTCGACCAGCAGGCGGTGCTCGGCGGGCTGCAGCTCGAAGCGCAACGACGGGCCGAAGCGCAGCGTTGCGCTGGCGGCAGGCAGTGAAGGTTCGGTGTTCGGCAAGGCAGGGCGTTCCTGCCGCCGAGCTTACACGGCCCCTGGTGGGACTCTTTTGGCGATGTTTTGGACCTGCTTGAGGACGCCACACCGGGGTGGCCGCGACAGTTCGGTCATCCCTTCATCCACCCGGAATACCGTCATGAAAACCCTGCTTCGCCACACCTTGCTCGCCGCGGCCACGCTGTGGGCTGCCGGCGCCAGTGCCGCTGTCGTCACCCTGGGTGGCGTGTGCGACACCAGCTGCGACCAGCTCGGCCTGTCGGCGGGCGGCGCGGTGTCCGCCAGCTTCGACCTCGGCCCCGCCGCCATCGGCCCCAACCAGGCCCTGCACAAGGGCGACGTCAGCGCGTTCGCGATCCAGTTCGGCAACATCAGCTTCGGCAGCGACGACCTGACGAACTGGGACTTCTGGCTGCAGACCGACGCCAGCGGCGCGGTGGCCGGCTTCCAGTTCCTGGCCAGCTTCGGCAGCTCGTTCGCGAACCTCGGCGACTCGATCGACCTGCGCGGCGACCAGTGGTGGACCTCGCACCACGCAGTCTGCTTCGACGGCACGGCTGCCGCCCCTTGCGACTTCAGCGCGGCGAACTACTACGTCTATGCCGGCGAGTTCGAACACGGCAGCACTTCACTCAGCGTACAGGCGCAGTCCGTGCCGGAGCCGGCCTCGCTGGCCCTGGTCGGCGTGGCACTGCTGGCGCTGAGCCGGCGCCGGCCGATGGCGAAGGCCGCGCAGCCAGCGCGCGGCGGCTGATTACGACCATTGCAGCCGGCGGAATGCCGGCTTCCACCGCATGGCGCTTCACGGCGGGCCGCCGGTGCCGCACAGTGCGGGCTTCCGCCGCACCCTCCCGATGCCATGACCACCGAAGCCCGCCCGCCGCTGCCGCCCTTCACCCGCGAGACCGCGGTCCAGAAGGTGCGCCTGGCCGAAGACGCCTGGAACTCGCGCGACCCGAAACGCGTGTCGCTGGCCTACACGCCGGACAGCCAGTGGCGCAACCGCGCGGAATTCCCGGTGGGCCGCGAGCAGATCGTGGCCTTTCTCGAACGCAAATGGGCGCGCGAGCTGGACTACCGGCTGATCAAGGAGCTGTGGGCGCACGACGGCCACCGCATCGCGGTGCGCTTCGCCTACGAATGGCGTGACGATGCCGGCAACTGGTTCCGCAGCTACGGCAACGAGAACTGGGAATTCGATGGCAATGGCCTGATGGCACGGCGCCACGCCAGCATCAACGACAAGCCTATCGCCGAAAGCGAGCGGCTGTTCCACTGGCCGCAGGGCCGGCGGCCGGACGAGCACCCGGGGCTCAGCGCGCTGGGTCTCTGAACTCGGCGGGCTCGCCGTAGCGGGCGCGGTAGGCACCGGGCGATTCGCCGAACCAGCGCTTGCAGGCGCGGAAGAAGTTGCTCGGATCCTCGAACCCGAGCTGCTGCGCCACCTGCTTCAAGGAGTTGCGAGGCCGCTTCAGGTACACCTGCGCCAGCTCGCGCCGGGTGTCATCCAGCAGCTGCTGGAACGAGGTGCCTTCCTCGTGCAGGCGGCGCTGCAGCGTGCGGTCGCTCAGCTTCAGCGCCACGGCGGCCTGCTCGCGCCGCGGTTCGGCCTGGCTCAGCCGCGTGGCCAGGTAGTGGCGCACGCGCTGGCTGGTGCTGGCGCCGGACAGGCGTTCGAGCTCCTGCTCCACCAGGCGCTCATGCAGCGCGGCGATGGCGGCGTCGCGCGCCGGCAGCGGCAACGCCAGGTCGGCCCAGCGCAGCAGCGCGCGATTGGCCGCGCAGCCGTAGCGCACCGGGCAGCCGAACACGGCTTCGTGCAGCGCGGCATGCGGCGACGGCGGATCCACGAACTCCACCACTGCGGCGTTGAACTCGCGCCCGGTGATCCAGCTGCAGAAGCTCAGCATCGTCAACATGCCGAACTCCACCCGCTGCCGCGGCACCGGCCGCTCGCCGCCCAGGTGGCCCAGCACGAACCAGCAGCCCTGCGCTTCTTCGGTCAGCGCGAAGGTGGCGGCATTGCTCACCACGTCCATGTAGCGCTGCAGGCGCTGCAGGGCCTGCAGCAGCGTGGGGCAGGCCATCATCGCGTAGCCCACCACGCCAAGCTTGCCGTAGGTGGCCGCCCGTTCGCGGCTCAGGCCCAGCGTGGGCTTGCCCGAACGCTGCACCGCCAGCGTCCACAGCAGGCTCACGTCATCGATCGTGAAGCGGCCGGCCGGGTCCTCCAGCAGCCGCGGGTCGAGTCCCGCCTCTGCAAACAGCGCGCCGATGTCCAGGCCCTCGGCCACGAACATGTCGATCACGCCCCGCACCCAGGCCGAAGAACTGGTCCGCTCGATCACCCGATTCGCTCCTGCACTGGTACTGCAACGCCAGCGTTGTGGCCGTCTTCGGCCACTGTGTCCACCCAGGCCGATTTCTAGAATGAAATTCGCCCCCTTCGCAGAGGGGAAACACCCGCCATTCGATCAGGAGACACACCATGGCCTTGCGCCCGGGGTTGGGACGCCTTTTTCTCGCCACGCTCACGGCCTGCGCCGCAGCCCTCGGCGGCTGCGGCGGCAACGGCGATGCGGCATCGCCCACGTTGCGTGACACCGCCTACGGCATGGTGCAGGGCAGCGAGCTGAGCACCGGTACGTGGGCCTGGAAAGGCCTGCCCTATGCCAAGGCGCCGGTCGGCGCGCTGCGCTGGAAGGCGCCGGTGGAGCCCGACAGCTGGAACGGCACGATCCGTCCCGCCACGCAGTTCGGCAATGCCTGCGTGCAGTACGGCCGCATCTACGGCCCCGGCGCGAACAACACCTACGACGCGACCATCGGCACCACGCTGAACCAGGCCGTCGGCAGCGAGGACTGCCTGTACCTGAACATCTGGCGCCCGGCCACCGGCGACGACAAGCTGCCGGTGATCGTGTTCATCCACGGCGGCAGCAATGTCTCGGGCTACACCGCCGATCCGGTGTACGACGGCGCGACGCTGGCCAAGACCGCCAACGCGGTGGTGGTGAGCGTCAACTACCGCCTCGGCATCTTCGGCTGGCTGAACCTGCCGCAGCTCAAGGATGGCAGCAGCGCCAACGACGACTCGGGCAATTTCGCGACGCTGGACACCATCCAGGCACTGCGCTTCATTAACCGCAACATCGCCAACTTCGGCGGCGACCCCGGCAACGTGACGGTCACCGGCCAGTCGGCCGGCGCGATCAACGTCTATGCGCTGATGACCTCGCCGCTGATGGTCAATGCCAGCCCGAAGCTGATGCACCGCGCAGTGGCGATGAGCGGCGGCATCTCGCTGGCCAGCAACCTGCCGCCCGGCAGCCTGCCGACGCTGAACCCCGCAACCACGGCGCTGGCCCAGGGCAACGCACTGCTGCAGCAGCAGCTGATTGCCGACGGCCTGGCCACCGACGTGGCCTCGGCCAATGCCTACATCGCCACGCAGACCAAGGCGCAGCTGGCCGCTTACTTGCGGAGCAAGAGTCCCGCCGCGCTGCTGGGTACGCTGCTGGGCAGGCTGGCCGCGCTGGGGCTGGCCGGATCGGGCCCGATCCCCGAAGGCACGGTGCTGCCGGTCGACCCGGTGGCCAGCATCAATGCCGGCAACTACCTGAAGGTGCCCTTCATTGCCAGCAACACGCGTGACGAGGCCAAGCTGTTCCCGACCTTCCTGGCGCTGTCCCCGGCACTCGGCGGCGTCAGCGGCCGGCTGGTCAGCGACGCCACGCTGTTCAGCAACCACTTCGGCTACAACCCGAACGCCGCGCCCACCACCACCGTGCAGCAGTGGATCCCGACGCAGTACCTGCCGGTGACCACGCCGGTCACGGGTTTCAATGCCCGCACCGACCTGCTGAACACCATCTTCTTCATCGCCAGCCGCAACAACGTGATGGCGGCACTGAAGGCGCAGCAGCCCGCCAGCGTCTGGTACTACCGCTTCGACTGGGACGAGGAGCCGGCGCCCTGGAACGACATCTACGGCGCGGCGCACGCCTTCGACCTGCCCTTCATGTTCGGCAACTTCGGGCCTTCGCTGTTCTCGAACGTGGCCAACAGCACCGCCAACCAGGCCGGGCGCCTGGCACTGTCGGACGCGATGATGAAGAGCCTGGGCGCCTTCGCGCGCAGCGGCGACCCGAACACCGGCGCGCTGGGCGTCACCTGGCCGACCTGGCCGGCGCAGCTGCTGTTCGACGCTTCGGCCACGGCCAAGGCGATCACCGTCCAGCCTTGAGGTCCCACCGGCGCCGGGCCTCGCACCGAGGCCGGCGCCGCGCGGTGGCTACACGATGCGGTTGCGCCCGTGGCCGGCCCAGTACTTGTCGCGCAGGCCCTTCTTGTAGAGCTTGCCGGTGGGCAGCCGCGGCATCTCGTCGATGAAGTCGACCGACTTCGGGCACTTCAGCGGCGCCAGGTGCTCGCGGCAGAACGCGATCAGCTGCTGCGCGAGGGCCTCGTCGGCCACCACGCCGGGCATGGCCTGCACCACGGCCTTGACCTCTTCGCCCAGGTCCTCGTTCGGCACGCCGAACACCGCGGCGTCGGCCACCTGCGGGTGGGTGATCAGCAGGTTCTCGCATTCCTGCGGGTAGATGTTGACGCCACCGCAGATGATCATGAAGGTCGAGCGGTCGGTGAGGTACAGGAAGCCGTCCTCGTCGAGGTAGCCGACGTCGCCCACCGTCGTCATCGTGCCGTCGGCGCTGCGCGTGGCCTGCGTGCGCTCGGGGTCGTTGAAGTAGACGAAGGGCGTGGCGGTCTTGAACCACAGCTCGCCGGGCTGGCCCTGCGGCAGCGGCTGCATGTCCTCGCCCAGGACGCTCAGTTCGCCCAATAGCACCCGGCCGACCGTGCCGCGGTGGGTCAGCCATTCGCCGCTGTTGCAGGCGGTGAAGCCCAGGCCTTCGGTGGCGCCGTAGTACTCGTGGATGATCGGCCCCCACCAGGCGATCATCTGCTCCTTCACCGGTACCGGGCAGGGCGCGGCGGCGTGCACCGCGATCTTCAGCGACGACAGGTCGTAGTGTCCGCGCAGCTCGCCGGGCAGCTTGAGCATGCGGCTGAACATCGTCGGCACCAGCTGGGTGTGGGTGATGCGGTGGCGCTCGACCAGCGCAAGGTACTGCTGGGGGTCGAAGTGCTCCATGATCACCACGGTGCCGCCGTGCCGGATGGTCACGCCGACATTGGCCTGCGGCGCCGAGTGGTACAGCGGCGCCGGCGAGAGGTAGCGCATGCCCTCTTCGCACTGCCACAGCTTGCTCAGGAAGTGGAACAGCGGCAGCGGCTGCGAAGGGGGGTTCTCCGGCAGCGGCCGCAGGATGCCCTTGGGCCGGCCGGTGGTGCCGGACGAATACAGCATCGCCGTGCCCAGCCATTCATCGGCGATCGGCGTGGCGGGATACGCCGCGGTGGCCGCGGCGAAGTCGACCAGGCGCTCGTCGTCCAGCGCGCGCACGGCGTCGCCGCCGTCGACGACCAGGCAGCGCTGGATGCGCGGGCACAGCGCCAGTGCCGCGCGCGCCACCGTCAGCTTCGATGCCGAGGTGATCAGCAGCCGCGACTGGCTGTTGTCCAGGATGTAGGCCAGTTCCTCGGCGGTGAGGTAGGAGTTGATGCAGGTGCAGTACAGCCCCGATCGCTCGCCCGCCCCGCAGCTTTCCAGGTAGCGGTGGTTGTTCTCCATGAACACCGCGTAGTGGTCCAGCCGCTGCAGGCCTTCGGCGCGCAGCAGGTGGGCCAGGCGGTTGGTGCGGGCTTCGTATTCGGCATAGGTCACCGTCTCGCCGCTGCTGGCCATGATGAAGGCGGGGCGGTCGGGATGCTGCGCGAAGCGGTGTCCGGCGTACATGCGGGTCTCCTGCCGATGAACTTTTGAAGGGGCGACTCGATGCTAAGCTGGCCCGCCCCATCCGCATGGCAGGAGACACCCGCATGGACAGCATCGTGCGACGCCAGACCCTCAGCGACCTGCTGCGCCGCAGCGCCGCGCGCCATCCGCACAAGCTGGCCGTGGCCTGCGGCGACACGCGCTGGACCTATGCCGAGTTCGATGCCATCACCAGCCGCCTGGCCGCCGGCCTGGCCGCGCAGGGTGTGGCCAAGGGCACGCGGGTGGCGCTGCTGGCGCGCAACTCGCATGGCTTCGCGGCGATGCGCTTCGCGCTGGCGCGGCTGGGCGCGGTGCTGGTGCCGATCAACTTCATGCTCAAGGCCGAAGAGGTGGCCTACATCCTGCGCCACGCCGGCGCCACGCTGCTGGGCACCGACAGCGGCCTGGCCGCGCTGGCCCGTTCCGCGGCGGCACTGGACACGCAGGTCAAGCAGCTGCTGTGGCTGCCGGCCGAGGACCCGAGCGAAGCGGAAGCCGGCATGCTCGATTTCCGCACGCTGGCCGCGTGCACCGACGCACCGCCGCGCGTCGAGCTGCGGCCCGACGACCTGCTGCAGATCGTCTACACCAGCGGCACCGAATCGTCGCCGAAGGGCGCGATGCTGACGCACGACGCGGTGCTGTGGCAGTACGTCAGCTGCCTGGTCGATGCCGGCATCTCGGGCGACGACCTCACGCTGCATGCATTGCCGCTGTACCACTGCGCGCAGTTGGACGTGTTCTTCGGCCCGGCCCTCTACGCCGGCGGCTCGAACATCGTCACGTCGAAGCCGGTGCCGGACAACCTGCTGCCGCTGATCGAGAAGCACCGCATCACCTCGTTCTTCGCGCCGCCCACGGTGTGGATCGCGCTGCTGCGCTCGCCGCTGTTCGAGCGCACCGACCTCTCCAGCCTGCGCAAGGGCTACTACGGCGCGTCGATCATGCCGGTGGAGGTGCTGCGCGAACTGGCCGCCCGGCTGCCGCAGGTACGGCTGTGGAACCTGTACGGCCAGACCGAGATCGCGCCGCTGGCCACGATGCTCGGCCCCGAGGACCAGCTGCGCAAGCCGGGCTCCTGCGGCCGCGCGGTGCTGAACGTCGAGACCCGCGTCGTCGACGATGCGATGCGCGACGTGGCGCCTGGCGAGGTGGGCGAGATCGTGCACCGCTCGCCGCACCTGATGCTGGGCTACTTCCACGACGACGAGCGCACGGCCGCGGCCTTCGAGGGCGGCTGGTTCCATTCCGGCGACCTGGCCACCATCGATGCCGAGGGCTACATCACGGTGGTCGACCGCAAGAAGGACATGATCAAGACCGGCGGCGAGAACGTGGCCAGCCGCGAGGTCGAGGAAGCGATCTACAAGCTGCCGCAGGTGAGCGAGGTGGCGGTGATCGGCGTGCCGCACCCGCGCTGGGTGGAAGCGGTGGTGGCGGTGATCGTCGTCAAGGCCGGCCAGCAACTGGACGAGGCCCAGGTGCTGGCGCATTGCCAGGCCCACATCGCCGGCTTCAAGACGCCGAAGGCGGTGGTGTTCGCCGACGCGCTGCCGAAGAACCCCAGCGGCAAGCTGCTGAAGCGCCAGCTGCGCGAGCTGCACACCGGCGTGTTCGCGCAGCGCTGAGTCAGGCGACGCGGACTTCGCTTTCGAAGAGATAGCCGGCCAGCGCCTGCTCGATGGCCGGCACCGCGTCGCGCGCGCGGGCCGGCAGCGTGATCGCCAGCTTCATGCCGCGGCGCCCGCCTTCGCGCGCGACCACCGTGGCATCGGCCAGCGCGAAGTCCTGCGCCAGCAGGTCCTGCACGCGACGTGCGGCCGCGTCGCAACGCAGGCTGGGCTTGTAGATCTTGCCCACCGAAGTGAGCGGAATCGCATCGACGACGTGGATGCGCTTGGGCCAGGCCGGCCGCTCGCCGATGGTCTGCTGCGCATGGTCCTGCAATTCGTGCTCGCTGGCGCTGGCGCCGGGCTTCAGCGCCACGTAGCACACCGGCAGCTCGCCGGCATAGGCGTCGGGCATGCCCACCGCGGCGGCCAGCGCCACGGCCGGGTGCGTGGCCATCGCGTTCTCGATCATCAGCGGGTCGATGTTGTGGCCGCTGCGGATGATCAGGTCCTTCGCGCGGCCGGCGATGTGCACGCGGCCCTGCTCGTCGGTGAACCCTAAGTCGCCGCTGTTGAGCATGCCGTCGCTGAAGATGCCTTCGTTGTGCTCCGGATTGCGGTAGCCGGGCGACACATGCGGCCCGCGCACGGTGATGACGCCGATCTCCAGCGGCGCGCACACCTCGCCGAGCCGCCCGCTGGCTTCGAGCTTGCGCACCTCCACCCGCGTGTACGGCAGCGGCCAGCCCACCGAGCCCGGCCCGCCGGTGCCGGCCACCGGGTCGATGGCGATCAGGCCCGAAGCCTCGGTCATGCCGTACACCTCGGACAGCTGGTGACCGGTCCGCGCCACGAAGCGCTCGCGCACCGCCGGCGGCAGCGAGGCTGCGCCGGTGAAGCCGGCGCGCACCGCGCTCAGGTCCAGCCCGTCCATCGGCGACTCGAGCACCGCGCCGATCGAGGTGGGCACCGCGCCGACCAGCGTGGCCCGGTATTGCGCGGCGATGCGCCAGAAGCCCTGCACCATGGCCGGGTTGCGCAGGCCGCCAGGCGACAGGATCACCAGGCCGATGCCGGCCATGAAGGCGCTGAGCGCGCAGAAGATCGTGCCGCCGACATGGAACAGCGGCAAGGTGGCGGTCAGCGTGTCGGTCGGCTTCATGTCGGCCAGCACCGCGCCGCCGAGGGCCGCGACCAGCTGGCTGCGGTGCGTGTGCGCCACCAGCTTGGGCACGCCGGTGGTGCCGCCGGTGTGGAAGTAGGCCGCCACGTCGCCGTCGCGCCCCGGCTCGCCGAACGTGAGGCGGTCGTCGGGCTGCGCCATCAGCGCGGCATGGAAGTCGACGACCCCCTCTTCCAGCGGCGTGCCGGGTGCGGCCACCCGCACCAGCACCAGGCCCGGCACCTGCTCGCGCAACGCCAGCGCCTTCTGCCAGATGTCCAGCACCGGGTGCGGCCCCAGCGCGACCAGGATGCGCGCGCCGGAGGCCTTCAGCAGCCCGGCGATGTGCTCGGGCTGCAGCAGGAAGTTGATCGGCACCGCGTAGCCCGCGCATTCGGCGCCCCACAGCGTGGCATGGGTCTCGACCAGGCTGGGCAGCATGTAGGCCACGCCAGGTCGCTCGCCGCCCAGCGCGGCGAAGGCGTTGGCGGCGCGGCGCACCAGGCCCAGCAGCTCGCGGTAGCTGACACGGCGCGGTACCTCGTCCGGCGCGCCGGTGTGCAGCATCGTGATGGCGGTGTGATCGGGATGGCGCGCGGCACTGCCGATGAAGACGTCGAGCACGCTGCGCTCGGGCAGGCGCTGGTCGAGCGGCATCTCGGCCTCGAAGCGTGCGATGTCCTCGCGCGTGGCGATCGGGAATTCGGAGGTGAGGATGGCCATGGCGTCGAGACCTCGCAGCGGCTGGAGTAGCCGCGAGCATCGCCGCAAGACAGGTCAGGCCGCAGCGGGGTTTTCCCAAGCGCACGCCGCGGATCCGGCTGTCGCCGGTCCGCCGGCGTGGCCCCCTTGGGGGGAGGCGCCGCAGGCGCCCCGGGGGGAACCTATCACCAGGGCTTGTCCGCGGTCATCTGCCCGATCGGAAGCCCGGTGATAAGCTCCCCCGCCCGTCCGACCACCACAACCGAGGAGACCTCCATGCCCGGTCTGCTGCCCGATATCGACCCCGATGGCCTGCTGGAATACTCGGTGGTCTACACCGACCGCGCGCTCAACCACATGTCGCAGAAGTTCCAGCGCGTCATGCGCGACATCTCCGGCGTGCTCAAGGAGGTCTACCACGCGCGCTCGGCCGTCATCGTGCCCGGCAGCGGCACCTTCGGCATGGAAGCGGTGGCGCGCCAGTTCGCCACCGACCAGCGCGTGCTGGTGCTGCGCAATGGCTGGTTCAGCTACCGCTGGACGCAGATCTTCGACATGGGCCGCATCCCGGCCGAGCAGCAGGTGCTGAAGGCCAAGCCGGTGGCGGCCGCGCGCCAGTCGCCGTTCGCGCCGGCGCCCATCGACGAGGTGGTGGCCACCATCCGCACGCAGAAACCGGCCGCGGTGTTCGCACCGCATGTCGAGACTTCCTCCGGCATGCTGCTGCCCGATGCGTATCTCAAGGCCGTGGCCGATGCGGTGCACGAGGTCGGCGGGCTGTTCGTGCTGGACTGCATCGCCTCCGGCGCGGTGTGGGTCGACATGCAGGCCACCGGCGTCGACGTGCTGGTCAGCGCGCCGCAGAAGGGCTGGAGCGGTTCGCCCTGCTGTGCGTTCGTGATGCTGAGCGAGCGCGCCCGAGCGGCGATCGACGCCACCACCAGCACCAGCTTTGCGGCCGACCTGAAGAAGTGGCTGCAGATCATGGAAACCTACGAAGGCGGCGGCCACGCGTACCACACCACGATGCCCACCGATGCGCTGACCCGCACCCGCGACGTGATGCTGGAGACCCGCGCCTACGGCTTCGACAAGCTGTGCGCCGAGCAGTGGGAGCTGGGCCGGCGCGTGCGCGCGCTGCTGGCCTCGCACGGGCTGCGCAGCGTGGCGGCCGAGGGCTTCCAGGCCCCCGGCGTGGTGGTGAGCTACACCGACGACGATGCGCTGTCGACCGGCAAGGCCTTCCTCGGCGTGGGCGTGCAGGCCGCTGCCGGCGTGCCGCTGCAGTGCGACGAGCCGGCCGACTTCAAGACCTTCCGCCTCGGCCTGTTCGGGCTGGAGAAGCTCGGCCATGTCGACCGCGCCGTCGCCAACCTGGACAAGGCCCTGACGCAGATCCTGGGCGGCCAGGCACGCGCCGCGGCGTAGCGCGTCAATCCCGCGGGGGGTACAGCCCCTGCACCGCGATGCAGTAACGCAGCCCGATGTACGGGTTGCGAATCGGCATCGGCTGGCCGTTGCCGGCCTGGCCCACCGTGATGGCGCTGGCGCCCATCGCCACGTTGGCCGGCTGGTTGCTGTAGACGTTCGACCGCGCCAGCTGGGCCGGCACGGCGCCGGTGGGCATGTCGGTATTGCCCGCCGCGGCCAGGCCGTTCAGCGTGGCCGGGTGGGTGTGCGGCGGCATCTGCTGCTGGGTGATCGTGACGTTCTCGACCCCGGCCATCTCGCCCAGCACCACCGGCGCCAGCCCGGCCCCCTGGCCGATGTGCACTGGCACACGGCTTTGGATGTTAGGCAGGTTGAAGGTGGTGGTGCCGTTGCCGCCGTAGGTGGTGCCCACCAGCGAGAACAGCGCGCTGTTCTGCGCGATGCTCATGACCTGGCCGTTGGTCTCCAGGTAACCGCGCGGGCAGTACGTGGCGGCGGTGATGCAGATGGAAGCCATGTACGGCTCGGCGCTGCAGGTGGCATGGGCGGCGCTGGCCAGCAGGGACGCTGCCAGCACGCCGGTGGCGCGCGCCAGGAGGGAGGTGCTGCGCTTCATGGTCATGCTCCCTGCCCTGCGGCTTCGGCAGCGGTATCCCGCTGGCCGCGGCGGCGCGACACCGGCCGCGAGGCCACCAGCGACACCAGTCCCAGCAGCGCCAGCGGCAGGCTGCCGGGCAGCGGCACGGTGTTGGGGTTGTCGTTGCCGCCGGTCACGCTGTCGATCCGCAGGAACGCATTCAGGTCGGCCGAGTAGCTGCCGGCCTGGAAGGTGCCGCCGCGCTGGCGCTGCAGCGCGCTGAAGCTGCTGCTCTGGCCCGGCGCCAGCGTGATCGCGAAGGTGTCGTTCGCGCTGTCCATCGTGAAGTTGCTGCTGACGTTCACGGTGTCGACCCGATGGTCCGAGAACAGCACCTCGACGTTCGACGGGTCGCGCACGCTGATGTCGGAGTAGGCGAACGCATCGGCACCGCTGGCCGCCACCGTGTTGGTGATCAGCGCGCGGAAGGTGATCGTGAAGGTGTCGGTCAGCGAGTTGTTGGTCAGGTTCAGCAGGAAGTCGGCAAAGATGCCGTCGGTCTGGCTGGTGCCGCCGGTGGACGTGCCGTTCATGCTGAAGTGCGCACCGATGCCGTCGTTGATGTCGGTCAGGCTGCCCGAGGCCACGCCGCTGCCGATGCTGGACGGCGTGTCGGTGAAGCTGGCCGAGGTCACGACCCCGCCGGTCACCCGTTGCAGCGTGCCGCTCTGGTGGGCCGAGCCGACCGGAGTGAGCGAATTGACGGTGTCCAGCGTGACGCTGCCGGTGATCGACAGGCTGCTGGAAATTGGCACCGCCCAGGCGCTGCTGCCAACGAGCATGGCAGCGGCCAGGAATGCGCTTCGCGCGTACTTCACTTGCATGATGGAACCCCCTGATTTACGGCGTTAGACAGCCGAGCCCGCAGCGTAGGCCGCGATGCCGCCCGCCAGAAGGGCGAAGCGGAATAGTTACGGGCGGCGCACCCCCTCGATCAGGGGGGTGTCCGCAGCGGCCCGACAATGCGCGTTTCACGCCGCCTTCGAGACCCCGCCGATGCCCGACCTCGTCTTCATCCAGCCCGATGGCAGCGAACAGGGCTTCGAAGCGCCCGAGGGCATCAGCGCGATGCAGGCCGCCACCGGCTTCGGCGTGCCGGGCATCGTGGCCGATTGCGGCGGCCAGGCCATCTGCGCCACCTGCCATGTCTACGTGGACCCGGCCTGGGCCGCCCGCCTGCCCGCCCCTGCCGCCGACGAACTGGCGATGCTCGACTGCACCGCGGCCGAGCGCCGACCGACCAGCCGGCTCGCGTGCCAGATCCGGCTTGATGCCGGCCTGCAGGGGCTGGTGCTGCATGTTCCTGAATTCCAGCAATGAAACCGCCCCGCGACCATGAGTGAACTTTCGACCGACCCCCTCGTCATCATCGGCGGCGGCCATGCCGCGGCCCAGCTGTGCGCGGCCCTCCACGAGGCCGGCCAGGCACGCGGCGTGCACCTCGTCTGCGAGGAAGCCGAACTGCCCTACCAGCGCCCGCCGCTGTCCAAGTCCTTCCTGAAGTCGGCGCAGGAGACCCTGGCGATCCACCGCCCCGAGGCCTGGTATGCGGATGCCGGCATCACGCTGCACCGCGCCGACCCGGCGCTGGCCATCGACCGCGCGGCGCGCCGCGTGCGCCTGCGCTCCGGCGCCGAGCTGCCCTACGGCCGCCTGGTGCTGGCCACCGGCGCGCGCCCGCGCCACCTGCCCGGCCTGCCGGCGGAGCTGGCCAATGTCGCCGCGCTGCGCACGGCCGCCGACGCGCTGCGCCTGCGCGACCAGCTCCATGCCGCGGCCAGCGTCACGGTGCTGGGCGGCGGCTTCATCGGCCTGGAGATCGCCGCCACCGCGCGCGCGCTGGGCAAGCCGGTGACCCTGCTCGAATCGATGCCACGGCTGCTGAGCCGCGGCCTCTCGGCCGAGATGGCCGAGCATGTGCTGGCCACCCACCGCGGCAACGGCCTCGTGCTGCGCCTGGGCGTGCGCGTCGGCGGCTTCGAGCACGACGGCACGCGGCTGCAGGCGCTGCAGGTCGATGGCGAGCGTCTGCCGGTGGACCTGCTGGTGCTGGGCATCGGCGCGGCGCCGGAAACCACGCTGGCCGCCGCGGCCGGCCTGGCGGTGGACAACGGCATCGTCGTCGACAGCCTGATGCACACCAGCGACCCGGCGATCCTGGCCGTCGGCGACTGCTGCAATTTCCCCGAGGCCGGCACCGGCCGCCGGCTGCGGCTGGAATCGGTGCAGAACGCCAACGACCAGGCCCGCACGGCGGCGGCCACGCTGCTGGGGCGAGAAGCGCCTTACCGCGCACTGCCCTGGTTCTGGTCCGACCAGGGCGGCCTGAGGCTGCAGATGGCCGGCCTGGTGCCCGCCGAGGGCAGCCGCCACCGCCGCCCGGGCGCCACGCCGGCCAGCTTCTCGATCCTGCACTACGTGGGCGACAAGCTGGTGTGCGTGGAGAGCGCCAACGCGCCGCTGGACCACATGGCCGCGCGCAAGCTGCTCGAAGCGGGCCTGAGCCCGGCGCCGGCCCAGGCCTGCGATCCTGCCGTGGCGTTGAAGAGCCTGCTGCCAGCTAACTGACGAAAACGCCGGCGCCTCAGGTTCCATCGGTTTTGGCCGATATCGGAACTTGCGCCACTCGCCGACCCGCCAGGATGAGTACCGTCTACGACGCCACCCATGTCGCCGCCAGCGCCAACCCGCACATCGACGCCCTGCTGGGTGAGCTGATCAACTGGAACCTGCTGACGCCGGTCGACGGGCACGCACCCGGCGCCCTTTACTTCAGCTTCAAGATCGATGCAGGCGTGATCGCGGCCGCCCCGGCCGGCACACCGCTGGCCTTCAGCACCGACCAGCAGACGGCCGCGCGCACGCTGCTGAGCTACTGCAGCAGCGTGACCGGCATCGTCTTCGTCGAGACGTCCGATGCCGCGCTGGCCGACCTCCACTTCGCCAACGAGAACCTGGCTGGCGCCGACACCATCGGCCTCACGCAGCTCGGCTGGCTGATCGGCACGGCCGGCAACACCTTGCTGGACCTGAGCGGCGACGCCTACGTTTTTCTCGATGATGCCGAGTGGCAGCGGACCACCACCACCCTCCGGAAGGGTGGCAGGGGCTACGAGACGCTGCTGCACGAGATCGGCCACGCGCTCGGCCTGCAGCACCCCTTCGAAGGCAGCGTGCGGCTGCCGGCCAGCGAGGACGACACCAATCACACGGTGATGTCCTACCACGACGCTGGTGACCTCAAGTCGGTCTTCCAGGACTATGACCTGCAGGCCTTGAACTGGCTGTACGGCGGCGATGGCCTGGGGGGCACCTGGGGTGCCGGCTCGGCCCAGGGCCTGTCGACCCTGGCTCATCCGGCCGGACCGGCGGCCGGCGACCTGACCGGGCCCCGCCTGCTGGACGATTCGGCCAAGGCCTCGGGCGTGAAGCTCACCGCCGACATGGCAGTGCTGCTCTACTTTGACGAGCTGGTCCGCCCGGGCAGCGGCCGCATCGAGATACGCACCACCAGCGGCGTCCCGGTGGCCAGCCTGGACATCGCCGACACGCACGCGCTGCAGTTCCTCGGTTCCACGCTCACACTGCCGTCGGGCCTGTTCCGGTATGCAGCCGTGTCCTACGAGATACGCATACCGGGCTCCGCCGTCGTCGACCTGGCCGGAAATGCGATGGCGCAGGAGGCCCGCCTGACCGTCTCTTCGCAGATGACGCTCGCACCGCCCAGCTACAGGACTGGCGGCCCCGGCAACGACCGGATCGGCGGCAGCCCGGGCGACGACAGCCTCCGCGGTGGCGCTGGCGACGACACCCTGATCGGCGGTGTCGGCACGGACAGCCTCGATGGCGGCGATGGCATCGACACGGCGAACTACATCTTCTCGTCGCGGTCCGACTATTGGGTGTTGCACAAGGGCGCCAACTGGATCGTCGCCGGCAAGAACGGCATCAGCGGGCTGGACACGCTGACCGACATCGAGCGCCTGCACTTCGACGACGACAAGACACAGCTCGCGCTGGACCTCGATGGCCATGCCGGCACGGCGGTGCGCTTGATCGGCGCGCTGCTCGGACCGAGCCAGCTGCACGACCCTGCCATCGTCGGCCTCGGCATCGGCCTGGTTGACAGCGGCATGGACAGCGCGAGCATCGCGGCGCTGGCGATCGGCAGCGAGGCCTTTGCCGCGCTGGCAGGCTCGCGCAGCAACACGGACGTGGTGCGCTGCCTGTACGGCAACGTGGTCGGCGTAGCGCCCGATGCCGTGACCCTTCAGCGTTACGTCGGCCTGCTGGACAGCGGTGAGTTCACGCAGGCTTCGCTGGCCGTGATGGCCGCGGAGTCCGACATGAACGCCCAACACATCGACCTTGCGGGACTGTCCGACACCGGCATCGAGTACCTGCCCTGGTCCGGCTGAGCATCGCGGCCGCCTCTGGACAGCCGGTAGCGCCGGCAACAAGGCCGACACACACCCGCGCGACGATGGCACGCATCGAGCCTTGTCGCCGTGCGATGCTCCGCTGGTGCGGCGTGGCCGGTGATGGCGAGGAGGTGGCCGATGACGGATCGATCGTGGCAGCGCCGGGTGCTGACGCTGCTCAGCGCCTCGATGCTGCCCTGCGCCGGCTGCGCCCTGGTGCAGCCGGTCGCGCCCTGGCAGAAGGGCGCGCTGGCCAAGCCGGCGATGAGCTTCGAGGCCGACCGGCTCGAGGCGGCCTTCGGCGAGCATGTCTACAGCAGCAAGGAAGCTGCCTCGGGCGGCACCGGGGTCGGGGGCGGCGGCTGCGGCTGCAATTGATCGCCCCCCCCCGACGCCCGCCGACGCCCGCCATTGCCGATGACTGCCGCGCTGCCGCCACCGCCCGACATGCCCGGCGCGCCCCCCGCCGGCTTCACGCCGCTGGGCCTGGGGCTGCTGGCCGCCGCGCTGGCGCTGCCGGCGGTGCAGCCGGCGCGCGCCGACACGCCGCCCGAGCGCGCCAGCCTGAGCTTGCGGCAGCTCGACTACGTGGATAGCCAGCCCGACGCCGAACGCGTGCGGGTGCGCGCGCCAGCGCTGTCGCTGCTGCTGCCAATCGGCAGCCGCTGGTCGCTGCAGGCCGGCGCCGTGTCCGATGCGATTTCCGGCGCATCGCCCACGTACCACACGTCCGGCCTGAAGCCGCTGCACGACCACCGCCGCGCCGGCGACCTGGGGCTGACGCACTATTTCGACGACTGGACCGTGACGGTGGCCGGCAACGTGTCCAGCGAATCGGACTACTTCTCGCGCGGCCTGTCGCTGCAGGCCGACTGGTCCAGCGAAGACCGCAACACCCGCTGGGCCGGCGGACTCAGCGCTTCCAGCGACCGCATCGATCCGGTCAACCGCGTGGTGGTGGACGAGCGCAAGCGCAGCACCGATCTCTTCCTGGGCCTCACGCAGGTGCTGAGCCCGGTCGACCTCGTGCAGCTGAACCTGGGCCACAAGCAGGGTCGCGGCTACTTCTCCGACCCGTACAAGATCTTCGACAGGCGCCCGCGCGAACGCCGGCAAAGCACCCTGCTGCTGCGCTGGAACCACCACGTCGAGGCGCTGAACGGCAGCGCGCGCATGGCATGGCGCTATTACGACGACAGTTTCGGCATCCGCGCTCACACGCTGACACTGGAATACGTGCAGCCCCTGCCCGCGGGCTTCAGCGTCACGCCGCTGCTGCGGCTGTACACGCAGAGCGCCGCGCGCTTCTACCTGGATGCCGACCCGAGCGCGGCGCCCTTCGTGCCGCAGCCGCCGGCCGATGCCCTGTACTACTCGCAGGACCAGCGCCTGTCCGCCTTCGGCGCCGCGACGCTGGGCCTGAAAGTGGCCTGGCAGCCGCATGCCGAGTGGACCCTCGACGCGAAGTTCGAGCAGTACCGCCAGCGCGGCCGCTGGCGCCTGTTCGGCAGCGGCAGCCCGGACCTGGCACCCTTCAACGCGCGGACGCTGCAATTTGGCGTCAGCTGCCTGTTCTGAATCGCCCCCTGCCATGAACCCGGTCCTGCACGTTCCCTTCGAGGCGATGGCCTGCCACTGCGAGATCGCGCTCGCCGGCCTGCCGGACGAAGCCAGCAGCCGCGCGCTGGCCGCGCAGGCGATTGCCGAGGTCCGGCGCATCGAGACCAAGTATTCGCGCTACCGTGCCGACAGCATCGTCTCGCGCATCAACGCCGCGGCCGGCGGCGATCCGGTGGCCTGCGACGACGAAACGCTGTCGCTGCTGGACTATGCGAACTCGATGCACCAGTCCAGCGGCGGACTGTTCGACATCACCTCGGGCGTGCTGCGCCGGGCCTGGAACTTCAAGCAGCCGCGCGTGCCGACCGAGGCCGAACTGGCGCCACTGCGCGCGCTGATCGGCTGGCCCGAGGTGCAGCGCGACGGTGCGCTGCTGCGCCTGCCGCGCGCCGGCATGGAGCTCGACTTCGGCGGCTTCGGCAAGGAATACGCGGCCGACCGCGCCGGGGCGCTGCTGGCCACGCAGGGCCTGCGACATGGCTACGTCAACCTGGGCGGCGATTTCCGCGTGATCGGCCCCAAGCCCGACGGCAGCCCGTGGATGATGGGTATCCAGCACCCGCGCCAGCGCGGCGCGCTGGTGGCGACGATTCCGGTCAGCCAGGGTGGCCTGGCCACCAGCGGCGACTACGAGCGCTTCTTCGAACTCGACGGCCGGCGCTACTGCCACATCCTCGACCCGCGCAGCGGCATGCCGGTGACGCAGTGGCAGACCGTCAGCGTGCTGGCGCCGCTGGCGCTGGTGGCCGGCCACTGCAGCACGGTGGCGATGCTGCTGCAGGCCGAAGGCCTGCGCTTCCTGGAGGCCAGCGGCATGGACTACCTGGCCGTCGACCAGCAAGGCCACATCCACCTGAAGGACGCGGCCACGCCAGCGGCGGCGCAGCCCGGCGTGACGGGGTCGACGCCATGACGATCGGCACCGCCGGCAACGACAGCTGGACCATCATCAACCCCGGCTCCTACCTGATCGACGGGCTGGGCGGCACCGACACCGTCTCGCTCGGCACCTCGACGCGAGCGGCCTACACCCTCACGCAGGGCGGCGATGGCGCGGTCGAGATCGACGCGATCTCCGGCGCCAGCGCCTCGCTGCACATCACGCTGTACAACGTCGAGCGGCTGGTGCTGGACAGCGGTCGCGACGTGATCGACCTGAGCACCTTCTTCGGGCCGGCCATGATCGTCGGCGGGGCCGGCAACGACAGCTTCAGCGCCCCCGCGGCGAGCCAGAACTACGACGGCAGTGGCGGCATCGACACCGTGGTCTTCGCGCAGCCGCGCGCGGCCTATGCGCTGGCGCTGTCGACGGGCGCCGACGTGGTCAGCACCGGCAGCCTGCGCTACGAACTCGCCAACGTCGAGCGCCTGCGCTTCAACGATGTCCAGCTGGCGCTGGACCTCGACGGCCACGCCGGCCAGGTGGCCAAGCTGCTCGGTGCGGTGTTCGGCGCCGAAGCGGTGGCCAACCCGGCCTACGTGGGCATTGGCCTGCAGCTGGCCGACGGCGGCACGTCCTACGAAGCGCTGGGACAGCTGGCGCTCGATGCGCAGCTGGGCCCGAATGCCAGCGCGCAGGCCGTGGTCACGTTGCTGTACACCAACGTGGTCGGTGTCGCGCCCGGCCCGGCGGACCTGGCCTTCTATGTCGGCCTGCTCGAGGCCCAGACCTTCACGCCCGGCGCATTGGCGGTGCTGGCCGCCGACACCGACCTGAACCAGGCGCACATCGACCTGGTCGGGCTCGCGCACACCGGGCTTGCCTTCGCGTAGAGTGCTCGGGAACCCTTGCTGCCCGTGGCCTGACTGATGCGCGCCTTCCATCGATTCCTGTTGCCTGCCGCCTGTGCGCTGGGCTTGCTGCTCGCCGGTTGCGGCGGCGGCGGCAGCGCCAGCCCGCCCCCCGAGCCCGAAGAGCCGATCATCGAGACCGTCGGCCCCGGGCAGTTCAAGTCCGCCGCCGCGCTGAAGACGATCAGCACCGCGCAGATCGCCGAGGCGATCCGCAGCGCCGGCAACCGCGCGCCGCAGATCACGCCACGCTATGCGGTGAACACCTACAAGCTGGAATACCTGACGCTCGACAGCAATGCCAGGGAGATCCTGGCCTCGGCGCTGGTGAGCGTGCCGGTGAAGGCCACCGGTGCGAAGAGCCCGGTGCTGAGCTACCAGCATGGCACGTTGTTCCGCAACGACGAGGCGCCGAGCAACCACGCCACGCCCGACGAGGCGGCGGTGATCATGGCCTCGCTCGGCTACATCGTCGTGGCCGCTGACTACGTGGGTTATGGCAGCTCGCAGGGCGCGCCGCATCCCTACCTGCTGTCGGCGCCGTCGGCCTCGGCCGTGCTGGACCTGCTGACCGCGGCGAAATACTGGCGCCAGAAGAACAAGGTGCCGGACAACAAGCAGCTGATGCTGGTGGGCTACTCCGAAGGCGGCTACGTGACGATGGCCGCGCACCGCGCACTGCAGGCCGGCAACCACGCGCAGAAGGCGCAGCTGCTGGGCTCGGTGCCCGGCGCCGGCCCCTACCAGCTGGAAGCGACGCTCGATGCGCTGCTGCACCTGGTGCGCGAGGACAACCCGCTGATCGCCGCGCTGCTGAACCCGGGCCTGCTGAAGAACCTGGGCGGCGCCCTGCGCCGCGAGGTGCGCGACCAGCTGCTGAAGAAGGCGCTGCCGGACGACGCCGACGTGGTGTTCGATCCCACTTTCATCGACAACTACCTGGCCGACGACACCGCCGCGATCGAGCGCATGAGCAATGTGCACGCCTGGAAGCCCGAGCTGCCGGTGCGCCTGTACCACGGCCGCGACGACAGGACGGTGCCGTATGCCAGCGCCACCGTCACGCTGGCGGAGATGAAGTCGCGTGGCGCGCCCGACGTCACGCTCACCGACTGCCCGGCGGTGCCGGCCGGGCACCTCGAATGCGTGGTGCCCTACTGGGACTTCATGGTCGGGCAGCTGGCGCTGGTGGCCAGGGACCTCTGACCGGGTGGCGGTTCAGACCCGCCCGGTCACCGGAATGCCGGCACCGGTGATGGCCCGCGCGCCGTCGGACAGCAGGAAGCCCACCACCTCGGCCAGCGCCTCGGGGGTCACCCAGCGCGAGAAGTCGGCATCGGGCATGTCGCGCCGGTTCGCCGGCGTGTCGATGATCGACGGCAGGATCGCGTTGACGGTGATGCCGCGCAGCTTGGTCTCCTCGGCCAGCGCTTCGGTCAGGCGCTGCACGCCGGACTTCGACGCCGCGTAGGCGCCCATGCCGGCCCCGGCCTTGGCCGCCGCGCCGGCGCCGATGTTGACGATGCGGCCGCTGCCCTGCGCCAGCATCGCCGGCAGCACGGCCTGGCAGGTGTTCACCGCGGTCAGCAGGTTGATCGTGAACATCGCCTGCCAGGTGGCCGCGCTGCCGGCCTCCAGCGTTTCCCAGCGGAAGCCGCCGGCGATGTTGACCAGGCCATCGACGCGGCCGAAGCGCGCCTGCGCCGCGGCCACCGCCTGCTGGGTGGCGGCCGGCTGGCTCAGGTCCAGCGCCGGCAGTTGCAGATGGGCCGCGAATTCGGCGGCCAGAGCCGGCGGCACCGCGGGCGCGGCGTCCAGCAGGCCCAGCTGGTGACCCTGGGCCGCCAGGTGGCGGGCCACGGCCTGGCCCAGCGCGCCGAAGGCGCCGGTGATCAGGATGACGGAAGTAGCCATGGGAAGCAGACAGGAAAAAGGTCGAGAAGCCGCGATCATGCCGCAGGCTTCCAAAGAGGCCCCGGCTTGTCAGCCCGATGACAAGCTGGGCCGCGACACTGCGCGATCATCGAAGTTTCTTTGTTCGACTGCAGGAGCACAGCATGAGCACCCCCCGCGAGGTCTACGTCGTCGGCGCCGCACGCACCGCCATTGGCACCTTTGGCGGCAGCCTGAAGGACACGCCGCCGATCGAGCTGGCCACCACCGCGATCAAGGCGGCCATCGCCCGCTCCGGCCTGGCGGCCGACCAGATCGGCCATGTCGCGATGGGCAACGTGATCCCCACCGAGCCGCGTGATGCCTACCTCGGCCGCGTGGCCGCGGTGCAGGCCGGCGTGCCGAAGGAGACGCCGGCCTTCAACGTCAACCGCCTCTGCGGCTCGGGCCTGCAGGCCATCGTCTCGGCCGCGCAGGCGGTGATGCTGGGCGACTGCGAGATCGCGCTGGGCGCCGGCGCCGAGTCGATGTCGCGCTCGCCCTACCTGTTGCCGGCCGCGCGCTGGGGCCAGCGCATGGGCGACGCCCAGGTGCTGGACTACATGATCGGCATCCTGCACGACCCGTTCCACACCATCCACATGGGCATCACCGCCGAGAACGTGGCCGAGCAGTTCGGCATCAGCCGGCAGCAGATGGACGAGCTGGCGGTCGAAAGCCACCGCCGCGCCGCCGCGGCCATCGCCGCCGGCCGCTTCACCGAGCAGATCGCGCCAGTCGAGATCGTCACCCGCAAGGCGACGATCCAGTTCACCACCGACGAGCATGTGAAGGCCGACACCACGCTGGAGACGCTGGCCAAGATGAAGCCGGCCTTCAAGAAGGACGGCCTGGTGACCGCGGGCAATGCCTCGGGCCTGAACGACGGTGCCGGCGCGGTGGTGCTGGCCTCCGCCGAGGCGGTGAAGGCGCAGCAGCTGAAGCCGCTGGCGCGGCTGGTGGGCTATGCCCATGCCGGCGTCGATCCGAAGATCATGGGCATCGGCCCGGTGCCGGCCACGCAGCTGGTGTTGAAGCGCACCGGCCTGAAGGTCGGTGACCTCGACGTGATCGAAGCCAACGAGGCCTTCGCGGCCCAGGCCTGCGCGGTGAGCAAGGGGCTCGACCTGGACCCGGCCAAGGTCAACCCGAACGGCTCGGGCATCTCGCTCGGCCACCCGGTGGGCGCCACCGGCGCCATCATCACCACCAAGGCGCTGTACGAGCTGCAGCGCACCGGCGGCCGCTACGCGCTGGTGACCATGTGCATCGGCGGCGGCCAGGGCATCGCGGCGATCTTCGAGCGCTGCTAGCGCACGCCTCTGGCGAGCGAAGGGCGCGGCCACGACTTGCCGCGCACCCATGAAAAAGGGCCACCCGAAGGTGGCCCTTGTCGCTTCAGCAGGCCTCGCGGGATCAGAAGTTGTAGCTGGCCGTCACGTAGACCGTGCGCAGGAACGGATCGGCGTAGCGCGGGTCGTAGCCGACCTGGTGGCCCGACGAATCGCGCAGCGTCAGCGGCGGCTTCTTGTTCATCAGGTTCTTCACACCCAGGCGGAACTCGAGCGCCTTGTTGAAGCTGTACACGCCCTGCCAGTCGATCGTCATGTAGTCGCCGATCTCCAGCGAGACACGCTCGTTCTTGTTGGTGGCCACGTTGCGCACCAGCTGGTTCTGGTCGGTGTAGCCATTGCGCCACTTGACCGACAGCGTGTTGGTGAACGGCCCGGTGTCCAGCGAGGCGGTGCCGCGCCAGATGTTGCGGAACGACACGTTGGCGTTTTCGCCGTAGTGGTTCATGCTGTCGGTGAAGTCGTCCTTCGTGCCGGCACGGGTGTACTTCGACTCGATCAGGTAGGTGCCCGACAGGCCCAGCGTGAGCCGGCCGATGCCGGTCTTCACGCGGCCGGTCATGTCCCAGTCGATGCCCTTGTTGATGGCCTGGCCGATGTTGGTCGACGCGTTGATGAAGGTCCAGTACTGCTGCGGCTCGGCCGGCGTCTTGTACAGGATGAACAGGTCCTTGTACTTCTGCGGATCGGCGAAGGCCTGGTTGGCGCTGACGCCACTGACCGCGTCGCGGATCTTCACTTCCCAGTAGTCGGCGCCGATGTTGAAGTCGCCGCTGGGCTCGAAGCGAACGCCGATCGTGGCCTGCTTGGACTTCTCCGGCTTGATCGCCGCATTGCCACCCAGCATCGAGCTGTACTGCTGCTTGCCGGGCTTGCAGTAGTCGGTGCCCGGGAACGGGCAGTCATAGCTGGCCGCGGTGACGCCGTTGGGGGTCAGCGGGTTGGCGATGTCCAGCATGTCGGCGACCTTGAAGCCGGTGCCGTACGAAGCGCGCAGCAGCAGCGAAGGCATCACCTGGTAGCGGCCGGCCAGCTTGTAGGTGGTGGCGTTGCTGCTTTCGCCCACCGTGACGCCGTCGCTCTTGATCGCGCTGACGCGGTCATAGCGCAGCGAGGCGGTCAGGTCCAGGTTCTTGATCACGGGCACCAGCAACTCGGCGAAGGCACCGCCCAGGCTGCGGTCCATGTCGTAGTGGGCGACCGGCGCGTAGTTGTAGATCTCGCCGTTCAGCGCGGCCGCGGACGGGTCGCGCTTGAAGTTCATCGTGCGGTAGTCGGCACCGAAGCCGAGCTGCAGCGGGCCGGCCGGCAGCTTGGCCACTTCGCCCGAGGCGCGGAAGTCGATACCCTTGAGCGTGGTCGACTCGTCGCGCACCGTGCCGTTGAAGATCGAGTTGGCGATCAGCTGCGACGCGGCGGCGCTTTGCTTGCCGGCCTCCAGGAAGGGGTCGAACTGCAGCTTGGACACCATGCTGCGGAACTCGGTGTCCTTGAAGTAGCCGCCGACATAGCGCTCGTCGATCTTGTTCTGCGACCAGGTGACAGCGGAGTTGATGCTCCAGCCGCCAACCTCGCCGTCGACGCCGAACACGAAGTGCTTCGAGTCGGTGATCGTCTGCGAATCACGCGTGCCGAAGTCGCTGGCGCGGTAGTTGGCCGTCACGGTGTTGACGTGCGCGGCCTGCGCGGCCGTCAGGTACGGCAGCACGTAGGTCTGGTAGTAGCTCGAGCTGGTCGAGATCGACACCGGCACCGGGTTCGGCGCGATACGCGCCGTCAGATCCAGCCGGCTGTAGGCCAGGTCGGAGAACAGGTTGAACTTGTCGTTGACCTTGAACTTGCCCGACAGGAACAGCGAATCGCGGGTGCTCTCGGGCACCACGTCGATCGTGCTGACGAAGTCGAACGCGCACATCTCGGTCACCGAGGTGGCGCTGGTGGCGTTGTTCAGGCTGTAGAAGTTGTCTGCCGCGCACTGCCCGTTCTTCTTCTGGTACGGGTTGAACGCGTAGGACGGCAGCGTCGACGTCTCGCCGGTCAGGCGCTTGAACGTCACGGTGGCGTTGGCGGGAATCGCCGACGTGCTGGTGCGGTCGTAGATGTACTTGGTGCCGTTGAACTCGAACGGCAGGTAGGCCGACTTCGCGAAGTCGCGGTCCACCGACTTCAGCTGCTTCTGCTCGTCGCGGCGGTAGCTGGCCACCAGGCTGAAACGGTCCTTGTCGAGGTCGCCGAAGCCGTAGGTGATGCTGGCATTGGCCGACTTGCCGCCGCCTTCCAGCGGCACGTCGGTGCGGGCGGTGACGGTGCCGCCCTGCATGCTGCTCTTCAGGATGAAGTTGACGACACCGGCGATCGCGTCCGAGCCGTACAGCGCCGAGGCGCCGTCGGTCAGCACTTCGATGCGGTCGATCGCCGCCATCGGGATCGCGTTCAGGTTGATGCGGGTGCCCGAGCCGGTGGGCGCCACGCGGCGACCATTCAGCAGCACCAGCGTGTAGCTCTCGCCGATGTCGTGCAGGCTGGCCGTGACGATGCCGCCGGAGTTCGTGCCGATGGCGATGTCGGCGATCGTGAAGCCCTGCATCGCAGGCAGCTTCTGCACCAGTTCAGCCACCGAGGTGGCGCCGGAGCGGTTGATCTGCTCGGCAGTGATCACCTGCACGGGCAGCGCGCCTTCGCTGGCAATGCGCTTGATACTGGAACCGGTGATCTCGACGCGCTGGGCCTCCTGGGCCTGGGCGGCTGCGCCGAAAGTGCAGGCCACGACCGCGATCGCGGCGGCGACGGCATGGAGCTTGTGCTTGTTCAACATCAGTCCTTCGCTAATTGACTCCGAACAAATAGAACGCTGCGTCCCCCCGCCTGGCTCGTGACCTGCGGCGGTGTCGGGACACAGCGACGGCTTGTCTTAAAAATGTATCGCCACTGTCAAGCAAGGTGAACCAAGGTCAATCCTTGTGGCTCGATGGCGACATACCACCCTGAACAGGGGGTTTTCGTGGTACCCACAGGTACCTGCAGCACGAGAAAAAGGCCGGCGGGTGCCGGCCTTGGGCGGGAGGCGGGCGCAACCCGCAGAACCTGGCCGTCCGATCAGTTGCGACCCACCGCCGTCCAGGCCGCCGCCACCGCGATCGATTCGGGTGAGCCGGCGCCATAGAGGTCGTTGGCCGCGCTGATGCTGGCCGCGCGCGCGCCGGCATAGTCGGTGTTGGAGGTCATGTACACCGTCAGCGCGCGGTACCAGATCTTCTCGGCCTTCTGCCGGCCAATGCCGGCCACGGTGCCGGTGCCGGTGCCCACACGGGTGTTGCCGGCCACGCAGGTCGGGCTGGGGCTGCCGCCGGTGGTGCCCTGCGCCAGCAGGTAGTAGAAGTGGTTGGCCACGCCGGAGCTGTAGTGCACGTCCAGGCTGCCGACGCCGGAGTACCAGCAGTCGGCCGACTTGCCGTCGCTGCTGGGCTTGATCATCGAGCGCAGCGCGCTGGAGCCGTTCTTGTACAGCTCCTCGCCGATCAGGTAGTCCGGCGTGTCGTTCGGATTGTTCGCGTAGAACTCGACCATCGTGCCGAAGATGTCGCTGGTGCCTTCGTTGAGGCCACCCGATTCGCCCGAGTACACCAGGCCCGCAGTGCGGCTGGTGACGCCGTGGCTCATCTCGTGGCCGGCCACGTCCAGCGAATCGAAGGGGTTGAAGGTCGTGCCGTCGCCGTCGCCGTAGGTCATGCAGAAGCAGCTGTCGGACCAGTAGGCGTTGTTGTACTTCTTGCCGTAGTGCACGCGGTTGTAGGCACCCTTGCCATCGTTGGCGATGCCGTTGCGCCCGTGGACGTTCTTGTAGTAGTCCCAGGTCATCGCGGTGCCGTACTGGGCGTCGACACCGACGGTGGCGCGGTCGTTGAGCGTGCCGTCACCCCACTGGTTGTCGGTGTCGGTGAAGATCGTGCCCTTGCCGATCTGGCGGTTCTTCATGTCGACCGTGTACTGGCTGCCGCGGCTCGGGTCGCGCAGCGCGAAGCCGCCGGTCACCGAATCGGTGGTCAGCGCCACCGTGCCATTGAAGAAGCCCTTGCCGGTGCCGTTGGCCGGCGCGGTGTGGACGTCGTCCCAGGCGTCGAGCACGGCAGCGCTGCCGGCATCGACGATCACATGCAGTTCGCTGGGCGTGCCGTCGTCCTGCTCGCCGAACAGGCGCACGTCGTAGGCCAGCTGCGGCCGGTCGCCGCGGGCATAGACCAGCAGCTCCGGCGCCGTGCCATTGGGCGAGCCACGGTAGGCCGCGACGGCGGCGCGCAGTGCATCGACCGCCGCGATGCGGGCGGCGCCATCCACCCGGGGTTCGCGCGACAGGGTGTGCGAAGCATCGACGAAGGCGCCCGAGCGGTTGCTGTGCACCACCAGGTCGCCGCCCAGCACGCGCAGGCCGCGCACGCGGCGCTCGAAGCGCACATGTTCGCTGCCATCGGCGTCGACGATGACATCGCGCGACTCGTAGGTGTGGCCCGCGCCATGCTGCGTGCGCTGCGGGAAGGCCTGGATGTGCGCGAGCGCGCGGGCCACGGCAGTGGCGTTGTCAGCCGCCTGCGCGGGCGCCAGGCCCGTGACCAGCAGCAGTGCGGCCGCAGCCGAGAGGACCCTCCGTGCCGCGTGCTGGGACGCGTGCGATGTCTTCATGCGATGCTCCAAGGATGGAATGGAAAAGGCGACACCGGGATCTCCGGCCGCGCCTGTGCTTGCCAGGGTGAAGGCGCGATGGATTCTTTACCCGCCGGACATGTTGTCAATCCCGAGTTCCATCCACCCTCATTCGCAGGAGTCGCCATGCAAGACCAATACCCGCCCCGCCGTCCGCTCGGGCGCTCGGGCCTGCAGATCGCCCCGCTCGCGCTGGGCGGCAACGTGTTCGGCTGGACCGCCGACGAGGCGCAATCGTTCGCCGTGCTCGACGCCTTCGTCGACGCCGGCCTGAACCTGGTCGACACGGCGGACGTGTATTCGCGCTGGGCACCGGGCCACACCGGCGGCGAATCCGAAACGGTGATCGGCAAGTGGCTCAAGGCCAGCGGCAAGCGCGAGCGCATCGTGCTGGCCACCAAGGTCGGCAAGGACATGGGCGACGGCCGCATCGGCCTGTCGCGCCGCTACATCCGCGAGGCGGTGGAGGCCTCGCTGCGCCGGCTGCAGACCGACCACATCGACCTGTACCAGTCGCACGACGACGACAGCGGCACGCCGCTGGAGGAGACGCTCGCCGCCTTCGGCGAGCTGATCGCCGAGGGCAAGGTGCGCGCGATCGGCGCCTCGAACTACAGCGCACCGCGCCTGGCCGAGGCCCTGGCGGTGAGCGAGCGCCTCGGCCTGCCGCGCTACGAGAGCCTGCAGCCGCTGTACAACCTGTGCGACCGCGCCCCCTACGAGGCCGAGCTGCAGGCGCTGTGCGTGGCGCAGCAGGTCGGCGTGATCAACTTCTACGGCTTGGCCCGCGGCTTTCTCACCGGCAAGTACCGCAGCGAGGCCGATCTGGGCAAGAGCCCGCGCGGCGCCGGCATCAAGGCCGCCTACTTCAACGAGCGCGGCTGGCGCATCCTGGCCGCGCTGGACGCGCAGGCAGAACGCCTGCGCGCCACGCCGGCGCAGCTGGCGCTGGCCTGGCAGATGCGCCAGCCCGGCATCTGCGCGCCGATCGCCAGCGCCACCTCGGTGCGCCAGCTGGCCGAGCTGGTGCCGGCAGTGCACCTGGTGCTGGACGACGGGGCGCTGCAGGCGCTGACGGCCGCCAGCGCCTGAGCCCGCGGGGGTCGGGCACGGCCCGGCCCCCGCGGCCCGGTCAGGCCTTGTTCTTCAGCCCCAGCACCTCGATCGGCTCGATCGAGGGCGGGCCGGCGAACAGCTCGGGCGCCTGGGCCATCAGCGCCTGCGCGATCGGGCCGCTCAGGTGGGCCTGGCGGCCTTCCTCGTCATGGAAGGCGTCGAACACGCCGAAGGTGGTGGGCGACAGGCGCAGCGCAAACCAGATCGGCGTGCGCGGCTCGTCGTTGGCCATGGCGAGGCCGGCCTGCAGGAAGCGGGCGACGTCAGCCTCCTTGCCGGGCTTGGCTTCGAGGCGGGCGAACAGGGCGAGCGTGATCATCGTGATCTCCTGGGGGGATGGACGGGGGGAGTGGCAGCGTCGCGATGCGATCCGCGACAGGCGCACTCTAGGCAGCGCCCGGGTCTTCGCCCATTGTCGGGAATGACATTCTTGATATCGTTTACGCCATGAGGATCCATGTGCTTGCCCTCGATGGCGTGTTCGATACCGGCCTGGCCACCGCGCTCGACAGCTTTGCCACCGCCAACGAGCTGGCGGCCGCGCAGGGCCTGCGGTCGCTGCACTTCGACGTCAGCGTGGTCGGCCTGCGCCGGCGCGTGCGCACCGCGCTCGGCCTGGGCGTGCCGGTGCAGCCGGCCGGCGACGCCCGCGGCCGGCCGGACTGGGTCTACGTGCCCGCCATCGGCGCCAAGATGCCCGAGCAGCTGACGGCCGCCCTCGCCCGCGCCGACGTGCGCGATGCCGGGGCCTGGCTGCGCGAGCGCCATGCCGGCGGCGCGCATGTCGCGGCGGCCTGCATCGGCAGCTTCCTGCTCGCCGAATCGGGCCTGCTGGCCGGCGAGCAGGCCACCACCTCGTGGTGGCTGGGCCCGCTGTTCCGCCAGCGCTACCCGGCGGTGAAGCTGGACGAGACGCGCATGCTGGTGCCCAGCGGCGACTTCGCCACCGCCGGCGCCGCCATCGGCCACATGGACCTGGCGCTGTGGCTGGTGCGCCAGGCCAGCCCGGAGCTGGCCGCTGTCGTTGCACGTTATCTGATCGTCGATGCCCGGCCCTCGCAGGCGCCCTACGTGATCCCGGACCACCTGGCGCACGCCGATCCGCTGGTCGAACGCTTCGAGCGCTGGGCGCGCCGGCGCCTGGGCGAGCCGTTCTCGCTGGACGAGGCGGCGGCGGCGCTGGCCACCAGCCGCCGCACGCTGCAGCGGCGCATCGAGGCGGTGCTGGGCAAGTCGCCGCTGTCGTACTTCCAGGACCTGCGCGTCGAGCGCGCGGTGCACCTGCTGAAGACCAGCCGCGCCGACATCGAGGCC
Organism: Aquabacterium sp.; assembly: GCF_044226965.1. GTDB lineage: Bacteria > Pseudomonadota > Gammaproteobacteria > Burkholderiales > Burkholderiaceae_C > Pseudaquabacterium. The sequence continues at coordinate 53,978 of NZ_JBGAGA010000007.1, read as the reverse complement.
ATTGCCGCCCAGGTGGGCTATGCCGATGGCGTGACGCTGCGCGCGCTGCTGCGCAAGCGGCTGGGCCGCGGGGTGCGCGAGATCCGCCGCGCCGGCGGCGCGGCCGGCGGCGCCTGATCAGCGCGCGGCCAGCGCCTTCACAGGCTCGGAGGCCCGCACGAAATCGGCCACCTCGTCGAGCACGGGCGCCAGGCCCTGCAACGGCCAGGCCAGCGCTGCCACGGCGGTCTCGTGCGTCAGGCGCCCGTATTCGCGCAGGCGCACCGGCGTGCCGGCCTGGCGCAAGGCGATGGCCAGGCCACGCGTGTTGCGCACCGGGTCGATCCGGCTGTCCTGCGCGCCCGCCACCAGCAGGGCGGGCACGCCAGGCACCCCGCCATCGGCCTGCACATGGCGGATCGGTTGCGAATCCAGCGGCACGTTCGGATGGTGGAACGCCGCCTGCACCTCCGGCGTCTTGATCGGCAGGAAGTCGTAGGGGCCGGCCAGGCCGATCCAGCCGGCCAGCTCGCGCGGGCGGTGCTCGGTGGCGCCCAGCCAGCGTTCGTCCAGCGCCAGCATCGCCGCGTTGTAGGCGCCGGCGCTGTGGCCCATCAGGTACACGCGCTGCGCATCGGCGCCCCAGGCCGTCGCCTGCTTCAGCGCGAAGGCGGTGGCACTGGCGCAGTCGCGCAGGAAGTCGGGGTAGTGCACCTGGGGGTGCAGCCGGTAGTCGGCCACCATCACCAGCATGCCGCGGCGCGCCAGCGTCTCGCCGACGAAGCGGTAGTCGGCCCGCTCGCCACGGTTCCACGCCCCACCGTAGAAAAACACCACCAGCGGCCAGCCGCCGAGCGGGCGCGTCTCGGCCGGCGGGCGGTACAGGTCGTAGCGCTGGCGCGGCAGGTGCCCATAGGGCTGGCCCTCGGCCACGCGCAGGCTGCCGACGGCAGCCACCAGGTTCAGTGCGCGCGCCGGCGCCGCCAGCACGAAGGCGACACAGGCGGCCAGCAGCACGGCGGCGGCCAGGAGCGATTGCTTCAGCGTCATCGGGTGATCTACGGCCGCGGCGGCGGGTCGGATGCGGCCCGGGCCGGCACGACCCGGGTCGGATAATCCACTGCTTCTCGATTCTGCAGTTCCCGCACGGAGGATTTCCATCATGAGCATCACCACCATCGGCATCGTCGGCGCCGGCACCATGGGCAATGGCATCGCGCAGGCCTGCGCGGTCAGCGGCCTGGGCGTCGTGATGGTCGACATCAACGACGCGGCGGTGCTGCGCGGCGTGGGCACCATCTCGGCCAGCCTGGACCGGCTGATCAAGAAGGACAAGCTCACTGCCGCCGACAAGGACGCCGCGCTGGCCCGCATCAAGGGCACGACGCACTACGAGGACCTGAAGGCCGCCCAGCTGGTGATCGAGGCGGCCACCGAAAACGAGCCGCTGAAGCTGAAGATCCTGGGGCAGCTCGACAGCCAGCTGCCGGCCGAGACGATCATCGCCACCAACACCAGCTCGATCTCGATCACCCGGCTGGCCGCGGCCACGCAGCGGCCGGACCGCTTCATCGGCATGCACTTCTTCAACCCGGTGCCGATGATGGCGCTGGTGGAGATCATCCGCGGCCTGCAGACCAGCGACGCCACGCACGACGCGGTGAAGGCGCTGGCCGTGCGACTGGGCAAGACGCCGATCACGGTGAAGAACGCGCCCGGCTTCGTCGTCAACCGCATCCTGGTGCCGATGATCAACGAGGCCTTCTTCGTACTGGCCGAAGGCCTGGCCAGCGCCGAGGACATCGATGCCGGCATGAAGCTGGGCTGCAACCAGCCGATCGGGCCGCTCGCTTTGGCCGATATGATCGGCCTCGACGTGTGCCTGGCGGTGATGAACGTGTACTTCGAACAGTTCGCCGATTCGAAGTACCGCCCCGCCCCGCTGCTGAAGGAGATGGTGGCCGCCGGCTGGCTGGGCCGCAAGACCGGCCGCGGCGTGTACCGCTACTGAACCGGGTCCCGGCCCGGGGCCGCCGACGGCAGCTCAACGGGCGCCTGCAGCGCGCGCAGCGCGGCCAGGGCCGCCTCATGATCGTAGCGGCGCAGCGCGTCGTCGATGGGCTGCACCGCCGTGTCGCCGAAGCCGCGGCGCAGCAGGGGCGCGAGTTCGCGCCACCGCGCATTGGCACTGAAGTCCGCCGTTTCCAGCAGGTCCGCCAGCTGGGCACAGGCGCCGGCCAGCTCGGCCGACGGGGCGGCGGGCGGCAAGCCGGCCAGCGGCGCTGCGCCCGTGCCGGGAGACTGCCGGCGGATGTCGCGCACCAGGGTCTGCAGCTCATGCTGCAGCGCTCGGGCCGCCTCCAGCGCCACCTCCGCCGGCTGGCCTTCCGGCAGCCCGGCCAGCTGCTGCTCCAGGCGCTGGGCGCGCGCCATCACGGCGGTGGCGCCCACCGCGCCGCAGGCGCCGCGCAGGGCATGCACCAGCTGCCGCGCCGCCGTCACTTCGCCTTCGGACAGCAGCGACAGCAAGGTGGGCAGGCCCTCGGCATGGCCTTCGGCAAACTGCTGCAGCACGCGCTTGAACACCGCGTCGCGCCCGGGCAGGTACAGCAGCGCACGCGTCATCGTGATGCCGGGAATGGCCACCTCGGTGGCTGACGTCGGGGCGGGCGCCGGCGCGAGGACCGGCATCGGCGTGGGGCTGCGCAGCCAGCGCGACAGCGCGGCGTAGAGCACGCGCGGATCGACCGGCTTGGCGATGTGGTCGTCCATGCCGGCGGCGAGGCAGGCGTCCCGATCGTCGCCGAAGGCATTGGCCGTCATCGCCAGGATCGGCGTGTGCGCCCGCCCCGGCAGGGCCCGGATGCGCTGCGTGGCCTGCAGCCCGTCGAGCCCGGGCATCTGCACGTCCATCAGGATCATCGCGTAGTCGTGCTCGGCCGCGCGGGCGACGGCCTCGAACCCGTTGGCCGTGACGTCGACGGTCAGGCCCACGGCCTGCAGCAGTTCGCAGGCGACCTCCTGATTGACGTCGTTGTCCTCGGCCAGTAGCACGCGCAGGCCGCCGAACTGCGGTCGCTGCACCGCCGGCCGGGTGCCGGCCGGCACGGCCGGTGCGGCTTCGTCGGGCGCGGCCGCATCGTCGCGCACGAAGCGCGCGCTGAACCAGAAGCAGCTGCCGACGCCTTCCTCGCTCTCGACGCCGACCTCGCCGCCCATCATCCAGGCCAGCCGTCGCGTGATCGCCAGGCCGAGCCCGGTGCCGCCGAAGCGGCGGGTGGTGGAACTGTCGGCCTGCTCGAAGGAATCGAACAGCAGCGCCAGCTTGTCGGCCGGCACGCCGATGCCGCTGTCGCGCACCGAGAAGCGCAGCATCACCGAGTCGGCGGGCCCTGCCGGTGCGGGCACGCACTCGTAGTGCAGTTGCACCGCGCCGTGCTCGGTGAACTTCACGGCATTGCTCAGCAGGTTCAGCAGCGCCTGCGACAGGCGCGTGGGGTCTCCGATCAGGACGCGCGGCACGTCGTCAGCGCCGTCCGCGGTCAGCGCCAGGCCCTTGGCCCGCGCGCGGTCGGCCATCAGCGCGCAGCAGCGCGCCACCACGCTGTCGAGTTGAAAGCGCATGGCCTCCAGCTGCAGCTTGCCGGATTCGATCTTCGAGAGATCGAGCACGTCGTTGATCACCTCGAGCAGGTGGTGGCCTGCCTCGCTGATCCGGCCCAGGCGCTCGGCATCGGCGCTGCTGCGCGGCTCGCGCTGCATCAGGTGCGTCAGGCCGAGGATGGCGTTCATCGGCGTGCGGATCTCGTGGCTCATGTTGGCCAGAAAGGCGGTCTTCGCACGGTTGGCGGCCTCGGCCCGGTCGCGCGCGGCCACCAGCTGGTCGTTCAGCGCCTGCAGTCGCAGCTCGCTCTCGGTGTGTGCGCGCAACGCCTGCTGCAGCTCCTGCGTGCGCTCGACCACCGCGTCCTCGAGGTGGTCGCGGTGCCGCACCAGCTCGGCCTCGATGCGCTTGCGCTCGCTGATGTCCTCCTCGATCGCGACGAAGTGCGTGATGCTGCCGTCGGGCTCGCGCAGCGGCAGCACGGTGAGCTGCTCGTGATACGGGCTGCCGTCCTTGCGACGCTCGATGCGTTCGCCGGTCCAGCCCTCGCCGCGGCCGGCCAGGCCGAGCATCGCGGCATGGAAACCAGGCTCGCGCTCGCGCGCGGCATCCAGCCGTGGGTTGCGGCCGAGCACGTCCTCGCGGCGGTAGCCGCTGAGGCGCTCGTACGCCGCGTTGACGTATTCGATGCGGCCGCTGGTGTCCATCACGACGATGGCACTCGGGTTCTGCTCCACCGCCAGCGAGAGCTTGCGTAGCATCTGCTCGGCCTGGGTGCGCGCGGTGATGTCGCGTGCGCCGCACAGGATCAGCCGCCGCCCGCCGATCTGGATGCGGTTGATGCTGATCTCCACCCGCAGCGGCCGGCCGTCGCGCCGCTGCCAGCGCGCCTCGAAGGACTGCAGCTTCGGGAGCTCGCGCGACACCGCGTCCAGCGCATGCGGCTGCGGATGGTCGAGGTCGAAGTCCCAGATGTGCAGCGTCGTCGCTTCCTGCGGGCTGCAGCCCAGCAAGGCACAGAAGGCCGGGTTGGCCTCGACCACCGCCGCCTGCATGTCGACGACGAAGACCGCGTCGCGCGAATGCTCGAAGAAGAAGGTGTGGCGCTCGGCCTCGGCCTCGCGGGCATCGGCATCGCGCTGGCGCCGCGCCCGGCGCCTCATCCACTGGCGCAGTCCCAGTCCGGAGGAGGCCGCCACCAGCCCGAGCACCAGAGCGCCCTGCCACTCAGCCTGCATGGCGAGGGTCGGTGCGCTGGCCACCGACGCTGGCCACCTTGGCCGCGACATGCGCTTCGGAATCGGCATGCGCCTCGGCGATCGCCCGCAGTTCGCCGTAGACGTCGATGAAGGCCTGCACCACGTCCGGGTCGAACTGCAGGCCACGCTCCTTGACGATCATCTGGTAGGCCTGCTCGTGCGGGAACGCGGGCTTGTAGACCCGGCGCGAGATCAGCGCGTCGAACACGTCGGCCAGCGCCATCAGCCGCGCCGGGATCGGAATCGCGTCGCCGGCCAGCCCATCGGGGTAGCCCTTGCCGTCCCAGCGCTCGTGGTGACTGCGCGCGATCTGCTTGGCCATGGCCAGAAAGGCCACCGGCCGCGCGACGTCGGACTCGGCATGCTCGATGGCTTCGGCACCGAGGCTGGCATGCGTCTGCATCACCGCCCACTCCGCCGCATCGAGCTTGCCGGGCTTGAGCAGGATGTGGTCGGGGATGCCGACCTTGCCGATGTCGTGCAGCGGTGCCGACTTGGCCAGCAGTTCGATCGCCTGGTCGTTCAGCGCCTCGGCGAAGCGCGGGTGCTGCTGCAGCCGCCGCGCCAGCGTGCGCACGTAGCCCTGGGTCCGCAGCAGGTGGTTGCCGGTCTCGGGATCTCGGATCTCGGCCAGGCGGGCCAGCGCGTGGATGCTCACGTCCTGAACCAGCTGGTTCTCGCGCATGCGGCGCGCCACCTCGGCTTCCAGCCAGGCATTGCGGTCGCGCATCAGCTGGCGGGCCTGCTGCAGCTCGAGCTGGGTGTGCACCCGCGCCAGCAGGATCGGCGGGTGGATCGGCTTGGTGACGTAGTCGACCGCGCCGAGCTTGAGGCCGCGCTCCTCGTCGGCCTGGTCGTCCAGCGCGGTCAGGAACATCACCGGGATGTCCGCGGTGGCGGGATCGGCGCGCAGGCGCTCGAGCACCTCGTAGCCGTCCATCTCCGGCATCATCACGTCCAGCAGGATCAGCTCGGGCCGCGGCGTCATGGCCGCCAGCTTCAGCGCCCGCGGACCGCTGTTGGCTGCGCGCACCGCATGGCTGGGCTGCAGCAGTTCGCCGATCACCGTCAGGTTCTCGGGGTTGTCATCGACGATCAAGACCAGCGGCAGCGTCACGCACAAGGCTCCTGACCCATCCTACCCGCGGACCGCGGTGCCCCCAATGGGAAAAGTGCGACCTGGGCATCGGCAGAATGCGCGCGTCATGCCCAGCCTGCCCGAGCGCATCGTCTGCCTCACCGAGGAACCCACCGAGGTGCTGTACGCCCTCGGGCAGCAGCACCGCATCGTCGGCATCTCCGGCTTCACGGTGCGGCCGCCCCAGGCGCGACAGGAGAAGCCACGCGTCAGCGCGTTCACCAGCGCCAAGCTCGACCGCATCCTGGCGCTGCAGCCCGACCTCGCGATCGGCTTCTCCGACATGCAGGCCGACATCGCGGCCGCGTTGATCAAGGCCGGCGTCGAGGTGTGGATCAGCAACCATCGCTCGGTCGAGCAGATCCTGGGCTATGTGCAGCGCCTGGGCGCGCTGGTGGGCGCCGGCGATGCGGCCGCGGCCTATGCGGCGACGCTCGGCCAGCGGCTCGACGAGGTGCGCCGCGCCAGCGCCGCGCTGCCGCGCCGGCCCCGCGTCTACTTCGAGGAATGGGACACGCCGCAGATCAGCGCGATCCGCTGGGTCAGCGAACTGATCGGGCTGGCGGGCGGCGACGACATCTTTCCCGAGCGCGCCCGGGCCGGCCTGGGCCGCGACCGCATCATCGCCGACCCGCTGGAGGTGCCGCGCGCCGCGCCGGACATCATCATCGGCTCCTGGTGCGGCAAGAAGTTCAGGCCCGAACACGTCGCCGCCCGCCCCGGCTGGCAGGACGTGCCGGCGGTGCGCCACGGTGAATTGCACGAGATCAAGTCGCCGCTGATCCTGCAGCCGGGCCCCGCGGCCCTGACCGACGGGCTGGCGGCACTGCAAGGCATCATTGCCGGCTGGGCGCGGCGCCACGCCGCGTGAACCCCTTCCTCCGAACACCACCCGACACGAGGTTCCGACCATGTCCTTCAAAGCCCTGCTGCTGAGCCAGACCGAAGACCGCAAGACCCAGGCCGAACTGGTGACGATGGACGATGCCCGGCTGCCGGACCGCGACGTGACGGTGAACGTGAGCCACTCGACCTTGAACTTCAAGGACGCGCTGGCGATCACCGGCCGCGGCGCGGTGGTGCGCAGCTGGCCGCTGGTGCCGGGCATCGACCTGGCCGGCACGGTGGCCGAGAGCCGCCATCCGGACTGGCAACCCGGCGATGCGGTGGTCGTCACCGGCTGGGGCCTGGGCGAGAACTTCTGGGGCGGCCTGACGCAGCGCCAGCGCGTCGACGCCGGCTGGCTGCTGAAGATCCCGGCGCCGTTCACGCCGCGCAGCGCGATGGCGGTGGGTACCGCCGGCTTCACCGCCGCACTGTGCGTGCGTGCGCTGCAGCGCCATGGCCTGCAGCCAGGCGACGGCGAAGTGCTGGTCACCGGTGCCGCTGGCGGCGTGGGCTCGATCGCGGTCGTGCTGCTGGCCTCGCTGGGCTACCGCGTGGTGGCCTCGACCGGCCGCCCGCAGGAGGCCGACTACCTGAAGAACCTGGGCGCCGCCCGCGTCGTCGACCGCAACGAGTTCACCCAACCCGGCAAGCCGCTGCAGAAGGAGACCTGGGCCGGCGTGGTCGACACGGTGGGCAGCCACACGCTGGTGAACGCCTGTGCGATGACGCGCCAGTGGGGCGCCGTGGCCGCCTGTGGCCTGGCCCAGGGCGGCGACCTGCCGGGCACGGTGATGCCGTTCATCCTGCGCGGCGTGACGCTGTACGGCATCAACAGCGTGCTGGTGCCGAACGACCAGCGCACGCAAGCCTGGGCACTGATGGCGCAGCACCTGGACCTGGCCAAGCTCGAAGCGATGAGCACCGAGATCGGCCTGAGCGAGGCGATGGCGTACGCGCCGAAGCTGCTGGCCGGCCAGGTACGCGGCCGGACGATCGTCGATACGGCGCGTTGATGTCGCGCCGCGCCGCCTGCCAGGTCAGCCTGGCATGAGGTCCGAGGGGAGATGCTCTTCCTCGCGCTCGCCGGACTTGCTGTCCTGCGCGTCGCGCATCTCCTGCACCGACTTCATGCGGGCCATGATGCTGGCCTCTTCGCTGAGCGAGAACGCGAACGGGAACAGCGAGCGCTCGGAGGCCGCGCGCTCGGGCTGGCCGCCGAATTCGCCGATCTGCTGCAGGATGTAGGAGAAATCGACCGACAGCAGCACCGCCGGCGCGCGCACCGAGCGATTGAGCCGCTCGCTGCCGATCACCTTGAGGCCCAGCATGCGCTCGTAGTAGCGAACGTGCCGAGGATTGACCTCGATCAGCAGCGTGTCGTAGCCGCGGATGCGGTGCGCCACGATGAAGGCCACGTGGAACAGCGCGGCCAGCACGCGCTTGGTGGCGGTGGTGGGGTCGACCGCCAGCTTCGTGAACTCGCACAGGCGCTTGCCCTGGGCCCGCAGCGCGTTGACCTCTTCGCTGAACGAATCGTCGCTCGCCAGCTTCTGCGGGCTGTCGAACGAGACCGTGATGGTGCCGATCGACTGGTCGTTCTCCATCGCCGCCAGCGTGAACTTGTGGACCGCCGGATCGGTGGGCAGGCCCGCGCCGGTGTAGCCGCGCCAGGCATAGCGGGTCTTGAGCAGGCTGTCGACCAGGCCGCGCCGGCCCTTCTGGTCGGCCACCTTGATCTTGAAGCGCCGCGGGCCGGGGGCGCCGTCGGGCAGCAGGTCGATGCGCGGGCTCTCGACCAGCATGCTGCCGGAATTGCGGCGCCACATCAGCGATGCGGCAATGAGGGTGCTGGATTTCAAGTTCGCCTTGCCTCCCCGGTGCAATGGGCCCGAAGAGCTCTGTGGGCGATGATAGCCCCGATCGACTTGTAACTTCGTGAACGAAAGCGGCAAAGTTCTCGATATCCGCCCTGGCCTCCCCTCGGGGGCGGGGCGGGTTTGTGCTAACGCTGCTCGCCCGCGGGCGCGGCCGGCCACTGGAACGCCGCGGGCTGCTTGTCCAGGAAGCGTTGCACCGCCTCGGCCTGGTAGTCGCTGCCGAAGCACTGGGCCTGGTGCTCGGCCTCGCGGGCAAACATCCCGGCCAGGTCGCTGCGCAAGGAAAGGGCCACGTCCTCCTTGATCAGGCGAGTGGCCAGCGCCGAGGCGCCGGCAAAGCTGCGCGCCAGGGCGTGGGCGCGCGGCAGCAATGCGCCGGCTGGCAGCACTTCCATCGCCAGGCCCAGGCGCAGCGCCTCGTCGGCCGCCACTTCGCGGGCCGACAGCATCAGTTCCTTTGCCCGCTGCACGCCCACCACCCGCGGCAAGGTGTAGACCAGCCCGAAGTCCGGCCCCAGGCCGACGCGCATGAACGACAGGCAGAAGCGCGCGCGCGGACTGGCCAGCACGAAATCGGCCGTCAGCGCCAGGCCGAAGCCGGCACCGAAGGCCGGGCCGTCGACGGCGGCGATCACCGGCTTCGGGCATTCGATCAGCTGCGTCATCCAGGGCTGGACCTCCAGCATGCGCTGGCGCCAGCGCTCGTGGTCCATCTGCGGCCGGGCCTCGGCCATGCCGCGCAGGTCGCCGCCGGCGCAAAAAGCACCGCCGGCGCCGGTGATCACCAGCGCGCGGATCGCGTCGTCGGACACGATCCGCGGCACCGCGTCGGCAAAGGCCGCCTTCATCGCGGCCGACAGGGCATTGCGCGCCTGCGGCCGGTTCATCGTCAGCGTCGCGACGCCGTCCTGCACTTCGAAGAGGAGATCACTCATCGGGTCACGCTCACTTCATGCGATAGCGCCACACGCCGTCCGCGTCGGTCTGCTTGACCGCCTCGCCGCGTGCGAGCAGGTGGTTCAGGTGCGCCAGGCTTTCGCCGGTGGCCATGCCCAGCAGTTCGCCCTGGTTGTCGATCGGTCGCGCGAACAGCGCGCCGAACACGTCGATTGCCCGCTTCGGCTCGGCCAGGCTGCGGCGCAGGCGATCGAGCCCGCGTTCGTGGCCGCCCGCCAGGCGGTCCAGCCGCGCATGCAGGCCGCGAAATGGCTCGCCATGGGCCGGCAGCACCAGCAGGTCGTCGCCAAGCTCCGCGCGCAGCTTCTCGATCGAGGCGATCCAGTCGCCCAGCGGATCGGCATCGGGCTCGGTCGGGAACACCGAGACATTCGACGAGATGCGCGGCAGCACCTGGTCGCCCGAAATCATCACGCCCGACTCGTCGCAGACCAGGCAGGCATGCTCGGGCGAATGGCCGCGGCCGACCACCACGCGCCAGCGGCGGCCGCCGATGGACAGCACTTCGTTGTCGCTGAGCCGGCGGAAGCTGTCGGGCAGCGCGTGCAGGAACTTGCCGAAACCGCCGAAGCGCGCTCGGTAGACGTCCAGCGCCTCCTCGGGCCAGCCGCAGTGGCGGTAGAAGCGGATCGCCTCGTCCGGCGCCTCGCGCCCGGTGTCGGCGGCCAGCGTGCGGCAGGTCAGGTATTCGAGCCGGGTCATCCACAGACGGCACTGGAACTTGCGCGTCAGCCAGCCGGCCATGCCGACATGGTCCGGGTGCATGTGGGTGACGAAGATGCGGGTCAGCCGGGCGCCCTGCGCGCTGGTGGCCAGCGGCCCGTCCGGCCCGGTCAGCTGGCGCCAGGCGGCCAGCGCCTCGGGCGTCTTGGTGCCGGTGTCGACGATGGCCCAGCCGGGACCCTGCTCGTCCTCGTCGGCCAGCGCCCACAGGTTGATGTGGTTCAGCGCGAAGGGCAGCGGCATGCGGATCCACAGCACGCCAGGGGCCACCTCCCTGGCCTCGCCCGGGGCCGGGGGCTCCCCGCAGGGGTAGCTCAGGCCATACGGGCCATCGGACGGTGCCGTGTCGGGACGGCCATCGGGCGTGGGAACTGCGCGGGACATGGGCACCGATTGTGCCGCCCGGTCCCGCGCCGCGCCTGACACCCAGGCGACGACCCGCGGCGCCGCTCGGGCAGCGACGCCGGCTCAGGCCGCAGCCTGGCTGCGGTACATGCTGTCGATCAGCTCGGCGTACTTGCGGTTGACCAGCGCGCGCTTGAGCTTCATCGTCGGTGTCAGTTCCTCGTCCTCGGCGGTCAGGCGGTTCTCGATCAGCCGGAACTGCTTGATCTGCTCGACGCGGGCGAACTGCTGGTTGACCCTGTCTATCTCCGAAGAGATCAGCGCGATGACCTCGGGCGCGCGCGTCAGGCTCCTGTAGTCGGAGAAAGCCACGTTGCGGTCGAGCGCCCAGCGCTCGACATTGTCCTGGTCGATCATCACCAGGCAGCTCAGGAACGGCCGCTTGTCGCCGATCACCACCGCGTCGGTGACGTAGGGGCTGAACTTCAGCTGGTTCTCCCATTCCGAGGGCGTGATGTTCTTGCCGCCGGCGGTGATGATGATGTCCTTCATCCGGTCGGTGATGTAGAAGTAGCCGTCGGCGTCGACGCGGCCGACGTCGCCGGTGTGCAGCCAGCCCTCGTCGTCGATGGCCTCGGCGGTCTTCTGCGGCAGGTTCAGATAACCCGCGAAGACGCTGGGCGAGCGCAGCAGGATCTCGCCTTCGGGCGAGATCTTCATCTCGACGCCCGGCCCCGGCAGGCCGATGCTGCCGATCTTCACCGCGTTGCGTGGCGCAATCGTGCCGGTGCCGGCGGTCTCGGTCATGCCCCAGACCTCGCGCATCGGCACGCCGAGCGCGCGGTACCAGCGGATCAGCTCGGGCGAGATCGGCGCCGCACCGGTCAGCGCCAGCTGCACGCGGCTCAGGCCCACCATGCGGCGCACGTTGTTCAGCACCAGCCAGCGCGCCAGGCGGTACTGCAGGCGCAGGCCCAGGCCCGGTGGGGTGCCGGCCTCCTCGTGCTTCACCCGCTTCAGCCCGGTGCCGATGGCCCAGGCATAGGCCAGCTGCTGCAGCCGGCCGGCTTCCTTCACGGTGATCGCGACGCCCGAGTACAGCTTCTCCCAGACCCGCGGCACCGCGAGGAAGGCATGCGGCTGCACCTCGCGCAGGTTTTCGAACACCGTCTCGGGGTTCTCGACGAAGTTGATGACCGAGCGGCGCAGGATGGCCAGGTACTCGCCGAAATTGCGCTCGGCGATGTGGCACAGCGGCAGGAAGGCGACGCGCTCGCCGCCCTCGGGCAGGCCCTCGAACAGCCCGTTCGGCGCCGCCGCCAGCGTGGACAGCAGGTTGCGGTGCGTCAGCATCGCGCCCTTGGGCTTGCCGGTGGTGCCCGAGGTGTAGACCAGCACCGCCACGTCGGCCGGGCCGCGGCTGGCCAGGCGCTCGTCCAGCAGCTGCGGGTGCAGCGCCAGGTACTCGCGGCCCTGCGCGCGCAGCGCGTCCAGGCTCATCACCTGCGGATCGTCCAGCCGCGACAGGCCTTCCATGTCGAACACGATCACCTTGCGCAGCAACGGCAGGCGTTCGCGCACCTCGAGGAACTTGTCGAGCTGCTCGTCGTCCTCGACGAACAGGAACACGCTGGCCGAATCGCTGCACAAGTATTCGAGCTGCGCGGCCGCATCGGTGGGGTACACGCCGTTGACGATGCCGCCCATGCTCAGGCCGGCCAGGTCGGCCCAGACCCATTCGCGGCAGGTGTTGGCCAGCACCGAGACCACCTCGCCCGGCGCAAAGCCCAGCGAGACCAGCCCGGCGCCGATCTCGCGCACGACCTGCGCCACCTCGCGCCAGCTGTAGGCGCGCCAGAGCCCCAAGTCCTTCTGGCGCATCATCACCGCGTCGCCCTGCTCGCGCACGCGCTGCCAGAACATCTTGGGCAAGGTGTCGAAAGGCAGCGCCACTGGTTCCCAGCCAGGGCGCTGGGTCTTGATGATCGCGCTGCCGCGGACGGGTTGATCCATCGCGCTCACCTCCAGGTCTTCTTCTTCTTCCAGCGCCGCTCACCGCGCACGCCCTCGTCCTTCATGCCGAGGTAGAACTCGCGGATGTCGTCCTTCTCGCGCAGCTTGTCGCAGGCGTCTTCCATCACGATGCGACCGTTCTCGAGCACGTAGCCATAGTCGGCCGCGTTCAGCGCCATGTTGGCGTTCTGCTCGACCAGCAGGATCGTCGTGCCGCGCTCGCGGTTGATGCGCACGACGATCTCGAAGATCTCCTTGGTCAGCTTCGGGCTCAGGCCCAGGCTGGGCTCGTCCAGCAGCATCAGCGCGGGCGCGCCCATCAGCGCGCGGCTGATCGCCAGCATCTGCTGCTGACCGCCCGAGAGCAGCCCGGCATCCTGCCGCTGCCGTTCGCGCAGGATCGGGAAGTAGCGGTACACCTGCTCCAGGTCGCGCGCCACGCCGTCGCGGTCGCGCCGGGTGTAGGCACCCATCATCAGGTTGTCGTGCACCGAGAGCAGCGGGAACACCTCGCGCCCCTCGGGCACGTGCACCAGGCCGCGGCGCACGATCTCGGCCGGGTCCTTCGCGGTGATGTCCTCGCCCTTGAAGGTGACGCTGCCGCGCGTGGGGTCGAGCACGCCGGAGATGGTCTTCAGGATCGTGCTCTTGCCGGCGCCGTTGCTGCCGAGCACGGTGACGATCTCGCCCGGCCGCACCTTCAGGCTCACGCCGCGGATGGCCTTGATCGGGCCGTAGGCGCTCTCGACATTGGCGAGCATCAGCTGGAAGGTGTCGCTCATGGCCGCTCTCTTTGTGCGTCAGGCAGCCTGGCGCCGCAGCGAGGACACGTCGTCCACCGAGCCCAGGTAGGCCTCGATCACGCCCGGGTGCGCCTGCACCTCTGCCGGCGTGCCCAGCGCCAGCACCTCGCCCTGGTTCATCGCCAGGACGCGGTCGGACACGCGCGAGACCAGGCTCATGTCGTGCTCGACCATCAGCACCGTGATGCCGAGCTCGTTGCGGATGTCCTGGATCCAGAACGCCATGTCCTCGGTCTCCTCGACATTGAGGCCCGACGAGGGCTCGTCCAGCAGCAGCAGCTTCGGGCCGGTGCACAGCGCGCGGCCCAGTTCCACCACCTTGCGCACGCCGTAGGGCAGCCCCGCCACCATCGCGTCGCGGTGGTGCTGCAGGTCGAGGAAGTCGATCACCTCCTCGGCGCGGCGGCGCGCGGCCAGTTCGGCCTGGCGCGAGGCCGGCGTGAAGAACAGGTTGCTCCAGAAGCCGGCGCCGCGGTGGATGTGGTGGCCGATCAGCAGGTTCTGCAGCACGGTGGCATGCTCGAACAGCTCGATGTTCTGGAAGGTGCGCGCGATGCCCAGCTGCGCGATGCCGTGCGGCGGCACCTCGGCCAGGCGCCGGCCTTCGAACACCAGCTCGCCGCCGGTGGGCGTGTAGATGCGGCTGATCAGGTTGAACACCGTGGTCTTGCCGGCGCCGTTGGGGCCGATCAGCGTGAACACCTCGCCGCGCCGGACCTCGAAGCTCACCTGGTTGACGGCTCGCACGCCGCCGAACTGGACGCTCAGGTCGCGCGCTATCAGCAGAGTCTGGGCGTCCAGCATCACTTCAGCGACTCCCGGGCTGAACAGCGGTTCGTGGGAAAAGGTAACCGTCCTGGCGCTCGCAGCGGCAAACGCAGGTCGGCTGTCGGCCCGTGGCGGTCTCTGCTTGCATGTACCGAGCAGGCCAAGGCCGCCGGGTGTCCGGTTCCGCTCATGTCCCCCGGCCCAGGCTGCGCCTGGCCCTCCTCCTTTACTTCGCTCCACCGGACACCCGACGCCCTTGGCTCGCGTGGCGCTCTGGCAGGCGCATGCCAACAGTGGTTCGGATCAGGACAGTGGGGCGCTTCACGGAGCGAAGTAAAGGAGGAGGGGTGGGCGCAGCCCGCCCCGGGGGACATGAGCGGAGTGGAGCGCCCCGGCGGCCTGATCGCGCGCCAACCTCCGCAGGCGACGGCCAGCAAGTGTTCGTGCGGAGACAATCGCGCCAAGACATGTTCATCGATCCATTGAGAGCCCGTCACTTGAGCCGCTCCGATCGCGTGTAAGACTTCTGCCGCTTGAACATGCCGCGCCGGTAGAACGGGAACAGCTCCAGCCAGGTGCGCACCTTCAGCCAGCGGCCGTACAGGCCCATCGGCTCGAACAGCACGAAGCCCATCAGCACCGCGCCATACACCACCGCCTGCAGGCCGGTGGCCTGGCCGATGGCCGGCGGCAGCCAGTCCTTCGCCATGGCGATCAGCTGCGGCATCGTGATCAGGAAGATGGCGCCGAGGAAGGCGCCGTGGATCGAGCCCAGCCCGCCGACCACCACCATCAGCAGCAGGTCGATCGACTGCACGATGCCGAACTGGTCCGGCGAGATGAAGCGCAGCTTGTGCGCATACAGCGCGCCCGCAATGCCGACGATCGCGGCCGATACCGCGAAGGCCAGCGTCTTGTAGCCTGCGAGGTGGATGCCCATGCTCTGCGCCGAGATCTCCGAGTCGCGGATCGCGATGAAGGCGCGACCGGTGGCCGAGCGCAGCAGGTTCATCACGCCCAGCGTCACCAGCACGCAGGTGACTAGCGCCACGTAGTAGAAGGCCTCCTCCGAACCGAGTTCGGTGCCGAAGAACTGCAGCGGCTTGACGTTGACGCCGGCATTGCCGCCGGTCACGCTTTCCCAGCGTGCCAGCACCTCTTCGACGATGAAGCCGAACGAGAGCGTGGCAATCGCCAGGTAGATGCCCTTGACCCGCAGCGCCGGCAGCCCGACCAGCACGCCCACCGCGGCCGACAGCGCTGCGGCAAAGCCCATCGACAGCGGAAACGGCCAGCCCCGCACCGCGCACCAGGTCTCGACATAGGCCCCGACGCCGAGGAAGGCCGCATGCCCGATGGAGGCCAGCCCGGTGTAGCCCGCCAGCACCATCAGCCCCAGCCCGGCGATGGCATACACCAGCACGAAGCTCAGCTGCGACAGGCCATAGTCGCCGGACCACATCGGCGCGGCCAGCATCGCGGCCATCAGCAGGCTGTACCAGAACACCTGGCCGCCATGGCGCACCAGCTGGATGTCCTGCGCGTAGTGCGTCTTGAAGATGTAGCGCATGGGCTCAGACCTTCTTGCGCATGGCACCGCCGAACAGCCCCGTCGGCTTGACCACCAGCATCACCAGCACCACCACATACGCCGCGATGTCCTTGAAGCCCTCGGGCAGGTAGAAGCCGGACAGCGCCTCGACCAAACCGATGATCAGCCCGCCGACCACCGCGCCGGGCAGGCTGCCGAAGCCGCCGACCACCGCGGCCGGAAACGCCTTCAGCCCGATGAAGCCCATGTTCGCGTGCACGAAGGTGATCGGCGCCAGCAGCAGACCGGCCATGGCCGCGACGCCGGCCGACAGGCCCCAGACCAGCCCGTTCAGCCGCCGCACCGGAATGCCCATGTAGTAGGCCGCCAGCTGGTTCTGCGACGCGGCCTGCATCGCGATGCCGAGCTTGCTGTAGCGGAACATCAGGTAGAGCCCGCCGCACAGCAACGCCGTCATGCCGATCACCGCCACCTGCTCGACGCTGATCACCGCGCCGCCCAGCTGCCACACCTGGTCCTTGTAGGGCACCGGCAGGGTCGAGGTGGTGGAGCCGATGTCCGGCACCATCGCGATCAGCCCGCGCGCCATGTAGCCGACGCCGATGGTCAGCATCACGATCGTGAACTGCGGCTGGCCGAGGATGGGCCGGATCACCAGCCGTTCGAGCGCGAAGCCCAGCGCCATCATGCCGACCACGGCCAGCGGCGCGGCCAGCCAGAACGACAACCCGACCAGCTGCATCAGCACCAGGCCGCCGAAGGCGCCCAGCATCATCAGCTCGCCCTGCGCGAAGTTGACCGTCTCGGTGGCCTTGTAGATCAGCACGAAGCCAAGCGCGATCAAGGCATAGATGCAGCCCAGCGCAACGCCGGAGATCAGCAACTGGACCAAGGCCAAGGGGTCACCTTTGCAGCAGAAGGCCGCCTCGAACGCGGATGCTGCGGGTTAATCGGCGCGCTGTGGACCGGGGAAAGCCCCGAGTGGCCACGCGAGTGAGGGACGCCGTTTCAGGGGGCTGGATCAGTCCCCGCCGCCGCCGCCACAGCCCCCGCCGCAGCTGCTGCCGCCGCTGCAGGAACTGCCGCCGCCATCGCTGCTGCTGTCGCTGCTGGCGTGGCCGCCGCCGTCATGGCCACCGTGGCCGCCGTGGCCGCCGTGGCCGCCATGACTGCCGTGGCCGCTGCTGGCCGCTTCGCTGATCAGGCCGCCGCCCGAGCAGGCCACGATCGTGTCGCTGCTGCTGCTGGTGCCGCCGTGGTGCGACTCACGCGCCCCACCCGCGGCCAGCGCCACCTGCTGCGGCAGGCTGAAGTGCTGGCCGCCGGCGATGCGCAGCTTGTCGTCCAGCGCGAACAGCAGCGGCATGCGCGTCGGCCGCTGCGGGTTGATGTTCTCTTCCAGGCAGGCCCAGCGCCAGGTGGCGCGCAGGCCGTCGTCGGTGCCGCCGCGCCCGCCCTTCGCCGCCGGCACATGGTGGAAATAGCGGCCGAAGGCCCGCTGGCAGAAACGGGCGTAGCCACGGGTGTCGAGGATGAACTCGTGCCACAGGTCATCGACCACGCGCGAGGGCATGCCCACGCTGCCGCGCCGGCCGCTCTTCAGGTAGGCCAGGAAGAAGGTGCGCAGCGCACGGGCCACCAGGTGGCAGTCCTTCAAGGTCAGCTGCGGGTGCCTGGCGCAGAGCTTGTCGAACAGGCTGCCGCTGAACACATGGCCGCGGATGGCCTGCTCGCGCCGCGCGCGCAGGGCCTCGGCGCGCAGGCGCCAGGCCACCAGCGCGATGACGAGCGCGGTGATGGCAAAGAACGCCGTGGACCAGAACCAGGTGTTCATCGGCAGCCGTTCACAGGCCCGCGAACGGATCGACCCAGCCCCAGGCGGGCGCGAGCCTGACGTCGACGCGATCGGCCTGGCCACGGGCCAGCAGCCAGCGCATCGAGTGGTCGACATCGTCGATCAGCGCGGGGGCGGCCTGCAAGGGCTCGGCCAGCGGCAGCGTGAAGTCGTCCCAGTGGATCGGCACGACGCGACGGGCGCCGGTGCCGCTGACCAGCTCGCGCCAGTAGTCGGCCAGGTAGGCGTCGCTCTGCTGGCCCAGCGCGCCAATGCCCAGCAGCACCACCTCGGCCCGGCGGCCGGCGAGCTTGCCGGGCACGAAGCCGGCCGAGCCCTGCACCAGCAGCGCATGGTCGCCATGCCGCAGCAGCAGGGACAGGCTGCCGCCCTCGGCGTACTGCGGGGCGCGCACCGGGGGCTTCAGCGGCGCGTCGATCGTGCCGCCGGTCACCGCGGTCGGCGCATGGCGCGAACCGATCACCGTGAGTCGCCAGTCGCCGAACTGCAGCTCGTCGCCATCGGCCACGGTGCGGATGCGGTCTTCGGCCAGGCCCCAGCCGCGCGCGATGTTGGCCGTGGAGGCGCTGCCGACCACCAGCGCGCCGGTCTGTCGGGCGACCTCGGGCGTGTCCATCGCGTGGTCGTAGTGCGAGTGCACGGTGATCACCGCGGCCAGCCGCGTGATGCCGGCGCGCGCCAGCGACTGGCGGATCAGGGCCGGGTCGGGCGCGATGCGGCCGAACACCACGCGGCGCAGCGGCGGGCGGGTGAAGAAGCCGTCGATCAGGATCGGCGTGCGGCCATCGTCCAGCAGCACGGTGGCCACGCCGAGGAACATCATGCGCACCGGCACCTGTGCCACCGCCGAGGCCGGCAGCGCCGGCAGCTGCTGCGCGGCATACGGCGCCAGGCTGGGCCGGCGGTGCGCCTGCCAGGCCACCCAGCCGGCAAGCGCCAGCAGCAGCACCCCCAGGCCGAGCAGCACCCGCCAGGCGATGCGCCAGCCGCGGCTCACCACGGCGGCTCGGCGTGCACCCACAGCGGGTTGATCGCGCTAAGCGTGGGCGTGCGCTTGAAGTACACCTGCTCGCCGCCGCCGGGCAGCATCGGCGTGCGGCGCTGGCGCGGGTCCAGCGTCGAACGCAGCGGCTGTTCGCTGGCCAGGCCGACCACGCCGGTCAACTCCTCGCGCGGCGGCAGGTCCAGGCGGAACATCTCGCGCATGTCGTTCCAGTCCTCGCACAACGCCGCCAGGCCACGGTACTGCGCGGGCCAGGCGCGGCGCAGCAGCTCGGGTGGCAGGAAGCCTTCGAACTGGTCGATGCGGCTGCCGATGGCCACCAGCGCCTGCTCGTCGGCCCACCAGCTGCCGAAGGCCGAGGCCAGGCGCACGCGCGTGGCATCCCAGCCGGCCGCGCGGTAGAAGCGGTGCGGACCGATGAAGCGGACCACCTTCGCGCTGCCGACGCGGAAGTTCGGCAGCACCTCGGCCGGATTGACCGCCATCGGCCCGCGGGCCAGCCAGGCGGCGGGCGACAGTGTCTGTTCCTGGCGCATCGAAGGCGTTGCTCGGTGGGTGCGGCGCACGGTGCCGCCGTGCGCGCAGTGTGCATCAAGCCGCAGGGGCGAACACCCTGCGGCCTGATGAGGGCACGCTGCGCCCGCGGCGATCAGCTGAGCGCGGTGTAGATGTCGCCCATCGTCAGTTCCACCGGGCCGCTGATGATGCCCACCAGCGAGACGCTGAGATCGGCCAGGCCGGGCGCGGCGCCGTTCTCGACGAAGTACAGCGTCACCTGCGTGTTGGCCGCGTCGCCGCGCGCGCCGGTGGGGTCCATCGTCACCGCCACCACGCAGCGGCCGCCGTCGGCCAGCAGCAGCTTGCCGGGACCGGCGGTGGTATCGAAGTCGCTCGGCGACAGGCTGCCCTGGGTCTTGTTGTAGAGGAACTCGGCCGTCGTGGGCACGCCGGCCAGCGTGCCGCCCACCGCCCCGTTGATCGATGGCGAGGCGGCCGAGATCGGTGCGCCGGCGAAGGCCTTGACGTCGAGCTTGTCGGAGGCGGGCGTGAAGTTCAGGATCGTGTCGGTGCCGTTCAGCGCCGCGGTCTTCTCGAACACGAAGGTGTCGCTGCCGCCGCTGCCGCCGTTGACGTTGACGCCCGAGGACAGCGTGAAGTTGCCGGCATCGCTGTTGCCGGTGAGCACGAAGGTGACGACGTCGTTGGCATCGATGCCGGCGCCGAAGTTCAGCGTCAGCTGGTTGCTGGTGGTGTTGTAGGTGGCGCTGGTCAGCACGCCGGTGCCGGGGCCGGCGTTGATGCCGGCGATGTTGGCGGTGATCAGCGCGGCCATCGCCGAGCCGATGGTGGCCAGCGGTGCGCCATCCGCCACCGCGCCGTTGCCATCGCTGTAGTCGGTGTCGGGCGCGGCGGCTTCGGTCAGCGTCAGCGCCTTGCCGTCGATCGTCATCGCGATGCTGATGCGGTTGGCCGGCAAGGCGTTGTTGTCCAGCGCGCCGGCGAGCGTGAAGGTCCAGGTCTCGGCAAAGCCGCCGGTGGCGGGCCGGCCGCCGTCGAGCGTGTCGTTGCCGCCGCCGCCGCGGAACACGTCGTTGCCCGCGCCGCCGGTGAACAGGTCGGCGGCGGTGCCGCCCCACAGCGTGGCGCCGGCGCCGGCGGTGGAATCGACCACCGTGATGTTCATGCCGCTGGTCATCGGCGCGATCAGGCTGGTCTGGCCCGGCGTGCCGAACACCAGCCCGCCGCCGCTGATGACCGAGCCGGCGTAGGCGAACAGCGTGGTGGACCCGGCCTTCACCAGGCCGTTGTCCAGGTCCAGCGTCAGGCTGTTGCCCTTGTCGGTGGACGCATTGGTGAGCACCAGCGATTCGAAGCCGGTCACCTGCCCCACGGTGGCCAGCTTGCCCAGCACCAGTTCGTCGTCGGTGCCGGCCGTGCCGGTGAGCTGCAGCGTCGAGGTAATGTCGATCGCGGTCAGGTCGAGCACGTCGAAGTCGAAGGCGAAGCCCTGGGCCGCGGTGTTCAGCGCCACCAGGCTGACCGCACCGATCGCGCCGCCCACGGCGGCCGAGCCCTGGGCCTCGTTGCCGATGCGGATGGCATCGTGGTCGTTGCCGCCGCCGTCGACCAGCTTGGGGTTCGCCTGCGTGGCCTTGAAGATGTTGTCGGCGATGTACAGGTCGTCGGTGGCCCCGTTGTCCTTCAGGTACTCGAAGCCGCTGAGCTGCATCGCATCGGGGCTGCTGGCCGAGCCCAGGCGCACGCTGACGTAGTCGTTGCCGTTGACGGTCTGGCCGATCACCAGCACCTTGGGCACCGTGGTGCTGTTGAAGCTGACCGTGTCCTCGGCATCCTGCGTGGCGGCGAACTTCAGCATGCCGGAAGCCACGCCGTTGTCCGGGGTGTTCGAGCTGATGACGTTGGTGTTGCCCGACAGCGGCGTGATGCCGTCACCCGTGGTGAAGGTGGTGGTGGCGACGATCTGGCCGGTGCTGTTGGTGTTGTCCGCCAGGTTGGTGCTGGGCACCCAGGGCGTCATCGAGATGTCGACCAGGATGCTGCGGGTCAGGTCGTTGAACTTGACGGCGTTGGTGCCGCCGCGCAGCACGTTGGTGCGCGCGTCCATCGATTCATAGCCGGTGAAGACGAGGGTCTCGTTGTGGTCGCTGCCCTGCACGCTGCTCCAGGCCGCGGTGACCTGGGTGACGCCGGCCACCTTGCCGCCGTCGCGCACCTCGTAGTAGCTGCGGCTGTAGGGCGCGCCGCTGGCCGGGTCCGTCAGCTCGATGCGGTGCACCGCGCGGTCGGTGCTGGTGCCGATGTCGGTGTCGGGGTTGAAATTGCGGCTGAAGGTGACCACCCAGTCCTGGCCCGAGGGGGTCAGGTCGAGCACGCCGCCACCGGCCGAGGCCACCACCTCCTCGACGCTGATCAGGCGGTCGATGCGGTCGGTGGCGTTGTTGAAGACGTTGTCGGTGCCGTTGTCGTTGACCAGCACGTACTGCGTGTCCGACGGCACCTGGTTGCTCACCACCGCGACGATCTTGCCGGACTCGGCGCTGTAGTCGACGCGGTCGGTCTGCAGGCCGAGGTCGAAGGTGAACAGCGTCTGGTTGCTGACCTGCGGGATGTTGGCGCGGTCGGCGCTCTGGTTGGTGTCGTCGGGCACGCCACCCGCGGTCGGCTTGGTCGCCTTCAGCGCCGCGATGGACATCCGCACGTCGTCGACGCCGGCCTGGTTCAGCAGGTCGAAGTTCAGGTAGGTGTCGAACGGGATCTCGCCCTCGGCCGGCGAACCCGGCGCGTGGGCGTTGCTGTTGCTCATGGTGTCCGACACCAGCACGGTGTCGGGCGAGCCCACCGGCGGCGGCGTGATGCTGGTGTCGTTGATCGTCACGTCCAGCTGGCCCAGGCCGCCGGCCAGCGACAGGCGCATCACCTCGTTGCCCTCGGTCAGCGCGTCGGCCACCAGCGCGACGGTGGCGGTGGCAATGCCCTGGGCATTGGTGATGAAGGTGCCGCTCAGCACGCCCGAGGCCACGTCCGCCGTGGTGATGCCGGTGCCCGAGAGCGTGTAGTTCACCAGCGTTCCGGCTGCCAGGTTGGTGGTGGTCAGCGTGTAGGTGACGGTGGTGCCTTCGTCGTGGCTCGTGGCGTCGGCCGTCAGCTTGTAGGTGGCCTGCGGCGGCGGCGTGATGCTGGTGTCGTTGATCGTCACCTGCGCGTGGGCCAGGTTGTTGGCCAGGTCCATGCGCAAGGTCTCGGCGCCTTCGGTGAGCTGGTCGGCGCGCAGCGTGACGGACGCGGTGGCCACGCCCTGGGCGTTCACCGTCATCACACCGCTCAGCGGATTGCCGGTGAGGCCCAGCACGTCGTCGGCCGTGAGGCCCGTGCCGCTGAGCGTGTAGGCGAACTGGGTGCCGGCGTCGACGTGGGTGGTGTGCAGCGTGAAGGTGACGGTGCCGCCCTCGTCCACCGCGCTGACGTCGGTGCTCAGGTCGTAGGTCGGCGCCGGCGCCGGCACCAGCGGCGCCAGCAGCTGGGCCCAGCCCTTGCCGTCCCACACCGCACCGGCCGGCGACTGGGCGAAGGCCGCGGCCTGCTCGGCGCGGCCGGCCATGGCCGCCTTCAGCGTCAGCAGGTCGGCATCGTTGCCGCTGTAGGACTCGACCGCCGCGGCGATCGCCAGCGTGAAGTCGCCGCGGGAGGCCGAGCCGTCCAGGGTCGACACCAGCGAATTGGCCCAGGCCGTCTTCGTGGCCGCGCTGATGTCGGTGCCGTAGCAGAAGTTGTCGACCAAGGCCGACAGGAACGCGGTGTTGGTGCTGGCGCCGGCATACACCGTGAAGGGCGACTGCGGCACCGCAAGGTTGTACAGCGTGTTCAGCAACTGCGCCTGCGACATGCCGGCGTTGTAGTTGCCCAGGCCCCAGAGCACGATATCGGCCGTGGGCGCCGCATGGAAGGAGTAGGCAAAGATCTTCACCACCGAGACGGCGGCGGGACTGTAGTTATCGAGAGCTGACATGAGGGGATCTCCTTCCTGGACAATGGGCACGCGCAGCGCGCGCCGGCAGCGCCGAGCTTACATGCGGCGGGCGCTCGCGCCCGGCTGCTACACCCGGTTGCAGCCGGTGACGCCCGTCACGCCCGCGGAGTGCCCCATGCGCCTTGCCCCCTTGATGGTCCTGCTCGCCGCCACGCTGGCCGGCCTGGCGGCGGCACCTGCCGGTGCTGCGGGCTGCAACGACGCCCTGTTCGTCGACCAGATCGCCGAGGCCGCCTGGGTCAACCTCGACGTGCAGCCGGCGCAGGGCACCGGCGGCATCCGCGATGCGTTGCGCCTGGCGCAGAGCGCGCACGCCGGCCAGCCGGTGCGCATCCGCCTGGCGCCCGGGCACTACGCCGACACGCTGGGCACCGAGATCTACGCGCAGCGGCTGCTGCGCGGTGCCGCGAACCCGCTGTGGCTGGTGGCCACCGACAGCCGGCCGAATGCCACGGTGCTGGACCATGGCCTGAACCTGCTGGGCGTTTCCTACATCGCGATCGACGGCGTGACGATCGGCCCCGAAAAGGTCGGGGCCTGGAACGGCACGACCCACGCCGACCCGCAGCCGCTGCAGGCGGCGGCCGGCATCCACGTGGCCGGCGCGGCGCTGAACGCCCGCGCCAGCGGCGTGAAGAACGGCGCGCTGGATGCCACCGTCTATGGCCGTTATGAGCCTTCGCACCACATCGTCGTGCGGCGGGTGACGGTGCAGAACCTGTTCGACCGGCAGGAACGCGATGCCGAAGGCAGCGACAGCCAGAGCATGGACGGCATGAAGTTCAACCAGGTCGAGGACCTGTGGGTGCTGGACAGCCGCGTGCGCCAGACCACGCGCCATGGCATCGACAACGTCGGCGTGCACCGCGCGGCCTTCTGCCGCAACCTGGTGGCGCAGACCGGCGGCGGGCTCGGCATCGAGGCCAAGGGCGGCTCGGTCGACGTGCTCTACGACAGCAACACCTTCTGGCGCGTGCGCCGGGTCGAGCTCGGCGGCGAGGACACCGACGCCACCTACTACTTCTCGGCCGACGGCCGCTGGGACTACGAGGCGCTGCGCACGGTGGCGCGCAACAACCTGATCGTGGATGCGCGCGAGGCGGCGCTGGAATTCTCCGGCTGCCGCGACTGCGTGGCGCTGCACAACAGCATCGTCTTCACCGCCAGCTACCAGGCGCCCAGCGAGGGCAGCGTGATCTACGGCGGCGACGCCCTGCGCGTGCACGACAGCCGCGTGCTGGGCGCCGCCGACGGCGCCGGCAGCGACTGCCAGTGGTGGGATGCCGCGGCCCAGGACTACGTGACGGTCGACCCCTGCTGGGGCGTCGGCGCCAACGCGCCGGCGCCGGTGAACCAGGGGCTGCGCAGCGCGAACCTCACGGTGATCAACAACCTGTTCAGCGCCGAGGGCGGCAGCTTCGGGCGCGGCGCCGGCGGCGTGGTGCCCTGCCCGCTGAACGCGGCCGACGGCACGGCCGTGCCGGTGCTGGACGGCAACGTCTGGTGGAACGGCGGCAGCCCGCTGCCGACCAGTGGCTGCAGCGTGCTGGCCGAAGGCAGCGGCTCGCGCCTGCCGGGCAGCGGCGCCAGCGCCTCGCCGATCGCCGGTGGCGAAGTCGACATCAGCAGCCCGGGCCGTGCGGCCAGCAGCATCGTCACGGCCTTGCGGCCGCGGGCCGGCAGTCTGCTGGCCGGCCTGGCGCTGGCGCATGCGCTGCAGCCGGCCGAGGACCGGCTCGGCGCGCCGCGCCCACCGGGCGGCGGTGGCACCAGCGGCGCGCTGACCGGCGCCAACGCCGACAGCGACCGGCTGTTCAACTACGCCGAGCGCTACTACCCGCAGCTGTTCGCGGGCCACGCGGCGAGCGGCACCGCAGCGGCCTACTACTACCGCTACTACCCGGCCACGCAAAACTACATCGGCACGGCCGGAGACCGGCTGTACGTGCTGGGCCCGGCCTTCAACGACCAGATCACCGACCTCGGGCCCATGGCCACCTGGCTGCCGCTTGCGCTGGACGCCGGACAGTAACCTGCATCCGGTGCGGCCATCACGCCGGCCGCCGCTGCGCGAACATCCAGCGCAGCACGGTCTCGGAGCCGTAGGTCGCGTCCCAGCAGTTGTGGCCCAGGCCCAGGTACTCGGTGTAGCGCGCCGCGGCGCCGGCGGCCTGCAGCGCGGCGAAGGCGGCACGATCGTCCTCCGGCGGCACCGCGTCGTCCATCTCGCCATGGAAGATCCACAGCGGCAGCGCCGACAGGCGCCGGGCCACCGCGGCGGCCGCGGGCCCGTCGGCCGGCGGCACCACCGGGGCGGGCCACTCGGCCATCGGCAGCAGCCAGCCGCACACCGGCAGCACCGCCGCGAACAGCTGTGGGTGCCGGTAGGCCAGCCACCAGCTGCCGTGGCCGCCCATCGACAGGCCGGTGAGGTACACGCGGCGCGGGTCGGTGTGGTAGTCGGCCAGGGTCTGGCGCAGCGCGGCCAGCGCCATCTCGGCCTGCTCGCCGCTCCAGGACGTGTCGGGCCGCGCCTGCGGAAACACCGCCAGCCCCGGGTGCCGCTGCGGGTTCCAGCGGATCGCCGCGCCCAGGCCGACCAGCGACGCGCGTTGCCCATCGGTGCCGCGCTCGCCCGAGCCATGCAGGAACAGCGTGACCGGCCAGTCCTTGCGGCTGGCGTAGTCGGCCGGCACGTAGACCTGGTAGCGCCAGGTCTGGCCACCCTGCACCAGGCTGTGGTCGATGAAGCCGGTCTCGGCCCGCGGCTGGGCCTGGGCCCGCGCGGTCGCCACCAGCGGCAGTGCGGCGCCCGGCGCGAGGCCGGCGTTGAAGGCGCGCCGCTTCACGCCGGCGCCTGTGCCACAGCCAGCACGCGCATCACCGCGGCGTCGGCCTGCATGCGCCGATGATGAGCGGCCACCTTCGGGAAGCGCTCGATGTCGACGCCGTCGCCAGCCAGCCACTGCGCGATCGTGAACAGGTAGGGGTCGGCGATGCTGTAGCGCTCGCCCAGCACCCAGGGCCCCTGCAGGTGGTCGCGCTCGATCAGCGCGAAGCAGTCGGCCATGTTCTGCGGCACCTTCTGCTTCATCGCGGCCATGGCGGCTTCATCGTCGACCCACCGGTAGCCGCGGCGCATGTGCGCATGCGCCACGTGCACGGTCGAGCACAGGTAGCTGTTGAAGGCGTTCAACTGCGCCAGCGCGAAGGCGTCGTCCAGCGGCGCCAGCGCGGCAGCAGGGTGCGTCTGCGCCACGTACTGCAGGATGGCCGGCGTCTCGGTGAGGACGCCGCGATCGCTCACCAGCGCGGGCACGCGGCCCTTGGGGTTGAGCTTCAGGTACTCCGGCGAGCGCTGCTCGTTGCGCGCGAAGTCGACGCGCACGGCACGGTAGTCGGCACCGGCCTGTTCGAGCGCGATGTGCGAGGCCAGCGCGCAGGTGTTGGGAGCGTAGTAGAGCGTGAGCATGGATCGTCCGGTGAAGGAAGGAGAAGCGGGATCAGTCGAGCACCAGCTGGGTCTGCGTGACCACCGCGCACAGCTTGCCCTCGGCGGAATGGATGCTGGTCTGCCACACCATCGTCGTGCGGCCCCGGTGCAGCGCGATGCTCTCGGCGGTGATGGTGCTGCCGACCTTGGCACCGCCGATGAACTTGGTGCTCGAATCGGTGGTCGTGGTGCGCTTGCCCTGCGGCAGGTTCAGCACCGTGCCCACCGCGCCCAGCGTGTCGGCGAAGGCCATGTAGGCGCCGCCATGCAGGATGCCGCCGCTGGTGCACAGCTCCGGGCGCACGGTGAGCTCGGCGCTCACCTTGTCGGGTGCCAGCCCGGTGATGCGCACGCCCATCAGGCCCGGAAACAGCGGGCCCAGCAACTGCTGCATCGCCTCGATCGTCCACATCGCAGCCTCCCGGTGCGGCAGCCCTGCCGCAGGGCGCACAGGGTACACGGGAACCCGTGGCCGCTGCCGGCGCCGGGTTTCAGGGCAGCGCCGAATCGGGCCGGTCGCGCGGCACCCGTGCCAGGTAGGGCTCGACGCCCTCGCTCGTCAGGCACTTGACCATGACATGCAGGGTGCTGCGGCGCAGGCCGGTCTCGACATCGTGGCGCAGCCGCACGTCGCGGTAGCCCATCTTCGGCCAGAAGGCCTCGGCGCGTTCGTTGCCGACCACCGCGCCCAGCCGGATCCAGGCGGCCCCTTCGCCGCGCATCCACTCCTCCAGCGCCTGGTACAGCGCGCCCGCGAGGCCCGTGCCGTGGCGATCGCTCGCGACGATGAACAGGCCGATGTGGAACACCCGCGGCGCGAGGAAGTCGCCCAGCAGCGAGGCCATGCCCAGCAGCGCGCCGCTGGCCGCATCGTCGAAACCGACGAGCCAGCGACGCTCGAAAGGCAGCCCCGGCGGCGGCAGGTCGTGGAACTCCTCCCGAGCCTCGTCGGGCCGCGGCGGCCGGCCGTTGACCTTCTCGAAGTACAGCGGGTTGGCCTCGAAGAAGGCCTGCAGGGCGGGTATGTCGGCTTCGCGCAGCTCGCGCGCCACGCAGCCGGCGGCCTGGAACAGCAGCGGCCCGGAACTCATGCGCGCGGCCTCAGAACAGCGGCAGCAGCATCATCGCCATGCCGACGATGCCCACCGCCCAGCTCGCCGTGCGCAGGAACGGGATGCCGATCCAGTAGATCGGGATGTAGGCCAGGCGGGCCCACAGGAACAGTTCGGCGCCGGCGGCGATCTTCGGGCTGGTGTTGCCGCTGGCATGGGCCACCAGCGCAATCGCCGCGAACAGCACGAAGTTCTCCAGCGTGTTGTTCGCGGCCCGCTGCGCGCGGCCGGCAAAGCCGGAGGCTTCGGCCAGGCCTTCGCGGTTGCCGAAGGCCACCATCAGGCCGGACGGCGTCCAGGCCTTGGCACGGATCAGGCTGGCCAGCAGGATCGCCAGCCAGGTGATGACGGCCATGAGGGCCACTGCCTTGAGCGTCGGGGTCATGTCGGGGTCTCCTCGTGTCGTGGGGCAGCGCAGGATACGCGCCACGGCACCTAACACCAAATGAGCGCGTCCACGCGATCGTCGCCGGCCACCGCGGCATCCCGACGCGCCGCCTCGGGCATGGCTTCGCGGTTATCGTGCCACGATCCCCAATCCGCTGGAGCTGTCTGATGAACGTGGCCGAGGCCGTCGAGCGCCGATCGTCGATCCGCGATTTCCTGCCCACGCCGGTGCCGGGCGAGGTCATCCGCCGCGTGCTGGCCACCGCCGCGCGCGCGCCTTCGGGCGGCAACCTGCAGCCCTGGCACATCGACGTGCTGGCCGGCGAACCGCTGCAGGCATTGAAGGACCTGGTGGCCGGGCGCCAGGCGCAGCAGGCACGGGGCGAGCGCCCGCCCGAGCCGATGGACTACAGCATCTACCCGAAGGAGCTGGTCTCGCCCTACCGCGACTGGCGCTTCCAGGTCGGCGAGGACATGTACGCGACGATGGGCATCGCGCGCGAGGACAGGCCCGCGCGGCTGCGCTGGTTCGCGCGCAACTACCAGTTCTTCGGCGCGCCGATGGCGCTGTTCTGCTCGCTGGACCGGCGCATGGGCCCGCCGCAGTGGAGCGACCTGGGCATGTTCCTGCAGACGGTGATGCTGCTGCTGCAGGCGGAGGGCTACGACAGCTGCGCGCAGGAATGCTGGGCGACGATGGCGCGCACCGTCGGCGAGGTGCTGGCGCTGCCGCCCGAGCGCATGCTGTTCTGCGGCATGGCGATCGGGCTGCGCAACCCGGCGCATCCGGTGAACGGCCTGCGATCGCGCCGCGCGCCGCTCGAGGAAT
This sequence comes from Aquabacterium sp., assembly GCF_044226965.1. Lineage (GTDB taxonomy): Bacteria > Pseudomonadota > Gammaproteobacteria > Burkholderiales > Burkholderiaceae_C > Pseudaquabacterium. The sequence continues at coordinate 24,844 of NZ_JBGAGA010000007.1, read as the reverse complement.
TCGCCCGCTTCCATGGCGTGTGAAGCACGCTGCGTAACGAAAGCGCCGCGCCGGTTCCGTGCCCCCCCTCGGCTGGGCGGCCGGCCGGTGCAAAACGGCAATTCCCACTTGCCCCGGGGCGCGGCTGCGCGTAGCGTGTGGCCATGAACATCCGACCCCTCACCGAGAACCCGGCGCTCGCCGATCTGGCCTGCAGGCTGCTGCGCACGCCCAACGCGCCGATGGCGATGGACGAGGCCGAGACCCGCACCGTGGTCGGCTACATGCAGCTGGTGAACATGCCGCAGGGCACCATCGTGTTCCGCGACGGCGACACGACCGACAACGCCCACATGCTGCTGCTGCTGACCGGCGAGGTGGTGGTGGAGGCCGGCGTGCTCGACGGCGTGCCGCTGTCGGTGCTGGGCCCGGGCAACATGATCGGCGAGATGGGCCTGCTGGACGGTTCGCCGCGCTCGAGCACCTGCACCGCCGCCACCCCGATCCAGGCCGCCGGCCTGACCCGCAAGGCGCTGGAGATGCTGATCGAGCGGCACCCCAAGGCCGGCGCGAAGCTGATGGTGTCGCTGTCCAACCGCATGTCCGAACGGCTGCGCGCGATGTCCGACCAGCTGCGCCTGTACGCCAGCATCACGCCGCCCGATGCGCCCACCGTCAAGCTGACGATCCCGCCGGGCCTGCGCACGATGCGCTGACGCGCAGACCGGGGCTCAGACCGCCTCGATCCGCCGCAGGACGGCCTCGCGCACCAGCGGCAGGCGGTCGTTGCCGAAGTACATGTCGTCGCCGCCAACGAAGATGGTCGGCGAGCCGAAGCCGCCGCGGGCGATGACCTCGTCGGTGTTGGCCTTCAGCTGCGCCTTGATCTCGGGTTGGGCGATGCCGGCGAAGAACGCCGCCTCGTCGACGCCGAGCGCGCGCACCAGCGGTGCCAGCACCGCGTCCTGCGAGATGTCCTGCTCGCGGCTCCAGTAGGCCTCGAACACCGCGCTGGCGAACGGCACCAGCAGGCCCTGCGGCGCCAGCCACAGGCAGCCGCGCATCGCCTTCACGCTGTTGACCGGGAACACCTTCGGCGGAAACACGATGTGCAGCCCGCAGTGGCGCGCCCAGTCCTGCAGGTCCTTGCGCAGGTAGGCCTGCTTGGCCGGCACGCCCTTCTCGCGGAACTCGTAGACGCTGGGGTTCACCGCGTTGAAGATGCCGCCCACCAGCACCGGCTTCCACTGCACCGGCACCTTCAGCTCGGCGATCATCGGCTGGATGTTGTGGAAGGCCAGCCAGGTCCAGGGGCTGGAACAGTCGAAGAAGAACTCGATCACGGTTGGGCTCCTTCGCTCGACGCCGCCGCGTCGGCCACCGCCGCGCGGCCGCCGAACAGCGCGCGGCGCGCCTGCTCGTCCATCGGGCCGCTGCGCTGCCATTCCTTGCCGACGGCCAGGCCACGCTGCAACGCCTCGCGCGCGCGCAACTCGGCATACCAGCGCTTGACCTGCGGCCAGTCGTCCAGGCTCAGGCCCTGGGCCTTGTGCGTCATGGTCCACGGGAAGATCGCGATGTCGGCGATGCTGTACTCGGCCCCGGCCACGAAGCGGTGCTGCGCCAGCTGCGCATCGAGCACGCCGTACAGGCGTCGCGTCTCCTGCTCGTAGCGCGCGATGGCGTAGGGGATCTTCTCGGTCGCGTAGAGCTTGAAGTGGCCATGCTGGCCGAGCATCGGGCCCAGTCCGCCCATCTGCCACATCAGCCACGACAGCACCGCGTGCCGGCCCTGCAGGTCGGCGGGCATCAGCCGGCCGGTCTTCTCGGCCAGGTAGATCAGCATCGCGCCGCTCTCGAAGCTCACCAGCGGCGCGCCGCCGCCGGGCGGGTCATGGTCCACCAGGGCCGGGATGCGGTTGTTCGGGCTGATCGCCAGGAACTCGGGCGTGTACTGCTCGCCGCGGCCGATGTTCACCGGCTTCACGGTGTACGGCAGGTCCAGTTCCTCCAGCGCGATCGTCAGCTTCCAGCCGTTCGGCGTGGGCCAGTAGTACAAGTCGATCAAGGTGGCGCCCCGGTGACAGCAAGTCGACCAGCGTAGCCGCAAACTCCGAAGCCTGGAGTCGCCGATGAGACTGGAAACACCCGAGCCCGCCACGCTGCAGCCCACCCCGCTGGTCGACAGCGACCACCCCGCCGTGCAGGCCTTCGCCGCCGAACAGGGGCGGGGCGCCGACGACACGGCCCGCGCCGTCGCGCTGTACTACGCGGTGCGCGACGGCTTCCGCTACGACCCCTACCGGCTCGACCTGCGGCCCGAGGGCATGCGCGCCAGCAGCGTGCTGGCCGCCGGCCATGGCTGGTGCGTGACCAAGGCCGCGCTGCTGGCCGCGGCGGCGCGCAGCATCGGCATCCCGGCGCGTCTGGGCTTTGCCGACGTGCGCAACCACCTCAGCACCGCCCGCATGCGCGAGACGATGCAGACCGACCTGTTCTACTGGCACGGCTACACCGAACTGTGGCTGGCGGGCGCATGGCGCAAGGCCACGCCGGCCTTCAACCTCTCGCTGTGCGAACGCTTCGGCCTGCTGCCGCTGGAGTTCAACGGCCGCGACGATTCCATCTACCACCCGTTCGACCGCGCCGGCAACCGCCACATGGAATACGTGCACCAGCGCGGCAGCTTCAACGAGATGCCGCTGCAGCAGATGACCGACGACTTCCAGCGCCTGTACCCGCCGGCCATGATGGACCGCAACGGCATCGGCCAGGCCGACTTCCAGGCCGACGTGGTGCGCGAGACCTCGACCCGATGACGACCGACTCCGCTCCCGACATCCCCGCCGGCTTCCACCCGCTGCCGATGGGCGGCCCGTTCATGAGCAACGTCGGCCCGCTGTACGTGCGCCATGAAGGGCCGCTGGTGCAGGTGGGCTTCCGCGTCGAGCCGCGCCACACCAACCCGCTGGAGATCTGCCACGGCGGCATGCTGGCCAGCTTCGCGGACATGCTGCTGCCGATCAGCGTGCACCGCAAGAGCGCCGAGGTGGGCCTGCGCTTCCTGCCCACCATCAGCCTGCAGCTGGACTACCTGGCCGCGGTGCCGCTGGGGGCCTGGGTGCAGGGCGAAGGCGAGGTGCTGCGCGTGACCCGCAGCCTGGTGTTCGCGCAGGGCACCGCCACGGCCGACGGCGTGCCCTGCCTGCGGGTGAGCGGCATCTTCAAGATCGGGCCGGCGCTGAAGCTGCCGGTGGCCGAGGGCTGACGCGGGCCCGCGTCAGCGGTCCTTGAACACCGGCGCGCGCTTCTGCAGGAAGGCCTGCACGCCTTCGGCGAAATCCCCCGCGCGCGCCATCTCGCCCTGCACCACCGCTTCCTGGCCCAGCGCCGCGGCATAGTCCATCGGCATCGCGGCGTCGATGATCTGGCGCGTCTGCGCCAGCGCGCGCGCCGGCATCGCGGCCAGCTTGTTGGCCAGCGCCATCGTGCTGTCCAGCAGCGCGGCATCGTCCACGCAGCGCCAGATCATGCCGATGCGCTCGGCCTCCTCGGCGCCGAGCTTGTCGCCGGTCATCGCCAGCCCGATGGCACGCGCCCGGCCCACCAGACGCGGCAGCAGCCAGGTGCCACCGCAATCCGGCACCAGCGCGATCTTGCTGAAGGCCTGGATGAAGCTGGCCGAGCGCGCCGCGATCACCATGTCGCAGCCCAGCGCCAGGTTCGCGCCGGCGCCGGCGGCCACGCCGTTCACCATCGCCAGCACCGGCACCGGGAAGCTGCGGATCTGCAGCGCCAGCGGCTTGTACAGCCGCTCGACCACGCCGCCGACATCGCCGGCCATCGCCTCGTCGTTCAGGTCCTGGCCGGCACAGAAACCGCGGCCGGCGCCGGTGATCACCACGCAGCGCACGGCGGCGTCGGCCGCCGCGGCATCCAGCGCGGCGCGCAGTTCTGCATGCATCGCGGCGGTGAAGCTGTTCAGCGCGGCCGGGCGGTTCAGCGTCAGCGTGCGCACCGGGCCTTGGGTGGCCACCAGCACCAGGGGTTCGGACATGGGTGTCTCCTGCGAAAACCAGCGTCGATCTTCGCCGATTTCGAAATCGACGAGCCCGCTTCGAAGCCGACGGGACGGACCGGCGGCCACCCGGCATCGTGCCACCCATCCCCACCATACCGAAAGCCCCACCGTGCGCCGACCCCTCGCCCTTGCCACCCTCGCCGCCCTTGCGCTGGCGGCCGCCGCGCTGTCCGGTTGCGCCGCCTGGCGCGTCGACAAGGCCGCGCAGGTGGCCAGCAGCACCACCAGCCACTGGCTCTGCGCCGGCGTGTTCATCTCCGGCCGCGACGCCGCCATCAGCCGCGACGAACTGCTGCGCCCGCTGCCCGGCATGGGCCTGGTGAACTGGGCGCTGCACTACGAGGTGGACCGCGAGCACCGCGAGGTGCGCAGCTCGATCGCCGGTGGCTTCAGGAGCCGCGCGGTCTACCGCGACCGGCTCGGCTGCTCGCTGGTCGAGCCCGATGCCAAAGGGAGCCCGGCCAGCGTGCCGGACACCGAAGACTGGCCCGTGCCCAGCCAGCCCGACATCCTGCCCGCGCCAGTCAGCCCGGCGCCGGCACCAAACCCGCAGCTGGCCGCGGCGATCGAGCGCGCGTTCGTGCCGCCCTCCGGCGACCCCGACCAGCACACCTTGGCGGTGGCCGTGCTGCGCGATGGCCGGCTGATCGCCGAGCGCTACGCCCCCGGCATCACCGCGCAGACGCCGCTGCACGGCTTCTCGGCCACCAAGTCGCTGAGCAGCGCACTGGTCGGCGCGCTGGTGCAGCAGGGCCGGCTCGACGTGCACCAGCCAGCCCCGATCCCCGCCTGGCAGGACCCGCAGGACCCGCGCCACGCGATCACGCTGGACCACCTGCTGCGCCAGGCCTCGGGCCTGGACCTGGACTACGACACCTCGGGCTTCGACCGCAGCACGCAGATCCTGTACAGCGCGCAGGACAAGGCCGCCGCGATCGCCAGCACGCCGCTGGCCGTGCCGCCCGGCACGCAGTGGCACTACACCGACCCGAACTACCTGCTGGTGGGCCGCGTGATCCGCGACGCGGTCACCGGGCCCGGTCCGCACCGGCCCGACGCCGATGCGCTGGCGGTGCGCCGCTTCCTGCGCGAATCGTTCTTCGGCCCGCTGGGCATGCGCAGCGCGGTGATGGAGATCGATCCCAGCGGCTCGCCGATCGGCGCGGTGCATGCCTACGCCACCGCGCGCGACTGGGCGCGCTTCGGCCAGCTGTTCCTCGACGACGGCATGGCCGGCCCGCGCCGCATCCTGCCCGCGGGCTGGGTGCGCTACTCGACGACGCCGACGCTGGACACCGGCTACGGCGCCGGCTGGTACCTCAACACCGTGGACCGCAATGTGCCGGGCTGGGGCCATGGCGAGGTGCACGTGGCCTGGGGCCTGCCGAGCGCGCCGCGCGACACCTTCTTCGCGCGCGGCTTCTTCGGCCAGTTCGTCATCGTGATCCCCTCGCAGCGCCTGGTGATCGTGCGCTTCGACGCGTCGCAGGAACGCAGCGCGAAGCACATCGCCTGGGACACCGACCGGCTGGTGGCCGGCATCGTCGACGCGCTGCGTTGATCAGGGGGGCTTACCCCCAGACCTCTTGCGCCGTTTCCACCACCAGCCGCAGCTTTGCGCGCTGCGCCTCCACCGCGATGTTGTTGCCGTGCACGGTGCTGGAGAAGCCGCACTGCGGGCTCAGGCACAACTGCTCGAGCGGCGCGTACTTGGCGGCCTCGTCGATGCGGCGCTTGAGCGTGTCCTTGCTCTCCATCTCGCCGAACTTGGTGGTCACCAGGCCCAGCACGACGATCTTGCCCTTGGGCAGGAAGCGCAGCGGGCGGAAGTCGCCGGAACGGTCGTCGTCATACTCCATGAAATACGCGTCCAGGTTCATCTCCGACAGCAGCGCCTCGGCCACCGGCTCGTAGTTGCCGGCCGCGGCATGCGTGCTCTTGAAGTTGCCGCGGCACAGGTGCATGGCCAGCGTCATGCCGGCGGGCTTGTGCGCCACCACCTTGTTGATGAACTTGGCATAGCGGTGCGGCAGCTCGTTGGGGTCGTCACCGCGCTGACGCGCCGCCTCGCGCATCTTCTCGTCGCACAGGTAGGCCATGTTGGTGTCGTCCATCTGCACGTAGGTGCAGCCGGCCGCCGCCAGCGAGCGCAGCTCGTCGCCATAGGCCTTGGCGACGTCGTCGTAGAAGTCCGGCTCCAGCTCGGGGTAGGCCTCCTTGCTGATGCCGGCGCGGCCGCCCCGGAAGTGCAGCATCGTCGGACTCGGGATCGTCACCTTCGGCGTGCGGCCCGCGGCGACCTGCGACTTCAGGTACTCGAAGTCGGCGCGCTGGATGTCCTTGGCATGGCGCACCTTGTCGATCACGCGCATCACCGGCGGCGCCAGTTCCTCGGTGCCGTCGGGCTTGCGGATGGTGACCGGGATGTCGGTCTTCACGCCGCCCAGCTGCTCGAGGAAATCGATGTGGAAGTAGGTGCGGCGGAACTCGCCGTCGGTGATGCTCTGCAGCCCCACGTCCTGCTGGAACTTGACGATCTCGGTGATCGCCTGGTCCTCCACCGCGCGCAGCTGCTCGGCGGTGATTTCCTTCTTCACGAAGAACTGCTCGCGCGCGTCGAGCAGGTATTTCGGGCGCAGGAAGCTGCCGACGTGGTCGGCGCGGAATGGCGGGGTGGTGCGAACGGTCATCGGGATCTCCTGCGATCAGTGTTGGGCCACGCCGAGCCAGGTGTCCAGTGGCGTGGGATCGGCGATCAGCGCTTCGCTGGTCGCCCGGTACGCAATGCCGCCGCGGTCGAGCACGATGGCATCGTCGGTCACGCCCAGCACCATGTGCGGATGCTGTTCGACGACGATCGAGCTCAGGCCCTCTTCGCGCGCGACGCGGCGGATCGCGCGCAGCAGCTCTTCGACGATGATCGGCGCCAGCCCTTCGAGCGGCTCGTCCAGCAGCAGCAACTTGGGGTTCAGCACCAGCGCGCGGCCGAAGGCCAGCATCTGCTGCTCGCCCCCGGAGAGCTGCTGGCCCAGGTTGCGCTGGCGCTCGGCCAGGCGGGGGAACAGCTCGTACACGCGCTTCGGCGTCCAGGCGCCAGGCCGGGCCACCGCGGTGAGGTTCTCGTGCACCGTGAGCGACTTGAAGATGTTGCGCTCCTGCGGCACCCAACCCAATCCCTGCCAGTTCGCGGCACCGGCCCGCTCATACACCGGCAGCCGGGAGATCTCGCGCCCGTTCAGCGCGATGGTGCCGGCATGCCGCCGCGTCACGCCGACCAGCGTGTCCAGCAAGGTGGTCTTGCCGGTGCCGTTGCGGCCTAACAAGGCCAGTGAGCGGCCTTCGGGGATCGTGAAGCTCACGTCGCTCAGCACCACGGCTTCGCCGTAGCCGCAGCGCAGGCCGTCGACTTGCAGCAGCGCGTCAGCCATGCATCACCTGCGTTTCGCCGAGATAGACGGCCCTCACCTGCGGGTCGGCGGCAATCGCCTGCGGCGTGCCTTCGGTCAGCACGGTGCCGTTGACCAGCACGGTGAGGTATTTCGCGAAGCTGAAGACCAGGTCCATGTCGTGTTCGATCAGCACCACCGAGACATCCTCGGGCAGCGCCGCCACGGTGTCCAGGATGTCCTGCCGCTCGGCGGCCGGCACGCCCGCCGCCGGCTCGTCCAGCAGCAGCACGCTGGGCTTCTGCGCCACCGCCAGGCCGATCTCCAACAGCCGCCGCTTGCCGTAGGGCAGCTCGCGCGTGGGCCGGTCGGCATGCTCGGTCAGGCGGAACTGCGCCAGCAGCTGTTCGCATTCGGCGGCAATGGCGCCGTCGCTGCCGACGGGCCGCCACCAGCGGCGCGCCGCATCGAGCCGGCCGGACACCGCCAGCGCCAGGCTCTGCAGCGGCGTGAGCGAGGCGAACAGCTGGTTGATCTGGAAGGTGCGCACCAGTCCCAGGCCGACGCGCTTGTGCGGCGCCAGCGTGGTGATGTCCTCGCCGCGCAGCAGCACGCGGCCTTCGGTGGGGGCCATCACGCCGGTGAGCTGGTTGATCAACGTGGTCTTGCCGGCGCCGTTGGGCCCGATCAGCGCATGGCGGGCGCCACGCGTGACCTTCAGCGACACGTTGTTGGTGGCGGTGATGCCGCCGAAGCGCTTCACCAGGCCCTGGGTCTCGAGCACGACCGGGCTCACGATGCAGCCCCCTTGCGGAACCAGGTCCAGGGCTTGAACAGGCGTTCGCGGCCGACCAGCATCAGCACCACCAGGAACAGGCCGATCCAGAAGGTCCAGTACTGCGTGGTGATGCCCGAGAGCCAGTCGCGCATCACGCTGAAGGCGATGGCGCCGATCGGCCCGCCCCACAGCCAGCCGGTGCCGCCGATCACCAGCGCCAGCATCAGGTCGGCCGAGCGGTGGAATTCGAACACGTCGAGCGAGACGAAGCCGGTGGTCTGCGTCAGCAGCGCGCCGGCCACGGCGGCGATGGCCCCCGACAGCGTGTACACCACCGCCAGCCGGCCCTGCACCGACAGGCCGATGGCCATCAGCCGCAGGCGGTTATCGCGCAGCGCCTGCAGCGACAGGCCCAGCGGCGAGTGCACGACGCGCCGCAGCAGCAGGAAGACCAGGAACAGCACCGCCAGCGAGTAGAACGACGCGACGCGCGCGGTGAGGTCGAAGGTGAAGGCCCCGAGCAGCGGACCCATCATCACGCCCTGCATGCCGTCGGTGCCGCCGGTGATGCTGTCGAACTTGTTGCCCAGCTCCAGCAGCACCAGGGCCACGCCCATCGTCACCATCAGCCGCGTGAGGTCGGTGCCGCGCACGATCATCGGGCTGGTGACGGCGCCCAGCAGCGCGCCGGCCGCGGCCGAGACCAGCAGGCCCACCAGCGGATCGGGCATCACATGCTTGGCGAACAGCCCGGCCACGTAGGCGCCGGTGCCGAAGAAGGCCGCGTGGCCCAGCGAGACGATGCCGGCATAGCCCAGGATCAGGTCCAGCGACAGCGCGAACAGCGCGAAGATCGCGACCTCGTTGATCAGCGCCGCATGCTGGCCGAACACCAGCGGCACCGCCCAGATCAGCGCCCAGGCCACCAGCTCCCAGGCACGCCACTTCGACGGCGCGAGCAGGCGCGCGGCGGCGGCGGTCGGCGTCGCATGCGGCGTCGGATCCGGCGCGCCGCTCATGCCTTGCCCTCGCGGGTGAACAGGCCCTGCGGGCGCCACAGCAGGATGGCGATCATCAGCACGTAGACGATGAAGGCGCCGAGCTTGGGCACGTAGTACTTGCCGAACACGTCGGCGATGCCCAGCACCAGCGCCGCGACCAGCGGACCGGTGATCGAGCTGGTGCCGCCGACGGCGCAGACGATCAGGAAATACACCATCATCTTCAGCGGGAACTGCGGGTCCATGCCGAGGATGTCGGCGCCCAGCGCCCCACCGAGGCCGGCCATGCCCGAGCCCACCGCGAAGGTCAGCAGGAACACGCGGTTGACCGGAATGCCCAGGCCGGCGGCGACGCGCGAGTCGTCCACCGCCGCGCGCAGGCGGCTACCGAAGCGGGTCCTGGCCAACACGGCCTGCAGCCCCAAGGCCAGCGCCACGCAGCTGACGACGATGAACAGGCGGTACGCACCCATGCCCAGCGTCCACGCGCCGGAGCCGAACTCGAAGCGCTGGCGCAGCCAGTCGGGCAGCTGGATGTTGTACTGCGAGCTGCCCATCACATAGTCGACCGCGGCCACCGCCATGAACGTGAGGCCGATCGAGAACAGCACCTGGTCCAGGTGCGGCTTGCCGTACATCGGCCGGTACACCGTGCGTTCGAGCAGCGCGCCCAGCAGCGCGGTGACGACGAAGGCCGCCGGCAGGCAGGCCAGGAAAGGCCAGCCCGCCTTCTGCATCAGCACGATCAGCAGGTAGCCGCCGACCATCGCGAACGCGCCGTGCGCGAGGTTGATGAAGTTCATCAAGCCCATCGTCACGGCCAGCCCCAGGGCCAGCACGAACAGAAGCATGCCGTAGGCGATGCCGTCGAAAAGCAGCGTCAGCATCGCCTGAGGATCACTTCGTCTTGCCGGGGTCCTTGACCGCCTTCTGGACGTCGAACTCGATGTTCCAGAGCTGGCCGTCCTTCTTCTCGACCTTGCGGATGTAGATGTCCTGCACGATGTCGCGCGTCTGCGCATCGATCAGGATCTGGCCGCGCGGGCTTTCGAAGAGCTGGCCCTTCATCGCCGCGAGCAGCGCATCGCCGCCGGCGCCCTTGGTGGCGTCCAGGCCCTTGAAGATCAGGCGCATGCCGTCATAGCCGCCGACGGCCATGAAGTTGGGCCGGAACTTGTTCATCGCCTCGAAGTCGGCGACGAACTTCTTGTTCATCGCGCTCGGGTGGGCCGCGGAGTAGTGGTGCGAGTTCACCACGCCCAGCGCCACGTCGCCCATGTCGTTGAGCTGGTCGTCGTCGGTCACGTCGCCGGTGGCGATCAGCTTGATGCCGGCCTTGTCCAGGCCGCGCTCGCCGAACTGCTTCATGAACTGCGCGCCCTGGCCCGAGGGCAGGAAGACGAACAGCGCATCGGGCTTGGCGTCGCGCACCTTCTGGAGCACCGGCGCGAAATCGGCACCGCGCAGCGGGGTGCGCAGCTTCTCGAGCACCTGGCCACCGTTGAGCAGGAAGCGGTCGACGAAGAACTTCTCGGCATCGTTCCCGGGGCCGTAGTCGGCCACCAGCGTGGCCACCTTCTTGATGCCGTGCTTGGGCGCCCATTCGGCGATGCTCACCGCGGCCTGCGGCAGCGTGAAGCTGGTGCGCACGATGTAGGGCGAAGCCTCGGTGATGGCCGAGGTGGCCGCGGCCATCACCACCATCGGCGTCTTGCCCTGCGTGGCGATCGGCGCGGCGGTCAGCGCCAGCGGCGTCAGGCCGAAGCCGGCAATGGCCACGACCTTGTCGTTGACGATCAGCTCCTGCGCCATGCGCGCGGTGAGGTTGGCGGTGCCGTTGTCGTCCTTGACGATCACCTCGACCTTCTTGCCGCCGGCCTTGCCACCGCTCTGCGCCATGAAGAGCTTGATCGCCGCATCGATCTGCTTGCCGGTGGAAGCAGAGGGGCCGGTCATCGGCAGGATGACGCCGATCTTCACGGTATCGCTCTGGGCCTGGGCCGCGCCGGCGGCCAGGGTGGCAGCGGCAAGGGCCATCAGGTGCAATCGACGATTCAGCATGCCGAGTCTCCGGGTTTGGAATGGCGCTGATTGTGCGATGGCCCCCTCCACCGGCGCCCCCGCGATAGCCCCAGGCTGCGGCATTGCTGGCCCATAGCAGCTATCGCGCCGTGGCATTGGTTAAGGTTCTAAATCAATCCGGCCGGTAGGCGCTGTCCAGCACCACCGTCGCGCCCGGGCCGCACAGGCGCGAAACGCAGGCGCAGAGCTGGCGGCCCGCGCTGCGCTGCTGCGCGTCGAAGAACACGTCGCGGTGGTCGATCTGGCCGGCTTCCACCGCCAGCACGTCGATCGCGCACAGCCCGCATTCGCCGCGCCGGCAGTCGGACAGCAGTTCGATGCCGTTGGCCTCCAGCACCTCCAGCAGCGAGCGGTCGGCCGGCACCTGGATCTCGAGCCCGTGGCGCGGCAGCCGCGCGGTGAAGGCCTGCGCCGGCAACGCGCCGCCGGCGCCGAAGGTTTCGAAGCGCAGCCGCTCGGCCGCGCGCCCGGCCGCGGCCCAGGCGGCCTGCGCGGCCTGCATCAGCGGCAGCGGCCCGCAGACCAGCGCCTGCGCATCGGCCGGCAGCGCGGCGATTTCGGCCGCCAGGTCGATGCGCTGGCCGGCATCGCCCGCGAAGGTGGCGAGGCGGTCGCCGAGCAGCGCGCGCAGTTCGTCGGCATACACCAGCTCGGCCGTGCTGCGCGCGGCATAGGCCAGGCGCAGCCAGGCACCGCGCTCGGCCAGCACCTGCGCCATGCCCACCAGTGGCGTGATGCCGATGCCGCCGGCCAGCAGCAGGGTCGGGGCCGCGCCGGCCGGCAGCTCGAAGTGGTTGTTCGGTGGCAGCACCTCGATGCGGTCGCCCGCCTGCAGCCCGGTCATGAACCGCGAGCCGCCGCGGCTGGCCTCGGTGCGCTTCACGGCAATGCGGCAGCCGCGGCCATCGGGCCGACCCACCAGCGAGTAGTGGCGCGTGTCGATGCGGCCGTCCTGCAGCCGCACCCGCACCTGCAGGTGGCTGCCCGGGGTCCACGACGGCGCGCCGCCCTCGGGTTCGAGTTCGATCTCGCGGACGGTGGGGCTCAGGGCGGTGACGCGGCGCACGGCGGCCGCGGTCCAGTCGTTCGAATGCCGCATGGCGGGAACCTTCTCGGAAGATGAATGGAAGCTCAGCGGTCGGCGCGGCGGATCAGCCGCGCGCCGGGCAGCTGCTGCAGGCCCTGGTGGGACTGCAGCGCCTCGCGCAGGTTGCGGTGGGCGATGCGGGCGTGCTCGCGCATCACGCTCTCGGCGCGCGCGCCTTCGCGCTGCTGGATGGCTTCGACCACGCAGTGGTGCTGCTGCTGCGCCACCACCAGCGTGTCGCGCGCATGCGGGCCGCTGGCGCGCAGCAGCACGAAGCCGTTGGGCGAGGCGAAGGGCAGCGTCACCGCGCGCTCGATCTGGCGCTGCACCAGCGCGCTGCCGGAGGCTTCGGCCAGCAGGCGGTGGAAGCGGCCGTTCTGCTCGACATAGGCGCTGAAGGACGCGTCATCGAGCGACTGCGGCTGCAGCAGCTCATCGATGCGGGCCAGGCAGTCGCGCAGGCCGGCCATCACCAGCGCACCGGCACCGCGCTCGGCCGCCAGGCGCGCGGCCAGGCCTTCGAGCGTGCCGCGCAGCTCGATCGCGTCGTGGATGTCGGTCTCGCCGAACTCGCGCACCACGAAGCCGCCGCCGGGCAGCGCCTCCAGCAGGCCCTCTTCCTGCAGCTTGTGCAGCGCGGCGCGCACCGGCGTGCGCGAGACGCCCAGGCGCTCCACCAGCGCCAGCTCCGGGATGCGTACATTGGGCGTTATCTCGCCATTGACGATCAGCTCGCGCAGGCGCAGCTGCGCGCGCAGCGTCTGCGAGCCGCCGCTGTCGTCGGACTCCGGCTCGCGCGGCAGGGCGGCGGTGGCCATCAGGCGGCCGGGCGGATCGGGATCGCGCGGCCGGCCGCGGCAGGCGAGGCTTCGGCCGCGATGCGGCGGTCGATCAACCGGCGCGCCCACATCGCGCCGGCATCGATGTTGAGGTTGTAGAAGGTGTAGCCGGGATGGTCGTCGATCGCGCGCTGCTGCGCCTCGAGCACCGACTCGTCCTCGCGGAAGATGCGCGCCACGCCCTCGCGCAGCTCGTGCGTGACGCGCTGCTCGTGCAGGCAGTAGTTGCGTGCGAAGGCCCAGAAGTAGTGGCAGGTCTTGTCGGTCTCGGGCGTGATGGTGTTCAGCACGAAGCCGTTGACGCCGCGGCTGCGGTCGCCGGGCACGCCCTCGCTGCCGCGCGCGCCGGTGCCGGCCTCGGCCACGCCGACGTCGATGGTCACCGTGCACGGCGCCTCGAAGCGGATGATCTGCCAGCGGTCCACCGCACCGCTGTAGCCGCGCGCATGGCGGATCTGCCCGGCCCAGAACGGCGGCGGCTGGATGCCTTCCATCCAGCGCGTGACGGTGGCAAAGCGATCGCCGTGCGTCGCGACGAACGGCGCCTCGGCCACCGCGCGGTCGCCGATGCTGCCGCCGTGCACGAAGGTCTCGTGCGTCAGGTCCATCAGGTTGTCGATCACCAGGCGGTAGTCGCAGTTCACGTGGATCAGCTTGCCGTCGCCGGTCCAGCCGGGTGAGTCGTTCCAGTGCAGGTCTGGCACCAGCGCCGGGTCGGCCAGCGCGGGGTCACCGGGCCAGACCCAGACGAAGCGGTGCTTCTGCAGCACCGGGTAGGCGCGCACGCAGGCCGAAGGGTTGACCGACTCCTGCGAGGGCATGTGCGTGCAGCGACCCGATCCATTGAATACAAGACCGTGGTAGCCGCACACCACCTCGTCGCCTTCCAGCCGGCCCATGGACAGCGGCAGCAGACGGTGCCAGCAGGCGTCTTCCAGCGCCACGGGCGTGCCGTCTTCCCTGCGGTAGAACACGATCTTCTGGTTGCAGATGGTGCGCGGCAGCAGGCTGCGGCCGAGCTCGACATCGTAGGCGGCGGCGTACCAAGCGTTCAGCGGGAAGGTGGCCATGGTGAGGATTTCCAGGATCTATGTATACAGCACGTATTCTGTCTTCCCGATCTCGGTCGAAGTCAAGGGTTTACCCGCAACCCGGAAACGCCAACGGGGCCCGAAGGCCCCGTTGTGCTGCAGGTCGGACCGCTGCGGGTCCGCCGGGTGGCAGGCGCGATCAGCTGTTGGCGGCCTCGCCGCCGGCGGCCAGACGCTCGGCATGCCATTCGGCCAGGCGCGCCATGTTGGACAGCGAGATCTGGTGCGCATGGATCAGGCCCAGCAGGCCGCTGCGCGCCAGGTCCAGCATCGCCGCATCGGGCAGCGCGTTGAGCTTGTCCTCGTCCACGGTCAGGAAGCCGTTGACCTGCAACTTGCTGCCGTCGGGCAGCGTGGCTTCGAACTGCATGTCGCGCAGCAGGTTCAGCTCCAGCAGCTTGGCGCCGTAGAGCCGGCTGCGCTCGACGTCCATTTCCAGCTGCTCGAGCTGGCGCTGCACGCCCAGGGTCAGCTCGGTCGGCGTGCCATCGTCGTTGAACAGGCGCTCGCCGGTCTCCTTGGAGAAGCCGATCCAGCTTTCGTCGACGCACAGCACCATCTCGGTGGCCGAGGTGCGCGCCATGGCGAACGGGTAGCTGCGCAGCATCACCGGCACGTAGCGCACGCGCCAGCGGTCGGCCGCGTCGATGCACAGGTTGATGCCCTGCTGCAGGCCGAACACCGCGATCGGCGCCACCTGCGGCTTGCCCTGCTCGTCCTGGCCGGCCGGCACCCACACCACCGGAAAGTCCTTGCAGGCATCGGCGAACTCGCCGGCGGCGATGAAGAAGGCGTTGAGGGACTTGTTGCGCGTCATGTCGCGCGCGTTGCGGTCGAGCCTCAGGTCGCGGTGCATCTGGCGGTCCAGCGCGACAGGCTTCTTGTGGAGGCTTTCGTTGATCATGCGTCTTGTCTTTCAGATTCGGAAGTCGGGATGCGGGACACCAGCACCTTGTCGACACGTTTGCCGTCGAGGTCCACCACCTCGAAACGCCAAGCCTCCCATTCCACCACATCGGCCGTGCGCGGCAGCCGGCCCAGCAGCAGCATCACCATGCCGGCCAGCGTGTTGTAGCGGCCACGGTCTTCCTCCGGCAGCGCCTTCAGCTCCAGCCGGTCCTTCAGCTCGGGCACCGGAATCAGCCCGTCCATCAACCAGCTGCCGTCGGCGCGGCGCACGGCCCAGGCATCGTCGGCGCTGGGCGGGCTGAACTCGCCGGTGATGGCTTCCAGCACGTCGCGCACCGTGATCACGCCCTGCACCGCGCCGTACTCGTCGACGACGAAGACCAGCTCCGCGCTGGTGCCGCGGAAGTGGTCGAGCAGTTCCATGCCCGACAGTGTCTCGGGCACGAACACCGGCGGCAGCATCAGCGCGGCAATGTCGGGCTGGCCGCCGCGGGCCAGCGCCTGCAGCATGGTCTGCGCCTCGACCACGCCCACCACGTCGTCCAGCCCGCCGCGGCACACCGGGTAGCGCGAGCGGCCGTGCTCGGCCATCTGCTGCAGCAGCTCGGGCAGCGGCGCGTTCAGGTCGAGCCAGACGATCTCGGCGCGCGGAATCATCATCGAGCCGATCTGCCGGTCGTCGAGCCGGAACACGTTGCGCACCATCTGGTGCTCCTGCGCCTCGATCACGCCGGCATCGACGCCCTCTTCCAGGCTGGCGGCGATCTCCTCCTCGGTCACGGTGCGCGAAGGCGCCTCGCGGATGCCCAGCAGGCGCAGCGTGGCCTCGGTGCAGGCCGACAGCAGCCAGACGAAGGGCCGCGTGGCGGTGGACAGCCATTCCATCGGCCGCGCCGCCAGGCGAGCGACGTTCTCCGGGTACATCTGGCCCAGGCGCTTGGGCACCAGCTCGCCGAAGATGATGGTCAGGAAGGTGATGATCACCACCACCAGCGCGGTGGCGGTGATGTGCGCCGCCTTTTCGTGCAGGTGGAAGGCCTCGATCAGCCAGGCCGCCAGCGGCTGCGAGAAGGCCGCATCGCCGACGATGCCGTTGAGCACGCCGATCGAGGTGATGCCGATCTGCACCGTCGAGAGGAACTTCGTGGGATGCTCGTGCAGGTCCATCGCCACGCTGGCGCCGGCTTCGCCGGCTTCCACCATCACGGCCAGGCGGGCCTTGCGAGCGGCCGTCAGGGCCATTTCGGACATGGCGAACAGCCCGTTGACGACAATCAGAAAAACCAGCAGCGCGACGTCCATGTGGCGGCGCGCGCGTGCGGCGCCCCCTGCGAATAACGAGGCGGCGAGCGTAGCAGAATCGGGTCATGTCCCGCCCTCCTCCCAGCCCGTGCATTACCTGATCGGCGACCTGCAGGGCTGCTGCGACGCCTTCGACCGCCTGCTGGCCGAGATCGGCTTCTCCCCTTCGCGCGACAGCCTGCACGTGCTGGGCGACCTGGTGAACCGCGGCCCGGACTCGCTGCGCACGCTGCAGCGGCTGCAGGGCCTGGGCAATGCCGCGCAGTGCCTGCTCGGCAACCACGACCTGCACCTGCTGGCGGTGGCCGAGGGCATCCGCCCGCCGCACCGCAGCGACACGCTGGGCGAGATCCTGGCCAGCCCCGAGCGCGAGGCCTGGCTGGACTGGCTGCGCCAGCGCTGCAAGCTGGCCGACACGGCGCATGGCTGGCTGCTGGTGCATGCCGGCGTGGTGCCGCAATGGGACGCCGCGCAGACGCTGGCGCTGGCCGACGAGGTGCACGCGCTGCTGGCGGGCCCCGACCTCGCCGGCTTCCTGCGCGTGATGTACGGCAACGAACCCGCGCAGTGGCACCCCGCGCTGCAGGGCGCCGACCGCTGGCGCTTCGTGATCAACGTGCTCACGCGCATCCGCTTCTGCGACGCCGAAGGCCGGCTCGACTTCAAGACCAAGGACGGCGCCGACGCCGCGCCGCCCGGCCACTTCCCCTGGTTCGAGGCGCCCGGCCGCCGCACCCGCGACACCCCGATCGCGTTCGGCCACTGGTCCACGCTGGGCCTGCGGCTCGAGCCCACGCTGCTGGCGCTGGACACCGGCTGCGTCTGGGGCGGCCACCTCAGCGCGGTGCGGGTGGACGGCGGCCGGCGCGAGCTGGTGCAGGTGGCCTGCGCACAGGCCCAGGCGCCCGCCTGATCCGTGCCGGGCCGTGGCTCCGGATGGCTCTTTTGGGCCTACCGCGGCACCGCCATGGGTGATTGAATCCGGTTCGACACACCGAACACCACACCACGACCCCACCGGAGGACCCCGCCATGGCCGCGAACTGGACCCAAGCCCAGGTACTGAACCAGCTCGACAGCGGCCAGAAGTGGTCCGGCAACACCATCAGCTACGCGTTCCCGGGCACTGCCAGCGGGCTGTTCTCGCAAGGTGAAGCCACCGGCTTCCGGGCGGTGAACGCCACGCAGCAGCAGTGGATGACGCTGGCGCTGGCCACCTGGGACGACCTGATCCCGCAAACGATGGTGCCGGGCACGCCGGGCCAGACCGACATCGAGTTCGGCTACACCAGCACCAACATCGGCTACGCGCACGCCTACTACCCCACCACCGGCAGCGCCTGGTTCAACGCGACCGAGGACACGCTGGTGCGCACCAGCGTCGGCGAATACGGCTTCCAGACCTTCATCCACGAGATCGGCCATGCCCTGGGCCTGAACCACATGGGTGACTACAACGGCGACGGCAACTGGGCGCCCTCGTCGTTCCAGGACAGCGTGGTGCTGTCGATCATGTCCTACTTCGGCCCGCGCTATGCCGCGCCGAACTACTCGGCCGAGGTGATGCAGGCCGACTGGGTGGACGCCGGTGGCACGACGCATTCGCCGCAGACGCCGATGCTCAACGACATCATGGCGATCCAGACGATCTACGGTGCCTCCACCACCACGCGCCTGGACAACACGGTGTACGGCTTCTCGTCGACCGTGGGCGGTGCCACCGGCCAGATCTACGACTTCACGGTCAACCGCAACCCGATCCTGACGATCTTCGATTCGGGCGGCACCGACACGCTCAACGTCAGCGGCTGGTCCACGCCCAGCCGCATCGACCTGCATGCGGGCGCGTTCTCGTCGGTCAACGACATGACCAACAACATCGCGATCGCCTACAACACGACGATCGAGAACGCCATCGGCGGCGGCGGCAACGACGTGATCATCGGCAACGACGGCGCCAACCGGCTCGAAGGTGGTGCCGGCAGCGACGAGCTCTACGGCAGCGCCGGCGACGACACCTTGGTCGGCGGCCCCGGCAATGACCGGCTCGACGGTGGCGACGGCACCGACACCGCGGTGTTCGAAGGCAGCTTCGCCAGCTACACCATCAGCGTCAACGGCGGCACCATCACCCTCAGCGGCAACGCCAGCGGCACCGACACGATCACCGGGGTCGAGAACTTCCAGTTCGCCGACCTCAGCCGCACCCTCGGCCAGCTCTCGCCCGGCACCGACGCCAGCCCGCCGCAGCTGCAGTCGCTGAGCCCGTCGGACAACAGCGGCAATGCGCCGATCGGCGCGAACCTGGTGCTGACCTTCAACGAGCCGATCAAGGCCGGCGCCGGCAGCATCGACATCTTCAACAGCGACGGCACGCTGTTCCGCAGCATCGCGGCCAACGACGCCGCGCAGGTGCGCTTCAGCGGCAACAGCGCGACGGTGGACCCCAGCGTCAACCTGCTGGCCGGCCGCGGCTACTACGTCACCGTCGAGCCCGGCGCGCTGGTGGACCTGGCCGGCAATGCCTTCGCGGGCCTCGCCGGCAACGCCGCCTGGAACTTCAACACCGCCACCAGCGACACCACGCCGCCGCAGCTGCTGGCACTCTCGCCGGCCGACGACGCCACCGCCGTGGCCGTTGGTGCCGACCTGGTGCTGACGTTCAACGAGAACGTCAGCGTCGGCAGCGGCAGCATCGTCATCCGTTCCGGTGGCCAGGTGGTGCGGACCATCGCGGTGACCGACACCACGCAGGTCTCGATCGACGGCAGCCAGGTCCGCATCAACCCCAGCAGCGACCTGGGCGCCAACGGCAGCTACAGCGTCACGGTGGATGCCGGCGCCTTCCGCGACGCGGCGGGCAACAACTTCGCCGGCGTGCTGGGCAGTACCGCCTGGAACTTCACCACCGCCGCGGCGGGCACCGACGACTACCCGCTCGATCCGTCGACGCCGGGCATCGTGGTCGTCAACGGGCCGGCGGCCAGCGGCCGCATCGAGGTGGCCGGCGACCAGGACCTGTTCCGCGTCGAACTCGTCGCCGGGGTGCACTACACCTTCACGCTGCAGCGCACCGCCGGCGGCCTGACCGACCCCTACCTGGCGCTGTTCAACCCTTCGCTGGCCCTGGTGGCCGACGACGACGACAGCGCCGGCAACGGCAATTCGCGCATCAGCTTCACCGCAGCAGTCAGCGGCACGCACTACCTCGCCGCGCTGGACTATTCCGAGCTCGGCCAGGGCGGCTACACCCTCAGCGCCACCACGCAGGACACCCAGGCGCCGACGCTGCTGACACGCTCGCCGGCCGACGACACCACGCAGGTGAACGCGGCCGCCGACCTGGTGATGACTTTCAGCGAGACCGTCGTCGCCGGCAACGGCCGCATCCAGCTGCTCAATGCCAGCAACCAGGTGATCCGCGAGATCCGCGCCAACGACACCAGCGCGGTCACCATCGACGGCAGCAAGGTCACCATCAATCCCGGCGCCAACCTGCCCGACGACACCGAGATCGTCGTGCACATCGACGCCGATGCGTTCCGCGATGCCTCTGGCAACGCCTACGCCGGCATCACCAGCAACACCGCGTGGAACTTCCACACCGCGCTGCCGGCGGTGACCGACGACTACCCGCTGTCCACCAGCACCACCGGCGTGGTCTCGCCGAACGGTCCGCTGGTGCATGCCCGCATCGACCGGCCCAACGACGGCGACCTGTTCAAGGTGACGCTGGCCGCCGGCGTGACCTACCGCTTCGACATGGTGGCCCCGCAGGACGAGGCGGTGGACCCCTTCCTGGCGCTGTACGGCCCCAAGCCGGACGTGATACTGATCGGCTCCGACGACGACAGCGGCCCGCTGCCCTACGACGCCCGGCTGTACTTCACGCCCTCGGCCAATGGCGAGTACTATCTGGCCGCCTTCGACTATGCCGAGGCCACCGGCGGCTACACGCTGCAGGCCGTCGTCGAGAGCGACGACTTCCTCGGCGCCACCGCCACCTCGGGCACGGTGGCGGTGAACCAGGCCGGCACCAGCGGCACGATCAACGTGCCGAGCGACATCGACATGTTCCGCGTCTCGCTCACCGCGGGCTGGCAGTACACCTTCGACCTCCAGCGCGTGGGCGGCGCCGACAGCGCATTGGACGACCCCTACCTCGTGCTGCTGGATGCCGCCGGCCAGCCGCTGGACTACGACGACGACACCGGCGGCGACCTGAACGCCCAGATCACCTTCACCGCGCCCAGCACCGGCAACTACTACCTGGCGGCGTCTGACTTCGACGTCGGCGCCGGCCGCTACGAACTCACCGCCTTCACCCGCACGGTGATCCCGGGCACCAACGCAGCGGACACGCTCACCGGCACCGGCGGCCGCGACACCTTGGTCGGCGGCAACGGCGACGACAGGCTCAGGGGCGGCGCGGGCGACGACATCCTCGAAGGCGACGACGGCCTGGACACCGCGGTGTTCAGCGGCAACAAGGCGGCCTACACCATCGGCGCGGTCGATGGCGGCTGGGTCGTCACCGCGCTGGCCGGCAATGAAGGCCGCGACCTGCTGTACGGCGTGGAGCGCGTGGACTTCGCCGACCGCCACGTGGCGCTCGACATCGACGGGAACGCCGGCACCACCGCCAAGATCCTGGGCGCGGTGTTCGGCAAGAGCTCGGTCGCCAACGAGGCCTATGTCGGCATCGGCCTCGACCTGCTGGACGCCGGCATGAGCTACCCGGCCCTGATGCAGCTGGCGCTGGAGGCCCGCCTGGGCCCCAACCCGAGCAACGTGTCGGTGGTGAACCTGCTGTACGGCAACGTCGTCGGCGTGCAGCCCGGCGCGGCCGACCGCGACTACTTCGTCGGCCTGATCACCAGCGGCACCGTCACCCAGGCCGGCCTCGGCATCCTGGCCGCCGAGACCGACCTGAACGCCGCCAACATCGGCCTGACCGGCCTGGCGGAACACGGCATCGGCTTCAGCTGAGCCGAGGCGCGCATCTGAGAGAATGACAACCGCCTTCTGGAAGCGTGGCCGAGCGGTTTAAGGCACCGGTCTTGAAAACCGGCGACGGTTCATCCCGTCCGTGAGTTCGAATCTCACCGCTTCCGCCAGAGGCGTTCAACCGACCCGCCGATGACGAACCCCAGCTCGCCGCCCTTCGACGATGCCGCCGCGGTGTGGAATCGCCGCTTCACGGCCGAAGGCTACCTGTTCGGCACCGAGCCCAATGGCTGGCTCGCGCAGCATGCGGCGGTATGGCCGCGCGGCGGCCGCGTGCTGTGCGTTGCCGACGGCGAGGGCCGCAACAGCGTGTGGCTGGCCCGCCAGGGCCTGGCCGTCGAGGCCTTCGACATCGCCGAGGCCGGCGTGGCCAAGGCGCGCCAACTGGCCGCCCAGGCCGGCGTCGAGGTGCGGTACACGGTGGCCGGCTGTGACGACTACGCCTGGCCGCAGGCCGCCTTCGACGGTGTGGCCGCCATCTTCATCCAGTTCGCCGACCCGGCGCTGCGCAGCCGCCTGTTCCAGCGCATGGTCGCCAGCCTGAAGCCAGGCGGCGTGCTGGTGCTGCAGGGCTATACGCCCAAGCAGCTGGAATACAAGACCGGCGGGCCGCCCTTCGCGGCGCACCTGTACACCGAGGAACTGCTGCGCAGCGCGTTCTCCGACCTGGAGATCCTGGCGCTGGACAGCTACGAGGCCGACTTGAACGAAGGCGCGGGCCATCATGGCCGCTCCGCGCTGATCGGCCTGGTGGCGCGGCGCTGAGCGCTGCAGACGCGGCCGGCGGGTTCAGGGCAAGGCCACCGACCAGCCGATCGAGAACCCGCGGGCCCGGTGGGCCGACACCTGCAGGCCGGTCTGCTGCGGGCTCACCAGCCACCAGCTCGATGCCAGCGCCAGACCGGCAGAGCCCGCGACGTCCGCCCAGCGATGGCGCCCCGCCTGCACGCGGGTGTAGCCGACATAGGTGGCCAGCGCGTACAAGGGCCAGGCCTCGCCGATGCCATGGCGCCGGTGCACGTAGGCCGCCGCGGCGAATGCGCGCGAGGCGTGGCCCGACGGAAAGGATTCGTCGTTGGTGTGGTCGGGTCGCTCGACATGCGTGCTGCGCTTGAGCAGTTCGCTGGCGGCCACCGTCACCGCGAACGAGCGGGCCAGCTGCAGCGCGCCGCTGCGGTCGCCGCGCCACAGCTCGGCCCCCAGCGTGCCCAGCGGCAGCGCATAGCTCAGCACGTCGCCGGCACGACGCTCGGCGTCGTCGGCCGCAAGACCGGCGAGCGGCGCCAGCGCCAGCAGCCATGCCGCCATTCGAACCGCCCTCTTGCTCATCGTGCTCTCCCGGGCCGCAGATCCAGAACCTGCGGACGACCCCGCAGGACACGTCTTTCAGACGTTATGCCGCAGCGTCCGTTGGCCAAGATTGCCAGCACCGCCGAGGCGGGCATTGCGCTGGCGCAACGCCGGCCCACGCGCGGGGCCTAGAGTGCTGCCATCACCCTGGATGGAGATCGCGATGAAGCCATCCCGCCTGTCGGCAGCAGGGCTGGGCCTCGTGCTGCTCATGGCCTCGATGGGGGCCCTGGCCCTGGAGCGTGGCCGCACCGGCGACGAGCGCCCCTATGTCAGCGGTGGCATCGGCCAGGACGAGGCGAATGCGCTGCAGGCCGAACGCGCCCGCTACAGCCTGTGGGTCACGACTGCGGCCAAGGGCAGCGGCGCTTACCTGTCGGACGTGCAGCTGACGATCGTCGATGCACGCCAGCGCGTGGTGTTCGATCGCGCGCTCGACGGGCCGTGGCTGATGGTCGACCTGGCGGCGGGTCGCTACACGGTGCGCGCGGCCAGCGGCGGCGAGCAGCACGAGGCGGTGACCACGGTGCATGCCGGCGATCACCACGCGATGGTCTTCTATTTCACCGTCGCGGCGGACGTGCAGCCCGCCGCTGCGCGCGCCGCGAGCCGGGCGCCATAGGGCCACGCGGCCCGCGGCTCAGGTGCGCAGGGCCGCGGCCAGCCGCTCGACGTCGGCCTCGTCGTTCAGGCACGAGAACGAGGCCCGCACGATGGCTTCCAGCCCGCGGGCCTGCATGTCCAGCGGCGTGTAGGGCACGCCATTGGCGCCCACGTGGATGTCCTGCGCCGCAAGCCGGGCCCGCGTCGCCGTAGGCGCCTCGCCGTCGACCGTGAAGCTCACCAGGCCGGAACGCGGCCCCGCGCCCAGGTCGTGCAGGCGCACCTTCGGCAGATCGGCCAGGCGCTCGCGCGCCAGGCGGGCCAGCGCCTGCACGCGCGCCGCGATCGATTCGAGCCCCCGCGCCAGCGCCTCGGCCACGGCCACCTGCAGCGCCAGGTGCAGCGCCACCGGCTGCTCGGCGGTTTCCAGGCGCCGCGCATCGGCACGCAGGCCGCCGGCCCAGGGCGCGGACTGCACGTCGACCCAGGGCGGCTCCAGCCGGTCGACGAAGTCCTGGCGCACGTACAGCAGCGCGGTGCCGCGCGGCCCGCGCAGGTGCTTGCGGCCGGCGCTCTTCAGCACGTCGCAGCCCAGCGCCTGCACGTCCACCGGCAGCTGGCCCACGGCCTGCCCGGCGTCGATGAAGTAGGGCACGCCGGCAGCCCGCGCCAGCCGGCCCAGCGCGGCCGCGTCGTTGATGAGCCCGCCATTGGCCGGCAGCCAGGTGAGCGAGATCCAGCGCACGCGCGCATCGATCAGCGCGGCGCTGGCCGTGACGTCCACGCTGCCATCGTCGCGGCAGGGCAGCACCTCGACGCTGGCGCCGGCGCGTGCCGCGGCCAGCCGGTAGCTGGCCAGGTTGCCACCCCATTCCTGGCGCCCGACCAGGATGCGATCGCCCGCGCGCAGCGGCGCCGCGTGGACGAAGGCCGACCACGCGGCGCCGAAGGCGGCCGAGCCGCTGCCCAGGATCGCCACTTCGCCCACCTTCGCGTTCAGCAGCCGGGCGGCGTCCACGCGCAGCTGCTGCAGCGCCGGCGCCGCCTGCTCGGCCGCCGCCATCGGCCCCAGCCGCGACTCCAGCGCCAGGTGATCGTGCAGCGCGGCCAGCGCGGCGGCGGACATCACCGAGGCGCCGGCGTGGTTCAGGTGCAGCGGTGGCATCGACGGTTCCTCCTGGGTCTCCGGTAAGGTGCGCACTGTCGGTCCCGCGCGCCCGTGGCGCCAGCGAGGCCTTGGCACACCCCCTTTGCCGATTGCGCACGATGCGAGACCGCCTGCCCCCGTTGTTCTGCCTGCAAGCCTTCGAGGCGGCCTCGCGCCTGGGCAACTTCAGCCGCGCCGCGGC
>NZ_JBGAGA010000113.1:0-13348 GCF_044226965.1 Aquabacterium sp. | reverse complement strand
CTGGTGCTGGCCCCGCTGACGATCGGCGTGCTGCTGTGGTTCCACGCCAGCGGGCGCGGCGTGTTCGCGCGCGGTGACCTCGGCCTCGATATCTGGTTGCTGCTGGCCGGCCCCTTCACCGCGATCCCGCTGCTGCTGTTCGCCGCCGGCGCGCGCCGCGTGACGATGGCCACGCTCGGCCTGCTGCAGTACCTGGGCCCGACCATCGGCTTCCTGCTCGGCGTGTTCGTCTACCACGAGCCCTTCGACCCGGCGCGCGGCATCGGCTTCGCGCTGATATGGGCCGCGCTGCTGATCTACAGCGGCGAGAGCCTGCTGCGCCTGCGGCTGACGCAGGCCGCACCGAATCCAAGTTAGGACGGCGCGCGCCAGCCGCCGCCCAGCGCGCGGATCAGGCCGACCGCCGCGGCCTGGCGGCTGGCCAGCACCTGGGCCAGCGCACGCCGCGCGTTCAGCGCCGAGACCTGGGCAGCGACGACCTCGGTGTAGCCCACCTGGCCGGCGTTGTAGCGGTTCAGCACCTGCTGCTCGGTCTGGTCGGCAGCCGTCGAGGCCTGGCGGCGCAGCGCCTCCTGCTGCTCCAGCACGCGCACCGCAGCCAGCTGGTCCTCGACATCCTGGAACGCCGCCAGCACCGTCTGCCGGTACTGCGCGACCGACTGCTCCCAGGCGGCCTTGGCCTCGTCGACCCGCGCCGAGCGTGCGCCGCCGTCGAACAGGCCCTGCGCGACGGCCACGCCCAGCGACCAGGTGAAGGCCGAGGCATTGAAAAGATCGGACAGCCGCGCCGCGCCGGCACCGCCGCTGGCGCTGAGGTTCAAACTCGGAAAGTAAGCGGCCTGCGCTATGCCGATCGAGGCATTCGCCGCCGTGACGCGTCGCGCCGCGGCGGCGATGTCCGGCCGGCGCTGCAGCAACTCGGCCGGCAGGCCGGTCGGTATCGCGGGCACGGCCGCCACGGCACTGGCATCGGCCACTGTGAAGTCGGCCGGTGCCTGGCCCACCAGCACGGCCATCGCATGCTCCAGCTGCGCGCGCTGGCGCTCCAGCCCGGCCAGGTCGGCCTGGGCGTTGGCCAGCTGGGTCTGCGCCTGCAGCACGTCGCTGCGCTGTGCGATGCCGGCCTCGTAGCGGTTCCGGGTGATGCGCAGCGAGCGCTCGTAGGCCGTGATCGTGGTGCGCAGCAGCCCAACCTCGACCTCGGTCTCGCGCAGCGACAGGTAGTCGCCGACCAGCTCGGCCTGGGCCGACAGCGTGGCCGCCGCCAGGTCCGCCGCGCTGGCCTGTGCGCGCGCTTCGGCCGCACCGACAGTGCCGCGCAGCTTGCCCCACAGGTCGGCCTCCCAGCTGCCGGCCAGGCCCAGCTGGTAGCGCGACGTCGTCCGCGTGTCGCCGCCGCCGCCGCTGCGGTTGGCGCTGACTGTGGCGCCGACCACCGGCAGCAGCGACGCACGCTGCTCGCGCACCAGGGCCTGCGCCTGCGCGAAAGCGGCGGCCGCGGCCGCGACGTTCTGGTTCGAGACCGCGACGCGCGGCACCAGCGCATCGAGCACCGGGTCCTGGAACAGCTGCCACCAGGGCCCGCGCGCCAGCGCATCGGCCGGCGCGGCCTGCATCCAGCCGGGCACCGTCTGCTTGAAGTGCGCGGGGCTGGCGATGTCCGGTGCTGCCGGCGCCTCGGGCAGCGGCGCACAGCCGGCCAGCAGCGCCAGCGCGCAGGCCAGCACCAGCGGCGCGCGGCGGAAGGAGGTCAAGCGCAGGGGCTGGCTCATGGGGTGCTTTCCGCCGCCGCGGCGCCCGCGCGGCTGAGCAGTCGTTCGTGGGCGCCGCGGCGGCGCAGCTTGTCCAACAGCAGGTAGACCACCGGCGTGGTCAGCAGCGTCAGCAGCTGGCTGGCGACGAGGCCGCCGATGATCGCGATGCCCAGCGGCCGGCGCAGCTCGGCGCCTTCGCCGAAGCCGATGGCCAGCGGCAGCGCGCCCAGCGCGGCGGCCAGCGTGGTCATCAGGATCGGCCGGAAGCGCAGCAGGCAGGCCTCGCGCACCGCCTCGATCGCCGTGAGGCCGCGCGCGCGCTCGGCCTCGAGCGCGAAGTCGATGATCAGGATCGCGTTCTTCTTGACGATGCCGATCAGCAGGAACACGCCGATCAGCGCGATCAGCGAGAACTCCAGCCGGAACATCAGCAGCGCCAGCACCGCGCCGACGCCGGCCGAGGGCAGCGTGGACAGCACGGTGATCGGATGCACCAGGCTTTCATACAGCACGCCGAGCACGATGTAGATCACCACCAGCGCGGCCAAGATCAGCAGCGGCTGCTGGCTCTGCGACTGCTGGAACGCGGCGGCGGTGCCCTGCATGCTGCCGCGTACATTGGTCGGCAGGCGGATGTCGGCCTCGGCCTGCGCGATGGCGGCGCGTGCGTCGGACAAGGTGGCGCCTTCTGCCAGGTTGTACGAGATGGTGGTGGCCAGCTCGCCGTCCTGGTGGTTGACGCTGCTCGGCGCGGCGGCCTCGCCGAAGCGCGCCACCACCGGCAGCGGCACCATCGCGCGCACCGTGGTGTTCACCGCCGCGCCGGTGGACGCGTCGCGCAGCCCGGCATTGGCGCTGCTGCCGGCGGCCACCGTGGCGTTGCCGACGAAGCGCGAGGGCACCTGCACGTCGTGCAGCGCGGCCGGGCTCTGGGTGTAGCCGGGCGCCACTTCCATCACCACGTGGTACTGGTTCAGCTCGTCGTACAGGGTGGCCACCTGGCGCTGGCCGAAGGCGTCGTACAGCGCGTTGTCGACGTCACGGTTGGTCATGCCCAGTCGCGCGGCGGTGTCGCGGTCGATGGTCACGAAGCTCTCGACGCCGTTGTCCTGCTGGTCGGTGTCCACGTCCAGCAGTTCGGGCTGCGCCTTCATTGCGTCGGCCAGGCGCCGTGCCCAGAGTTTCAGGTCCGCGGCGTTGTCGCTCTTCAGCGTGTACTGGTAGGTGGAGTTGCTCTGCCGGCCGCCCATGCGCAGCGCCTGCACGGGGTTCAGGAACAGGCTCACGCCCGGCACCGTGGCCAGCTGCGGGCGCAGCCGCGCGATGACCGCCTGGCCGCCGATGCCGCGCTGGGGCAGGGGCTTCAGGTTCACGAACAGGAAGCCGCCGCCGGCGCGCGAGCCGCCGGTGAAGCCGACCACGGTGTCCACCGCCGGGTCGGCATGGATGATCTCGACCAGCCGCCGCAGCTTGGCCTGCATGGCCTGGAACGAGATGCTCTGGTCGGCGCGCAGGCCGCCGCTGATCTGGCCCGAGTCCTGCTGCGGGAAGAAGCCCTTGGGGGCGGCAATGAACAGCCAGACGTTGAGGCCGATCACGGCCAGCAGGATGGCCATCACCAGCCAGGCCGAGTGCAGCGCCCAGTCCAGGCTGTGCGCGTAGCCGTTCAGCACCCGCTGATAGCCCCATTCGGCGGCGCGCGCCAGCCGCCCCGGTGGCCGCGCCTTTTGCGTGTCAGACCTGAGCAACCAGCCACACATCATCGGCGTGGTGGTCAGCGAGACCAGCAGCGAGATCATCACCGCGGTCGACAGGGTGACCGCGAACTCCCGGAACAGCCGGCCTGGCTGGCCGCCCATGAACAGCAGCGGGATGAACACGGCCACCAGCGACAGGCTGATCGACAGCACCGTGAAGCCGACCTCGCGCGCGCCGAGCAGGGCCGCCTTCAGCCGGTCCATGCCGGCCTCGATGTGCCGGCTGGTGTTCTCCAGCACCACGATCGCGTCGTCGACGACGAAGCCGGTGGCCACCGTCAGCGCCATCAGGCTCAGGTTGTTCAGGCTATAGCCCAGCAGGTACATCACGCCCAAGGTGCCGAGCAGCGAGACCAGCGTGGCCACCGCCGGGATCACCGTGGCGCGCAGGCTGCGCAGGAACAGGCTGACCACCAGCACGACGAGCACGATCGAGATCAGCAAGGTCATCTCGATCTCGTGCAGCGAGGCGCGGATGGAATGCGTGCTGTCGGACGCGACCTGCACGTCGATGTCGTGCGGCAGCTGTTCGCGCAACTGCGGCAGCAGCGCGCGCACGCCATCGACCGTCTCGATGATGTTGGCGCCGGGCTGGCGCGTGACCAGCACGATCACCGCCGGGCGGCCGTTGAACAGGCCCAGCGTGCGCACGTCTTCCGGGCCGTCGGTGACCTCGGCCACATCCCGCAGCCGCACCGGCGCGCCGTTGCGCCAGGCCACCACCAGCGGCCGGTAGTCCGCTGCGCGGTGGCCCATCTGGCCGCTCGCGCTGCTCATGCTGCTTTGCACCTGCAGGCGGCGCTCATCGCTCTCGATCGCGCCCTTGGGACGGGTGGCGTTCGAGGCCTGGATCGCGGCGCGCACGTCTTCCATCGGCACGCCCAGGCGGTTGAGCGCCAGCATGTTCAGCTCGATGCGCACCGCCGGCAGCGAGCCGCCGCCGATCTCGACATCGCCGACGCCGGGCACCTGCGCCACCTTCTGCTGCACGATGTTCGACACCGCTTCGTAGATCTGGCCCGGCGTGCGCGTATGCGAGGTCAGGGCCAGGATGATCACCGGCGCGTCCGCCGGGTTCATCTTGCGGTAGGTGGGGTTGCTGCGCAGCGTGGCCGGCAGGTCGGCGCGCGAGGCGTTGATCGCGGCCTGCACCTCGCGCGCGGCGCTGTCGATCTTGCGGTCGAGGTCGAACTGCAAGGTCACGCGCGTGGCGCCGCGGCCGCTGGAGGAGGTCATCTCGTTGACCCCGGCGATCACACCGAGCCTGCGCTCCAGCGGCGTGGCCACGCTGGTGGCCATGGTCTCGGGGCTGGCGCCGGGCACGCTGGCCGAGACCGAGATGGCCGGGAAGTCCACCTGCGGCAGCGGCGAGACCGGCAGCACGAAGAAGGCCGCGAGGCCGGCCAGCGCGATGCCGAGGGTCAGCAGCACCGTCGCGATCGGCCGCCGCACGAAGGGCGCGCTGAGGTTCATGGCGCCGCGCCCTCGTCGGCCGCCTCGTCCAGCGGCGCCGGGCCGGTCTCGCCGCGGCCACGCAGGCGGCGGCCGATGCGGTCGAAGCCGAGGTAGATCACCGGCGTCGTGAACAAGGTGAGCAGCTGGCTCAGCACCAGGCCACCGAAGATCGCCAGGCCCAGCGGGCGGCGCAGCTCGGCGCCTTCGCCCCAGCCGAACATCAGCGGCAGCGCGGCGAACAGCGCGGCCATCGTCGTCATCAGGATCGGCCGGAAGCGCAGCAGCGCGGCCTGGTGGATGGCCTCGCGCGGCGAGCGGCCTTCATGCCGCTCGGCCTCGATCGCGAAGTCGATCATCATGATCGCGTTCTTCTTGACGATGCCGATCAGCAGGATGATGCCGATGATGCCGATCACGCCCAGGTCGTGGCCCCCGATCATCAGCGCCAGCAGCGCGCCGACGCCGGCCGAGGGCAGCGTGGACAGGATCGTCAGCGGGTGCACGTAGCTTTCGTACAGCACGCCCAGCACGATGTAGACGCAGACGATGGCCGCGAGGATCAGCCACAGCTGGTTGGTCAGCGAGTTCTCGTAGGCCCCGGCCGCGCCGAGGAAGGTGAGGCTCACGCTGCCGGGCAGGCCGATCTCTTTGGCGGCGGCGCGGATCGCATCGACCGCCTTGCCCAGCGCCATGCCGTCGGCCGTGTCGAAGCCGATGGTCGCGGCCGGGAACTGCGCGACGTGGGTGATCTGCAGCGGGGCCTCGACCTCGTGGATGCGGGCGATGGCCGACAGCGGCGTCGGCTCGCCGGCACTGGTGGCCACGTGCAGGTTGCCCAGGCCCTGCGGCGAGGCCAGCCCCTGGGCTTGCGCCTCGAGGATGACGCGGTACTGGTTGGTCTCGGTGAAGATGGTCGAGACGATGCGCTGGCCGAAGGCGCTGTACAGCGCATCGTCGATCGCCGAGGCGCTGATGCCCAGCCGCGAGGCGGTGTCGCGGTCGATGTCGATCTGCATCGCGCCGCCGCGTGCAGCGGCGTCGGTCACCGCGCTGCCTAGCTGCGGCAGCGTGTGCATCTTCTGCACCAGCTTCGTGGCCCACAGCGCGACGGTGGCATCGTCCGCGCCTTCGATCGACACGCGGTACTGCGTCGGGCCGTTCTCGGCGTCGATCGTCAGGTCCTGCGTCGGCTGCAGGTACATCGTCAGGCCGGCCACCTGCGCCACGCGCTGCTGCAGCCGCTGCATGATGGCCGGCTGGCCGTCGCCGCGGCCGGCCTTCAGGTTGATCAGCAGGCGGCCGGTGTGCAGCATCGTGTTGTTGGCGCCGTCGACGCCGACGAAGGACGCCACGTTGGCCACTGCCGGGTCTTCCAGCAGCGCCTGCACGGCCTGCTGCTGCAGAGACGCCATGCGCGCATAACTCACGGTCGGAGCGGCCTGCAGGCGCGCCTGCAGCTGGCCGGTGTCCTGGGTCGGGAACAGCCCCTTGGGGATCACGATGTAGAGCACGGCTGTGAGCACGAAGGTGGCCAGCGCGAGCCAGAGCGTGATGGCCTGGTGGTCCAGCACCCAGCGCAGCCCGCGGTCGTAGCGCGCGATCACGCGGTCGAAGCCCTGCTGGATGCTCTGGCCGAGGCCGTGCGGGTGCGCGTCGTGCTTCAGCCAGCGCGCCGACATCATCGGCACCAGCGTCAGCGAGACCACGGCCGAGATCAGGATCGTGATCGCCAAGGTCACCGCGAACTCGCGGAACAGCCGGCCGACCACGTCGCCCATGAACAGCAGCGGGATCAGCACCGCGATCAGCGACACCGTGAGCGAGATGATCGTGAAGCCGATCTCGGTCGCGCCCTTCATCGCGGCGTCCATCGGCGCTTCGCCCTGCTCGATGTGCCGGGCAATGTTCTCGATCATCACGATCGCGTCGTCGACCACGAAGCCGGTGGCGATGGTCAGCGCCATCAGGCTCAGGTTGTTCAGGCTGTAGCCGAGCAGATACATCGCGCCGCAGGTGCCGATCAGCGAGATCGGCACCGCGAGGCTCGCGATCACGGTGGCGCGCAGGCTGTGCAGGAACGCGAAGATCACCAGCACGACCATCACCACCGCCAGCACCAGCTCGAGCTCGACATGCTCGACCGATGCGCGAATGCCGGTGGTGCGGTCGCTCAGCACCGTGAGCTGCAGCGCGGCGGGCAGGCCGGCCTGCAGCTCGGGCAGGCGCCGCTTGATGGCGTCGACCGTCTGGATCACGTTGGCGCCGGGCTGGCGCTGCACGTTCAGGATGATGGCGGGCTGGAGGTTTGCCCACGCGCCGAGCTTGACGTTCTCGGCACTGTCGACGACGCGGGCGACATTCGACAAGCGGATCGGCGCGCCGTTCCTGAACGCGACCACCAGGTTCCTGTAGTCCTCGGCCGTCACCAGCTGGTCGTTGGCATTGATGCTGTACGAGCGGCTGGGCCCGTCGAAGCTGCCCTTCGCGCTGTTGGCGTTGGCGGCGCTGATGGCGCTGCGCACGGTGTCCAGCCCGATGCCGTACGAGGCCAGCGACTGCGTGTCGGCCTGGATGCGCACGGCCGGCCGCTGGCCGCCCGACAGCGAGACCAGGCCGACGCCGGTGACCTGGCTGATCTTCTGCGCCAGCCGCGTGTTGACCAGGTTCTGCACCTCGGTCAGCGGCAGGCTCTGCGAGGTGACGGCCAGCGTGAGCACCGGCGCATCGGCCGGGTTCACCTTGGCATACACGGGCGGCGCCGGCAGGTCGGCCGGCAGCAGCGCATTGCCGGCATTGATGGCGGCCTGCACCTCCTGCTCGGCCACGTCCAGCGTGAGGCCCAGCGAGAACTGCAGCGTGATGATCGAGACACCGGCCGCGCTGCTGGAGCCCATGCGCGACAGCCCGGCCATCTGGCCGAACTGCTTTTCCAGCGGTGCGGTGACGGTGCGCGCCATCACCTCGGGGCTGGCGCCGGGGTACAGCGTCTGCACCTGGATCGTCGGGTAGTCGACCTGCGGCAGGGCTGACAGCGGCAGCAGCCGGAAGGCCACCAGGCCGGACAGCACGATGGCCAGCATCAGCAGCGCGGTGGCCACCGGCCGCAGGATGAACGGACGTGAGGGGCTCATCGCCAGGGCTTTGCGGGCGCTCAGCCCGGGGCGGCTTCGCTGGCGCGATGGCGGCGCGGACGGCTGGCGCCATCGGCGCCACCCCAGTGGCCGCTGGCAGCGCTGGCCGCACGGCCGGCCCACGCGCCCGAGGCGCCCGATGCGCCACGCATGCCGCGCGGCGCCGAAGCGCCCATCGGCCGGTCGCCCGGCAGTTGCACGCGCGAGCCATCCTTCAGACGATCCGCGCCTTCTGTGATCACCTTCTCGCCGGCCTGCAGGCCTTGCGCAATGGCCACGCGGTCGCCGCTGGCCTGGCCGGCACTGACCTTGCGCTGCGAGACGGTGCGGTCCTCGTTCAGCACGAAGACGAAGTCGCCGTCGTTGCTGTGGCGCAGTGCGGTGGTGGGCACGACGACCGCGCCCTTCAGCGTGTCGAGCTGCACCCGCACGTTGACGAACTGGTTCGGGAACAGCGTGCTGTTCGCGTTCGCGAAACGGGCCTTCGCGCGCACGGTGCCGGTGGCGGTGTCGACCTGGTTGTTCAGCGTGGAGAAGCTGCCGCTGTCCAGCGGCTGCGTGCGGCTGCGGTCGAAGGCGGTGACCGGCAGGCTCGCGTGCTCGACGCTGACGCGGCGCTGGACATCGGGCACGCGGTCCTGCGGCACCGCGAACTCGACATCGATGGGCGCCAACTGCGTGATCACCGCCACGCCGTTGGCATCGCCGGACGACACGACGTTGCCGGCGTCCACCACCCGCAGGCCGACGCGGCCGCTGACCGGCGCGGTGATGCGGGTGTAGGCCACGTTCAGCCGCGCCGTGCCTTCGGCGGCCTTGTCCGACACCACCGTGCCTTCGAGCTGCTTGACCAGCGCGGCCTGGGTGTCGACATCCTGCCGCGCGATGGAGTCCTGCTGCAGCAGGGTCTGGTAGCGCTGCAGCGTCAATTTGGCGTTATCCAGCTGGGCCTCGTCGCGCATGCGCTGGCCCACGGCCTGCATCAGCGTCATCTCGAACGGCCGCGCGTCGATGGTGGCCAGCAGCTGGCCGGCATGCACCATCTGGCCTTCCTTGTAGAGGACTTCCTTCAGCACGCCCGAGACCTG
This sequence comes from Aquabacterium sp., assembly GCF_044226965.1. Taxonomy (GTDB): domain Bacteria; phylum Pseudomonadota; class Gammaproteobacteria; order Burkholderiales; family Burkholderiaceae_C; genus Pseudaquabacterium. The sequence continues at coordinate 4,163 of NZ_JBGAGA010000113.1, read as the reverse complement.
CGGCCGCACGGTGACGGTGGCCGAGGGCGTGACGGTGCCCAGTGCATCGAGCCAGATCGGGATGTCGGTCACCGCGGCGGTGGCCACGCCGACCGTGGTGGCCGGGCCGCCGCGGCGACCGGCTCCGGGGCCTCCCGGCCCGCCAGGTCCGCCGGGTCCGCCGGGTCCGCCGGGGGGCCCGCCCGCGAAGGCCGCTTCGGTGGCCGCCGGGCGGTGGGTGAGGTACCAGGCCAGGCCACCGAGGCCGGCCAGTGCGAGCACGGCAACCAGGCTGCCCAGCCAGCGTCGGCGCGGGCGGGTGGGGGCAGGCACCGGGGCGGCGTCGGGCTTGTTGTTGTTCATCGGTTGGCTTCGCGAGGCAGGCGCGGCGTCGTTGCACGGCCTGCCCGCGACAGGGGCAAGCCGGATGCCCGTCCGACCCGGTGATCCAGCCAGCCGGCGGCCGGCTGGACCGCAGCAATCCAGTCTCCAGGCCGAATGTGTCTGGCGTCTTGCTGGTCGGTCAAGCCGCCCGAAGATCGCCGGCCAGGCTGGCCAGCGTTTCGGGCGCGAGGCTCACGTGCGCCGGGTAGTGCGTGTGATCGCAGCCCAGCTTCACCGCGGCACCGGCGCGCACGGCTTCGCGCATCGGGGCACTCAACTCGAAGCGCACGAAGTGCACCGAGGAGGTCTTCTCGTCGTTCTCGCGCTCGAGGTCTTCGTCGGCGATCGCGTACACGCGCGCATGGCCCTCGACCTCGACGAACATGCGGTCCTCGACACCGATCAGCCGTGCCAGCTCGCGCTTGCGTTCGTGCGGATCGGGGTACTCGATCAGCATCGTCGCCTTCCAGTTGCCGCCATCGGGCACCAGCGGGGCGTAGGCGTCGATCTCGCTCTGGATGCCGTCTTCCTCGAAGATCTTCTCGATGTGCAGCATCTCCTGGATCTGGCGGCGGATGGTGGCCTCGTCCTCGAACTGCAGCGTGATGTGCTCGCCCAGCTGCACGCTGCGCAGCCGGCGGTGGGCGATGGCCGCGGCGCGGCTGCTCTTGCGGATCTTCGCGTAGGCCTCCAGCGTCAGCAGGCTGTCGCGGGTGATGGGCGCGGTGCGGGTGTTCATCGGATTCACTCCATGCCATAGGCCTGCCGCAGCAGGCTCAAGGGGTGTTGCAGCGCCTTGGCCGGCGTGCCGGCGGCCTGCATGCCCTGCGCGATGTGGTGGCCGGCCAGCGCGCAGTCGCTCGAGATCACGTCGGGCTCGTCCTTGGCCATGGCCTTGAACACCGGCCTGCCGATCTTCATCGCCACCGGGTGGTAGGGCGTCTTCACGCCATAGGTGCCGGCATGACCCGAGCAGCGCTCCACCGTGTTGAGCTGCACCTTCACGGTCTGGCCGATCAGCTTGAACATCTCCTCGGTCTTGCGGCCGATGTTCTGCACCCGGCCATGGCAGGGAATGTGGTAGCTGACCTTGCCGAGGTCGCGCTTGAAGTCGGTCTTCAGCAGGCCGTCCTTGTGGCGCGCCACCAGGTACTCGAAGGGGTCGAACATCGCCTCCTTCACCAGCTGCACGTCCGCTTCATCCGGGAACATCAGCGGCAGCTCCTGCTTGAACATCAGCGTGCAGCTGGGAATGGCGCTGAGGATCGCGTAGCCTTCCTTCGCGTACTTCGCCAGCACCGGGATGTTGTCGTCCTTGTGCCGCTCCACCGCCTTCAGGTCACCGAGCTCCAGCTTGGGCATGCCGCAGCACGATTCCTTCTCGACGATGACGTAGGGGATCGCGTTGTGCTCCAGCACCTTCAGCAGGTCGTGGCCGATGCCGGGCTCGTTGTAGTTGACGTAGCAGGTGGCGAAGATCGCCACCTTGCCCGGCGTGCGCTGGCCGTCCTTGACCTCGGTGGCGCTGCCCTGCTTCTGCGCGCTCCAGCGGAAGCGCTTGGTGGCCAGCTCGGGCATCCACGCGTCGGGGTGCACGCCCAGCGTCGAGTCCATCATCGAACGGGCGGCCTTGGTGCGGTTGATCGCGTTGACCGCCTGCACGACGATCGGGATGCCCGCGAAGCTGCCGTGCACGTCAGTCGAGGCGAGGAACTTCTCGCCGCTGGCCACCAGGCCCTGGCTATGCTTGATGGCCTTGGCGCGCAGCATCAGGTGCGGGAAGTCCAGGTTCCACGCGTGCGGCGGCACGTAGGGGCATTTGGTCATGTAGCACAGGTCGCACAGGTAGCACTGGTCGACCACCGACCAGTAGGCTTCCTTCTTCACACCGTGCACTTCGCCATCGTCGGTGGCATCGACCAGGTCGAACAGGGTCGGAAAGCTCTGGCACAGGCTCACGCAGCGGCGGCAGCCGTGGCAGATGTCGAATACGCGCTCCAGCTCCTTGTAGCAATCGTCGCGGTCGTAGAAGAGCGGGTTCTTCCAGTCCAGCGGATGCCGGGTGGGGGCTTCGAGGTTGCCTTCGCGGGTGCTCATGGGCGTGCTTCCCTAACGAACAAGGGGCGCGTGACGCCCCTTGTGCTGATCAACGGGGCGCAGGCCGTGCGGCCCGCGCCTGCGGCTGCATCAGTCGACCAGCTGGTCCAGCGCCTTCTGGTAGCGGTTGGCGTGCGAGCGCTCGGCCTTGGCCAGCGTCTCGAACCAGTCGGCGATCTCGTCGAAACCTTCCTCGCGCGCGGTCTTGGCCATGCCCGGGTACATGTCGGTGTACTCGTGCGTTTCGCCGGCCACGGCGGCCTTCAGGTTGTCGCGCGTGGCGCCGATCGGCAGGCCGGTGGCGGGGTCGCCCACGGCTTCCAGGAACTCGAGGTGGCCATGCGCGTGGCCGGTCTCGCCTTCGGCGGTGGAGCGGAACAGCGCGGCCACGTCGTTCTGGCCTTCGACGTCAGCCTTGTTTGCGAAATACAGGTAGCGGCGGTTGGCCTGCGATTCGCCGGCAAACGCGTCCTTCAAGTTCTGTTCGGTCTTGGAACCCTTCAAGCCCATGGCTAGCTCCTCTTCGATCGAGATGGTGGATCGGCACGGCCGCCCCCGACCGGGGAAGGCACGCCCCAACCCTACCCCAGTCCGGTGGCCGGCGGCCAATACAAAGCTTCAATTTGGCGCATAGGGCTCGGCTATGTGGCGCCGCCGAGACCATCCAGCCCCAGCAGGCGCAGCGCGAGCTGGTGGGTGCGGGCGCCGGGGTCGACGAAGTCGTGCAGCACGTCGAAGTGGTGGCGGCCGTTCAGCGTTTCGCACACCGGCACCGTGCTCGGACCCCATTGATCGCGGATCAGGCGGTTCTGGCGAATGAACTCGTCACTTTCGTCGCTGCCCACCACGGCGTACAGCGGGCCGCGCGGGCGTGGGAAGAAGGCCGGGCTCAGGCGCCGCACGCTGGCGGGCGTGAGCTGCAGGTCGGCCTGCAGGAACGGCGCCTGGCGCACGGGGTCGAGGTCGTAGACGCCCGAGATGCCGATCGCGCCGACCACCGGCCGCTGCGGCAGGTCGGCGCCCACCTCCTTCCAGCGGCAGGCCAGCAGCATGGCCGCCAGGTGCGCGCCGGCCGAGTGGCCCACCACCACCAGCCGCCCGGGGTCGCCGCCGTGCGCGGCCGCGTGGCGGTAGGTCCAGGCCAGCGCCCGGGTCATCTGCAGCGCGATGTCCTCGATCGTCACGGCAGGGCACAGCGCGTAGTTCGGCACCACCACCATCGCGCCGGCCTTCACGAAGGCGGGCGCGATGAAGGAATGGTCCGCCTTGTCCAGCGCGCGCCAGTAGCCGCCATGGATGAACACCAGCACCGGCGAGGCCGGGCGCTGCGCCGGAAACACGTCCAGCTTCTCGGCCGGCGTCTCGCCATAGGCCAGGTCCAGCCGCGCCCGCAGCCCGCTGCGTGCCAGCGCCGAGGCTTCGGCCCAGCGCGCCAGGATGGCCGACGCCTCCGGCACGCGCGCCCGGTTGTTGTACTGGGCGTCGTACCACGCCGCATCCGCCTGCACTGCCATCGGTCCACCTCCTGCGCGCCCCGCGGCGCCTTTGGTTTCTGCCCAGGCGGCTTTCTAGCCGGCATTGCCGATTTCGTGCAGCCTTTTGCTGCTGCTAGAATACGCGGCTTGTCGGGGACGTAGCTCAGCTGGGAGAGCGTCGCGTTCGCAATGCGAAGGTCGGGAGTTCGATCCTCCTCGTCTCCACCA
>NZ_JBGAGA010000112.1:0-13382 GCF_044226965.1 Aquabacterium sp. | reverse complement strand
CAGGTGATGCTGACGGCCGGCCTGGAGCAGACGCAGATGCTGGCCACGGTGTTCGACGGCATCACCCGCCACAACCCGGAAGGGCTGTGGTTCCGCCGCCAGGCGCAGCACGAAGGCTTCAAGTCCGCGGTGGCCTGGCGCGACAGCGGCCGGCCGATTCCCGAAGGCGACGAGGCGCGCGCGCTGATCCGCGAACTGGAGGCGCGCCACCGCACCGGACCCGACGGCGACGCCGGCTGAGCGCCTGGGAGGCGCCGGCGGCGCGGGCTCAGCCCGCCCCGGCCGCCGTCGCATGGTGTGCGGCGCGGTGCAGGTGCGACAGGAAGTGCCGCACCGCCGGCTTGAGCGCGCGGTCGGCCATGGTGATCGCGCCCACCATCAGCTCCAGCCCGCCCTCGCGCAGCGGCAGCACGGTCATGAAGGGCTGGGCCGCAGGATGGCGCGCGATCGGCAGCGGCATCAGCGCCAGGAACTCGCCGGTGACCACCAGCGACAGCAGGCCGAGCGTGGAATCCACCACCGCCGCCGCGGGCGGTGGCTGCAGCCCGTTGCGCTGGAACAGCAGCCGCGCGTAGCCGGTGGCGCCGGCGATGCTGGTGTAGACCCAGCGCGCGCCGGCCAGCTGGTGCAGCGACTGCACCTGCGCATGCGGGCTGCCGGTGCCCGCCACCACCACCATGCTCACCGGCATCAGCGGCTCGACATGGAATTCGCCCGGCGGCAGGCCCTCGGGGATGGGGCCGACGACCACGTCGACCTCGCCGCGGCGCAGGTCACTGAGCTGCGCGACGTACAGCTGCTCGCGGATGCGCAGGTCGATCTGCGGGAACTCGCGACCGAAGGTGCGCAAGGTCTCGGGCACCAGCTGCAGCACCGCCAGGGGCACCGCGGCGATGCTCAGCTCGCCGACCATGTGGCCGCCCAGCTGGCCGATCTGGCTCACCGCATGCGCCAGCTCGCGCTCGACCTTGCGCGCCTGCTCGTACATCACCCGCCCCTGTGCGGTGGCGATGACGCCGGTGGTCGAGCGCATCAGCAAGGGCGCGGCCACCTCGCGCTCCAGCTCGCGCACCATCTTCGTCAGCGCCGGCTGTGAACAACCGACGCGCCGCGCGGCGGCCCGCAGGCTGCCTTCCTCGACCGCCGCGACCAGTGCACGCAGGGCATTCAGACGCATGGCCGGGGATGATAACGGCGCGTTATCGCGCGCGGTTTCGCGTCATCTTCCCACCTGCAAGAGCGATTCCTAGACTTCGCCGCAACCCTTGAACCAGATCAAGGGACCCTCGATCGCGCCCCGGCGCGGTCCATCCAGGAGACCCACGTGTCGACGAGATTCCTGCAGCCCGGGCTGCCGGCGGCCCTGCTGTTGTCGATGCCCTTGCGGGCCAGCACCGCAGCTCCTACCTGCCCTCGATGACGGGCAGCGCCACCGCGGTGTACGAGAACCTCGGCGCCTGACCCACAACACCCGCTCACTTTGGAGACAAGCACCATGCACCGTGCCCCGTTCATCGCCGCGCTGCTGGCCGCGGCCAGCGCCACCGCCCACGCCCAGACCGCCACGGTCTACGGCCTGCTCGATTCGGGCATCGAACACCTCGACAGGGTCGGCGCCGACGGCCGCTCGCTGACCCGCGTGCCGGGGCTCAGCGGCAGCGTGCCCTCGCGCCTGGGCTTTCGCGGCAGCGAGGACCTGGGCGGCGGGCTGAAGGCCGACTTCACGCTGGAGATGGGCATCGGCGTGGACACCGGCACCTTCAACCAGGGCGGCCGGGCCTTCGGGCGCCAGGCCTGGGTCGGCCTGTCCGGCCCCTGGGGCGCGCTGACGCTGGGCCGCCAGTACACGATGCTGTTCTACGGCCTGCTCGATGCCGATGTCACCGGGCCCAACACCTTCGGCTCCGGCTCGCTGGACAACTACCTGCCCAACGCCCGCACCGACAACGCGCTGGGCTACCGCGGCAGCTTCGGCGCCTTCACGCTCGGCGCCACCTACAGCTTCGGCCGCGATGCGGTGAACGCCGGGCCCTCGCCCTCGGGCACCAACTGCGCCGGCGAATCGGCCACCGACCCCAAGGCCTGCCGAGAATGGTCGGTGATGCTGCGCTACGCCACGCCGGCATGGGGCGCGGTGCTGGCGGTCGACGAGATCCGCGGCGGCAGCGGGGCCTTCGCCGGCCTGACGCGCAGCGACCTGCGCGACACCCGCAGCGCGCTGAACGGCTGGTTCAAGACCGGCGACATCAAGTGGGGCGCCGGCGTCATCGAGCGCCGCAACGAGGCCAGCGCCGCAACGCCGAAGAGCCGGCTGTGGCACATCGGCGCCAGCACGCCGCTGGCCGGACTGTGGACGCTGGACGCGACGCTGATGCGGCTGAAGTTCGACCACAGCGCGAATGCCGCGACGCTGGCTGCGCTGCGGCTGAGCTACCTGCTGTCCCGGCGCACCGCGCTGTACGCCACCGCCGGCCACATCGGCAACGACGGCACGCTGGCGCTGTCGGTCAGCAATGGCGCGGCCGGCGCGGCGCCGGCCGCCGGCACCGGCCAGAGCGGCGTGATGCTGGGGATGCGGCACGCGTTCTGAGGCCGCGCGGCGCTTCACGTCGGCCGCCGATACTGGCGGCATGTCCGACGACGACTTCTCGCTGCGCCGCATCGCGCTGCCGGCCTTCGGGCCCACCTTGCTGTTCGGGATCGGCGAAGGCGCGATCCTGCCGATCATCCCGCTGGGCGCGCGCGAGCTCGGCGCCTCGCCGTCGCTGGCCGCGCTGATCGTCGCGCTGATGGGCCTGGGCGCGCTGGTCAGCAACATCCCGGCCTCGCTGATCACGATGCGGCGCGGCGAGCGCTGGGCCATCGTGGCCGCCGCGCTGTGGTCGGTGCTGGCCTTCGTGCTGTGCGCGGCCACCGGCTCGCTGGCGCTGTTCACCGCCGGCTGCGTGATGGTGGGCATGAGCCAGGCGGTGTTCAGCCTGGCACGCCAGAGCTACCTGACCGAGGCGGTGCCGCTGGCCTGGCGCGCCCGCGCGCTGTCCACGCTGGGCGGCACCATGCGCATCGGCCTGTTCATCGGCCCCTTCGCCGCGGCCGCGGCGATCCACCGTTTCGGGCTGGTGGGTGCCTACGGCGTGGGCATCGTCGCGCTGCTGGGCGCGGCGCTGATTGGCGCGCGCGTGCCGGACCTGGCGGCGCACGGCGCGGCGGCTGCGGGCCGGCAGGCCGACGCGGCGCGCATCACGCTGGGCTCGACGCTGCGCGACCACCGGCGGGTGTTCCTGACGCTGGGCGTGGGCGTGGTGCTGGTCAGCGCGGTGCGGGCGACGCGCCAGGCGGTGATCCCGCTGTGGGCCGACCACCTGGGGCTGGAGGCCTCGGTGGCGGCGCTGATCTACGGGCTGGCCGGGGGCATCGAGATGCTCGTCTTCTACCCGGCCGGGCAGCTGATGGACCGCAAGGGCCGGCGCTGGGTTGCGGTGCCCTGCATGACGATCATGGGCGGGGCGCTGCTGCTGATGCCGCTGGCGGCCGGCGCCACCACGCTGCTGCTGGCCGCCTGCGTCATCGGCTTCGGCAACGGCATCGGCTCGGGCATGGTGATGACGATCGGCGCCGATCATTCGCCGCGCGTGGGCCGCGCGCATTTCCTCGGCGTCTGGCGGCTGATGGCCGACATCGGCTCGTCCTGCGGGCCGGCGCTGCTGTCGATCCTGACCGCCGCGCTGTCGCTGGGCGCGGGCGTGGTCTTCGTCGGGCTGATGGCGCTGGCCGCCGCGGCGCAGCTGGGCTACTGGATCCCACGCGCCGGGGACGCGTCGACACCGCGTTAGGACTTCACCAGCTCAACGCGCCGGTTGGCGGCCCGGCCGGCCTCGCTGTCGTTGGCCGCGCGCGGCACGCTGTCGCCCTTGCCGACCGCGCTGAGGCGGCGCGCCTCGATGCCGTGCGCGACCAGGTGCTGCAGCACCGCCTGCGCGCGCCGCGCCGACAGCGCGAGGTTGGCGGCCCGGTCGCCGACCTTGTCGGTGTGGCCCTCGATGCGCAGGCGCAGCGACGGCTCGCGCTGCAGCAGTGCCAGCACCTCGGCCAGCAGGGCCTCGGACTCGGCCCGGATCGTGGCCTTGCCGGTGTCGAACAGGATGCCCTGCAGCGCGACGCGGCCCTGCTGGCGCAGGAGGTCGGCCATCTCGCCGGCGTCGAGCTCGAGCTTCTGCGCCATCGCGCCGACGTCGACGATGTCCAGCGTGTAGCCGGTGTTGGCGGCATAGATGTCCAGCTGCACCCAGCGCTCGCCGCCGTCGCGCCGCGGCACGCGGAACACCGCGCCCTGCTGCGGGTCCTTGCGCACCAGCCGTCCGCCCGCCTTGCGCAGCGCGTTCTCGTAGTTGGCGATCAGCTCCACCAGGCTGGGCGTGCGGGCGCCCTCGTTCAGCACGTAGCGGATCTCCCAGAAGCGGCCGGCGCGCGCGTCGCCCTTGCCGTCGGCCCAGGCGTCGAAGCCCTGGGTCGCGAAGACGAACTCGTTGTAGTCGTTGCGGGTGGCGGCGTCGATGTGGAAGCCGGGAAAGCGCGGCACCTCGGGATGGTCGGCGGTGCCGTCGGCATCGTTGGGGTCGGTGGCCGCGGCGGCCGGGCCGGCCTGCAGCACGGCCAGGGCCAGCAGCAGCGCAGACAGCAGCATGCGCAGCCAGCAGCGGAAGGAAGCGGTCATGGTCAGGTCTCGCGGCAGGGGCTTCACAGCGGCTGGCCGTTCAGTCGCACCGCGGTCGCCTGCTGCACCTCGGTGCTGCCGGCGATGGCGGTGACGGTCTTCACCGGAATGCCCTTGCCGTCGATGACCCAGCTGGTCTGCAGCGTGTCGGGGTCGTCGGCATACGTGGTCTCGAAGCGGCAGGTGGCGTAGCGGCCGGCCGGCACGGTGATCGATTCGCGGCCGACGAAGCGGATCGTCGAGGTGCTGGTGTCGGTGACGGTGCCGGGCGTGCCCGGCACGCCCGGCAGTCCGGTGGTGGTGGTGGTCGTCGTCGCGGTGACCGAGGCGGTGAGCGACTGGCCCACGGCCAGGCCGTAGCGTTGGTCCAGCGCCGGCGGCGTGTTCACGCTGTGCGAACGGGTGCTCATCTGGAAGCCGCCGCCGGACACCTGCATCAGCGTGTCCTCGCCGAACAGCGTGAGCTCGGCGTCGCCGGTGCGGCGCGCGTAGGAGCGGGCCTCGATGTCCATCGTGCTCTCGACCCCCTCCGACGCGATATGGCCGGTGCTGTGGATCAGCGACTCCACCGCGGCCTGGCCCTCGAAGGTCTTGGGGCCGGTGACGCGCCAGTCGATCGCCACGCTGCCGCTGCTGCTGCCGCTGTACTGCAGCGCCAGCTCGATGTGGGTGCCGGTGGCCTCCAGCAAGGCCAGGTCATGGCAGCCGTTGTTCGGGCCATTTGGGCCCGGGCCGGGGCCCGGGTCCACCGGCGTGATGAACTGCGACAGCGGTCCGACGTAGACCGGGCTGTCGCCGAAGGGCCCGCCCATCACGTACACGCCGTCCAGCGCATAGCCCGGGTCGGCGCTGACCACCACGCCGAGGTAGACGCCGGTGGCCGCGTAGTAGCGGTAGCGGAACGGCGGCAGCGACTGCGTGGCCGGGTTGCCGGGGAAATAACCCGCAAAGACAGAGGATTGGGCATACGCGAACAGCTGCTCGGCCGCCTGCTCGCGGCTGGGCGCAGCGGCCGCGGACCGGGCGTGGGTGGCCAGCGCGTGGCGCAGCTGCCGTACTGCGGCAGAGGGCGCGGCAGAGGGGGCTGCAGCGAGGGTGGCGGGACGGGACGCGGCCGGGGCTTCGGCCACCGGCTCGGTACCGCCGCCGCAGGCGGCCAGCAGCACCGCGGCGGCGGTGCAGGCGATCAGGGAAGGAACATGCATGGGTGTCGTCGGAAGAACTGCACAAGGCGGCCACGGGCCGAGGGCGCGCATGTTCGGCGGGCGCGGGCCCTGCCGTCCTTAAAATTCCTGAAACTTGCACCTCGGTCGGGAGCCCTTTGCGGGCCAGGGAGTGGATGTCGCCGCGCTATCGATTCGGGCCTTTCGAACTGCTGAGCACCGAACGCCGCCTGCTGCGCGGCGGCCTGCCGATCACGCTGCGCCCCCGTGCCTTCGACCTGCTGGCCGCCCTGGTCGAGCAGCGCGGCGCGCTCGTCACCAAGCAGGCCTTGATGGACCGGGTCTGGCCAGGCCTGGTCGTCGAGGAATCGAACGTGCAGGTGCAGGTCTCCGGCCTGCGTCGGCTGCTGGGGGCCGAGCTCATCGCCACCGTCCCCGGCCTGGGCTACCGGCTGGCCCTGCCCTGCGTCCCGGTCCACGCCGCCGCTTCGCCTCCCCCACCCCCATCCCAATCCCCACGCCCCGGGCCGGCGCCACCGCCGGCCAGTGTCGACCGCCTGTTCGGGCGCGAGCCGGACATCGAGGCCCTGCTGGCCTGGCTGCACGAGCACCGGCTGGTCACCGTGCTCGGCAGCGGCGGGCTGGGCAAGACCCGGGTCGCGCAGGAGGTGGCGCAGCGCCACGCGCAGGCGGCGGGCGAGGCGGCCGTGTGGGTCGACCTGGCGCCGGTGGCCGATGCGCAGCAGCTGCCCGCCCGCCTGGCCGCGGCCCTCGGCATCGACCTGCCGCCGGGCACCGCCGATGCGCTGCCGTCGCTGCAGGCCCGGCTGCAGCCGGGCGCGCCGCTGATCGTGTTCGACAACTGCGAACACCTGGCACCGGCCGTCGGCCTGCTGGCCGGCCGGCTGCTGCGCGCGCTGCCGGGCCTGCGGCTGCTGTGCACTTCGCAGCTTAGGCTGAAGGCGGCTGGCGAGCGCGTCTACCGGCTGCAGCCGCTGGCGCTGCCGCGGCCGGACATGCCGTGGGACGCGGCACTGGCCTGCAGCGCCCTGGCGCTGCTGCTGCACCGCGCGCGCGCGGCCGACCATCGCTTCACGCTGGCACCGGAACACCTGCCCGCGGTGGCCGGGCTGCTGCGCCGGCTGGATGGCGTGCCGCTGGCCATCGAGATGGCCGCTGCGCGCCTGCCGCAGCTGGGCCTGACCACGCTCGGCCACCAGCTGGCGGACTGGGTGCGCCTGCTGCGCAGCCCGCAGATCGACGCGCCGGCCCGGCAGTCGACGCTGCGCGCCACGCTGGACTGGAGCCACAGCCTGCTGGCGCCGCGCGAGCAGGCCGTGCTGCGCCGGCTGGCGCCCTTCGTCGGCGGCTTCACGCTGCCGACGGCGCAGGCCGCGCTGGTGCAGGGCGGGCTCGATCCCTGGGACGCGCTGGAGGCGCTGGGCGCGCTGGCCGACAGCTCGCTGCTGCAGGGCCAGCCGGGCGAGCCGCCGCGCCACCGGCTGCTGGAGACCACGCGCCTGCTGGCCCAGCAGCAGCTGGCCGCGCATGGCGAAGGCGCCGCCGCCGAGCAGGCCCACGGCCACGCGATGGCGGCCTGGGCCGAGCAGATCGAGGAAGCGTTCTGGCAGCTGCCCGACCGCGACTGGCTCGCGCGCCATGCGGCCGACCAGGCGGACCTGCAGGCCGCGTTCGAGCGCGCCTGCGAGCGCCGCGACGTCGAGGTGGCCGCCCTCACCGGCACGGCGCTGGCGCGGCTGGACTTCCTGCGCAACCTGCACGGCGAACGCCGCCGCCGCGCCGAGGCCTTGCATGCGCTGCTGCCGCTGGCCTCGCCGCGCGCGCGGGCCTGGGCCTGGCATTGCATCGCCTCGCATGGGCTGATCACGCTGCAGGCGGTGTCGCGGCAGGAGGCCGCGGCCCAGGCCGTGCTGGCCTGGCAGGCGCTGGACGACACGGTGCGGCTGCACGGCGCGCTGTGCTTCCAGGCCGCCATGTGCGCCCGCGCGCAGGCCTTCGACGAAGCCGAGGCCGCGCTGGCCCGCGCGCAGGCACTGGAGCAACCCGACTGGCCGGCGCGCCGGCGCCTGTGGCGGGCCTCGATGACGGCCACCGTGTGGGGCCACCGGGGCGACCTGGCGCGCTTTCGCGCGGCCTCGGCCATCGAGCTGCAGCTGGCCGACGAAGCCGGCGCCGAACGCTCGGCCGCCTGGGTGCGGCTGAAGCTGGCCGATGCGGCCCGATCGGCCGGCGCGCTCGACGAGGCCCTTGCGCTGGGCGAGGTGGCCGTGGCCGCGATGCGGGCGGCCAACTCGCCGGCCGACCTGGGACTGAGCCTGTGCCACCTGGCCGCCGCCTGGTTGCTGAAGGGCCAGACCGCGCCGGTGCGCGCGCTGCTGGCCGAGGCGCTGCCGCTGATGTGGGCCAACGGCTGGGCCCACCTGCTGCAGGACACGCTGGCGCTGCAGGCGGCACGCACCGCCCGCCCGCGCGACGCCGCGCGGCTGCTGGGCTGCGCCGACGCCTGGTACGGCGCCCACCGCGACACGCGGCTGGCCGGCGAGGCCCAGCTGGTGGCCTGCGCCGAGGCGCTGATCGCGCAGCGCTTGAGCCCGGCCAGCGCCGCCACGCTGCGCGCGCAGGGCGCCGCGCTGGGCGACGCGCAGGCCCGCCGGCTGTGCCTGGCGCTGCTGGCGCCGGACAGCGACGCGCCGGCGTAAAGAGTCTTCACATCCGGTGCGACAATCCGCGCGCCGCAGCGGCCCCGCACTGCCCTGTTCCGCCCAACGTGCCCGACAACACCACCCTTGCCCGCCGCCACAACGTGCTGGCGCTGTTCCAGGCCTTTGCCGAAACGCAGATGCGGGCCGGCGTGCCGCCCAAGGGGCTGGAGCAGCGCTTCGCGCAGCAGCTGCAGGTCAGCCCCAGCATGTGGAGCCAGATCAAGAGCAGCCGGCCCATCGGCGACCGGCTGGCGCGGCAGATCGAGGTGGCCTGCGGGCAGCCGGCCGGCTGGCTCGATCAGCCGCGCGAAGCCGCCGGACCGAGCCCGGCCGAGCAGCAGATGCTGGCGCTGGCGCTGCAGGCCTGGCGCAGCACCAATGCCGCGGGGCGCAAGCGGCTGAAGGGACTGCTGAAGGAACTCGCGGCATCATCGGGCTGACGGCGCACGTCCAGCGCCCGGAGCGACCCCAGCATGTACACCCCCTTCGACCTGAACGGACACAACGCGCTGATCACCGGCGGCAACGGCGGCATCGGCCTGGGCATGGCGCGCGCGCTGCTGGCGGCCGGCGCGCGGGTGGCGATCTGGGGATCGAACCCGCAGAAGACCGAGGCCGCGCGCGCGCAGCTGGCCGGTGAATGCGGCGATGCGGCGCGCGTGCTGGCGCGCGTCTGCGATGTCGGCGACGAGGCCCAGGTCGAGCAGTGCTTTGCCGAGACGGCCGCCGCGCTGGGCCGCATCGACAGCTGCTTCGCCAATGCCGGCGTGTCGAGCAAGGGCACGCGGCTGGTCGACATGAGCCTGGACGAGTTCCGGCGCGTGCAGCGCATCAATGTCGAGGGCGTGTTCCTGACCTTCCGCGCCGCCGTGCGCCACATGGCCGCGCACGGCCAGGGCGGCTCGCTGGTGGCCACCGCCAGCACCGCGGCGCTGGAGGGCGCGGCGCACAACAGCCACTACGGCGCCTCGAAGGGGGCGGTGACCTCGCTGGTGCGCGCGCTGGCGGTGGAGCTGGCGCGGCACAGGATCCGCGTCAATTCGATCCTGCCGGGCTGGATCGTCACCGACATGACCGAGCGCTCCGTGCAGAACGAGAAGTTCGCCAACGCGGTGATGCCGCGCATCCCCGCGCGGCGCTGGGGCGGCATCGACGACTTCGGCGGGATCGCGGTGTTCCTGGCCAGCAGCGCCTCGGCCTACGCCACCGGCGAGCAGTTCGTCATCGACGGCGGCTACACCAAGTTCTGAGCCAACGGCGGCGGGCGCTGGAGGCCGGCCTCGCCCGGCCCGCGCGCGAAGCGGGCCGCGTCGGCGCCATGCACCGGCGCCTCGCTGGGCCAGGGCCAGCCGCCGAAGCGGGTGCGCTGGTAATCCGCAAAAGCCTCGTGGATCTGCTGCTCGGTGTTCATCACGAACGGCCCGTGCTGCGCCACCGGCTCGCCGATCGGCCGGCCCTGCAGCAACAGCAATTCCACGCGCTGGGCACCGGTGTTGGCCAGTGCCAGCGGCTGCGCGGCATCGACCTCGATCGCGACATGCTCGGTCAGATCGCGCCCGGCCACCTGCAGCCGCTCGCCGGCGAAGAAGTAGGCCACGCGCCGCGTCTGCGCGCCCTGTGCCGGCGGCAGCACGATGCGGGCGCCGGGATCGAGTGCGAGCGTGACGATGGCCAGGTCCGACTGCGCGTCGCTGGCCCATGAATCGGGCGGCGGCGGCAGTGGCGTGAGCGCAGGCTGGCCGGCCGGCTGCAGCCCCGGCAGGCGGCCCGCGACGACGGTGACCTCGGTGCGTGCGCCGCCGGCATCGGCGATGCTGAAGCGCGGGATCTGCTCGGCCCACAGCATCGAGAAATACGGCGCGCACATCTTGCTGCGCGCCGGCAGGTTGAGCCAGATCTGGAACAGGTCCAGCGGGTTGTCCTGCGCCTCGGACAGCAGCGGGAACATCTCGGCATGCACGATGCCGCGGCCGGCGGTGAGCCACTGCACGTCGCCATCGCCGAAGCGCGCGGCCGCGCCCAGCGAATCGGAATGGTCGATGCGCCCGCGCCGCACCAGGGTCACGGTCTCGAAGCCGCGGTGCGGGTGCGCCGGGAAGCCCGGCACCTCGAGCCCGTGGTACATGCTCCAGCCGTCGCGGCGGCTGAAGTCGCTGCCCATCTGCCGGCCGGCCAGCGCCGCGGCCGGGCCGTAGCGGCCATTGCCGCGCGGGTAGCGATCGTCGTGGTGGACGCAGAACAGGAAGGGGTCCAGCGTCGGCCAGGGCATGGCCAGGGGAGCGGTGGCAAGGATCATCGGCACATTGTGCGAGAGCGCAGCCCTCACAGGCTGTCGATGTACATCCGGTTCCAGGTCGGGCTGATGATCAGCTGGTTGACGCAGGCATGCGCCGGCAACTCGGCAACGAAGCGGATGGCCTGGCCCAGGTCCTGCGGCTGCAGCATGCGGGCGCGCTCCTCGGCCGATGGCGGTTGCGGTCGCGTGTCCAGGATCGGCGTGGCCACCTCGGCCGGGCAGATCACGCAGGCCCGGATGCCGTGGATGCCGTCTTCCATGTTGAGGGTCTCGGTCATCGCGGTCACCGCATGCTTGCTGCCGTTGTAGGCCGGACCGGTCAGCTTGGGATGGTGCACGCCGGCCCAGGAGCTGATGTTGATGACCAGCCCGCGATGGCGCGCGCGCATGGCCGGCAGCACGGCATGGGTGGTGTAGAACAGGCTGTCGAGGTTGGTGGCGATCACCTGGCGCCAGCCTTCGGGCGACTGGTCGCGCCAGAAGCGCCGCGGCGTGTTGGTACCGGCGCTGTTGACCAGGATGTCGATGCGGCCGCCGTGGCGCGCGAGGATGCGCTGCGCGGTGGCCGCCACGGCCGCGGCATCGCACACGTCCAGCACCTCGACCTCGGCCCGGCCGCCGGCGCGCACGATGCCCTCGGCCGCCGCCTGCAGCAGCGGCGCACGCCGGCCCGAGAGCACGACGATGGCACCGGCCTCGGCCAGGGCCTGCGCGCCGGCCAGGCCGATGCCCGACCCGGCGCCGGTGATCCAGGCCACCTGGTCTTGCAGGCGGCGCGATTCTTCAGCGGCATTCACCATCTCACACCTCCAACCACTCTCTGCGGACTGGCGCATCGGCCTTCAACTCGGCCGGCGTGCCCTCGAAGACGATCTGGCCATGGCCCATCACCAGGCAGCGCTCGGAGACTTCCAGCGCGATCGTCAGCTTCTGCTCCACCAGCAGCACCGAGATGCCGCGGCGTTTGAGCTCCTTGAGGTACTCGGCCACGAGTTCCACGATCTTGGGCGCCAGCCCCTCGGTGGGCTCGTCGATCATGATCAGGTCCGGGTCGCCCATCAAAGTGCGGCACAGCGTGAGCATCTGCTGCTCGCCGCCGGAGAGCACGCCGGCTTCCGTGTGCTGCCGCTCCTTCAGCCGCGGGAACATGCCGTACATGTCGTCGAAGCTCCACCTGGGTTTCTTCGCCCCGCGCTTCTCGCCCAGCATCAGGTTCTGGTGCACCGTGAGCTTGGGGAAGATGTCGCGATTCTCGGGCACGTAGCCGATCCCCTGGTGCGCGATCTCGTAGGCCTGCAGCCCGAGGATGGGCTTGTCGCGCCACTGGATCGTGCCCTGGCCTTCGACCAGGCCCATGATGGTCTTGACCGTGGTCGAGCGACCCGAGCCGTTGCGCCCGAGCAGCGCGATGATCTCGCCGGGCTTGACCTCGAAGTTCACGCCATGCAGCACATGGCTCTTGCCGTAGTAGGCGTGCAGGTCCTGCAGTTTCAGCATCGGTGCGCCCTCAATGTCCGGCGGCCTGGGCGTCTGCCAGCACCGAGCCGAGGTAGGCCTCCTGCACCCGCTGGTTGGCGCGCACCGCGTCGGGCGTGTCGAAGGCGATCACCTCGCCGTACACCAGCACCGCGATCTTGTCGGCCAGGCCGAACACCACGCCCATGTCGTGCTCCACCGTCAGCAGGGTCTTGCCCACCGTGACGTCGCGGATCAGCTGGATGAAGCGCTTGGTCTCGCTCTTGCTCATGCCCGCGGTGGGCTCGTCCAGCAGGATCACGCTGGAGCCCCCGGCAATGGTGATGCCGATCTCCAGCGCCCGCTGCTCGGCATAGGTCAGGTTGGTGGCCAGGTGGTCGCGCCGGCGATCGAGCTTGATCATCGCCATCACCTCTTCGGCGCGCTCGTTGGCGTCCGTCAGGTCGGCCAGGAACTTCCAGAAGGCGTAGCGGTGGCCCATGCTCCAGAGCACCGCGCAGCGGATGTTCTCGAACACCGACAGCCGCGTGAACAGGTTGCTGACCTGGAAGCTGCGCGAGAGCCCCAGGCGGTTGATCTGGAACGGCGTCATGCCCTCGATGCGCTGGCCGTGCAGCAGGATCTCGCCGCTGCTGGGGCCGAAGCGCCCGCTGATCAGGTTGAACAGCGTGGACTTGCCTGCGCCGTTGGGCCCGATGATGGCCACCCGCTCGCCGGGGTTCACCGCCAGGTTGGCGCCGCGGATGATCTCGGTCTTGCCGAAGCTCTTGCGCACGTCCTTGAGCTCGATGGCATAGGCGCTCATGCGCTGGCCTCCCGCTTCTTGATCTCGGCCTCGATCTCTTCCTGGATCTGGCCCCACTCGCGGCGGAAGCTGCGGCGCGAGAGCTCGAACATCGCCACGCCGATGCCCAGCACGAACAGGGCCCCCAGCCAGCTGTCCAGGCCGCGGGCGTTCAGGCTGGCCCCCAGGAACTCCATTTCCGGGCCCAGCGCGGCATTGAGCTGCA
>NZ_JBGAGA010000111.1:0-13722 GCF_044226965.1 Aquabacterium sp. | reverse complement strand
GGCGATCGTCGTCGGCGCCGGCCTGGCCGGTGCCGGGGTCGCGCGTGCGCTGGCGGCGCAAGGCGTCGCGGTCGAGGTGATCGAGCAGGCCGCTCAGCCCGCCAGCGCGACATCGGGCAACGCGGGCGGCCTGTTCCACGGCATCGTGCATGCCCACGACGGCGCGCACGCGCGCTGGCTGCGGGCGGCAGCGCTGCGCGCGCAGCAAGGGCTGCAGCCCTTGATCCGGTCCGGCGCATTGCCCGGCGGCTGCGGCCTGCTGCGTGGCGAGCGCGATCTGCCCCTGCACGCGATGCAGGCGTTGCTCGCAGCGCAGGCGCTGCCGGCCGACTGGGTGCAGGCGCTGCCAGCCGAGCAGGCGTCGGCACTCGCCGGGCTGCCCGTGCACGGCCCCGCCTGGCACTACCCCGGCGGCGGCTGGGTCGCGCCGGGCCTGCTCGTGCGGCAATGGCTCGCGAGCCCGGGCATCGCGGTGCGCACCGGCCAGACGGTGGCCGCGCTGCAGCGCGATGGCGGCGGCTGGCGCCTGCTGGACGCCGCCGGTCACGTCATCGCACGCAGCGAAGCGATCGTGCTGGCCAACAGCCACGATGCGATACGCCTGCTCGGGCCGCTGTGCCCCTGGGGTGAGAGACCCTGGCCGTGGCAATCGCTGCGGGGTCAGGTCAGCCTGCTGGCCGGCGTGCCGCAGCGTCTGCCGCTCGCTTTGGCCGATAGCGGCTATGCCCTTCAGCTGCCGGACGGCCGCGTCCTGTGCGGCGCGACCTCGCAGGCCGACGACGAGGAGCCCGCGCTGCGCGAAGCCGACCACCGCAGCAACCTCGCCACGCTGCAGCGCCTGACCGGCTGGGCGATCCACGGCGCCGCGATCAGCGGTCGCGTCGGCTGGCGCATGCAGACCGGCGACCGCCTGCCGCTGCTGGGCCCGGTGCCGCTGGCGCTTGCCGGCGCCGCCCGCGCGGGACAGCGCCTGGACCAGCCACGCTTCCTGCCGCGCGAGCGCGGCCTGTACATCGCCGCCGGTTACGGCTCGCGCGGCATCACGCATGCCGCGCTGGCCGGTGAACTGCTGGCGGCCACCGTCACCGGCGCGCCCGTGCCGGCGCCGGCCAGCCTCGTCGACGCACTGGACCCGGCCCGCTTCGCGGTGCGGATCAGTCGAAAGTCAGCGTCCTGACGCCCTGCTCGGTGCCCAGCAGGCACACGCGGGCGCGATGGCGGGCGAAGATGCCCACGGTCACGATGCCGGGCCACTGGTTCAGCTCGGTCTCCATCGCCAGCGGATCGGTGATGCGCAGGCCGCGCACGTCCAGGATCTGGTTGCCGTTGTCGGTGACCACGCCTTCGCGCAGCGTCGCCTCGGCGCGATAGTTCGCGGCGAAGCGTCGGGCCACCTGGGCCGCGGCCATCGGGATCACCTCCACCGGCAGCGGATAGTTGCCCAGCACCGGCACCTGCTTCGACGCATCGGCGATGCAGACGAAGCGATCGCACAGGTCGGCGACGATCTTCTCGCGCGTCAGCGCCGCGCCGCCGCCCTTGATCATGTGACCGCGCGGATCGATCTCGTCGGCGCCGTCGATGTAGACCGGCAGGCGCTCGACCTCGGCCGCCTCGAAGACGCGGATGCCATGGGCCAGCAGCCGTTCGGTGCTCTTGACCGAGCTCGACACCGCGCCCAGCACCTGCTGCTTGATGCCGGCAAGCGCATCGATGAAATGGTTGACGGTGGAGCCGGTGCCCACGCCCACCACGGTGCCGGGCACCACGTAGTCGAGCGCGGCACGGCCGACCAATGCTTTGAGTTCGTCCTGGGTCATCGGCGCAAGCAAGAAGGAGAAGAAGGAAGGGGCTGACGGACAATCCGGCATTATGGCTTTCGTCCCCTATGCCCTCGCCCGCCCCTTCCTGTTCGGCCTGGATGCCGAGCGCGCCCATGAGCTGACGCTGGAATCCATTGCCGCGCTGCAGAACACGCCGGCGCAGTGCCTGTGGTCCAAGCCGCGGGTCGATGATCCGGTCACCGTGGCAGGCCTGAAGTTTCCGAACCGCGTGGGCCTGGCCGCCGGGCTCGACAAGAACGGCCGCTGCATCGACGGGCTGGGCGCGATGGGCTTCGGCTTCATCGAGGTGGGCACCGTCACGCCCAAGGCACAGCCGGGCAATCCGAAGCCGCGCATGTTCCGGCTGCCGCAGGCCGAGGCGCTGATCAACCGCCTGGGCTTCAACAACGAAGGCCTCGATGCCTTCCTCGCCAACGTGCAACGCGCCCACAGCTTCCGCGCGGCCGGCGGCATCCTGGGCCTGAACATCGGCAAGAACGCCAGCACGCCGATCGAGCGCGCGGTGGACGACTATCTGCTCGGCCTGGCCGGCGTCTATCCGCATGCCGACTACGTGACCGTCAACATCTCCAGCCCCAACACGCAGAACCTGCGCGCGCTGCAGAGCGACGAGGCGCTCGACGCCCTGCTCCAGGCGCTGCAGGCGCGGCGCAAGGCGCTGGCGCGCCAGCACAAGCGCGTGGTGCCGATGTTCGTGAAGATCGCGCCCGACCTCGATGCCACGCAGGTCGGTGTCATCGCCGCCAGCCTGCAGCGCCATGGCGTCGACGGCGTGATCGCCACCAACACCACCATCGCCCGCGCCGCGGTGCAGGGCCTGCCGCATGCGGACGAGACCGGTGGCCTCTCGGGCGCGCCGGTGCGCGAGGCCAGCAACCGCGTGATCGCGCAGCTGCGCGGCGCGCTCGGCCCGGAGTTCCCGATCATCGGCGTCGGCGGCGTGATGAGTGCGGCCGATGCGCGCGCCAAGCGCGAGGCCGGTGCCGACCTGGTGCAGGTCTACACCGGCCTGATCTATCGCGGGCCGGCGCTGGTGCCGGCCTGCGCGGCGGCTCTGGCGCAGCGCTGACCGGCGGCCCGCCTGCGCGCGCTGGCGCGAGCGTGACTTTGTGCCAGCCCCGCTGTGGGGCGGTCTCGATTGCGCGATCAGGTGTCCGCGCACCGGGTCGACATCAGGATGTCGCGTGCCCGATCCGGATCCCCGCTTGAACGCCCCGTCGGAAGCCTTTCTGCAGACCCATCCCTTCGCGGCGTTGACCCTTGCCAACGCCTGCGCCGCGCCGTTGGAGGCACTGGCGCCGCACCAGCAGCTGATCCGGCGCGAGCTGCAGCAGGGAGGCTCGCTGCAGGCCGGCAACGGTGTGGATCACCGCGCGCTGCAGCACGGACTGGCGACGCTGCTGGACAGCCCGGCCGATCCGCTGTGCGACCTGCTGCGACCCTGCGCCAAGGCCCTGGTGGAAGGCGTGCAGGCGCTGCCGCTGCACCCGGTGGTGTGCCTGTTGCTGGGGTCTGCCCAGGCCGGCATGCCCGCGAGCTACCAGCATGCGCTGCGCGCCATGGCGCTGGCCGGCGCCCTGGCCTGGCATGCCAGAGCGCCGGCGGCGCTACTGCCCCGCGCGATGCTCGTCGGCCTGGTGCACGACATCGGCGAGATGTACGTGAACCCCGAGTACCTGCGTGCCGGTCGCCAGCTCGACCTGGTCGAGTACCGCCAGCTCGCGGCGCACCCCCATGTGGGCGCGATGCTGCTGACCCAGCTGACCGACTACCCGGCCGAGATCGCACGCGCCGTGTGCGAACACCATGAACGGCTCGATGGCACCGGCTACCCGTTCCAGCTGCTCGGCACGGCCATCTCGCCGCTGGGCCAGCTGATGGCGGTGGCCGAGCTGGCGCTGGGCATCGTCGACGCGCGGCCGCATGCCGCCGAACGCGCGAGCTTTGCGCTGAAGTTCGTGCCGGGCGAGTTGTCCGGCCTGTGGGCCGGGCCGATCACGCACTGGGCCGATCAGCAACCGCGGACGGACGAAGCCGTCCTGCAGGCGCCGATGCTGGCCGAGCTGGGTCCGCTCGACGAGGCATTGCCGCACCTGCAGGCGCTGGCCGAACGGCTGAGCGATCAGCTCGACGGCGCCGCCCAGCGCGTGGCGCAGCGCGTGGTGCATCGCCTGCACCGGCTGCGCATCGCATGGAATGCGATGGGCCTGTGGTCGCTGCCGGCCGCCGCGATCGAGCCGCAGGAGCGCTTCGACATCGCGCTGGCGACGCGCGAACTGCGCTACCGCATCAGCACCGTCGGCCGCGACTGCCTGTGGCCCGAGGCCGACCTGCGCGTGCAGGCCGATGCGCGGCTGGTGCCGCTGTGGCTGGCCTTGTCCAAGGCCAGCCAGCCGGCGCGCTGAAAGGCGCCGGAGGCGCTAACGCCTCAATGGAGCGGCACGCCGGTCTTGCTCTGCAGCTCCTCGCGCGTCACCCCGGGCGCCATCTCGACGACCTTCAGGCCTTCGGGCGTCACGTCCATCACCGCCAGGTCGGTGATGATGCGGTTGACCACGCCGATGCCGGTGAGCGGCAGCGTGCACTTGGGCAGGATCTTCAGGTCGAAGCCGCCGTCCTTGCGGCGCGCCACATGCTCCATCAGCACCAGCACGCGCGAGACACCGGCCACCAGGTCCATCGCGCCGCCCATGCCCTTGACCATCTTGCCGGGGATCATCCAGTTGGCGATGTCGCCCTTGTCGGTCACCTGCATCGAACCCAGGATCGACAGGTTGATCTTGCCGCCGCGGATCATCGCGAAGCTCTCGTGCGAGCCGAAGATCGACGAGCCGGGAATGGTGGTGACGGTCTGCTTGCCGGCGTTGATCAGGTCGGGGTCGACTTCGTCCTCGGTCGGGAACGGGCCGATGCCGAGCATGCCGTTCTCGCTTTGCAGCCAGACCTCGATGTCGGGCGAGACGAAGTTCGCCACCAGCGTGGGCAGGCCGATGCCGAGGTTGACGTAGAAGCCGTCCTGCAGCTCTTGGGCCGCCCGCGCGGCCATCTCATCATGGGTCCAGGGCATGGTCAGGCTCCCGCTTTCTCGGTCGACTTTTCGGAGATCGTGCGCTTCTCGATGCGCTTCTCGGGCGTGGCGTTGAGCACCAGGCGATTCACGTAGATGCCGGGCAGATGCACCGCATCGGGATCGAAGGTGCCGGTCTCGACGATCTCCTCGACCTCGACCACGCTGATCTTGCCGGCCATGATCACCGCCGGGTTGAAGTTGCGCGCGGTGCGGCGGAAGATCAGGTTGCCGCTCTTGTCGGCCTTCCAGGCCTTGCCCAGCGACACCGCGGGCGTGAGCGAGCGTTCCATCACGTAGGTGTGACCGTCGAACTCGCGCAGCTCCTTGCCTTCGGCCACCAGCGTGCCGACACCGGTGCGCGTGAAGAAGGCCGGGATGCCGGCACCGCCGGCGCGCAGCTTCTCGGCCAGCGTGCCCTGCGGCGTGAACTCCAGCTCCAGCTCGTCGGCCAGGTACTGGCGCTCGAACTCCTTGTTCTCGCCGACGTAGCTGGAGATCATCTTCTTGATCTGCCGCGTCTCGAGCAGCTTGCCAAGGCCGAAGCCATCGACCCCGGCGTTGTTCGAGATCACCGTCAGGTTCTTGACGCCGCTGGCCTGCAGCGCCGCAATCAGGGCTTCGGGAATGCCGCAGAGGCCGAAGCCACCGACGGCCATCAGCTGGCCGTCCTGGACGATGCCTTGCAGCGCGGCGGCTGCACTGGGATAGATCTTGTTCATGCCACGCGAACCTGTCTCTGGGGATCGCCTAAATGACGACGCTGACGCCCCCGCCGATCGAGCTGGACTACCGCATCGCCTTCGACCAGGCGCCCATCGGCCTGGTGCTCTCGCGACAGCGCCAGATCGTCGACTGCAACCAGCACCTGCTGGCGATGTTCGGCGCCGCGCGCGAGCAGCTGATCGGCCAGTCCTTCGCCGTGCTGTACCCCACGTCCGACGAGTTCGAGCGCGCCGGCGACCGCATCACTGCCAGCCTGGATGCGCAAGGCCGCTACGCCGACGAGCGGGTGATGAAGCGCGTGGACGGCCCGACTCGCGGCGAGCTGTTCTGGTGCCACGTCACCGGCCGCGCACTGGACCCGCGGCATCCGCATGCCGCCGGCATCTGGGCCTTCGAGGACCTCTCGTCGCGGCGCAAGCTGCGGGTGGAGTTCACCGCACGCGAACGCGAGATCGCGGCGCTGCTGATCGACGGCCTGACCAGCAAGCAGATCGGCAAGCGCTTGGCCATCAGCCCGCGCACCGTCGATGTCTACCGCGCGCGGCTGATGCGCAAGGTGGGCGCGGCGACGACGCCGGAGCTGGTCAACAAGCTGCTGGCGGGATGAAGCCTCCGAGGCCCGGCCTGCTCACTTCGTGAACATCGCGCGGATGTCGTCCGGCAGCGGCACCGACTTCTGCAGGCGGAAATTGGTCCACACCACGGTGGCGCCGCCGCTGGCATACACCACGCCGGGATCGTCGCTGCGCTCCAGCGTCGCGTAGGTGTCCATCGTGCTGCGGCCGAGGGCGCCGACGTAGTGCTTCGCGATCACCTCGCCCGGGTACTCGAGCTGGCGGATGAAGCTGCAGAACGCGTTGATGATCACCGGGCCGATGCCATCGGCGTCGGGCAGGCAGCCGATGCTGCGAAACCAGTCGATGCGCAGCGTCTCGAGGTAGCGGAAGTAGACCGTGTTGTTGACATGGCCCATCGCGTCCATGTCGCCCCAGCGGATGGGGATGCGCATCTCGTAGGTGAGCGTCTTGTCGTCGGGCAGGTCGAATCGCATCGTGCGGCGCGGCGTCAGGGGGTGGCGGGATCGATGCCCAGCTCGCCGGCCATGCGCAGCACCAGCGCGCGCAGGTTGGCCAGTTCGTCGGACTGGCGCGCCAGCTCGGCCTTCAGCGCCACCAGCTCGCCCACCGTGATGGGGTCTTCGTCCGTGCCGGTGGCCGGCAGGCCGCCAGCGGGCATCTGCACCTCACCGCACAGCATGTGAGCCCAGCGCGCCTCGCGCGCACCGGGCGCGCGTGGCAGCAGCACAGCGCGCGGCGGAAAGCGCTCGGCCAGTTCGTTGAGGAAGCCCTCGACCGACGAGGTGTCCGCAAAGCGGTGCAGTCGCTCGCAGTTGGCGCGCAGCTCGGCCACAGTCTGCGGGCCGCGCAGCATGAGCACCGCCAGCAGCGCCGTGGCCTGGCTCGGCACCGCGATGCCGCGCGTCATGTTGTGCTCGTAGCGCGTCACGCGGCTGCTGCTGCCCTCGAACACGAGGCTCAGGCTCTTGAGCCCGTCGATCGCGGCCAGCACGTCCGATTCGCTCAGGTTCATCACCGGCTCGCGCGCCGTCTTCTGGTTGCAGCCGGCCACCAGCGCGTTCAGCGACAGCGGGTAGGTGTCCGGCACCGTGGCCTGCTTCTCGACCAGCACGCCCAGCACACGGGCTTCGACCGGGGTCAGCGCTCGCATGTCAGCGCCGCCCGGCCGCCCGAAGGCGCTGACGCGCCCCCTCGGGGGGCAGCGAACTCAGTGAGCGTGGGGGCCTCATCGTGGTTCAGATTCCGAAGCCATCGTCTGCCGCCAGCACCGCCCCGTTGATGAAGCGGCTCTCGTTCGCGCACAGCATCATCAGCGCGGCGTCCAGGTCCTTCGGCTCGCCGATGCGCTTGCGCGGCGTCATGCCGATCAGCTTCTGGCCGGCCTCGGTCTGCCAGTGGTGGTGGTTGATCTCGGTGTCGATGTAGCCCGGGCACAGCGCGTTCACGTTGATGCCGAACTTGCCCCACTCCAGCGCCATCGCGCGGGTCATGTGGATCACCGCAGCCTTGCTCATCGCGTAGACGCCGATCTGGCCCAGCGGCCGCAGCCCGGCCATCGATGCGACGTTGACGATGCGCCCGCCGGTGAAGGTGCCCGGCGCCGCGCCGCGCGAGCGCGCGATCATGCGCTTGCCCACTTCCTGCGCGACGAAGAAGGCGCCGCGCGTGTTGGTGTCCATCACGAAGTCGAAGTCGTCGGGCGTCACGTCCACCAGCTTCTGCGTGGTGCTGACGCCCGAGTTGTTGACCAGGATGTCGATCGTGCCCATCTCGGTCTCGGCGTGCGCCACCGCGGCCTTGATGCTGTCGGGGTCGGTGACGTCGAGTGCCACCACATGCGCGTCGCCACCGTCGGCTTCGAGTTCGGCGCGCAGCGTCTTCAGCCGCTCGATGCGGCGTGCTGCCAGCACCACGCCGGCCCCGGCCGCGCTGAGCGTGCGCGCGAATTGCGCGCCCAGGCCACTGGACGCGCCGGTGACGAAGGCCACGCGGCCGGAAAGATCGATGCTGTAGCTCATGGTGCTGTCACGGCAGGCTGGAGGGAGAGCGGGCACGATAGCACGCAGTCGTGACCCGCCAACGCCCGCGCAACTGAGCCGCGGACGACAGTCGGCGCGGCCGCATGCATGGCAGCATGCGGGGCATCGCACAAAAAAGCACGATCGTTCTATTTTGTGGTCGACGCAAGTAGAATCCTGCCCGCTCGACATCGCTCCCCTCCCTCATCACAAAGCCTGGACAAGACCATGACCCCACAGGAGATCCTCGACCAATACGGCCCGCGCGAGTCGATGGAATACGACGTCGTCATCGTTGGCGGCGGACCCGGCGGCATGGCCACGGCGATCCGGCTC
Organism: Aquabacterium sp.; assembly: GCF_044226965.1. Lineage (GTDB taxonomy): Bacteria > Pseudomonadota > Gammaproteobacteria > Burkholderiales > Burkholderiaceae_C > Pseudaquabacterium. The sequence continues at coordinate 5,153 of NZ_JBGAGA010000111.1, read as the reverse complement.
AAGCAGCTGGCCGCGGCCGCAGGCAAGGAGCTCTCGGTGGTGGTGCTGGAGAAGGGCTCGGAGCCCGGCGCGCACACCTTGTCCGGCGCGGTGATGGACCCGATCGCGATCAACGAGCTGTTCCCTGACTGGCAGGAGCGCGGCGCACCGCTGAACCAGCCGGTCACCGACGACCAGATCCTGTTCCTCGGCGCCGACGGCGGCACCGCCACCACACCCGCCTGGCTGGTGCCGGACTGCTTCCACAACCACGGCAACTACGTCGTTGCACTCGGCACGGTGGTCAAGTGGCTGGGCGAACAGGCCGAGGCGCTGGGCGTCGAGGTCTTCCCCGGCTTCGCCGCAGCGGAGGTGCTGTACGACGACAAGGGCGCGGTGCGCGGCGTGGCCACCGGCAACATGGGGATCGGCAAGGACGGCCAGCCGGGCGACAACTTCCAGCTCGGCATGGAACTGCTGGGCAAGTACACGGTGTTCGCCGAAGGTGCGCGCGGCCACCTCGGCAAGCAGGTGATCGCGAAGTTCAGGCTCGACGAGGGCCGCGACGCGCAGACCTTCGCCATCGGCGTCAAGGAGCTCTGGGAAGTGCCGGCCGACAAGGCCAGGCCCGGCCTGGTGGTGCACACCGCCGGCTGGCCGATGGTGGACGATACCTTTGGCGGCGGCTTCCTCTACCACCTGGAAGGCAACAAGGTCACGTTGGGCTTCGTCATCGGGCTGGACTACCAGAACCCGTGGATGAGCCCGTTCGAGGAGATGCAGCGCTGGAAGACGCACCCGGCCATCCGCCAGCACCTCGAAGGCGGCAAGCGCCTGAGCTACGGTGCGCGCGCCATCAACAACGGCGGCCTGCAGTCGCTGCCCAAGACCGTGTTCCCGGGCGGCGCATTGATCGGCTGCGACGCCGGCTACCTGAACGCCTCGCGCATCAAGGGCAGCCATGCGGCCATCAAGACCGGCATGCTGTGCGCCGAGGCCGCCTTCGAAGCCGTGATGGCGGGCCGCTCACATGACGAGCTATCGGCCTACCCCAAGGCCTTCGAAGCCAGCTGGCTCTACAAGGAACTCGAGCGCACGAAGAACTTCAAGCTCTGGTTCAAGCACGGCAAGCTGGTCGGCAACCTGATGACCGGCATCGAGCAGTGGCTGCTGCCCAAGCTGGGCATCCAGGCGCCGCCGTGGACGCTGCATTCGACCCGGCGCGACCACCAGTCGCTGCTGCCGGCGGCAGCGTGCGCGCCGATCGAGTACCCCAAGCCCGACGGCAAGCTCACCTTCGACCGGCTCTCGTCGGTGTTCGTCAGCAACACCAACCACGAGGAGAACCAGCCCGCGCACCTGACGCTGAAGGACGCCAGCGTGCCGGTGGCGCTGAACCTGGCCAAGTACGCCGGCCCGGAAAGCCGCTACTGCCCGGCCGGCGTCTACGAGTTCGTCAAGAACGACGATGGCAGCGACCGCCTGCAGATCAACGCGCAGAACTGCGTGCACTGCAAGACCTGCGACATCAAGGATCCCTCGCAGAACATCGTCTGGGTCACGCCCGAAGGCGGCGGCGGGCCGAACTACGCGGGCATGTGACCTGCAGGCGGGCATGAAGGCAAGGCGCGCACGCGCGGCGGCTCTCGGCGCCGCATGGCTTCTCGGCGCCACCGGCGCGCTGGCGCAGGTGCCGGGCTTGACGCTCGAATCGCTGCCGCGCCCCAGCGCGCCGCCGCCCGAGGCGGGGCCGGTGGTGCCCTCGCAGGTGCTGCGCTGGCGCGAGGAGGCGCTGCGCTACGAATACGGCAGCGACGGCATGCCGCGCGACCCGGTCAAGGCCGCGCAGCTGTACTGCCGCGCCGCGCGCTACGGGGATGCCGAGTCCCAGTACAACCTGGCCTGGATGCTGACCAATGCCCGCGGCATCGAGCGCGACGATGCGCAGGCCGCGCACCTGTTCGCCGCCGCCGCCGAGCAGGGCATGGCCCAGGCGCAGAACATGCTGGCCAGCATGGGCACGCCGCTGGGTGCACCGCCGCCCTGCCTGCGCCCGCCGGAGTCCGATCCGCTGCCGCTGGCCGCCGCGGCGCCGCCGCCCAGGCCGCTCGGCAAGCCGGCTGCCGGGCCGCTCGCGCCCGGCATGGCCGGCGCCGGCCCCATCACGCAACGGTGGAACGCGCTGCCCACGCCGCCCAACGCCCCGCCGCAGATCACCCGCTTCGTCAGCCTGGTGGCGCCCGAGTACCAGCTCGCGCCGCAGCTGGTGCTGGCGGTGATGGCCACCGAATCGAACTTCGACCCGCTGGCCGTCTCGCCGAAGAATGCGCAGGGGCTGATGCAGCTGATCCCCGACACCGCCGCGCGCTTCCAGGTGCGCAAGCTCAGCGACCCGACGCAGAACATCCGCGGCGGCATGGCCTACCTGCGCTGGCTGCTGGCCTACTTCGAAGGCGATGTCGCGCTGGCGCTGGCCGCGTACAACGCGGGCGAGAAGGCGGTCGACCGCTACCGTGGCGTGCCGCCCTACGCCGAGACGCGCATGTACGTGCGGCGCATCCTGGCCGCGCTGGGCGGCCAGCGCTGGCATCCGTTCGACCCGAAGGTCACCGCCCCTTCCGAGATGCTCTCGCTGCTGCGCGGGTCCCAGGCCGCGCGCTGACACAATGTCGGCTTCCCAGCTTGGTGAGGATGCCGACGATGAAGACCCGTGCTGCCGTGGCCTGGAAGGCCGGCGCTCCCTTGACCATCGAGACCGTCGAGCTCGAAGGCCCGCGTGACGGCGAGGTGCTGGTCGAGGTCAAGGCCACCGGCATCTGCCACACCGACTGGTACACACTGTCCGGCGCCGACCCCGAAGGCCTGTTCCCCGCCATCCTCGGCCATGAAGGCGCCGGCGTCGTGCTCGAGAGCAAGGTGCCCTGGCTGAAGCCCGGCGACCACGTCATCCCGCTGTACACGCCGGAATGCCGGCAGTGCAAGTTCTGCCTGTCGCGCAAGACCAACCTGTGCCAGGCCATCCGCGCCACGCAGGGCAAGGGCCTGATGCCCGACGGCTCGTCGCGCTTCTCGCTGGACGGCAAGCCGCTGCTGCACTACATGGGCACCAGCACCTTCGCCAACCACATCGTGGTGCCCGGCATCGCGCTGGCCAAGATCCGGCCCGACGCGCCGTTCGACAAGGTTTGCTACATCGGTTGCGGCGTCACCACCGGCGTCGGCGCGGTGCTGTTCACCGCCAAGGTCGAGGCCGGCGCCAACGTCGCGGTGTTCGGCCTCGGCGGCATCGGGCTGAACGTGATCCAGGGCGCGAAGATGGTCGGCGCCGACAAGATCATCGGCATCGACCTCAACCCGGCCCGCGAGGCGATGGCGCGCAAGTTCGGCATGACGCACTTCCTGAATCCGAAGGACCATCCGAACATCGTCGACGCCATCGTGCAGCTCACCGACGGCGGCGCCGACTACAGCTTCGAATGCATCGGCAACACGCAGGTGATGCGCCAGGCGCTCGAATGCACGCACAAGGGCTGGGGCCGCAGCATCATCATCGGCGTGGCCGAGGCCGGCGCCGAGATCAGCACCCGGCCATTCCAGCTGGTCACCGGCCGCAAGTGGGAAGGCTCGGCCTTCGGCGGTGCGCGCGGCCGCACCGACGTGCCGAAGATCGTCGACTGGTACATGGACGGCAAGCTCAACATCGACGACCTGATCACGCACACGCTCACCTTGGACAATATCAACCAGGGTTTCGACTTGATGAAGAAAGGCGAATCCATCCGTTCCGTGGTGGTGTACTGACATGAGCAAGATCCCCGCAACCCTGATCCCCGGCGACGGCATCGGCCCCGAGATCGTCGACGCCACGCTGGCCGCGCTCGATGCGCTGGGCGCGCCCTTCGAGTGGGACCGCCAGGTCGCCGGCCTCGAAGGCGTGAAGACGGCCAACGACCCGCTGCCGCCGGCCACGCTGGCCAGCATCCGCCGCACCCGGCTGGCACTGAAGGGTCCGCTGGAAACGCCCTCGGGCGGCGGCTACCGCAGCTCCAACGTCCGGCTGCGCGAGGAGTTCAAGCTCTTCGCCAACCTGCGCCCGGCCAAGACCATCATCCCCGGCGGCCGCTACGACAACATCGACCTGGTGGTGGTGCGCGAGAACCTCGAGGGCCTGTACATCGGCCACGAGCACTACGTGCAGATCGACGACGACCCGCACGCGGTGGCCATGGCCACCGGCATCAACACCCGCGCCGGCTGCCGCCACATCCTGGACTACGCCTTCGAGCACGCCATCGCGCTGGGCCGCAAGAAGGTGACCATCGTGCACAAGGCCAACATCATGAAGGCGCTGACCGGCATCTTCAAGGAAACGGCCGAGCAGCTGTACGAGGAGAAGTACAAGGGCCGGATCCAGATGGACACCATCATCGTCGACGCCTGCGCGATGAAGCTGGTGCTGAACCCCTGGCAGTTCGACGTGCTGGTCACGACCAACCTGTTCGGCGACATCCTGTCCGACCTGGTGGCGGGGCTGGTGGGCGGGCTGGGCATGGCACCGGGCGCCAACATCGGCGCCGATGCGGCCATCTTCGAAGCCGTGCACGGCTCGGCGCCGGACATCGCGGGCCAGGGCAAGGCCAACCCCACCGCGCTGCTGCTGGCCGCGGCGTTGATGCTCGACCACGTGAAACGCCAGGACCTGGGCGACCGCCTGCGCCGTGCCGTCGACCAGACGCTCAACCTCGACCAGGTGCGCACCGGCGACCTCGGCGGCAAGGCCAGCACCAGCGAGTTCACCCGCGCGCTGGTGGCCCGCATCCAGGCCGGCGGCTAACGCTCCAGTTCAGCGGCCAGGCGCTGCGCGAGCCGCATCAGCGCATCGTTGAGCGCCTGGGCCTGCGGCAGCTGGCCGGTCGGGTCGCCGCCGCCGAACAGCGTCTGCTCCAGCGCCTGCAGGCCCTGGTGCAGCTCATGCGCTCCGATGGTGGCGCAGGCGCCGCGCAGCGAATGGGTGGCATTGCGTGCCGCTTCGCTCTGGGCCGGATCCGCCAGCTGCAGCATCGCCGGCTCCCCGGACCGGTAGCGCTTGACGAAGCTCTGCAGCACGCGCTCCAGCGTGTGCACCTGCCCGCCCACGTTGCGCAGCGCACGCACCAGGTCGAAGCCCGCCACTT